>DASYUV010000158.1:0-5840 GCA_036000865.1 Binatia bacterium | reverse complement strand
AGGCGGCGCCCTGTTCGCGGACAAAGATGAAATTCTCCGGGCGTTTGAGCGCCTTCAGATAGGCATTCTCCATCTCGCGTTCCTTGAACAAGTCAGATTCCTTGCCGGCCAGCGAGTCAAACATCTCAACATGAAAGAAAGTGGACGAGTCCCACGCTTTGCGCAGGTCCGCCAACGGTGGTCCATAAACGAAAACGTCCTCTTGCCAGGTGATGAGCTCGTCCAGCCTTGCCTGAGTGTCCCTGAAGATCTGCATTCTCTTTGCTATCCGCTCGGCACTGTAGTAATCGGCATAACTCTTCATGGGAATCAAAATCAGGAGATCCCAATGATCGCCCTGACTGTGACGCATCAACATCGGCTGCTCATCGCCCGCATTTTTGTACCCAGCCTGCGACGCCTTCAGCAAATCGATCACTTCCAGTAGCTTTCCCGGCGCTGCTTGAACCAGCTTAGTCTTGTAAAGATATGTTGGCTCAGCGGCGCTCATTGATGGAGCCAGCAGAGCTGAGATCATCAAGACGGAAAGAACGCGCATCGTCGTATTTCCTTCCTTCGATTGAATCAATGTGTCAACGGCTCAATCTTCTCACTTCGGCGGATTGAATTTCTTCAGCAGTTCCTGAAATCGCGGATCGCCGCGCAGTGGATCATAGAGTGGATCGGTTTTGATAAGGAAAAGCCAGAAACCACCGCGTTCAGCATTTTCGGACACTCTCTTAATCGCCGCTTCTTTATCAGCTGCACTGGCCGTGCGCAACGCTACGACCGAGGCAAAACCTCCGCCCTGCCGGGCAGATTCACGGAGGAAGGCCTCCCAACCTCCCGAGGCAAAGCTTTCGCGTAACAGTCGTGCGTCGTCGCGTTTCCCGTCAAGCTCCCGCGCTTTGGCTTGTTCCTCTACGGCGGCAGCATGGTTTCCGTTCCAGGTGTAGACACGAGCAAGGAAACTGTGGGCCGCGTAATCTGTGGATGATCGTCTTTTCATCTGTCCAGGCTATCTGATCGCGATTGGGTTGATAATTGCCTGTACGCCGCCAGTAATACGAGCTGGACCAAGCGTAAACAAGAATTCCCAAGCCTGATCTTTTACCATCTCTTCAGTATTAATATTTTCAAGTATGTGAATGCCGTTGAGCGGCAGAAGGATCTGGTGGACCTCATAGACGCCGGCGTCCTTTTCGAATGGGATCACCTCAAAGTTCGACGTGTCGGCGCCAATCATCGCCACTTCGAGCGAGGCAAGATATCTTGCTCCCTCACGGCCGAGCCCCGGGTTGACCGAGATGAAACGCTTGTTGTCTTTCCCCAAAAGCTTTTGCCAGCCTGTGTAGAAGAGCACGACGTCACCTTTCTCGATTGAGGTGATTCCCTGCCGCTTCATCGCTCCTTCTATTTCCGCGCGGTTGAAGGCCGTTCCCTCTTTCACAATGTCGGTACCGAAGTAACCTGCCATGTCCAGAAGCACCCCACGCGTTGCGACCGCCGGCACATTTTCAATACCGAGTTTTTTGAGGCCGTCGGGCATGGCGAAGTCGGCAGCTTTGTTGCAATTGAAATAGAGATTGTCGATGCCGAGGTGACCGAATCCATCGAGTTGTGACCCGATGCCCACCCAGCCGTTAATGATGTCGTCGTTATAGGAAACTTTGTTGGGACCAATGGTGGCGCCTCCAGCCTGACCAGGTTGCAGCACAGTGATACCAAAGGTGCGCGTGCCGTACGCAGGCGTGTCCTTGTTTGTCTCGATCCCGAGTCGATAGGCCTTGCCGCGAGTTACCAGCTTTGAAGCCGCAAGCGTTTTTGCCGGAGTCACATAATTAACGTTGCCGATCTGATCATCTGGCCCAAACTTCGAAGCTGTCACACAAGGCTTCTGCTGGGCATGTGCGCCGCCAATGATGACAACGACCACGACGCAGGCCGCAGATAGCCATGCAGAGTTCATCCTCATAGTTTTCTCCTTGGTTCAATTCACTCCGGCAGAGGCATGAGCCTGCTGCGTGGCCTGAAGTCTAACTGCCTTATTAGCTTGCTTTCTTGCCAGTCAAATTTGGGCCACAGACTGCACCATGAACAACGCCTTTGCCGGTAGTTCCGTGAGGCCATCGCTGATGGTTGAAATCAACTCCGGGTACTCTATTCAGGAAAACTCGCTTTCTTCAGCACTTCATGAAAGCGCGCGTCCCCACGCAACGGATCCTCACATGTAGAGCGAGTAATAACAAAAGTGTAACTGTACGCTCCACGATCTCACCTCGACGTCTCTCATTGCTGCGTTACTGGAACCCTGCTTTCTAGTTCGGCGAACCACCCCACCACGATATTCAATTGCGATGGCGCTGACGGTTCGCTCATTTTAATCATGACGAACCGCTGGCCGTCGGGAGTCACATCATAATTACGCGGTTCATCTGGCAGTCCAGGCTCTTCGTACTTGCCCGCAAACAACAAACGCGGTGCCCCAGCCGTGAACTCCGGCTGCAATGAAATGACGACAGCCATCATCTTATCGTCGTGGCGATAAAACAGTTCTCGACCATTGCGCGCCCACACAGGGCTGGTGCCACCTTCGGTTGAAATCTGGCGCTTGGCACCTGGGCCGGGGAATGGTTGCACGTAAACCTCGTTGCGTCCTGACTCGTTGGAAACATAAGCCAGCCAATGTCCATCCGGTGAAAACTCCGGCCCATATTCGGTGAATGTTTTGCGGAGAAACGGGCGAGGCTGATGGTCGCCTTCAAGTGAGAGTATCCAGATGTCAGTTCCAGTAGACGAATCCCCCTCTAACCCAAACGCCGAAAAGGCAAGCGTTTTGCTATCGTGCGACCACGAGCCGGTGAATTTAGGATTCTTCCCGGTTGTGAGTTGTTCTTCAGTGCCAGTACCATCCGCCGGTTTCCAGAAGACATTCGGAAAATCTCCGGGTTTGACGGAGGTGAAAGCGACGCGCTTACCATCGGGCGTCCAGATTGGTCCCCAGTCCTCGCTCCCATCAAATGTCAAACGTGTCAACGTGCCACGCGAGAATTCATATATCCAAACGTCCTGACTGATTCCGTAGATCATGACGGCGAGCCGGTGGCCCTCAGGCGATAGGCTCGGATTATGAAACTGGCGCTGTATATCGCTGAGCGGTCGCGTTGCTCCTCGGCGGTCTACCCAGAGCAAGCTCCGTCCAGTCACCGCTGCATCTCCGCTTGCGTAAACCAATGATCCACTGTTAGAAAAACTAAAGTGCCCGGCTCCGCTCTCTGGGGCAACCAATACTCGGTCGATCACGGGAACCGGCGTGCCCGTCACCTTCAGCTGGCTTAGATCAAACGTCACCGCCATCATCGATCCTGCTCGGATATAGACCAAATGACCCGTAGGCACATAATGGGCATAGCTCCCTCCTCTGACCAGAGTCTGCCGCGCGCCCGTTTCCAGCGATTGCACCACGATGTACGCTTCATCGAAATTTTCCGCAGTCGCGATGGTGAATAGTACCTGTTTGCCGCCAGGTAGAATCTCGGGCCAATAATGGCCCACCTCGCCCTGCTGGGCATTAGGCGTGGTCACTACCTGGGGCTTGCCACCGGAGGCCGAGATCCGAGAAATGCCTTCACTATGCGCCCCAATGAAAAGAATCGTGTCATCAGGTCCCCAGCTCGCGCCGCGAGTTACGGGTGAGGCATTGCAAAGGATCAGAGGCGCACCGCCTTTGAGAGATACCTTCTTTAGTCTGTTGTTGGCAAAGAATCCCAGCCACTGTCCGTCGGGTGAAAAGAATGGGCCGCTCCCGCCCTCGCTACCGGGGATCGGCGTGGACTCAAATTGATCGATCTGACGTAGGTAAAGTTGTGTACTGCCGCCAGGGCCGGCGACATAAACCAGTCGGGTGCCGTCGGGTGAGAAAGCCACGGCAGATCGTTGGCTTGTCGCCAGTGGCGTAGAGGCCGGAAGAATCAGGGCAAAGCGTGTGAGTGGGGTCGCTACGGACTGCGGCGCGCGGTGCAATAACCAGCCCACGAACCCTCCCGCCAATGCCACTAGGAAAGCACCCAATATCAACCAATGCAACCCACGCCTGAGTCTTGGACTCGGCTGAATCTTTGACGGTGTAGCCCCTACAGACGTGGTCGAAATGTTCTCGAGGGCAAACGCAATATCGCCGGCCGACTGGAAACGTCGACTTGGATTTTTCTCCAGACAGTGACGGACGATCCGATCGATGGGCTGCGAGACAAGACTGTTCGCCTCGGATAATTCAGCGGGCTCTTCTTTCAAGATCGCATTCAATGTTTCGACATCCGACTCGCGTTGGAAAGCTCGCTGACCACAAAGCATCTCGTAAAGTACAGCGCCGAAAGCAAAAATATCCGAGCGATGGTCGAGCGTTCGCCCTCGGACCTGCTCAGGTGACATGTACCCAACGGTTCCCATGACGACACCTGACTCAGTCATCACTCTGCGCGTGGGGACGTCCGACTGTCCAACTCCATCGACAAATCGATCGATGAGTTTCGCGAGTCCGAAGTCAAGAATCTTGACGCAATCGTCGTGCGTAATAAAGATGTTGTCGGGTTTCAGATCGCGATGGACTATTCCGTGCTCATGAGCCGCCATGAGTCCACGTGCTATTTGCAACGCAAAATCGGTGGCCTGCCTTTGCGGTATTGGACCATTTGCCAAACGCTCCCTTAGCGACTGTCCCTGCAACAATTCAGAAACCACGTACGGGGAGTTGTCATGAGCTCCCACATCATACACGGCAAGAATGTTCGGGTGATTCAGCGCACCGATCGCCTGAGCTTCCTGCTCGAAACGTGACAGACGACTGCGATCAGCTGAGAAAGCGGCCGGCAAAACTTTGATTGCTACGTTACGATTAAGTTTTGGGTCGAACGCACGATACACCTCACCCATTCCGCCTTCGCCGATCTTGGAGCGGATTTCGTAGCGGCCAAAGTGTGCGCCCGCGGATATCATCTCTTACTGCGCCGAGGTAAGTACGTCTTTTTGCGGTGGCAGCGTTTGACGGCTGATCTACCGGGAAGTACCAGGTAAGCCGCTTTTCTGATCTGCTTTCATCCGTTTAAGTCTGCGACTGATAACCTCAAAGGCCGTGCCTGGCACTGATCTATTCGGCCGGAAAGCGCATGCGGCGCAACAACTCTTTGAAGCGCGGATCCGGACGCAAAGGATCCATAGTTGATCGATCTTCACATATATCAGCATCCACTCGCGGTTCTCGAGAGCTCACCTTCGGGTGAAGGCTCTGTGCAGTAGCCCGACTGTTAAGGAGGGCTCGCATTGTTCATTCCGGCAAATTCAGCCGTTTCAGCAGTTCCTTAAAGCGCGGGTCGTCGCGGAGGGTTTCATAAGGAATTTCCCAACTGATCCATGTCAGATCGGCTTTGGTCTGAAAGTCCTTATCCAACCATTCAAAGGCCTTGTCTTTTTCGCCCAAACCAGCGTACACGCCGGCGATGTATCGTCCATTTGATTCCTTTCTTGCGTACTTTTCTTCCAACTCTTTAGCAATGGCGAACGCTTCCTTTCGTTTTCCAGTAACGGCGTATCCATAACCCAAATTCACAAGAGTAAAACTAGCTCGGTTACTCAGTTCGACCGCCTTTTCCATATTTTCGATGGCTTGAGGGTAGCGTCCTTGTTTTAGATACGATAGCCCCAAAATACTGTAGGCATCAGAATAGTTCGGATCCAACTCAATCACCTTGAGTATGTTTTCAATGCTCGCATTAGGGTTGTTTTGAAATTGATACAGCTGCGAAATGTTGACGTTGATCACACTCGAGAGCGGATCAGCATCGTGAGCCCGCCTGATCATCAAA
>DASYUV010000157.1:0-8086 GCA_036000865.1 Binatia bacterium | reverse complement strand
TTTATCCATGATGATCACCATGATCATCAGAACGATGATACCGACAAAGACGTCGGCCGTTCTAAAGATACCTGCCGACATGCGGATAAAAAAGCCGACCCCTTCGGTGGCGGCAACGAATTCGCCGACGATGGCGCCGATCACCGCGAAGGGGATGCTGGTGCGGATGCCAGTGAAAACATAGGGCGAGATTGCCGGGAAGATCACTTTGAAAGTCAGCTTCCAGCCCTTCACGCCCATCAGGCTCGCCAGATCGACGTACTCCTGATCCATCTGTCGCATACCCGTGTAGGTGTTGAAGAAATTAAGAAAGAAGGTCAGCAAGAAAACTACGCCGACTTTGGACCACAGGCCGATGCCCAACCAGACGATGAAAAGCGGCGCCAGCGCAGTGCGCGGAATGCCGTTGAGCGCGATGATAATCGGCTCGAAAATCTCGGCGAGCACGCGACTGCGCCCGAAAGCATAGCCAAGGCCGATGCCGGCAATCGCGCCGATGGGAAACCCGATGGCGATCTCGATGAGGGTAACCCAGCTATGTTGGAAAAGATCACCTTCGCGAAAGCCGCTGATCAAGGAGGTGAAAATTCGGCTCGGACTGCTGATCAGAAAAGGCTCGATCCAGCGTCCCGAAGCGATTTCCCAGAGCGCAAAAAAACCGATGACGATGGCGAAGCGAACCAGCGTGACGCCCATGGCGCCCATGGATCGAGCAGCGGCTCCGGGCGCCGTCGCTGTGACTGCGGCAGGCGCTACGCGGGGCGGCTCTTGGCGTACTTCTTCGGACATCGGGTTAGTGATGGGCGCTGATGTTTAGCTCGTGGCGAAAGATGTTCCACAAGCGACTATAGGCTTCGTCAAATCCCTCTTGGCGGTGAATCTCAAAAATGTTCCGAGGCCGGCTCATTGGAACTGGAATTATGTCTTTGATCTTGCCGGGACGATGGGTCATGACCACCACGCGGTCGGCCAGCGCCACCGCTTCGACCAAATCATGAGTGACAAAAACAATGGTCTGGCGCTTCTGTTCCCAGATTTTCAAGAGCTCATCCTGCAACACCATGCGGGTCTGCGCGTCCAGGGGGCCGAAAGGCTCGTCCATGAGGATGACCGGCGGTTCGTAAGCGAGAGCGCGGACGATGGAAGCCCGCTTGCTCATGCCGCCGGATAACTGCGCCGGGTAATATTTTTCAAATCCGGCCAGACCCGCGAGGCTGATAAATTGGCTTACTTGCCGTTCCCGGTCGGGTCGCGAATAGCGTTTCGGATCAAGTCCGAAGCCGACGTTTTCTTCCACGGTGAGCCAGGGAAAGAGCTTACTTTCCTGGGGCACATAACCGACTTTGGTATTGAGCCCGCGCACCTCCTCGCCCTGAAAAAGTATCCGCCCCACTGACGACGGTGAAAAGCCGGCGATAAGCTTGAGCAGCGTCGATTTACCGCACCCGCTGGGGCCGACCACGGTCACAAACTCGCCGCTGCGGACGTCCAGGGCGATCTTTTCAAGGGCGCTCAAGTTTGCTTGACTTGGGGTCTGAAAAACTTTGGAAACGTTATCAACTCTAATGACGCAGTCGGTTTGGTTTTGGGCTGATTTCAGAGCGGCCTGATCCGACATGGAATTCATTTCTCACTAGCAGCGGTATTTATCCATGAGCATAGCGTGCTGTCAACCGAGGTACGACTTTTGGTCGATCAAAACATTGCTACTGCTTGACTTGGCCGATGGATCAAAGTTACGCTGACCCACCTGTTTTCGGGAATGAATGGGTGAAGTGTAGGGCACGAAGCTGAAACGCCCCCAGGAAACGAGCGAGAAGCGCCAATGGGTTCACAAAGTAAAATAAGAAGAACTTCCGGCCGCCCGTTTCTTCAAATCCCCGGCCCGACCTTGGTCCCTGAAAGAATCGTTCGGGCCATGTCGCAGCCCCTGATCGATCATCGAGGACCGGAGTTTGCCGCACTATTGAAGGAAGTGCTCGACGGCTTAAAGACCATCTTCCAAACCTCCGATGGACGCATAGCCATATTTCCCGGCTCAGGCACCGCGGCATGGGAGGCCTGTATTGTCAACGCGTTATCACCCGGTGACCGGGTGTTGGGCTGCGTCAACGGTCATTTCAGCGCGCTTTTCTGCCGAACCGCCGAATTCTTCGGCGTTCAAGTAGAGGTGTTAGAGGTTCCGTACGGCGCCGGTGTCTCCGCCGCGCAAGTAGCAGAGCGACTCCAGAAGGATACACAACACGACATCAAAGCCGTGCTGGTCGTCCACAATGAGACCTCGACAGGTGTGACCAGCGATATTGCCGCGATTCGTCAGGCGCTGGACTACGCTCGTCACCCCGCACTTTTCTTGGTGGACTCGGTCAGCTCGGTGGGCTCCATCGATTTTCGCTTCGACGATTGGCAAGTGGATGTCGCCCTCGCCGGAGCACAGAAGGGGCTGATGTTGCCGCCGGGTCTGGCGATCCTCGCCATTGGCGAGCGCGCCCTGGCCGCGAGCAGATCGGCGCGCTGCCCGCGTTCGTTTTGGGACTGGACGCCGATCTTAGAGCGCAATTGTCTCGGTGAGTTTCCGTCCACTCCGGCGACGGTGCACTTCTTCGGCCTCAAGGAAAGTCTCGCAATCCTAAGTGAAGAGGGCCTGCCCAACGTCTTTCGCCGCCATGCCCGACTCGCACAAAGCTGCCGGAGCGCGGTGCAGGCGATGGGTTTAAAGCTCCTCGCCCTGAGTCCTGATGAATATTCGAACACACTCACCGCCGTCTGCATGCCTGACGGATTCGATTCCGATGCGTTTGTGGCCCATGCGCACAAAAGCCTCAATATTTCGCTGGGCATTGGTCTGGGTAAGGTGAGGGGGAAAATTTTTCGCATCGGCCACCTGGGAAGCCTGAATGAGATCGAGCTTCTCGGCGCGCTCGCCGGTGTCGAGATGGCGCTCCAAAGTTTTGGCGTTAACGTTCCTGTAGGCGCCGGCCCCGCTGCAGCGGAAAATTATTTGCTGGAAACTGCCTTCGACCGTTAAGCTGGAAAATGAAAATCGATCCTGACAAATGTGTGGCGTGTGGCAACTGCGTGCCGATTTGCCCCGTGGGAGCGATCTCCATCGAGCCAGCCATCGGACGAGCCACCATCAATGCCGACGAGTGCGTCGAATGTTTCACTTGTTATCGCGGCATGTCCAAGGAGCATCTGAATCCACGCATGGTCCGCGCCGTCCGGCGGGTCGCTAAGCTCTTCCGTTTCAGGTTCGATCCCGAGCCGGATATCTGCCCCACCGATGCGATCATTCCGCAAGAACTCGCCTGGCCGAGAATCGTCCGCCGTGCTTTTTCCGATCCGCAGGTGCCGCACGAGTCCACGGGCATCCACGGCCGCGGCACCGCAGAGGTAAAAACCAATGACGTGACTCACCGCGTGGAACAAGGCGAGGCGGGATTCGTCGTCGAATTCGGCCGTCCCGGGGTCGGAGCTCGTTTCCGGGACATCCAGCGCATCACCACCGCTCTGGCCCAACTCGGAGTTGAGTTTGAAGAGAATAATCCGGTCGCTTCTCTGATGACCGATCGTTCTCGCGGACTGATCCGAGAAGACATTCTCAACGAGAAGATTCTTTCGGCCATCGTTGAGATCAAAGCACCTACAGAGCGGGTACCCGCGGTGCTCCAATGCATCAGAGATCTTGCCCGCGAGGTCGATACGGTGATCAGCGTCGGTGTCTCCGCCCGCTGCGATTCGGCGGGAAATGATTTGCTCGGCAAGATTCTGGAGCAGGAGGGATATCCAGCCTATCGAGGAAAGACCAATCTAGGTCTTGGACATGCCACCGTGGTTCAAAATTCACAAAATGCGGAAGTTAGGAAGTAGATGACCAACACTCTGCACCGCTACAGCGAACACTACGCTTCTGCTGCGCCACCGCATCCAGAACCGATCCGTGACGACTACATTGTCTTCGCGATGGCGACCAAGGGAATCAACGACGATAACCTCGTTGAGAAGTACCGGGCCTTTCTGCGCCTGGCGCTCAAGCATCAGCCGGTCAACATCGGCGACGCCACCAAGGGCGGCAGCATCCGGGCGCGCCAAGACTTAAACCCATTGGCCCATTGGCGCCGAGATCACCGTGCCGATCCTGAGCAGGTCATCGCTGAGATCGACGGGCACACCACGGTCGCTGCGGTCTTCGATAACTATGAGGCCATGGAAAAATTTGTCGAGGACCTTAAAGCCGCTCAACTAGGCATCTCTATAAACATCAGCGCACCTATCGACGAGGCAAAGCGTTGCTGTGGCGACGCCGGCATCGCCCGGCACAGCGTCGAGTACTCTATCGGATTTAGCGGGCGGGTGGATAAACTCCCGGAGGCGACGACCTTGGAACTTTCCACCATGTGCGGTCACGGTATGGTTTCGGCCAATTTCGCGAAGAAAATGTTGGAGTGGGTAAGAGAAAACCGCCGGACTCCCGAGGAGGCGGCGCGCTATATGGCGCGTTTCTGCAGCTGCGGCGTATTTAACATTACCCGAGCAGAGCGCATCATGAAGCGTGCTTGCAATTTAAAATAGTCAGGAGAGGAGTAACCCATGAAGCGAAAAATCGGTGTTCTAATTGGAATCGTCTCATTAAGCCTAACGCTCTGGCAGGCGCCGCTCCAAGCGCAACAGCCGATCTCGATCCGGCTCGGGCACGTGGGCTTTCCGGGATCACTCTTCGCCATTACCGCTGATGAGTACGCCAAGCGGGTGAACACAAGCTTGCAAGGCAAGGTGGAGGTCAAGGTCTTTCACTCGAGCCAGCTCGGCAGCGACGAACAGATGAGCCGGGGCATTAAAGTTGGCGCGCCCGAGATGTTCATGCCGTCCACCGTAATGAGCACGGTGGAACAAAAGTACGGCGTTTTCGAGATGCCCTACATCATTGTCAGTCGCGCTCATATGAAGAAGGTGGCCGAGAACAAAGAGGTCCAGAAGCAGCTTTTCGACGGGCTGCCGGCGAAAGGACTGAGAGTCCTCGGAGTTTGGGAGAACGGGTTTCGTCATATCACCAACAATGTCCGGCCGATCGCCAAGCCCGACGATCTAAAAGGCATCAAGCTGCGCGTGCCGGGCGGGGTATGGCGGGTCAAAATGTTTAAGACTTACGGCGCCAACCCGTCGCCGATGCCGCTCGCCGAAGTCTACTCGGCTCTTCAATCGGCCGTGATGGATGGCCAGGAAAATCCCTTTCCGCAGATCCGGTCTGCAAAGTTTCACGAAGTGCAGAAATTTCTCTCGCTGAGTGGCCATGTCTACACGCCCGCGTACCTGGTGGTCAGCGAAGAGGTGTGGAACAAAATTCCAAAGGATACCCAAGCCACGCTCTCCCGGATCGCTTGGGAGATGGGAGACTTTGCGCGTTCGGAGGGTGAACGGCTGGACAAGGAACTCATGGGCAAACTCGCGCCGCCGATGAAAGCTAACGAGGTCGATAAGGATTCCTTCATTAAGGCATCCGGGGCCATCTATGAAGAGTTCGGCAAAGAGGTCTCGGGTGCGTCGGATTTGGTCAAACTGATTCAGTCGCTGCGGTGAGCGCCACGGCTGAGTGCCGGAGACTGAAAATTTTATCTCATCGCCCAGTCCTAACCAGTGTTACTGAAGAAGTTCAATTGACGATGTCCGAAAGGCTTGGTCATCCTCAGCATCAACTCAGTTAGCCCTTTTGCATTTCCACCGTGAATAAAATTTTTCGCCGACTCGTCGATTTAGTTGAGGTCTGGGCGACGCTTCTCCTCGTGCTTATGGTTCTGCTCGTCAGCCTCGGCGTCTTCTTCCGCTATGTCCTGAACGCGTCGCTTTCGTGGTACGACGAGTTCGCGTCTTTTGTGCTCGTGTGGCTGACCTTCTACGGCGCGGTTGTCGCCAGCTACCGGCGCCGTCACATCGGCTTCGAAGTTGTCGTCGACCGGCTCATGCCGAGCACGAGAAGAATCGTCGAGTTGATTGCCGAATCCTGCGTCCTCGGGTTCCAAGCGGTGCTCTTCTACCATGGCTGGTTGTTAATGCAAAAAATGGGCGATGAAACCACCGTCTCATTAGTTTGGGTGAAGATGCGCTGGATCTATAGCGTCTTGCCGATCACGGGGGGCCTGATGCTCGTGATTAGCCTGATGCGGTTCGTTCGCCTCGCGACGGGGAATGAAAATGAGAAGGAAGGCGGTGTGGCATGGAGTGGCTCATCCTCGCAGTAGTGATTCTCCTCACGCTCATCAACGTACCGATAGGCTTTGGCCTTTCCATCGCCGCGATTATTTTCCTGTTCTTTAAGGGGACAGCGTCCCTCAGCGTCGTTCCGCTGAACCTTTTTTCCGGCGCCTCCAGTTTTCCTCTGCTGGCGATTCCGCTTTTCATCCTGGCGGGCGGTTTGATGGATACTTCAGGAATTTCCCTCCGCCTGGTTAATATGGCCAACAGCCTGGTGGGGTTCGTTCGCGGCGGACTGGCGATGGTCACGGTGGTGGCGACGATGATTCAGAGCGAGATCTCCGGTTCATCGGTCGCCGATGCCGCCGCCATCGGCAACGTGGTCATTCCGGCGATGGAGAAGCGCGGCTATTCGAGAACATTGAGCGCGGCCATCGTCTCCAACGCGGCCTCGGCGGCGATTTTGATTCCGCCTTCGATCCCGATGATCATTTATGCTTGGATGGCCGAGGTGTCGGTGGCCAAGCTATTCTTTGCCGGATTTCTCCCTGGCTTTATCGCCTGCGGTGCCATGATGGCGCTCTGCTACTACTACGCGCGCAAGTACAATCTACCTGTGGAGCAAGGATTCTCTCTGCGCGGGGTTGGCCGATCGACGATGCACGCCTTTTGGGCATTGATGATTCCGATCGTGATTTGGGGCGGGATCTTTCTTGGGATTGCCACGGCGACGGAAGTTGCCGCCCTCGCGGTGCTGGCCGCCCTGCTGATCGGCGTGTTCATTTATCGTGAGCTGCCCGTTCGCCAGCTTCAGCGCATCCTGCGCGACTCGGTATCTCAAACCTCAGTCGTCATGCTCATCGTCGCTTCTTCGGCAGTCCTTGGCTGGTACCTTACCAGCGAACAGATCCCACAAAAATTCGCGCGCATGATCTTGGAAACGACTTCAAACAAGTATCTGATTCTCCTATTTCTCAATCTCTTTTTTCTTGTCGCTGGGATGTTTCTCCATTCGGCCGCCGCCATCATCCTGATCGTTCCGATCGTGATGCCGCTGATCCGGCAGATCGGCGTAGACCCGATTCATTTTGGCATCATCGTGACGATCAATCTTGGCGTGGGACAGCAAACTCCACCGGTGGCGACGGTCTTGTTCACCACCGCTGCGATTGCGCGCGTCTCGTTCTGGGACGTCTTCAAACAAGGATGGCCCTTTACGGTCGTGCTCGCGCTCGTCACCCTGCTGGTGACCTACGTGCCTTGGATCAGCCTTGGAGTGGTTAATCTGTTTCGTTGGTAATTGGGTCGCGTTCCGCGCCAAGGCCGGCAGATAAATTCCTTGCTGACGATCTTGATGTTTCGCGGATTCATCGGCTAAATTTACCAGCCACAATTACGCATTCATTCTGGAGGAACGGTGAAGATCATCAGCGAATCGATCATCAAGAGCAATACGGGCAAAACTTTCGTAGTCAAAAAAGACCAGGTCATTCGAGTAATCGGCGAGTCGACGGCGGATTACGTGGTGTTCAATCTACATAACGTCAAAGAGCGCTTTGATCAGGCGCGCACAAAGGTGAACCAGGGAAAAATTTACGTGACCACCGGCGACGTGCTCATTTCGAAATACAACAACGTCATGCAGACCATCGTCAAAGACACCTACAGAGGCACCCATGATATGGAGAAAGGCATGTGCAGCACGTCCTTCTATAGAAAATGGGGTGAGCGGATTTTTGAAATTTACGGCGGCGTGTGGAAACGGCTCGGGCGAAAGCGCGGCGCGGCGCCGAAACATGGCTGCTGGGAAAATCTCGCCAAGGCTCTGAAACCCCACGGCGTCGCCAAAGACGACGTGCCGAGCCCGCTCAATATTTTTCAGACCATGGTAATCAAT
>DASYUV010000156.1:0-8991 GCA_036000865.1 Binatia bacterium | reverse complement strand
AGCAGAATTCCAGGGACACAATACTAATTTTTTCCTGACTCGCGGCATTCGACTCGACCAGGTTTCACGCATGGCGCGCCGGTCAGCCGAAACGGTTACCTACAAAAACACTTCTCCCTGCAACAACCCCGGCAACCGAGTCACCGGCGTCGAATCCTGAACACAACGAAATCCCTTCACTTCGTTTTTCCACTCCGGAAGATAGCGATGGGAGCAGTCGCAGGAATTGCCGGGGCCGCAGAGGGCTTTGTAGGTTTGGCCGCCCATATCGACGTCGGTTGAAGTCCATTCCCAAATGTCGCCGCGCTTTTTGAGCTTCCCTCCTTCGCAGGTCGACTTCCACTCGTCGACTGTCGGCAAGCGCTTCCCTATCCAGCGGCAGTACGATGCAGCTTCATGGAAGTTCACCATTACGACGGGATCGTTCTCTTTGCCTGCGGAATAGCGGCCGTGCCCCCAATGCTCGGGCGGCGAATGACGAGTGGCGAGAATAAATTTGAGATATTCTGCGTTGGTGACTTCGCCGGGATCGAGAGCCGCGGCAGCGAGGAAATAAACCGGCAATAAAAAAGTCCAGAGGTGGCCTAGCCGGCGGGTATTTTTCGGCTTAGAACTTTGCATTACTATCTGTGCGACGTTTTCCAATTAAAGGGCGACCAGCCGGTCGCCCCTACGTCTTTTCTCCGTACTTTGCGTTCCTTCGACGGAGTTTATCCTGAGCGTAGCCGAAGGGCTCAGGACATGCCTTTGCGGCCAATTTCTGATTCTGACTCTTCCTGCTTTGTGCCCTTTGCGTGTACTACTATCGTTGAACGTTTGCGCAGCTTGCGCAAATTTTTCTAACCGAAAGACCCCGGATTCCGCTGCGCTACATCCGGGCTACGAACTGACCGGTGCGCGGAGCGCACCCTACGAATACCTTCGTGACCTTCGCGCGCTTCGTGGTGAAGGATTGTTCTCCTTTGGTTGCGGCTACGCCGCGCTAGGCTCTCTGTGGTTAAATCACTTCTTACTTACTTGAGCACTTGTTGCAGCAGAGAGAAATCCACCAGCTGAGACACATTGACGTTCTTGATACCGGCCTCGGCCAACATGGCTGTCACCAGTGAATTCAGAGTCGCCTCCTCCACCATGCCGTTCTTCGTGTAATTGTCTTTCGCCATCTGATAAATATCAGCCGCCATCTCACGATCGAGCTTAAGCCAACTCATCATCACCTGTTGCGTGCCTTCAGGGTTCTCTTGCATGTATTTCAATGCCTGCGACATCGCCTTCAGCATTCGTCGCACTTGATCGGGCTGTTCCTTTAGTTTCTTGAGATTGGCGGCGAGACCGCCCGCCAACAGACTGTGTAGATCGGCGGCGTTGACTAGCAACTTAAGGCCGGCCTTCTTGGCTCTAAACGCTTCGCCGTAGTCCATCATCGAGCTGTCAATGGAGCCCGACAGCATTGCGGCGATGCGCGTTCCCGTCTCGACGACGCGATAGACCACGTCTTTGTCAGGATCCAGGCCGTAATGTTTCAAGATGAATTTTGCCGAAACATGCTGCGAGCCAAGCAATCCGGGCACGCCCATCGATTTTCCTTTCAGCTCGCTTACAGACTTAGTTTCAGGGCGCACCACCAAGCCCCAGAATGGTTTCATCGTACCCAGAAAGACGATCCGCACGGGCAAGCCCCGAGCGGCGGAGACGAACGACGAGCCGGCTCGGAGCGTATAGTCAACGCTGCCGCTTACCAACGCGGCGCGATCGACCTCCGACCTTGTGAGAAGCAGTTTGACATCGAGGTTCTGCTCGCGTAGAAAACCCCGCTGCCGCGCCACTTCCGCCGGCAGGAAGGTAACGGTCGGACCCGCGTAGGAAACGATGACCTCTTCCAACGCCATTGCCGCTTGAGTCCACAACAGCGATATCGCGGCCTGCAGACAGAATAACGTCGCAACAGTTCGAACGAGTGCGCGCATCACGCGGAGCATAGACACTCCTTTATTGCTTAGCAGGCTGAAAAACTCCGTCGGAGTCCTTCGACGGTGCTCAGGACGAACGGAGGATGGAATGAAATCATTGGACAATTTCCGTTCTGCTGAGCTTGTCGAAGCATGAGGCGCTCGAAGCATTCCGAACCTTTTTTCAGCAACCTGTTAGATTAGGTTAGGACTCCTCGCGAAAAAGATCCAGTGCTTTGAGCACCGGCGCGTCGCTCATGGAAAAAAGAATTGCCTCTTCCGATGACGAGCGATTTAAGTGCCGGTGGTTATACCAGAGCGGCACGACGAACGAGTCGCCTTGTTCCCACTCGAAGCGGCGCTCGCCGATCTGAGTCGCGCCTTTGCCGCGAAATACGTGATAAATAACCGTGCTCGTGTGCCGATGGGTCTCGGTTTCATCGCCGGGAGGCAAAAGCTGAAGCGCGCACTGGATCGTCGTCATCGTTGGCCCGTCGGTAAGCGGATTGCGATACTCCAGCAGGTAGCCGTCGAAGCGATCTCGCGCCGCCGGCGAGCGTGCCAGCGCACGCAGTGTCTTCTGGGTGTCGCGCCATTTGTAATGGAAGAAATCGGCAAGCGGAACGCCGTGACGTTTGGACGCACCAAGTAGATCCATCACCTCTTCGCTGCTTTTCTCGATCGGCTGGCGGCGCTCCGAATAGCGCTCCTGCATGACCTGGTGCAGCGCCGTGACGAGCGGAAAATCCAAACCGTCTAGCCACAGCATCGGTTCATTCGAATCGTTGGAGTGATCGTGCCAGGTGAGCTTGGGCGTGAGAATCAGATCGCCGGGCTCCATGACGCACTGCTGGCCATTGACCGTCGTGTAAGCGCCGTTGCCCTGAACGACGAAGCGCAGCGCCGCCGGTGTATGGCGGTGCGCGCGCGCGTTCTCGCCGGGCTTGACGTATTGGAAGGAAATTTGGATCGTGTGCGTGGCAAAGGCGCGCTGCTGGTTGAGGCCCGGGTTGACCAAACGCACCACGCGCCGCTCGCTGTCTTCCAGACTGATCACTTCACCTGCGCGCACCAGACTCTCGTGCACATCGGCCCATTTCCACAGGCAAGGTTCGACGGCAGTCATCGGCTGCGGCGGCAACCCTTCCATGCCGAGACGCCAATAGCCGGAGAGATTTTTCCCCGCCATGTCGCGGTCGAGGAGCGCTACGCTATCGCTTCGAGCCGCCCGCTTCATGATCGATCACCTCCGCATGTTTTATCTCGCTCTGCATAGCGCTTTGCCAAGATGACTGTCAATGACCTGCTCGCCGCGGTCGATTGACAGGTTGGGTAGCGAATCTTATAAAACAACTTTCATAGCACAGCCGCATGGCGTGTTAGACCATGACCGCATTACATCTTCGTTTGTACCGCAAGATAATCTTGGGGAGGTTCAATGAAGCGAACGACGTTGCTACTCTTTGCCGCGCTGTTTATCCATTGCTTTTTTGTTCGGACGCCGGCGATCGTCGCGGCCGAAAAACCCTCCTGGCAATTGGACTGGGAGAAAACGCTCCAAGCCGCCAAGCAGGAAGGACAGATCTCCATCTATGCCGCGCTCGGGCCATATCATCCGCAGATATTCGCTGAGTTTCAGAAGGATTATCCCGAAATCAAAGCCACTGTCACACACGGCAGTAGCAATCGGATTTCGCCTCGTCTTTTTGCCGAGCGACGCGCGGGTAAATATCTCGCGGACACCTATCTAGGAGGCCCCACTTCCCTATACAGCTTTTATAAGAATGATCTTTTTGATCCACTGGCTTCGATTCTGGTGCTGCCGGAGGTCGTGGATACTTCCCTGTGGTGGGAAAGGAAACACTTCTATATTGAGCCCGAGCGCAAATACATTTTTATCAATGAAGGAAGCGTCTCAGGATTCACCATCACTTACAATACCCAGCTTGCCAAGCCCGCCGAGTTCAAGTCCTATTGGGACCTCTTTCAGCCAAAGTGGAAAGGGAAAATTGTCAGCCTCGATGCGCGCGATCCGGGTTTTGGCGCGAGCGAACTGCGTTTTCTCTATTACCATCCAGAGTTGGGCCCAGAGTTCATTCGGCGGCTCTTCGGTGAAATGCACGCCGTGCTGAGCCGCGAGCATCAGCAGGCTATCAATTGGGTGGGCGCTGGCAAAGTGACTCTCTGCGTGTTTTGTCGGGACGGCTTTGCATCTCACGCCAAAGCGCAGGGGCTTCCCGTCGATTACATCAACCACAACGATTTGAAGGAGATGCCGCGCCTTCGAGGAAGCGCGAGCGCGATCACCTTGGTCAATAAGGCACCCCACCCTAACGCGGCCAAGGTATTCATCAACTGGTTTCTGTCGCGCCGGGGCCAAATCGTTTATCAGGATAGTCATGGAGATCGCGATTCGCTTCGGACCGACATACCCAAGGACAAAATTCCCGCCGCGCAACGCCGTCTACCGGACAGAAAATACTTTTTTGTCGATGGCCCCGAATTCATCGACGTGAAGCCGGCGGTAAAAATTATCGACGAAGCTCTGGCTGGAAAAATACGCTAACCCGGATTATTCATGATCAGAGGAAAAACGACGGGACTGTGTAGGCCGAGGGTAAACGACGACGAATTGGGTTCAAGCCGTTCAATACGTTTGGAACCATTGGAACTTTTGGAACGACTGGAAACCAATGAACTTCACTTTTGCGGCAGCACTTCTTTCACGAGTTTAAAGATCGGCGTCAGGTCCTGGTATTCGGGCTTGGCGAGATCGAAGTATTTTTTCCCTTCATCCAAACGATTGTAGGCATCGACATCGTCTTTGGGAATATCAATGCGTCGGGAGTTGTGCGCGTCGGGACGGCCGTATTTTTGCAGCGCAGTCTGGCCTTCGCGCGAGAGAAACCAGTTGACGAACAGTTTCGCCGCGTTGGGGTGCGGCGCGCGATTAGTAATGCCCAGAGTACCGCCGGCCGCGCTGGAGCTGCCGCCTTCCTTCCAATCTTCCGTGTCGAGATAGTCAATGGGCAGTTTTTGCTGAACAGCCTTTCCCACTTCGCTGCCGGTCCACCAGAGGCGTTCTTTACGGCTGTCCCACTGAGAGTTCCGCCACCGGGGTTGGTAGCGATGGCGACGGTAATGGCTGCGCTTGACGAAGGAACGGTGTTGCCGACACTATCTTGGACCGCAACGCTCGGCGGACCTTTAATCGCTCCGCTGGTCGTGGAGTTGGCGGGCTGGAATATGAAAGCAAGCTTGGTGGGACTGCCTGCGACCACGTTGAAAGGCGCACTATCTCCCGCCGTTAGAGCTTCACCAGTGGTAGCACTGGCCGTCAGCACCACGCCTAAATCGTTCTTTGAATAAGTAACACCGTTAATAGTGAGCTGACTCGTCCCGGCGGACATAGTTCCGCTGGTCGTGTCGCCAAGAGTGCCGATCCCGCTCTTCTTGCTCAGGCTTACATTTGTCGCGGTACTGACATTAATCGGAACACCGTTGGGATTTTGTGCTTGAACTACTACCGGGAACCCGACGCCAGCGGTAGGAGTGTTTCCAGAGTTTACCGATGTTATGGCTAGTTTGGTCGGGCGCGCGGGGGCTATATGGATGGCGGAAACGTTAGCGTTATCGACAATGGTAACGAAATCAATATTGAGCTGGCCGTCCTGAATGTTTATTCCGTAAAATGTTTTCGTGGTGGCGACATCGTGGCCGACCTCGGCAAAAATGTCGTAGTTGGTTAGAACCGGTACGCCCTCGATCAGGACGTTGAATACGCGTTGGTTTGGACCGGACCAGAAGATTTCGGAGAAGTGAAGCGTGATATCGTAGAGCCCATTTGGCACGTCAAATTTGTAGCTGATCGTGCCGTCGCGCACATCCTGAAAGAGAACGTCATCGGTCGTATTGGCAATGGGGTCGCCGGTGCTGGCGGTTGATCCCCCGACGTAGCCCCAAGGACCAGAGCCGTAAGCCCGGTCGGCGGCCCAATAGTTTCCACTTCCGTCGGTGTAGCTCGAACCGCCCGCGTTTACCCGAGGTGAGTAGGTCACGGTAAAAGTGACGCCGTTACTGGGAACTCCTCCTACCGTGACCACGACAGGTCCTGTAGAGGCGGTCACCGGAACCGGGACCGTGATTGAGTTCGCACTCCAACTCGTTGGGGTAGCTGCGACGCCGTTAAATCTAACAGTACTGGTGCCTTGGGTAGCACCAAAATTTGAGCCACTAATCGTTATCGGTGTCGCGATCGGACCTGATGGGGGTGTGAGGGTGCCAATTGCAGGAGGAGGCTTGGCCTTGTACGTGACGATTCCCGCGTCCCACTTGCGCGAAGTACCCAAGGTACCAGTGGCCGCGTAGGCACCGGTCGCGGTAACAATGCGGTATTCCGGGTTGATCGTGATGTTGGTCGCCGCATTGCCGCCGGTGGTCCCACCGCGGCCTATCGTCGTGTAACTCGCGCCGGGGGTAAATGTGTCGCCGCTAGGACCTTCGACGCCGATCGCGCCGATGAGTAACTCTATAGCTTGGGTCGTGGTGCCCGCATCACCTGAAGAGGGCGTGGTGCTTTGGCCAACGGCGCTGGTCGCTTGGTCTTTGGCGCCGGAAGCGAATAGACCGGAAAATTCGCTCGCGCCGAGCGCGCGAGCGGCAACGCTCGGGTGCGTGCAGGTAATCGTATTGCCGCTCGCCAGCGCCGTAACATTATGAGAGGAAAGGATCACCGTGCGCACTCCGGAAGTCCCTGATCCGTTAACCACGTCGCCGTCGTTAGCGTAGCTGTTAGAAGCAGTGTCTGTGCATGAAACAGTACCCGTGGCGGGATCCATGGCGAATGAAAGGATGATGCTGTTCCCGGCGGCGATGCCGCCAGCCGGAATCGTGAGCGCTATGCTTGTGCCGGTCGTCTTATTGGAATTGGGCGTGATGGTTTTGACCAACGTGATCTGCGCCAGGGATTCAGAGCTCGATAAGCCGACAAACGCCAAGATTGCTATGAAAAGGCGGCGATATAAATTCATACTAGGTTTCTCTCTCTCTCAGAAATTATCTGGTTCGCCATTTTGGCTACCCTCTAGATGCCTATTCCCATCCTCGAAGCCACGTTTGTTGCGCTATTGTGTGATGAGCTTCTTCCAATGAAGGCCGCCACAGAAAAACTTCTTTTGCCGAACTGAAAAAGAAAAACTCTCCGAGAAAATTGCTGATTCATATTGGGCGAGGGTTTTACGCCTGCTTTGTGCCGCTGTCTACTGAATTTTTTGTCATGTCATTACGTGACAATTTTGTCATATCTTGCATTTCGCCTGTCATTTCAGAGGACTTGCGAAGATATGAATGGAAGTCCGGGGCGGTAAATGTGACCGACTTTTGTGGGCCGAAAACGAGCGGTGTTACCGCGCTTGACTCTCCGGCCCGCGTCCGAATCGCCAGCGGCATGCGCGTTTGGCCTCAATGAAGCGATTTATTTAACAGATAGACCGGTGGCCCGATTTCTATGTTTTATCAGGAGGTAAACCGACGGTCTCGTCACGATTAACTTCGTTGGATAACCGAATTAGGTAACGGGGTGTGTTAGAACTTCCTCATCTGGATCCGCGTGCGAATACTGTTGGTTGCACGTCGCGGACTAAATCTGTTTGCGGTTTTTGCTCTTCATAATCCCGCGATCCTGAGCAATGCAATCTTAACATTCGTCTGGTACTGCTTTTGCTGCTCCGATCGCACCGAACCATACTTTATTTACCCTTCAGAAAGGAGCACCGCGATGACCGCTGCGTCGACTGGAGGTTTTTGTCTGCGTTGCAAAACTCTTGAGCATTATCCGCGCGGCGCGCGAACTCTATGTGACGCCATCGTCCGTATCCCATGACCTGAAACGGCTGCAGAAGACTTTGGGCTACGACCTGATCAAACGTACGCGGCGTGGTATCGATCTCACGGAGGTTGGATCAGCGTTTCTGCCCGAAGCGGAAGCGCTCTTGGCACGGTTCGTCGCGTTGAAGACGAGATACGTACCGACCGGCTCCAAACAGCCGGAAGAGTTTCTCAGGCTCGGGGCCAGCCATGGAATGTCTACTTCGCTAATGCCGCTCTTAATGGCTCGATTTAAGGAGACTCATCCGGCCGCCAACTTGAGGCTCTACACGGAGACAAGCCGCGAGATTGAGAACCTTTTGCTGAAAGGCGATCTAAATCTTGGCATCGCCACCAATCCCAAACGCTTTCCTGCACTTCACATGGAACCATTTCGAAGCGCTGTACTTTGCGCGCTCGTTCCGGCGAATCACCGGCTGGCGAAGATGAAAGTCATAAGTCTGCGGGAATTAGCAAAGATGCCGCTAGTGATCCGGAGCGCAAAAGAGGGCGGTAGCCGGACCGCACTCCTGTTAAAAAAATGCGCAATAGCGGTTTCAAGCCGAATATTGCCTTCGGCTGTGGCTCGCCCGACGCCGTCAAAACCGCCGTGAGGAACGGCACGGGCGTGGGTGTTTTAGTCCATGACGCCGTTCAGGATCAGATCAGCAGAAATGAGTTTGGGATTTTAAAGATCAAGGGCATTTGTCTTACCGCAAAGACTTATATCCTGTGGCACAAAGAGAAACCTCTGTCCAAGAATGCGCAAGATTTTTTAACCCTGCTTCGTGTATGGCGGCTTAAAAATCACGAGAGCCAATCACTCAACTCTGAAGGCCTAAGAACAATTGTAAAGATTTTACATAGTCAAGAAGCGGTGGTGGAACACGGATAGAACGTGTAAGTTAAGAACCCATCGAACTACGGCAGTCGCAGTTTTGGATCGAGGGCGTCGCGCAACGAATCGCCGAAAAGATTGAAGGCGAACACCGAAAGACTGATGGCGAGCCCGGGGTAGATCGCCATCCACGGCGCGCGTTCGGCGAACTCGACGGCGGCGCCGCGCAGCATAAGACCCCAGGCTGCTTGCGGTTCCGTTACGCCGAGACCGAGGAAGGAAAGCGAGGCTTCCAAAAGAATTGCCTGACCGAGAAACGCGGTCAGCATGATCAGATAG
>DASYUV010000155.1:0-37174 GCA_036000865.1 Binatia bacterium | reverse complement strand
ATAGTCTTATGTTCTTCCGGGCCGTCGCATTATCCATTGTCACCGTGTGGTTGGGGCTGATCGCAGTTGGGTCAGCCGGGAACGATGAATTGGACGGCTGTAACGCGCCGTCGGTCGTTGCCTTGGCTAACCAGAATTACGACGATGATGGGGACGGCTACAAACTATTTGACGTCGCCATCGTTCCAGGTCTTTTCCGTCTCAATCCCGCCGAAGTGAACGTCGGTCAAGGCATCGACAAAGCGCCAACGATCCTTAAAGAAGATCGTAAGCCTTTTAAGATGAATTGTTCCTTTCTCCTCTGATTTGATCCCTGCTTTCCTGGCTCGCCACATTGTCGGACGCAATTGCCGCGGCAGCACCCGTCCCAACTGATGAATTTTCGAACGGCAGAGTTCAAATGGAGATTCGCATGGCGCCTAATTCGTCTCTATCGTTGAAAAGCAAGCACACAGATGCTTTGAATAATCCGCACAAAAAAATTCCTAACAAAGTTGTCAATAAAACACCTCAACGGTCCCCGCAAAAGACTGTCCCGCTGCTCGATTTAACGAGAAAGTATCGTTCTATAGAAGCGGAGTTGCGCCAGTGCTGGAACGATACTTTCGACTCCATGCACTTGCTGAACGGCACAAATCTAGCGTCCTTCGAGAACGAGTTTGCGCGCTACTGCGATGTTCGGCATGCCATCGGCGTCGCCTCGGGCACAGACGCCATTTTTCTATCGCTGCGCGCGCTAGGGATCGGACCAGGTGATGAAATGATCCTGCCGGCTCATGCTCCCGCGCCGGTGATTGAACCGATTCTCTACGTCGGCGCGGCGCCGGTTTTAGTGGACAAGCATCGGGACGATTACGGGCCTGACCTGACGAGCCTGCAAGCCGCGATAACTTCCAAGACAAAAGCCGTCATCGCGGTGCATCTGCTGGGTCTGCCTTGCGATATGGATTCGATCCGCGACATCGCTCGGGAGCATAGGATTGCCGTCGTGGAAGATTCATCCCAGGCCCAGGGAGCAACCTATCGTGGTAAACGGGCCGCCGGTCTCGGAACCATTACTCCGATGAGCTTGGGACCGGTTAAAAACCTCGCTTGCTACGGGGACGGCGGTGTTGTGCTCACCGACGACGACGGCTTAGCGGAAACCGTTCGATTGCTGCGCGTGCACGGACAGTCGGGGAAATATAACCATAAAATCTATGGCTGGAACAGCCGCTTGGACGAACTGCAGGCGTCCGTCCTGCGAGTGAAACTCCCAACCCTGGATCAGGACAACGCGCGACGGCGCGAAATCGCCGCGACGTATACAAATCAATTTTGCAACCTGCCCGTGAAAACCCCGCCGGCTTTTGCCGACCGGCAAAGTGTCTATCATCAATACGTCATAGAAACCCCCCACCGTGATCGACTCAGGCAATTCCTCGCGGCAAGAGGAGTCGGCACGGGGCTCTATTATCCTTTGCCTCTTCATAAACATGAGGCGTGGATAGCGCGCGGCCTGCCGCCATATTCACTGCCGGAATCGGAACGGTACGCGAGTCAAAACATCGCCCTGCCCATGTTTGCCGAGCTGACCGACGACGAGGTCGAGTATGTCATCGACACCGTGAGAGATTATTTTTCCGCGCGCGATTGATAAAAACCGTGTCTTGTATCGAGATCTCGGTCATTGCGCCAATGCATAACGAAGAAGAAAATGCTTTTCCGCTCTATCAGGATATCAGCAGAGTCATGGCGAAGCTGGATCGTCCGTACGAGATTATCTTCGTCAACGATATGAGTGACGACCACAGCCTGGCCCGGATGAAAGAAATCCACTGCCGCGATCCTCATTTTCATTTTGTCGACCTGGAAACCAACGTAGGCGAGAATTGGGCATTGCTGGCGGGAGTTTCAAAAGCTCGGGGCAAAATGCTCATGACCATCGACGGCGATTATCAAAACGATCCCGCTTACATACCAGCGCTCCTCGAACAGCTGGCAAAAGGATATCGCGTCGTCTCGGGCCGCCGGCGACAACGCGTCGAAAAGCTTTGGAACCGACTGCTGCCTTCGCGGGTGGCCAACGCTCTGATTCGCATCGTCAGCGGAGTGGCGGTCCACGATTGCGGCTGCGGTCTCAAAGCCTATCGGCGAGAGGTGCTGGAAAATAAATTCGTGCCCGAGGGCTTCATGAATCGTTTCTCTCCCGCCGCGTTGGGTGTCCGGAACGACGAATTTACGGAAGTCGAAGTCGTCGACCGGCCGCGGATTTCGGGAAAGTCCCACTACGGACTCAATCGAGTTTTTTTTGTCCTCAGAGATCTTGCCGCGCTGCCCTTCGCCGTGCGCGGGCCGGCGCCTTGGATCGGGCGTTTCCATTTGCTGAAATGGTTTTCTCTGGCGGTCGCCGTGCTGCTAGCGATTACTGGCCGGTGGGGTCTCGGCGCAGCCGCGCTTTTGTTGGCGCTGATCGCGTTTTCGAATGTTTGGAATCTTGACCGGTTTATCAGGGCACAAACGGATCCTGAATTCCGCATCAAAGAATACAGGTGAAGTCATGCAGACCAAAGTTTCCGTCGCGCTCGTCGGCGCCGGCTACTGGGGAAAAAAGTTGTTGCCGAAGTTTGTTCAAAGCGCTGAAAGCTTGGTGAAAGCCGTCTGCGATATCCATCCGGCCCATCGCGCCGAGATCAACCAGACCTACCCTGATATTCCTACGACGACCTCCTTCGACGATATTCTCTCTGACCCTGACATCGCGGCTGTCATCCTGGCGACGCCGCTGGCGACGCATTTTTCGTTGGCGCGCAAAGCTATCGAAGCGGGCAAACATATATGGATCGAAAAGCCGCTGGCGCTCCGCGTGAAGGAAGGACGGAAGCTCGTCGGCCTGAGCCAATCAAGGGGAACGGCTCTGTTTGTCGATCACACTTTCCTTTACGACCCTGCGATCCGCAAAATTCGCAACCTGGTCACGGATGGCGAGCTTGGAAGGTTCATCATATTTATTCACAGCGTCTTAATTTGGGCCGGATCAAGCGCGATTCCAATGTATGGTGGAATTCTGCGCCGCACGATGTGTCTATTCTGCTGTACCTTTTGGAAAGCGCGCCGCGGAGCATCGCTCTACACGGGTATCGTTACCTGCAATCGAATTTAGAAGATCTCAATATGGCAGTTCTCGAGATGTCCGATGGCGCGTCGGCGTTCGTTTATCACAACTGGCTTTTCCCCGAGAACACTGCGAGGCTCACTGCGATCGGCAGCAAAAGAATGCTGGTCTATGAGGGAAAATTCGAAAAGCGCGCGGTGACCTTGTATGACTACGTCGTTGGGGAACACTCGAACGAAGTCGATTTGCAGTACCCACCGACGACTATTCCTTCGAAGATGATCGCTGAACACACGCTATCAGGCTTAACCGCTGAAGAGCCGTTGGCGCTTGCTGTAGACGATTTTCTGGCTAGCATCCGACAGGGTCACCTCCCTGTGTCAGATGGCGCCTTCTCCTTGCGCGTTCTCGAAGTGCTGGAAGCCGGCGAGAAGTCGCTACGTTCCGGCGGGGCGAAAATTTCAATGCGCCCCGAACCACATTTGAAGGCTCCCCGGCCGCGCAAGGGAGCGTCAATCACCTCTTCGCTTTCCATGAATGAAACGATCGATAAGCGCGCCGATGCTGGAGAAACGGTTGCGCGTTACGGCCTTCGTGACCGGGTTCTCTTTGGCGCCCTCCTGCTCCTTTGCGGAGTCGTGCTTTTTGGTCACTTGGGCGCGTCAGCGCTCTTTGAGCCGGACGAAGGGCGCAATGCCGAGAAGGCCAGAGAAATTTTACTACTCAACGATTGGGTCACACCGCATCAGAACTTCACCGTCGTTTTGGATAAGCCGATCGCTTACTACTGGCTTGTCGCCGCGTCTTACAAAATGTTCGGCGTTTCGGAATGGGCCGCTCGATTACCTTCAGCGCTCGCCGCGGCAGCTTGCGTTCTTTTGGTCTTCCTATTTGGCCGGCGCTTTTTCGGATTATGGGAGGCTCTTTGGAGCTCTCTTATTCTCGTCACGTGCCTGGAATTTTATCTTTTTGCCCGTCTCGTTATCTTCGATATGGTCCTGACACTTTGCACCAGCTTGTCCCTATTCTGTTTCTTCTGGGCCTTACACGAGGACAATACGCGGCTCAACAAACTGCTGCTTTTCTTAATGTACTCAGCGCTCGGCGCAGGCGCTTTGATCAAAGGCCCCATCGGCTTTCTGTTACCAAGCATGGTGATGTTCCCGTATTTGATCGTAACTCGGCAGTTTTCTGCCCTCCGTCGTCTCGCACTGCCTCTCGGAGTAGTCTTTTTTTTGCTCATCGTGCTCCCTTGGTACTACGAAGTCGGAATTCGCAACCCAGGCTACTGGCGCTACTTTCTGTGGGAAGAGAACTTCCTTCGCTATCTGACGCCGCATTTCAAGCGCGGCCAGAAATGGTATTTCTTTTTCATAGTCGTTGCGATTGGTTTTTTGCCGTGGACTTTATGCGTTCCGGCAGCGATCAGAGAATCCTGGCGTCAGCGCAAAGATGAAAAAATACTCTGGCTATTTTTATGGACAGTTGTCCCTTTCACTTTTTTTTCTTTCTCCAGCGCGAAGTTGCCGCACTACATACTGCCGATTTTCCCTCCGTTGGCGTTGCTTAGTGGAATCGCCCTCGTCCGGGAAATTGACACGGCACCGGTAAAACGTAGCCGGCTGCTCGGTCTCGTATGTCTGTTGGTGTTTTTAATCGTCCTTTTGCTGGACTTCGGAGCATCGTGGCCGCAATTCTTTCCACACCCGGCACGCGAGGCGATAGCCGCGATTTCCCCCTGGGTTCGCAGCTTTGGCTGGCTGACCAGCTTCGTTCTACTTGGTCTCGCCATATCACTGTGGCGACTCCATTGGAAAGCACAGACAGCATATGTATCTTTGGTTCTCGGATTCATCGCGTACATGCACTTTGCCGGTTATTCTTTGGAAGCCGGTTCGATTAACCGTTCCACCCGAGAGCTCGTGACAAAAGCTTCCCCGTTTCTCGATCAAAAGGAGGCGCAGATTGTCCTTTACGACACTTCGTATGAGACCCTGCCTTTCTATCTTAAAATCGAGCACCCGATCTGGATCGTAAATTCGGGTGAAAAGACCTCGATAATGGGCAGCTTCTATCTCGCGGAACAAGGAGCGCGATATGCTCCAGGCTTCGATAAGAGCCTTTTGACGTTCGCGGAATTCAGCGCCGAGTGGGCAAAAGCGCCTAAAGGACGCCTGCTAGTTTTTATCAAACAGAAAAACCTCGCGCGCCTGGAGCAAGAAGTAGCACGCCCCGCACAAACCCTCATCGAATATAATGACCTGCTGCTAGTAACGAATTGAGTGCGAGCAGGGACCAGCCAGATGATAAAATATGCGATCAATGCGCTTAAAACACCGATTAGTCACAGACTTTGGAGCAGTGATACTGGAAGGGGAGCGCACTAAAGCGCGATTAGCTCCTACGCTCCTTTGAATTTTTTCTTTCTTAATAATCAATCTCAACTGAAAGAGTCTTAAACTACATGTGCGGCATTTACGGATACGTCAGCCGGAACGACAAGATTAATCCCGAAATGCTCCGCGCCATGGGTCGCGCGCTCGCCCACCGCGGACCTGACGATGAAGGTGAAATGATTCAGAACACCGGCGCGGTATCCGCTGGTCTTGGACACAAACGGCTGAGCATCATCGATCTTTCCCAAGCCGGAAAACAGCCCATGGCCAACGAAGATGAGACCCTATGGATTACGCTCAATGGTGAGATTTACAATTACCAAGAACTCCGAAATGAACTCGAAGATAAGGGACACCGCTTTCGGTCGCGATCCGACACGGAAGTGGTGGTGCACCTATACGAGGAAAGCGGGACCCGCTGCTTAGACAAGCTGAGTGGCATGTTTGCTTTCGCCATTTGGGATAGCAAAAAAAAATCGCTGTTTCTCGCCCGGGATCGGGTCGGTAAGAAGCCGCTGCATTACTGCGCAACAGACGGCGGAATTATTTTTGCCTCCGAGATCAAGGCCCTGCTGCAACACCCCGGAGTAAGTCATGATCTCGACCTGAAAGCGCTCAGCAAGTACCTCAGCTACGAGTATGTTCCCGCTCCCGATACGATTTTTAGGTCTATAAAGAAATTGGAGCCGGGCCACTATCTGCTTCATGAAAACGGCGAGAGCCACTGCTTCCCTTACTGGCAAATTCCCATAGAAGACGATCCCGCTACTAACCGATCCGAGGCCGATTACACCGAAGAACTTAGAGAGCTATTGGAGCGCGCCGTGCGACGGCGGCTGGTTGCCGATGTGCCGGTGGGATTGTTCGTCAGCGGCGGGCTCGATTCCGGCATCGTCGCGGCATTCGCCGCGAGAGCAAGAGATCACCTACAATGCTTTTCCGTCGGCTTTGACGAACCGAGCTTCGATGAAAGCGCGTACTCGAAGCAAGTCGCCGCGAGCCTTGGCATCAAGCATCATTTGAAGGTCTTCGATGCTAACGAGATGTTGCGGCTCGTGCCCGAATTGCCGCAAATCCTGGACGAGCCGCTCGCGGATCCATCCATACTTCCGCTGTTTCTCCTCTCTCGTTTTGCGTCCGAACGGATGAAGGTTGTGTTGAGCGGCGATGGCGGCGATGAACTTTTTGCCGGCTATCAAACATTCCAAGCGCACAAACTCATGACTTATTTCAGCGCTCTACCTGGCTTCATCAAACAGAGCATCAAGACAATTTCATCTCACCTGCCGGTCTCTCATGGCTACTTGAGCACCGATTACAAGCTCAAGCAATTCTTAAAAGGCGATGGAGCTTCTGCGGAAACTCGCTTTTTCTTGTGGCGTGGAGCTTTTGGCAATAACGAAAAGAACGATCTTCTCACTCCGGATATTCGTCGCGAGCTGGCAGGTCACGATGCTTATGAGGACGTCGATCGTTACATCCGGGAAAGCGGGTTGACCAAAGAACTGGAGCGAATCCTTTATCTCGCCATGAAGCTTTATCTTCAAGACAACAATCTAGTAACAGTGGACCGGGCCAGCATGGCCAACGGTTTGGAGGTGAGGTGTCCGCTGTTGGATAAAGATGTTGTCGAGTTCGTCTGCCGCTTGCCGATGAACTATAAGCTCAACGGCTTTACGACTAAATATTTGCTGAAACGGAGCGCCGCGGGGATGCTGCCTCGCAATATTATCTACCGGCAAAAAAGAGGCTTCGGCATCCCGCTCGCGAAATGGCTTACGACGGAGCTCAAGGATTTTATGTTGGATTATTTGAGCGAGGAAAGGATTCGGAAACAGGGCATCTTTCATTATCCGTCTGTCAAAAAGCTGATCGACGAACAGTTTGCGAAAACCAATGATCACCGCGAACCGCTGTGGACCCTTTTAGTTTTTCAGACTTGGTACGAGCGGTATCTCGACGGCTCCGCGCGCGCGAAGGCGAACTCCCGTGGCTGATACTTTGGCTTCGCAAAGATTAAAGCTTCTCAACGTCACCATCCTCCTGGGCATTTGCTTTCTTCTCTTGTTTTCGAATTTGGGCGTTGTGCCCTTCTTTTTGCGCGGTGAGCCGCGCGAGGGCCTGGTAGTTTCGGAAATGTACGCTACCGGGAATTGGATTCTGCCGGCGGTAAACGGAGATTATATTCCGTTCAAGCCGCCATTGTTCCACTGGTTCGGAGTCATCACCGGGTATCCTTTCGGCGGGATCGACGAGTTTACGCTACGCCTTCCTTCTGCAATCTTCGCGGCCTTGGGCGTGCTGATGACCTACTTCACCGCTAGGCGTCTCTGGGGCGAACGCGCCGGCATGGTCGCGGGCATCGTGCTCGCGACCACAACTGAATGGTGGCAAGCCGGCACAAACACCCAAGTGGATATGACATTGGCATTCTTCATCGCCGCGGCTTGTTTGTACTTTTATTTTCTCTACAAACAGCGCGACTTTGGCGTCGTGAAATCTTTAGGCCTGCCAATCCTTATAGGACTTGCCACTTTAGCGAAGGGGCCGATAGGGTTTTTGATTCCATCTCTGGCAATTTTTGTTTTTCTTTGGCTGCGGCACGATTTCCCCTTTGTAAAAAAACTTCATCCGTTTGCCAGCGCGACGGTATTCCTTCTAGTAGCGGGGTCCTGGTATGGCTTGGCCCTGTGGCAAGGCGGCCCGGCATTTTTCTTGAGGCAGATCATCGATGAAAATTTTCGAACTGCCGCCGGCACCTATGGGCGACACCAGCCCATTTATTACTACTTTCCTGTTCTTCTCTTGAACACATTGCCTTGGAGTATCTTCTTTCCTGCCATAGCGCTATTCATTTACCACCGACGCAGCCGATTGGCCGACGATCAGCTTTTGTTTCCTTTGATCTGGTTCAGTTGTGTATTTATTTTTTTCACGATCTCATTGGGAAAAAGGGGCGTCTATCTCCTCCCTCTATACCCGGCCCTAGCGCTGATTTTTGGCGCCTGGTGGAACAAACTCGAAGAAGGCCAGGTTCAGAGCAGCGGGCTCACGCGCGCCATCACCGCTCTACTGGCTTTCGGCTGCCTGCTTTCGTTCGTGATAATTTCGCTCTACTTTGCCGCAAACTACGGGTTGGCGAATCACCGTCTCGTTGATGCATTGACGAGATTCAAGAATCTTTCTCATAGTCTGCGCTTACTCATACCGCCTTCAACTCTCGTTGTGGCGTGCTTCGCGCTTTATGCAGCCGCGCTGTTTTATCTGATCTCGGCTCTTCTTAGAAAAGATTGGCATGCCGTCTTCGCTTCCGTATCATCGGTGGCCATCGCGTTCACTCTGCTAATGAGGTTCGTCATTCTTCCACCGGTCGCGTACGAGCGAACGATGAAGCCCTTCATGGCCCGGGTAACCGAGAAAGTAGATGCGCACGCGCCAATTTTTTTCTACCACGGCTTTGACTATGGCGCGGTTTTCTATGCCCGGCGCCACATCCCGTCGTTCACCAAAAAATACGCGGACATGAAACCGCCATTTTTTCTACTCATGTGGGAGGAAGAATGGAAGCGTATTGAAGAGCGGCCCTCGCTCAAGATGCTGGACATCAGCGAGGGTCGCGGTCCTGCGGGCAGACACCGGCTTGTGCTGGTGGAGCGTCAACCGGTTGCTACTTCATCGCCGGAGCTGTTACCGACGGACACCAAAAACTATCTCCCGGACAAGGACGCCGATTGAAGCGAGACGAAAAAGCCGCAGTCGAAGTCAACCAGGAGAGTGGTTCATTGTTTTCTGGCGTCGGTTAAGGTGGAAACAATGTCAAAAGCGGAATGCACGCCCACTTCAATGATTTTTTGATTTGCTAACCACTCAGGCCGCCTAACACCGACGGCTCGAAGCAATGTTTCAGATCATTTACCGGCTCAGTAGCCCATCGATCGACAAAGCCCCCGCACCACCGACAAGAACAGCCAGTGTCATTAACAACAACGCGAGAGTGTATTCGATGCCACTGCCTCTGCCGTGTCTTTGAGCCAGAAAGAACCCGTTGCTCCAATGACCCAAGAAAAGAGCCATGGCGATAAAGCCCGCCAGACAAAATGCCGCCGGGCGCACCAGAAAACCCAACGTCATAGAGACGGCTCCGAAAACCTCCGAGAATAGGCCAAAGATCCCGAGCGCAATCGGTACGTGGTACTTTTGATTCCAGTTTGCCAGCTGGTCCTTAACGCCTTTACCGCCGTGCCAGCCGAGCGCCTGTTGCGAGCTGTGCGCGAAAAACGTCAACGCCAAGCCGAAGCGCAGAAAAACATATGAAAACGAATTATCCGTTTGAAAAATCCAGTCCACATTTCCCTCCAAGATTTCTATTTGGTCATCGAATGATGTCCTGGCGTCTTGTCCTACACGGAGCCCTTAATTGCGCCGCACTACCATGACAATGTATCCAAAGGATCACAGCGGCGAATTACTGAAAATAAACCAACTGCCGCCGATTGGCTTTTCTTTCGCGGGCGACCATAGCAGAACTGGTGCGAACAACGCAAAGCCCTCGAACCAAGAAAGATCCCTTGACGCCATTTGATCCGATGTATTAATCGTTTAGCTGAGGAGTTTCTTCAGATTTTTTCGCCAAGACGCTTTGCGTTCACCCCCGTGCGGGGCGAAGGCTGATGCTTTTGGAGGTGAGAGCGTATGCAAATCATCGATGCCGACGGACACATCAACGATCACGCTTGTGGCGAGGAGATCGCCAAGTACATGCCCCCGGGCAATCAAATGGCGAATTTGTTTCCGGAATTCGATCATCTGCATTTTCGTTACTTGAAGCAGAATCGCCGCGCGACCGGCAATCCTTCGTCGGATGACTGGAATCAGTTTCTCGACAAGACAGGGATTAGTTGGACCGTACTGTATCCGACGGCAGGATTAGCTGTCGGAAGAATCATGGCGCCGGACTGGGCGGTAATAGCGTGCCGAGCCTATAACACCTGGCTCCACGAAAAGTTTCTAAACAAGAATTCACGGCTCAAGGGCGTCGCGCTGATGCCTTTTCAAGACGTGGACAAAGCAATTATCGAGTTGCGCCGCGCAGTGAAAGAGCTGGGCATGCTCGGCGGCATGCTGCCGTCCAATGGCGAAGCGATCCAGGGTCACCTCGGCAACAAAATTTACTGGCCGCTTTATGAAGAGGCGGAGAAACTCGGCTGTGCATTAGCGGTGCACGTGGGTTGTCTTCACAACATGGGCCTTGATGCTTTTTCGACGTATTACCCGGCCCACGCACTAGGTCATCCATTTAGTTTAATGATCCAGGCCGCGGGAATGCTCACCCACGGCGTATTCGATCGATTTCCCAAACTGCGCGTCGCCTTTCTCGAAGGCGGCGCCACGTGGGTGCCATTCATGATGGACCGCCTTGATCGTTCCTATCACGGGGGGCACGTGCAGCTTGATTTAGAAGGCGATCTGATCGGCGGCCCGAAACAAGGCGAAAAAGCCAGCGATTATTTTAAGACGCACCTTCGTGAAGGTCGGATCTTAGTTGGATTCGATTGCGACGACGACGGTCTCGGCACCGCGGTAGCTAAAGGCGCGCGCCAATCGTTTCTCTTCGGCAGCGACTTTCCCCACGAAGTCTTCGACGCGGCCAAATGCCGCCATGAGATCGACGAGCTGCTCCAACGCGAAGATTTAACACAGGGAGACAAGGAAGCAGTCTTGGGTCAAAATGCATTAAGATTTTATCGGCCTGCTCTGTGATGGGAATCACTACCAACCGGAATATCAGCGATTTTAATTCTATCCAGAGCTCTCGACGAATGCTTCTTCACGCGTCTTGCTGAATGCCGGAAGCAGTACCGAACACATCGCGAGCACCGCCAACGCGAGCAGCGTCGCGCTGATCGGCCGCTGCACGAAAACCCAGGGATTGCCGCGTGACAACAACATGGCGCGGCGCAGATACTCTTCCATCAAGGGGCCGAGGATAAACGCGAGCAGCATCGGCGCCGGCTCGCAGCCGAGCTTGGAAAACAAATAACCGAGAGCTCCGAACAGAGCCATGAAATAGACGTCGAATTCGGTATTTTTGAGGCTGAACACGCCGATCCCGCAAAAAACGAGAATTCCCGGATACAACAGTTGATAGGGAATCATGATCATCCGCACCCACATGCCGATTAATGGATAGTTAAGAACAATCAGCATAAGATTTCCGATCCACATCGACACGATCATTCCCCAAAAAAGCGCGGGTTGTTCGTTGATCACCGACGGTCCCGGTTGAATACCATGGATGATCATCGCTCCAACCATCAGCGCACTGACCGGGTTGGATGGAATCCCCAAGGTGAGCAGGGGAATAAAGGATGTTTGCGCGCCGGCGTTGTTGGCCGACTCCGGCGCGGCGACGCCCTCGATGGCCCCCTTGCCGAACTGCGCGCGATTCTTCGATACCTTTTTTTCGATGGAATAGGCGGCAAAGGAACCCAAGATCGAACCGCTACCGGGAAGAATGCCCAATACCGACCCGATGGCTGTGCCGCGCAGAATCGGCGCGACCATGCGCTTGAAGTCTTCGCGCGTGGGCCAGAGGCCGGTGATTTTAGTCACCATCACGGAACGCTCTTCTTCGTTTTCCAAATTGCGAATGATCTCGCCCAAACCGAACATTCCCATCGCGACGGTCACAAAGCCGATGCCGTCGGCGAGCTCATAAATCCCAAAAGTGAAACGTTGCGTGCCCGAATTTACATCGGTGCCGATGAGTCCCAAGAGCAAGCCGAGCACGACCATACCGATGGCATGGAGCAGCGAACCCTGAGCGAGCACCACAGAGGCCACCAGACCAAGGACCATCAGCGAGAAAAATTCCGCCGGTCCGAACTGAAGCGCGGCCGCGGCAAGCGGCGGACCGAACCCAGCGATCAGAAATGTCGCGACGGTTCCGGCGAAAAACGAACCGATCGCGGAAGCCGCAAGCGCTGCGCCCGCCCTGCCCTGCTTCGCCATTTGATAGCCGTCCAGGGTCGTGACGACGGACGCTGCTTCTCCTGGAAGGTTCACAAGAATGGAAGTCGTCGAGCCGCCGTACTGAGAGCCGTAGTAGATCCCGGCAAGCATGATCAGTGCGGATACCGGCGGCAAGACAAACGTCACGGGCAAGAGCATCGCGATCGTGGCGGTGGGCCCGAGGCCAGGCAAGACGCCGATGGCGGTGCCGAGGAAAACGCCGACGAAGCAATAGAACAAGTTGGCCAGACTAGCGGCCGTTTGTAGTCCCAACAGAAGATGACCCAGTAATTCCATGTTACCTGTCCCGTTTGCCGTTGTTTTCCTTCAACCAGCGAACCACGGACCGATGATCGGCAACGGAATGCCCAAGCCTTTGAGAAAAACCAGAACGCAAAAAATTGTAAGGCCCACTGCCATTATGAGCGTTGGCCACCAACGAAACCGCGCGCTCGCATAGGCGCTTATGATGACGAGCAACGGCAAGGCAATCGCCAAACCGGCGCCGCGCACGACAACGCCGAACAGCAGAACCGAAGCACTGACCAGCGCGAGTCCCTTGAACGCGAACGTGCCGATCGGGGCTCCATGCGAGATGAAAGATCGAATCACCGAAATGGCGCCGATGATCAAGAGCAGGCCACCCAGAATGGTGGGAAAGTAGGCGGGACCCATCTTGCCTCCCGTCCCCATGCCGTAGTCGCGGGCGATAAGAATCGCGCCCGCGCCAAAAAAGAGATAGATCAAGCCAGTCCAGAAATCTCTGCTGCTGCGGATCATGTCTTCTACCTATTCCGTCTATTCATCGGTTTGGCGTCGTTACCCGTAATCGCGCCTTTTACAACAAGCCGTTGATAAAAAAAAGCAAAAAAAGGCCGGGGCAATGCCCGGCCTTTTCCGCTGCAACTTTGGGGATGGTAGATTTAGTCGGCATAGACGCCCGCCTTCTTGATGATCGGCCCCCATCTATCGATTTCGGCTTTGAGATGCGCGCGATGAGCCTCGGGCGTGGCACGGTTTTCGGCGACCGGCTCGGTGCCCAATTCGCCGAAGCGCTGCTTCACCGTACCGTCCTTCAGCGCTTCTTGCAAAGCCTTAGTGAGTTTATCAATCACCGGCTTCGGTGTGCCCTTCGGCGCGTAGAGAGCATGCCAGATCGAAACCTCGAAGCCTTTTAACCCCGCCTCGTCCATGGTCGGGACATCGGGCAAAGAAGGCACCCGCTTTTTGGTCGTCACACCGTAAACCTTGATCTTTCCCGCTTTGATTTGGCTGGTCGTGTTCGTAGTCTGGTCGCACATGAAGTCAACCTGGCCGCCGAGAAGATCGTTCATAGCTGGGGCCGTGCCACCATAAGGCACGGTGGTGACGTCCGTCTGAATCGCGGTCATGAAGAGCATGCCGCACAGGTGTGACGCGGCGCCGAGCCCGGCGTTGGCGTAATTGACCTTGGTCTTGTTAGCTTTCACGTAGGCGATTAGCTCCTTGAGATCCTTCGCGGGAAAATCCTTTTTTGCCACAAGGGTCATCGGCACCTCGTTGATAAGGCCAATGGGCTCGAAGTCAGTCATCGGGTTGTACGGAAGCTTGCGATACAGTGCCGGCGCAGTGGACATGCCGATATGATGTATCAAGATCGTGTAGCCGTCTGGTGCCGCCTTGGCCACCCGGTTGGCTGCGATGGTTCCGCCGGCGCCCCCGACGTTCTCTACGATGACCTGTTGCTTGAGTGACTTGGTCATCGGCACGCCGATCAACCGCGCCACCGTATCCGTCGGTCCACCAGCAGCAAACGGCACGACCATAGTAATGACTTTAGTCGGATACTCCTGCGCGCCGACTGGCGTTACGCCGAGCAGCATTAGCCCTGCGATGAGACCGAGAAGCGTCTTGTTCATAATCTCTCTCCTTTACGTCTTGTTTCGATTCACCACAGCCTCCGATTAGACGAGCTGAACGTCATTATCCCATCAGCGGGGCTAATTCAACGGTTAATTTCGCCCCTGTCTTGTCCTGTCTCCAACTGTAACAGCAACGCCGATGCCATAGAAAAGCTTGATCTTTTGTCTCACCCTGAGCGAAATTTTTCCAAGAATTGGAAAAACGCGCGCTGTTTTTAGAATTTTCGCAATAAGGTAATCTCGTTGACGACAACATCGGGTGCGCGATAGAAAAAGCAGGGTGAATCGACTGGGGTGGATCGTTGAGAGGAGTCATGAAGAGCATCACAGCGCACAACTCAAAGATCGCGATGTCAAATCTGGTATTCGGCTTATTGATGCAATTGGTCCTATGTCCATCAACCCTTGCCCAAGAGCTCAAAAAAGTTCGCATGGGCTATCCCGCCTACAGCCTTACGTTTCTTACCTTCTTCGTTGCCAAAGACGCGGGCATTTATAAAAAGCATGGCCTCGACGTTGATATGGTCCAGTTGGCCGGCGCCGTGCAAACATCGGCTCTGGTCGCCGGCGAGATTGACTACCTGACCGGTATTACTAGTCCGCTCGTCGCCGCCGCGCGGGGCTTGCCCTTCAAGGGTATCATGGTCACACACGAAAAAACGCTTTTCTGGATCATCGCCCGTCCGGATATCCGGCGCATGGAAGATTTGATCGGCAAAACTATCGCAGTGGACCGGCTGGCAACACTGCAAGACATCGTCGCCCACGATCTCGTAAAGAGAAAAGGAATTAATCCCGACCAAGTGACCTTCATTCAAACCGGCTCGGTCTCTAACAGCGTTCAGTCACTGAGCCAGGGAAGCGTGGCCGCTGCTCTGCTCTCCTTGCCGCATAATTTCGTGATGACGCAAAAGGGTTATCGGGAACTCGCCTCGGCGCTGGAATTTAACCAGCGCTCAGCCTCCGGCGGAATCGCGACCCGCGAAGCGAAACTGAAGCAGGACCCCGCTCAAGTGAAAGCCGTGATCCGAGCGATCTTCGAGGCCATGGATTTTAACCGTAAAGAAAAAACCTGGATGGTCAACTATATTCAGAATAAATGGAAGCTCACACCCAAAGTCGCCGAAGAGTCGTATCGCACTTGGTTAAACGGTTTTACCTCGGACGGCAAGATTCCGCTCAAAGATCTCCAGGAAATTTATGATACGGCACTTGCGTCACAACTGATTCCGACGGCCGTGCCCGTGCCAAAAGTAATGGATTATACGTTGCTGGAAGAAGTGTTAAAGGAAAGAAGATGACTTGAGGCAAAAAAGGAGTGCGATATGGCAAGCCAAGCGTTTGTTGATTCAGTGATTAAAGAAATCATTCAACCCGGTGTTGATTAACTGATGGTCCTGCCCCACTTCACCGAGCTGCGCTCCGGCAAGTTGTCGGTAAAACGGCTGCAAGGGTAGGTGCTCCAGCACTATATCCGGAGTGGAGAAGGCCGGAAAATTGGAGCGTTGGAGTAATGGAATGACGAGTATCGGAGTTTCAGCTCTCCAAGCAGCCTTCACTGCAGTATCCCAGCATTCCATTATTCCATTCCCAATACGCGGCCAAGCGTTCACGACTTCCGATTAGATTCTTTCACTTAGAATTCGAATATTTCTCGTCTGCGAGGTAATTAACCGAGCCAGCTCGAGACGGCTCCGGCCATCCTGGCACTTTTGACCGAATATCTCGGCGAGGCGAGAGAGCCGGTCGCCGCTGCACCCGATCAACCGCGCATTCTTCCTGACAACAAATGCCAGGCGATACCATCTGGCCGCATTTGTCCTCCGGCACGGCTTCTGCTCTCTAAGAAAAACAACCGACGGAAGTTCAAATATCGCTTTGACGAGCGACGGATGATCGATGACGGGACAGTATGTCGGATGAATGGATTGATCGTCTAAAAAAGAGAAAGTAAGGAGGGACGGATATGGATGAGACAAATACGGAATTAGGAAAGCCGAGTTATTGGCAGCTGATTTTTTTACAAAGCAAAGTGAACGGCGCAGCGTACAACGGCGAAATGCTTCCCGGCCGCAATTGGGATTGGCCGAAAGACACTTACTTGCAGCGCCGCTTGCAACGAGTCAAATTTCTCCAGCCTGCTGACGGCGCCAAGTTCAATTAGCTAGCCGCTTCCCGCGCTGCCTCCTTCAGCACAGCTCCCACGGGACAGCGGCTGCCACTGAGCCCCCCGTCATACTCAGTGGCAAGAGGCCAGACCCCCAAAAGTCTGGCCTCTTTTTTTGCCCGGACGTGTCGGCCAACTTACCCGCAACTTGATTGAGGCGCAGTGCCATTAATTTGTAATCGGCGGCGACCCAGATCAGCGCATCAACTGAATAGCTCTTTCTGCCATTTTTTTAGTAACGCCTGCTGCCGCTCGACACTGATCTCGGCAGCGGGTGGAAATCTGTCGCGCCACTCAAAGGGCCGGCAGGCATCGATGATCATGCGTGAGCTAAGACCTTTACGTTCACGCGGAATGATCGGGTCCAAAGGACCGCTCCAGCAGCGGCGCAGAATCTCGGTAGCGTCCACCGGATCGGCGCGGCTGCACATGGCCCACAACACGTCGTTGATGTCGTAGGCGTTGATATCGTCGTCGACGACCACTACATATCGCCCCAAATAGGCTGCGCCTTGACATTGGCTTGCCACTAAACCCGCTTGTCGTGCATGGCCCGGGTAGCGTTGGCGAATCGCTATGACGGTTAAAAAACGCCGGAAGTAACTAGCGACGGCTTTTACATCCGGCACGCCGGCCTTTTCCACTTGATCGCGAATGTATGCGGCCCGCAGCAGCTCGTAACAGTGCTCGGCGCGTGCGGTCGGACGATATTCCGGCGACGCGGTGATGATCGGATCATTACGATGATAAAGCCGATGCACTTTGATGAGCGGCTCAAACTTTTCACCGCTGGCATAATAGCCGGTCCATTCGCTGAACGGTCCTTCCTCTTTGCCCTGGTCTGGAAGAAATTCACCTTCGATCGCGATCTCGGCGTATGCGGGAATGGGCAATCCGGTGAATTCTCCTTGAACAACTTCCACAGGTTCTCCCTTAATGCCGCCGACGGCGTCGAATTCGCTTCTGCCGTAGGGCTCTGGGCGAGTAGCGATCATGTGCAGTAACGGGTCAACGCCGAAGCAGGCGACTACCGGGCATGCTTTGCCATGATCGAAATATTTTTGCCGGTGCATCCTGCCGTGTTTGCCCGGAGAAATATTCATTCCCATGGTGGTACGGTCGTGAACCATGACCCGATAACAACCGACATTGACCCAGCCCTCTTCCGGATCGCGCGTGATCACCACATGCCCTGTGCCGATGTAGCGGCCGCCGTCGCGCTCGTGCCAAAACGGAACGGGAAACTTGAAGAGATCGACTTCGTCGTCTTTGAAAACATTTTCCATTACCGGTCCCGAAGCAACGGTCACCGGTGGTATGGATACGGGCTTCGCCAACCGCTCGCGCCAGGCCTGAATGAAGCCCTCACGCGTAATATCGAGCGGCAAATTGGTAGTCAGCGCTGAGCGTTTAAGACTTTCAAAAAAGCCGACCAGAATTCTGTAGCCCGCCGGATAGTCTTTGATGCGGTCGAAAAGCAGCGCCGGGCTGTTTTCCTTATGCTTTGACGCGAGCACCGAAAGCGCGCCGATCTCCAGATGCCAGTCGGCGCCTTCGACGACTTTGAGCTCGCCCATCTCGTCGACTCTTTGAATCCATTCTCTAACGTCTTTGTAAACCATCGCTTCCCTCCGGTTCGAAAGAACTACGAATTTGTCCTCGCCTTTGCAAGCCCGCAGTTAAATTGGTAGACCCAACGATCATGAAACTTCGGATGAGAAGAAAGTTTTTGCCATTCCTATTTGGAGCTTCGCTTGGGCTTTGCGCCTCCTCCGCCACTGCGCAGGAGAAAGTGATCGTCGGCCACTCGGCGCGCGCCGCGCTTTCGATCGGCCCGTTACTCTACGGCATCGAGCGCGGTTTCTATCGCGACGGTGGCATCGATTTAGTTTACCTCTCGCTGCGCGCCGATCTCGGCATCAAGGCTCTGCTCGCCGGTGAGATCGACTACAGCTACAGCGTTGGCACGATCATCAGAGGCGCGATCCTTGGCGTGCCGGTACGGAATCTGACCTTCGACTTTTCCCGAGTGCTTCATGCGCTGATGTCGCGCCCGGAGATTCCCAATGCCGCGGCGCTGAAAGGCAAAATCGTCGGCGTCAGTTCGTTCGGCGCTACGGGCGATTTGGCTGCGCGCGTCGGATTGCGCTCGCTGGGCCTCGATCCTGAAAAGGACGTGACAATCATCACCCTCGGCCCCGACACCCTGCGCCATGCCGCGCTCGTGGCCGGCACCGTGCAGGCGACGCATGTGCCGGTGCCGCTGAATATTCAGCTTAAGAAAGAGGGCTATCATGAGCTGGTGTACGCCGGAAACATTCTTCAACGGCCATTGACCGGTCTCGCCACCAGCGTCGAAAAGATTCAGAAAAATCCAGGGCAGGTACAGCGCATGGTGCGCGGCTTCCTGCGCGCCACCCGCGCCTTGAAAACCGAAAAGGCCGGTTTCATCGCGTTCGCCCAGAAAAAATACGGCTACTCCAAGGATCTGCTGGAAGAGGCCTATAAATATCTGGTTGACGCTTTATCGCAGGATGGCTTCGTCGACGATAGGGCGCTACAAGCCGCCATCGACGAAGCAAAAACCCTCGCCAAAATCACCAAACCCATCAATCAGTCGGAAGTCGTCGACTATAGCTTCTTGCGGTCGGCGGTAAAAAAATGAGCTTCGGCTTTGATCAGGGCCACCCAATCATTTTATTTCATCGCTTCGGCGGCTAGCGAAAAATCAAAAATCTTTTCCGTGGGAATGGTCTCTTTGATTCGTAATGCTTCTCGGCCAATTTCGACAATCTCTTTCGCCGCATCCGCGCTCAATCGACCGCCGGGAAGCACGAACGACGCGTCGTCATCGTACATCCGCCGCGCCAGCTGGGCGTCTTTGAAGCCGAGACGTTTCTGAATATAGGGAATCATAATCTCGGGATTATCCTGATAGAATTTCAGCCCGCGGTTCCAGGCGCGAAGGAAGCGCACGAGTCTTTGTCGGTTCTGTTTGATGTAAGTGTCCGTCGAAACTACGCCGGTCTGCAGATAACGCATATGATCGCGCCCACGGCCGAATAGTTTGTAGCCTTGATCGAGCGCCAAATAAACCGCTGGAGGCGCCATCATCGCGCCGGCAACCCTGCCGGAATATAGCGATTGCAGACGCGCCGGCGTGTCCATGCTGAGTAACGTGACGTCTTTTTGCGGGTCAAGCCCCTTGGCTTGAAGAATGCGCCGGGTCATCACTGCGGCGGTGCCGTCCAGTGAACCGACGGCGATTGATTTTCCTTTCATGTCCGCTGGATTTTGGATCGCTGCGTTAACGATCAGCTCGTGTACTGGCCGCTCCCGTGTGACGGAGATGATTTTGACCGGCACGCCGCGTAGGGCTGCCGAAAAACCGCTTCCGGCATGACAGGTCACATCGATTTCGCCCGACATCAGGCTGCTTACGCCGATGATGCCGCGCACCACCAAGACTCGCAGATCCAAGCCTTCTTGCGTGAAAAATCCTTTCTCGTGGCCGTAATAGAGCGGAACATAACTCAAAGTCGGTCCGGGAATGCTGATATAGAAACGATCCGCCGCGCCGGCATGGCCCGCGAGTAAGGATAAGACGAGCAGAACAGCAGCAAAGAATTCCCAACTGCGCGTCATAGTGCCTCCAATCATACCGGGATATTTAATCCCGACCTACTTGCGTTGCGACTGTGTAAAGGGTGCGACGGCATGGACAATGCGCCCGCCAACCAGGGTCAGCACCGACTCGAGCGAACGGATCTGGTCTTCCGGGACAGTGAGGTAGTCCCCGTTGAGTACCGCGAGATCGGCCAACTTGCCGACCTCGATCGAGCCCTTCCGCCCTTCGTCGAAGCTAAACCACGCGCTGCCGATCGTGTAAAGCCGCAGCGCCTCCTCACGAGTCAAGTTTTGACTTTGGTTTCGAATCTTCGAACCGGCAACTGTTTTGCCCGTGATTAGCCACCACAGGGAAAGCATCGGCGAGTAACTCGCCGAGCGAAACGCGTCGGTGCCGGCGCCTATTGCAATACCGGACTCGATCATCGTGCGCAGCGGAGGCGCGTTGCGTGCCTTGTCCAAACCCCAAACCTCCGCCGTGCGCTCGCCCGTCAACGCCATTCGATCTTGTACTGCAATGCCGCCGCCAAGTTTTTTTATCCGCGCGATCGTCTCCGAGGTCGCATCTTCCAATTGCGCAAATGCGATACGCTGGGACGATAAGGGCGTTGCGGCATTGATTTCCTCGAGCACATCGAGCAACTGCCGCGCCGTGTTGTCCTCGGCCGCTCGCAGACGAAAGCCGTATCTCTCTCCGGTGAATAATCGTAACATCCGGCGAATCTTTTCCTTCGCTTCAGCCGTGATCGTCACTCCCTTCGGATTGGAGGTCAGTTCTGGGTTGCCCGCAGCGCGAACAAACCCGTCGCCGAATCCGACCAAGCGAAACATATCGCTTTGGTGGAGTTTCTTGATCTCCTCCACTGTCATCTTCAGCTGCTCAAGTTCGCCGCCATCATCGTCGAGTGGGAGATAAAAATTTAGCCGCAATGTCAGATCACCGGAGCGCGCCATCTCAGCGAGCAATCTTCTGTGGGCGAAGCTCACATTGCCGGTTTGCAGGTCGCCGACGGAAGTGACGCCCACGCGATTGAGCTCGCGAAAACAATTACGAATACTCAAGTGAACCTTGTCGAGAGAGAGACGGGGAATCTTATCGTAGGCATATTCCCAAGCCACCGCGCCTTGCAACCATCCGGTAAGCTCGCCGGTGTTTGGATTGCGTTCAAATCTTCCGCCCGCCGGGTCAGGTGTTTTGGGAGTAATTCCAACCACCTTAAGAGCCGTGCTATTGAGGAGGGCGCCTTGGTCCAGGTACTGAACGTAAACGGGGTGGTTCGGCGCGAACTCGTCAAGCTCGGCGCGACTGGGAAAGCGCCTCTCGGCGAATTGCGTCGGCACCCAGCCACCGCCGACGATGATCCAGCTTTCCGGCGGTTTTGTTTTCGCCGCCTCAGCAATTTGTTTCAGTCCGGCGCCGAGCGAGCGCGTGCGTTCCCAGTGCAGTTCGGCGTCCCAGTTCAAACCAGCCTCGGTTGCGTGGATATGCGAGTCGATTAATCCGGGAATGACCGTGCGCCCGCCGAGATCGATGACCCGTGTGCCGCGAGCAGTCAAAACGCGCACGTCACGGTCACTGCCGACCGCGACAAAGCGGCCATCCCTGATGGCGACCGCCTGCTTGATCGAGAAATCACGGTCAACTGTAATAATTTTTCCATTGCGCAATACCAGATCGGCAGGAGCCGGCACGGCCAGGGAACGCTCAAAGTCCACTTCATGGCTGCCGCTACAGGCCGCGAAGGCCAACAACAAAAGCATTTCAGCGAGTCGTTTCAAGCTTGGTCTCATTCGTTCTTTCTCGAGAGCAGTCGGATTCTACCTTCGGCCGGAGCCCATTGCGAGAGCCGCAAATAATTTTGCAGATGGGATTGAATCACAGCACGGACGATTTCCCTGTGCGGCAGTCGATACGCCGCCTGTCGGTTGCTTTGCCCCGATGATTGAAGTTATAGTCCGAGAAAATTTAGCGAGTTGCTTGCCAAGACAATGACGCGCTATCGTGAAAACGCTGCTGTGAAATTGAGGTGAATGATGAAACCGGTGCAACTTTTTTGCTGGCATTTCATGGCCTATCCTTATCTCGCCCGCGATTTCGACGAGAAAGAATACACCGGCTGGGTCACCGTGCCCAACAGCCTGTGGGACAACAATAAGGCTCGCGGTTTGTATCAAGAATACATTGACCAGTTAGCCTACGCCGATGAACTCGGCTTCGACGGCATGGTGCTCAACGAACATCATCAAAATATTTATGGCTTGATGCCCTCTCCCAACATCATTGCTTCGGCGCTGACCCAACGATCTTCGCACGGCAAAATCGTCATTCTCGGCAATCTCCTGCCGCTACACATGAATCCGATGCGTGTCGCCGAAGAGTACGCCATGCTTGATCAGATGAGCAACGGCCGTTTGATCGCCGGGTTCGCGCCCGGCGGCGGACCCGAGACTTTCAATTACGACGTGCCGTCGGCCAATACGCGGGAGAAATTCTGGGAAGCCGCGGACTTGATCGTCCGCTCATGGACGGAAGACGGCCCCTTCGCGCACGAGGGCCGCTACTTTCCACTGCGCTACGTCAATCTCTGGCCCAAACCGTTGCAGCAACCTTTCCCGCCCGTGTGGATTCCCGGTTCGCGCAGCCCCTCGACAATGGCCGAGGTCGCCAAGCGCGGTTACTGTTATTTTCTTTCCTCGCGTAGCCATGGCGGCGAAACTCACAGAGCGCAGCAGGAATTCGCCGCTGTGTTGGAAAAACATGGAGACAAGTATCACCCGTTCCGCTTTGGCATCTTGATGTCGACCTATGTTGCCGAAACGGATCAGCAAGCGCGCGAAGAATGCGAAGAGGGAGTCTGGTACTTTCTAAAAAATTGTTTGAAAGGCCATCTGCGGCGCGAAGGCCGCCAACTTACTTACGGTCCGGGCGTTCCCTATATCCCGGCGGCGGCATGGCGAGAATATCTGAAGGGTTATAAACCGGGCCGAAAACTTTTGGGCGACGTGGAAAACTGGGAAGAGCTCGACGCCTCGCAGTCGATCATCGTCGGCAGCCCGGAGACTGTTACCCGGCGCATTCAAAATCTCATCGAGAAAGCCAAGGTCGGCAATCTCTTGATTCAATTCCAGCTCGGAAACATGCCGGACCATCTGGCGCGCAAAAGCATGAAGTTGTTTGCTGAAAAAGTAGCGCCGGCGCTGCGCCACGACTCTCTGAAGCAGTTCACGACGGAGTATCCCGGCATCAACGTCGAATCATCGGCGGAGGCACTTCATTGAGCGGGCGCGTCATCGATGTCAACGGACGTAAAGTCTGGCTTCTGGAACACGGCAACGGCGCACCTCTGCTCTATCTCCATGGTTTCGCCGACGTTCATTCGGTAAAAGAAAGCTGGCTGCCGTTTCACGAGAAATTGGCACAACACGCCCGCGTAATCGCGCCGGCTCACCCCGGCTGCGCCCAGACCGATGAAAACAAGGACATCGACGTCATCGAAGACGTTGTCTTTCACTATCTCGAAGTTTTGGATGCGCTGAAGCTTATGCAGTTCGATCTCGTCGGCAGTTGTGTCGGCGGTTGGATCGCCACAGAGCTTGCCGTGCGTCATCCGGAAAAGATCCGCAAACTGGTTTTGATCGGCGCGTCCGGCCTCTTCGTCGAAGGGGCGCTCATCGGCGATGTCTTCATGATGGCGCAGCCCGAATACGGCCAGAGCTACGCCTCTTTGCGGGAGATGCTTTTTGGCAGCGCCGATCAAACCAACGCACTGGAAATGTTTCCCGACGGCAAAGGCGATCTGGAAGATGAAGTGCGCCGCTATCAAATGCTGCGCTTAAGCTCGCGCATCGGCTTCAAGCCGCCCTACTTCTATGACCGGCCACTCAGAAATCGCTTGCATCGCATCTCAGCACCAACGTTGGTCATCTGGGGTGAAAGAGATAATTTTGTACCACGGTCGCACGGGGAAACTTACGCAAAACTAATTCCGAATGGCAGCGAATTAAAAATCATCCGCGGCGCTGGCCACAGCGCCTACGTCGAAAAGCCGGAAGAGACGGCAAAACTGGTTCGCGAATTTCTAGCAAAATGAACTATCGTGCAGCAAGCTCAGGGGTTCGGGAACGACGATGCGTACCGGCTGATCCATTCTAGCGCGGCCTCCTCGGCGGTGAGCTGTCGCCCCTCCCGCTGCGCGACGTCATTCCGGTACCTCTCGATGTGGCAGATCTGCTCGACCATCCGAACTCGAAACGCCTCTTCGGAGTCGAGAAACTGAACGCCAACGGCATATTGGCTGCCCTCGCTTTGGCACCATGCCACTCGTGCCGTTGCCACTTCGAATACTGGCCGGAGATTCGGTATACGTAACGCGATGATGGTTTCCGGCTCGATCGCCGTATCCGAAGCGAATGCAAGACCACCAAAGCTGACATTCCGAGTGCATCGCCGTACGTAGCCACTGTCGGCAGCGCACCGAATCTCAATCGGTACGTCCGAAGGGTGTCGGATGAACTGACGCATAGATCGCTACCCCCTGCCTCGCGTATATTGTAGCCGAATCTCCTCGAATCGAGCGAGCCGTCACTTCCCGAAGAAATGCATCCAAGCTGACCGAAGCATCTGAAGGTGCGATTCATCAGCGCGCCGCCAGCCGAAGCTGAGATGCGAGCCGAGTTGCGCATCAGGTACAATCGCATTATTAGCCGGGCCGAGACCGTTGTTTGATCCTACCACTACCGCAACATCGAACGTGCCCGCATCCAAACCTACTTCAAATCTTTCAGAACACGGATGCTCTCAGGATAGAGATCATCTAGGGTACCATAGAGCGCACTGGTGATGTTCACCGGCGTGAGTCGAGCCACAGGATCGTCTCCAGGATCCGGAAAGACCAGCTCGCCGGTTCCGGCCTTGAAATTGAGATTGGTGAAGAGCGATGTGGAGGTCAGAAAACAGGCGCTATCGCAACTTTTGCCATCGACGCTCGGGATCTCTTTGTAGAGAATGATCGGGAGGAAATTGAGCGAAGTGATCGGCTCACTACCTATCTTGGCTGTGGCCCGCATGATCTCGCGCCCATTTCGCGAGACGCGTGCGTGCACTCGTTGTCCGTCCTCTGTGATCTCAGTCTGGCCTAGAACCGCAGGCCACCCCTGCCCTTCACGGTAGCAAGCAAGACTTGCATCCGTACTCGTATACAGGTAAGGCACAAACTGGCCCTCGTAGTCGCCATAACAGACGGGAATACATGGCATGGTGAAGTTGTGCGGGCCGATGCCTGTAACTTCCGGACAAAGGAAAAAGCACATCGCCACGATATTGCCGGGCAGGGGTTCGAGCTCCCGGGGCAGCACCTCGCGAATCTCCGTCTCTTCCGCCTCGTAGGCGATGATCAGGACGATGTCATCAATGTATTGGTAGGGAGGCGGCCCGTACAGCGGTTTCAAAAACGGCAAGCCGCGCGGCTTGTCCGCGCTAAGCTCGATATTGCCGCCGCGATCCCCATTGCGCTCGCCGTTCATACCAACCTCTTCCGGTGAATACGAGAATACCCCTGGTCGCGCAACTCCTGAGTAGCTCGGTCTAGGTATTCCCGTCGATAACATCCCGTGGTTGTGCTGTTAAAGTGCTGACTTGTTAACTTTTCCTGCTAACTCGAAACGCTGGAGGATAGAGCGGAAACTCTTCATTACTTCCCCCAAATCTTTTTGACGAAGCCCTCTTCTTCCAAACGTTTTAGGTAACGGTCGCTCACATAACTCTTCGCGTCGATACCTCGCGCTTTTGCGTTACTCTCGGCAATCTGATCGACCACGGCTTGCATAGCTGCGACGGACGGATAAGGTACCGGTTCGAGCTGCTTGATGAAGTAATCGTAGCCTTCCTGGATGGCCTTGAGATTTTGCACGCGCGTAAATTGCGCGAGCGCTTTGATCGAATACTCTCGTTCGGTCTTGAGAACTTTGATCGCCTCCAGATAGGCGCGCAGAAAGTTCATCACCTTGGCTTCTTGTTTATCCAGGTATCGCTTGCTGCCCAAAAGGCCCGTGTTGAAGAACGGGATATCCATCTTCACCGAGTCGGCGACAACGTTCAGTTTAAGTCTTTCCGCCTCGTTCCCGAAGGGCGCGTTGGCGACCGTTCCGTCGATGTTCCCTGATTTGATGGCGGCAATCCGCGCCGGCTCATCGCCGATCTGCAAAATCGTTGCGTCTTTCACCGGATCGACGCCGAGTCGCTTGAGCATCGCGCGCATGCCGAAGTCGGCAGAAGAGCCAAATCGGCTGACGCCGAATTTTTTTCCCTTCAATTGTTCCACGCCCTTAATCTCAGGACGAGTGATTAGCTGGTAGTTCAGCTTGTCGAGGAGCCCCAGAAAATAAACGAGGTCTGCGCCTTCAAGATTAGCGGCGACCCCAGGCGCGCCGCTAAGCTGTGACAAATCGAGACTGCCCGAGACCAGTACCTGCACGTTAGTCGTGCCACCCGGGACATAGACCACCTCGGCAACCAAGCCGTACTTGGCAAATAGTCCACGGTCTTTGGCGATGTGCATGAGTCCCGATTGCAAACTGACGGAGCCCTGCCCAATGCGAATCTTTTCTTGCGCGCTGCCGGCGCGAATGAAGCTGCAAAATACTAGACATATCGCGAGAAAAATTAGTTTCTTCATGGCGTCCTCCTATCATAAGCTCCAGTTGTGCGGCAATCAGAATGCGTGTCAAATCGTGGCGCAAAACCAATGAATGACTCCGCAGCAGGCTGCGAGGCATCAAAAGACATTCATGAAAACTTTTTCGAAAGTTGTCACCCCGAATGTTTTAATCGGAGCTCCAGTCAGAGTTTCGCCTGTGGTGAGCCCGGTCGAACCACCGCTAAAAACATGCGGGAATGACGTACTTTGGTACGGGATTCGTTCTGCACAGCAAGCTGTGGGGACTCAGACGCGCAGAGATTGAACCGTTTTGCTGTGTGTGCGATGTTCTTCGGCAGAATCGACCCGGGAGGACCATTATGGCTGACGTAACGATTAAAGCTCTCAAAAACGGGCCTTATGAAGTTGCCGGGGGCGCGAAGGTTTTGGATAACACGGGAAAAGAATACGCAGAGAGTCAGTTCCCTCCGGTCTATCTCTGCCGCTGCGGTCAATCGAAAAATAAGCCCTTCTGCGACGGCACTCACGGGGACATCGGTTTCAAGGCGGAAGAAACAGCGGGCTAAATGGGATTAATCTAATGTTCCAATACTCCAACACTCCAATTGGGTGGGGACGCACTGGAGTATTGGAGTAATGGAGTGTTGCGATCTCGGACCAGACAAGAGAAAAATCGATCTCCGCAACTTCCCGGGGAGGAAGACCCATGCAGGACAAAGTCATTATCGTTACCGGCGGGGCCAAAGGCATCGGGCGTCACGCGGCGCATACGCTCGCTAGGGCTGGCGCTAAAGTCGTGCTTGCTGACGCCGACGTTGAGCGCATGCACAAAACGCTCGGCGAGATTCGAGATTTAAATATCGCAGCAGTGGCCGTACCGACCGACGTGCGCGATGAAAAAGAAGTGCGCCGACTCGTGCACGAAGTCGTCGACCGTTTTGGTCAAATAGACGCCTTGATCAACGACGCTGGCATCGTGCCGCATTTCAACTGGGGCATTCCGCGCTGGCCGCGCGTGCGCTACTTGAGCAAGGATTTTTGGGACAGCGTGATTCAAACCAATTTGGGCGGCACTTTCCTGTGCACAAAATACGTCGTCCCGTTCATGGAAGAGCGGCATAGCGGCAACATCGTCAACCTTTGGGGCGGCGGCCGCGCGGAGAATCATGGCGCCGCCGCTTACGTCGTCAGCAAAGACGCGATTCGCACGTTCACTCGCTTCGTCGCCGAAGAAGAACGGGAATGGAACATCTGCATCGTCGCCTTCAGCCCCAAGCAAGCCATCGCCACCGAAGACGCGCCGGACGAGGCGCGCAAGCGGTTGCCCGGGCCGGACATTCTCGGCAACGGTTTCGTTCTCGCCGCTCAGGCGGGAATGGAGATGACTGGCAAAACCGTAGAACATCGCGACGGAAAATTGGTGGCAGTGGATTAGCGAAGTATTGGCAGTGAATGTCTTCAATCTGTGGAATACCTGAACGTCATTCCGGCCAAGCTGGCGATAGCTAGCGCGAGCCGGAATCCAGCACTTCGAAGGGACGCTAGATTCCCGCTTCCGCGGGAATGACGATACAGGCCATAGCGGTTTATTGTCGTATTCGTTAAACGGAAAACTATTCTTACATTTGTCGTGTCGACTCACGAAGAAGCCGAATTACTAGGAGGTAATCATGGAAGCAGTCGCGTTAACAAACCACGATCTTGAAATCGAGGACGTCGAGTATCTTCGCCACAGCGACAAGCCGCTCTTGCTTCGCCTGCTCAAACCCTCCGGGCAAGGGCCGTTTCCGCTCATCGTGCAGCTTCACGGCGGCGCCTGGTGCCGTGGCGACCGCACCAACGACACGGTCATTAACGAAGCGCTGGCGAGAAGCGGCGTAGTCGTGGCGGCGCTGGATTGGCGCATGCCGCCCGTCGCGCCGTACCCTGCCGCCCTGACCGACATTAATTATGCAATCCGCTGGCTCAAGACCCGTGCAGTAGACTTACGCAGTCGCTCGGAACTCGTCGGACTGATGGGAAGCTCGAGCGGCGGCCACCAAGCGATGTTGGCAGCGATGCGGCCGCGGGATCCCCGCTACTCGGCGCTGCCGCTTCCCGGCGGCGCTGCGCAAGTCGACGCCGGCGTGCGTTGCGTCATCATGTGTTGGCCCGTCATCGACCCGCTGGGGCGCTATGAATACGCCAAAGAACTTAAGAAACGCGGCGGATCGCACGCGGAGTTTGCCGACCGCGTGTTGCCGAGCCACGATCAATTCTGGGGAAGCGAAGAAGCCATGGCCGAAGGCAGCCCCACACGCGCGCTCGAACGCGGAGAGCGAGTTGAATTACCTCCGGCGCTCTATATTCAAGGCACCGCCGACATGGCGCATCCCAAACCCGATCGCGAACACTTCGTTGAAAGTTACCGCAATGCCGGCGGCCACGTGGAGCTGGAACTATTCGAAGGCGAAGCCGAGGGCTTCATCGGAAGAAATTCCAACTCACCCAACGCACCCCGGGCAATGGAGAAGATCATCGAATTTGTGCATAGACGGCTCTGTTGAACGGCCAAGGCACAAGCAGTGAGACGGCCGAGTATCGCGACCGGGATATCAGCACTTTAACTGAGTTACAAAACGGAGAGACTTATGTGGAAAGGTTACAAAGTCATCGACGCCGACGCGCACATGCATGAGCCACAGTATCTTTGGGAGCGCTATGTGGAGCCTAACTATCGCGATCAAGTCCCGAAGGTTGCGTTCATGGATGGCAACTTCATGGTTTACGAGCCCGACGGAAAGTTTGTTCCTAAGGGCGAGATCCAGGTAGCGCCGCCGGAAAGCGCGCGGCGCGCGATGGAAGAAAAATATGGCGAAGCCTACCGACTATGGTGGTCAGCGGATATTCGCCTCAAAGACATGGACCGCTACGGCTGGGACATTCAGGTGCTGCTCCCCACGGGCAACAACGGCAACTTCGCCTATCGCGTTGCGTTGAAAGATGTCCAACTGGGCGCTGCCATGTGCCGCGCTTATAACAATTGGTGCCATGATTATTGCGGTGTCGATCCCAAGCGCCTCAAATTTGTCGCTGTGTTGCCGGGCTCGGATGTCGGAGAGATGGTGAAAGAAGCGCGCCGCGCCGTCAAAGAGTTGGGCGCCGTTTCCGTGCGAAATCTGTTTCTCCCGGACGGCAAGTGGCTGCATGAACCCGAATACGACGCTCTATGGAACCTCGCTTGTGAGCTGGACTTCCCCATCGCAGTACATGGAGAATACCGCCAGCGCCGTTTTCAGCCGTTCAGAAAACTCGAAGGGGAAAGACACGAAGATATTCAATTGGCGCTCAGAGGGCTGGACCACGCGCTGGGTTTTCCCTGCGACAACATGGCCACGCTTGGCCACTTTATCTTTACGGGTATCTTGGAGCGTTTTCCGAAACTGCGTCTAGCGATTCTCGAATCCAACGCGGGCTGGCTGCCCTTTTGGCTAGGCCGAATGGACGATCACACTCACGGACGAAACAGCGTGATGGGCAAATCCGAGAACCTTCGAATGCTTCCCAGCGAATACTTTATGCGTCAATGCGTGATTGCGTGCGACAGCGACGAACGGGAGCTGAAGTATGTGGTCGATCGCCTGCAAGGCGAGAACATCGTGTGGAACACCGACTACCCGCATCCCGATGCCATCGAACCGGAGCGAGCGCTGCCTGAGTTCGACGCTCATACAATTTCAACCGAGGCCAAACGGAAAATTCTCTGGGATAACGCCGTGAAACTATTCGGCCCGCGGATCGTGAGCTAGAGCGGATGGCATTTGTCAGAGTTTTCCAAAAGCTGTCACCCCCGAATGTTTTAATCGGGGGTCCAGTCAGAGCTTCGCCTGTGGTGAGCCCGGTCGAACCACCGCTAAAAACCCGCGGGAATGACGGACTTTGAGAGGACTGCGACTCGCGTTAACGGGGCAAGCCGCGAGGAATTGACCTCAACGAGATCATTCAATTTGACCGCAGCCCGCTTATTCTGTAATTACTACGCCCAGGAGGTATCTATGATTGCCATAATCGATCAAATGAAGGAACTCGTCGATAACGCCTTGGCAAACGGCTGTCCCTGCGTTCTCGCCACGGTCTCCGGCGACGGCGAGCCGGATATCGGCTACAAAGGCAGCATGATGGTGTTCGATAAAGAGTCCCTTGCCTACTGGGAACGCACGAAGCGCCAGCATATGAAAAATGTCAAAGAAAACCCGCGCGTCATCGTCTTGTTCCGGGACACGAAAACCAAAGCTGGATGGCGCTTTCACGGCGTGGCGACAATGCACGAGGACGGACCTATCCGGGACCAGGTCATGGCGCGCACGGTCAAAGACGAACTGGACAAAGATCCCGAACGCAAAGGCGCCGCGGTGGTGATTCGCCTGGACAAAATTACCAGCATGGGCGGACAAGTCATCCAGAGCCGCTAGCTTGCGGGATGGCTGATGGCATATGGCCTGTGGCTGATGGCCGCACAAGGAGTAGGAGTAAGGGATGGCCTTTCGGTTTGAAGGATTGGAAATCTTCCACGCGGCTATCGATTTTTCGGCTAGAGTGTATGAAGCAGTCAAGAAGTTTCCCTCGGAAGAGCGATTCGATCTCACATCGCAAGCGCGCCGTGCTGCTAATTCGATCGTTCTGAATATTGCCGAAGGCTCCGGCAGAGGAACAAAGAAGGATTTTCCCCACTTTTTAGATATGGCTCTTGGCTCGACCTTTGAAACTGTCGCATGTTTCTTTGTTGCCCAAAAGCAATCTTACCTTTCCGAGCACGAGTTAGACGAAATGAAAAGAAGCGGTGAATCCTTGAGTAAAAGACTCAACGCGTTCAAGCGGACATTGAGGTAAATGCCATAAGCCATATGCTATAAGCCATCCGCAGTAGGCCATATGCGAAATGCCATGCCATACGCCATATGCCATCCGCAACAGGCCATATGCCATCCGCCATTACCCGCCTTCCCCCGCCTCTTCACGATAAAGTCCCAGCGCTTCCATCACCGGCAGATCGCTGACCGAGAAAAGAATGGCCTCCTGATCTTTGGTGCGATTTTGGTGGCTATGCCAGCTCCACAGCGGCACGACGAAGCAATCGCCCTGCTCCCATTCGAACTTCTGACCGTTAATGACCGTAGCGCCGTTTCCGCGAAAGGCGTGATAGACAGCGCTGTAATTATGGCGGTGCATTTTGGTCACTTCCCCCGGACGTAACATTTGAATGCCGCACGATAAAGTCGGCATCGTATGGCCTCCTGCCGCGTTGACGTATTCCAGCGCCACGCCATCGAAGGGGCTTCCCGGACCATCGCGGAGACTTTGGAGCTTCTCGTAAGTGTCCTGCCATTTGTAGTGCAAGTTATAAGTGGGACGCTCCGAGGATTTTTCCCATGTCGGTCGCGTTGCGCCGACTCGCGGCGCCGTATGCTCAGAGAGTTGCTTCGTTGGCTGGAGCCCGCCGGGGAAAGCTTCCCACGTGATGGCCTGGAGTAAAAAGAGTAAAGGATTATCCAGACCGTCGAGCCAAATCACCGGCTCACCGCCGTTACGGTGGCCATGCCAAGTCATCGACGGCGTGAGAATCAAGTCGCCCTCCTGCATGGGAATTTTCTCCCCTTCAACCACGGTGTACGCGCCGGACCCTTTGAGAATGAAGCGGAAAGCGGCGAAATTATGCCGGTGATCGTGCGCAACTTCACCCGGCTTTAAGAGTTGCAACGTCATGAGCATTGTATGCGTGGTAGTACGTTGGCGGCGATTCTTCTCATCTTGGTAGGCGGGATTGATCAATCGCAGCACACGCCGTTCCGCTTTGCCGTCCAGACCATGCATATTCGCCACCGTTTGGATCGCCTCGTACAGCGCCGGCCACTTCCACACGTGCGGCAATACCGTTGTATACGGGTCTTTGCTGTAGGTCGCCAGGTCGGCCTCAGATGCCTGAGACCACAATCCTTCGACGCTCAGACAGCGAAGCTTTTGATCGAGCTCGCGCAAAAGTTCTTGTTCGGACATGTTTGTCTCCTTCGTAAACCCGCCAAAGCCGCAAACAAACGGGAATAAGAGGGATCACCGCAGAGACACGGAGTACGGTAGGGGCACGGCATGCCGTGCCCCTACATCTATTCCCCTCGGCGTCCTCAGCGCCTCAGCCTTTAAAATTGTGGCTGATCCGTCCTTTGGCGCCTCCGCGGTGCAACCATCCTATTTTCTAAGACCCAGCTCTTTTTGAGCTTCGCGCAAAGGCGCCAGGTCAATGACCTCACTCAGCGCGACATCTCGATTCAGCTTCAGCTCCGCTTTCGCTTGTTCGATGACGAGGCGCAAACCTTCCTGCGGAATATTGCCGTCCGGACTGAAAACTTTCCAGGTGGAATCGTAGGAAGCCGCAGCATGGTCACGCTCCACCTTCCCCCATTCCATCAGGATCCTCACGGCGCCTTCTTTGTCCTCCCGAATGAAACGGTTTGCTCGCACCAGGGCCTTTACCACTTTCTTAACCTCGTCCGGCTTATCCTTGATCGTTTTCAGATTGGCGCCAATGCCGATGAACGGGAAACTAAAAACCTCGTACGCCCTGAGCAGCACGTTGAATCCCATTTGTCTTCCCAGGGCGTCGCCCGGCGGGGCAATGACCGCTACATCCACCAGACCTTCCTTTAGCGCGGCGAGGCGCGCTCGGTCGGGCCCCAAGGCGATAAATCTGAGATCTTTTTCCGTATCCAGGCCGAAAGATTTCAACATCATGCGACCCGCTACCTCGTCCGTGCCGCCGAAATTGCCGATACCGACGGTTTTTCCTCTAAGCTCTTTGCCAGATTTGTACTCGGGCCTGGCAACCAAGGCGTGGGTCGAACCATCCAGCAGGCTCGCGAGCGCGCGCATGGGCATGCCCCGAAGTGCGCCGCGCACGACCGAGCCGAAGAGCAGAGTATAGCCAATATCACCGGTCACCAGGGCGGTTATAATATTCGGCACGTTCATGCGGATAATCTCTACGTCCAGTCCCTCGTCTTTGAAAAAACCCTTTTTCAAAGCTACTCCGGATGGGAGAAAGGACATATTCGGGTTCGTTACCGAGATGCGTATTTTGTCGGCAGCTGCGGAGAAGCGGTCGGATACCCAGAGGACCAACAGAGTGACTAAAAGACTGCAGAGCTTTCTCACCAACGTGCTCACCCCTAGCTCGCCGCTTTGAACACATCCCCCATTTGGCTCTTGACACCGCGCTTGCCGAGCTCTTCTTCGAACATGGCGCGAATCTGTGGATCTTCATCTTCGTATTCGATTTGATCGCCGCCCGTTTTAACGCTCTCCGAGGTTCCCCATTGTTTTCGTAAACCAGGGAATTTTCTGCTGCTGAAAGGCTTCAGCGCGAGGTATCGAGCCGGTTCGCCGCCGATGTTGAAATGCTGATGAAACCAGCGCTCAGGCGGAACGAGCAAACTTCCCGCCTTCCAGTTGTAGCGTTTAATATCGTCGCCTTCGCGCCACACCATCGAGAAACCCTCGCCCTTGAGAATGATCACGTGGGCACCGGCGCCGTGGCGATGAGCTTTTTTGTAAGTACCGACCGGAAACTGGGAGATATGTGCCGACATGACGTTGTTGGACATTTCGATCATCAGCATCCTGCCGCCGGCGCCGCGCTCCTTTCGTTCCGGCAACTCGTAACTCCGCACGTCGCGAATAAAGTTCGTATCGTGAAACCCTTCTCCGGGGATCTTTGCCCGGCCGCTAAAAAAATCCTCTTCGCCGGCGTAGCGGTCGGTGAAACGATAGTCGCAGTTAAAGACGAAGTCGATATTATGATAGAGATTCAGTACCGTCGGCGCATTGGTCATTGCCAGAAGCCGCACTGGTTTGTCGCCCTGCCCGTTGAAGTGCTGATACCAAGCATTGAGCGGCGGTGAGAAGAGCGCGCCTTCGCCCCACTCGAAAGTTTGTTTCTTGCCGCCCTCGTGCCAGACCGTCGTCGCGCCGCGCCCACTGACGACATAGATCAGCTCTTCGAACATATGCTTTTGCGGCTCTAGAAATTTGCCCGGCGCGATCTCGCACATGTAGCAATCATTGATTCCCTCCGAGCCATCCAAATTGAGGTACACGCCGCGGCCGCCCGTCCGCGGCCAGGGACTAAGCTCCACTGCGTTAATGTCTTCGATGTGAAATCCGCACACCGCCGGCACGCCTTCCTTTTCCAAAAACTTTTGGTAGGTGGTTTTTGCGCCCAATTCATTGCCGGAACGTTTGAGATCTGATGCAATCATATTTTTTCCTTTGTCGAACTAATTTGCAGTGAGCAAACTTGCCCACGCCTATGGCGCTTGTAGTACGTCTTCTCGCTTTAGGTCAAGGTGGATGAACAGTCGGCGGGCAGCATGGCCAGTGGAAGGACCGTCGGAGCCGAAAATCCGGCCTAACCAAATTTTTTTCTTGACGTTTTTCCGATTTTAAGTACCCTAAGGGCCAATAATAGATCAACAGGTCCGCCCCTATCCACCGACCGGAGCATTGATCTCTCCCGCTAAACGCATGGCCGCCAAGGTAACAAAGCCGAACTCGCTCAAGCCGCCGCGCAATATTGCGTCGTTGATCCAGCCATTTATTAACCCGTGAAACTCATTGAGCTAGTGAAGATGATGATCGATCAGGCACCCGGATATTATGCTCGCGCCTTGCGAGTCATCGGTCAGGATCTGGCCGATCTGATCCCGGAAAACCTGGCGATCGAGCTTCAAGGCGACAGCTTCGTTGCCCAGGGGTTGTGCACCAAAAGTAGAATCGAGGAGCAGAATCCAGGCACACCATGGGCAATCCTAAGCAGGCTTTGCAATACGTTGTTTGGCAATCTATTTCGAGCTTCGGGTCGTGAGCCCGATTTGGAATTTGTGCCTTTCAGCCGCACCTACAATGCCCACGACATCGAACGCTTAGACAACCAGGGCACCAAGCAGCGGAGCGTCGCCAGCATGCCTGACATTTATAGCCTTGGCGAAAGGCTTCGCACTATTGGCAAGGTGATAGATGCCCACAACGGCCACATTGTCAGAATCTTCAAAGACCTGCATCAAATCATCTTCGAATACCAAGACGCCGCCGGGACTCCGCGCAAAGAAGAGCTCAGCAACACCGAGCTTTACCAGCTGCAACAACGCTACGCGGCAGAGCGGGGCGGCTTGAATCCACCGGTGTCGGCTAAGACATAAACGGCGCGTACTGCCACCCTTTATTTCCGCTTCTGGGTCTCTCATTCCTATTCTAGTAAATTGCTGACGCGCTCGTCGACCGCGTTCCCGATCGCGCGCGGGCTAGGGTGCGACTAAGTTCCCTATTCGCCTCAAGTCCAGAGCCTATCGGCCGATTACAGACTATTGTGAAACTGTCCAAAACATTCAGGGTGGAGTCGAATGAGCCCCGCGGTTATTACGACCGCGCTCTAAGAGCGGTCGGCCAGGACCTCGCCGATTTATTCCCGCAAGCTCGAAATTGACTATCACGGCGATAACTTTGAGGCTCGCGTTCGCTGCGACCGCAAAGATTTGAAAAGAAAAGCCCACAGCCTCAGAAATCAGGGTTGCGAAACGTCTTCGATAAACTCGCGACTTATGAATTGGGTAAGCCGGCGGATGGAGCCGAACTCCCGACCTTTGCGCGGACCTACAGTCCCGACGACATCACCCGGCTGAACGAAAGCGGACTTCACCGTCGCACACAAGCCGGCAAGATCCCCGATATTCACCAGCTTGGGGAAATGCTTCGGACCATCGGCAGAATCATCGACGCCGATGAAGGCCGGTTGATTAAGATCTTCAAAGATCAGCGCCGTATCGCATTCGAGTATGTGGAAAAGAGCGGCGCGACGCGCAAAGCAGAAATGACGCTTTCGGGCTTATATCAAATACAAAAGGACTACTATCAGAAGCGCATCGATACCAATAGCTTCGATCCTTGGAAGGGGCACGATTGAATCCGCACAGTGAAAGAGTATCCGTCAGCGGCGGCGGTGCTGTGGCGCCACTTCGATAGCGGCAACTCGAAGCGTGAGCTACGGTAGTCGCAGTTTTGGATCGAGGGCGTCGCGCAGCGAGTCGCCGAAAAGATTGAAGGCGAAAACTGAAAGACTGATGGCGAGCCCGGGGTAGATCGCCATCCAGGGGGCCCGTTCGGCGAACTCGACGGCGGCGCCGCGCAGCATAAGACCCCAGGCTGCTTGCGGTTCCGTTACGCCGAGACCGAGGAAGGAAAGCGAGGCTTCCAAAAGAATTGCCTGACCGAGAAACGCGGTCAGCATGATCAGATAG
>DASYUV010000154.1:0-3532 GCA_036000865.1 Binatia bacterium | reverse complement strand
TGCTGATGTTCACCGGGCTGTTTTGCGTCAATTTGACGGGATCGTCGCAACACGAGCGGAAATGAGGACGCTCAAACTGTTCGGAAGGAGATTGTCATGCTGGACCTACTGATCAAGGGCGGAACCGTTGTATCACCGGATGCGAGTGTCGTGGCCGACGTGGCTGTCGAAGGCGAGCGAATCGCCGCCGTGACCGCGCCTGGCCTATTCTCGGAGGCGAAGCGGGTGATCGATGCAACAGGAAAATACGTTATCCCCGGCGGCATCGATCCGCACGTGCATTTCAACATGCCCTGGGGACCGGCGATGATGCAGGGATGGGACCGGGGCACGACGGCGGCGGCCTGCGGTGGAACAACCACGATCATCGATTTCGCCTGGGTGCAAGGCGGCACCTCCGCTTTGGAAACGATTGAAAAACGTTTGCTGGAGCCCCAGGGAAAGGCGGCCATCGATTACTCGCTGCACGCGTGTCTGATGGGGCCCATCGCGCCCGCAACGATCGGCGAGATCAAGCAGTTCGTTCGCAATGGCATCTCTTCGATCAAGATCTACATGACGTATGATTGGGCCGTGGACGATGGCGGTCTCTACGCGACGATGCAGGCGGCCGAGCAGTCCGGCGGTGTCGTTGAAGTTCACGCCGAGAACCACTACGTCTGCGAGTGGATGAAGAGCGAGTACCTCCGGCGTGGCCAGAAGGATGGACGCCTGGTGGCTGAAACTCGGCCGCCTTGGGTCGAAGAAGAGGCGATTCACCGCGCGACGTTTCTCGCCGAGCGTACAGGTTGCCCGCTCTATATTGTGCATATGAGCTCGCAGCGGGGCGTTCAGGCGGTCTACGAAGCCCGCAACCGGCATCTACCGGTCTTCGGCGAAACCTGCCCGCAATATCTCTTTTTCACCAATGAAGATGTCACCCAGCGCGACGACGGGCTCCGGTATGTAAACTTCCCTCCGCTCAAGGGCAAGGAGGACCGTGAAGGTCTCTGGAAAGGGCTCGTCAAAGGCACTATGTCGACGATCGGCACCGACGATGCAACTTATCCGTCGGAGGAACGGGAGAAAATAGGCCGGACCTTGGACAGCCTTCAGGCGGGCTTTTCAGGCGTCGAGGTCCGTATACCACTCCTGTACTCGGAGGGAGTGGCCAAGGGAAAGTTCAGCATCAACCGGCTGGTGGAAATGACCAGCACGAATGCCGCCAAAATCTTCGGCCTCTACCCGCGTAAAGGATCAGTGGCGGTCGGCAGCGACGCTGACATCGTGGTCATCGATCCGAATTTCAAGCGAACGATCCATCTTGAAAACCTCCACGGCTGGCAGGACTACACCGTATATGAAGGGTGGGATCTCCAGGGCTTTCCAGTCGTGACCATCTCTCGCGGCAAGGTCGTGGCGGAAAACGGACAGTACGTCGGCAACGAGGGTCATGGAATTTTTATTCCGCGCGCAGGCGGCGGTGCGCTATCGACGGGAATTCACTAGCAGGCACTGATGCTCTCGAAGCACGAGAACCTTTTCAGCAGCCCTGCTCGTTGTTTTGACAAACCGAGTAAAAGAGAAACAGGAGGATTTGCAATGATTAGCCTAGAGGGTCGCATAGATCAGATTTGTGAGAGTATCGACCGGTTGGTTTCAACTGAATTCGATGCGCGCCCTGAAGGGTCACGCGGCAAGATCCGTTTCCTTTATGACGCGGCGCGAAAGCAAAGTTCGAAGCCGCTGGTGCAGGGCGCAGCAGAAGCGCTGATCGCGGCGGCGCGCGGCAAAGGGCCGGTGCTGTTGTCAAGCGGCTGGGTCATCGACTTCTGGTATCCGCGCGGTGAGATCTGCGGCATGATCGGGGCAGGCGCGCTGGCTCGGGCGATCAGCCGCGGCTTGCGGACCAAAGTCTGCTTTCTCGGTGAAGAAGCCGTGCTGCCGGTGTTCGAAGCGATTTGCGGCGCGGCTGGAATGCGCGTTTACCCGGCGGGCGCGCTTCAAAAAGTACCTCAGGTCGTCGCCGCTCAGAGTTTCCCGGTGGACACAGAATCGGCGCGCGCCGCAACGACCAAGCTGCTCGCCGACCTTAAGCCGTCGGCGATCATCACGGTTGAAAAGTGCTCGCCCAACATCAAGGGCCTCTATCACACCGGGCGAGGAACCGATATGTCGGACACAACTGCCAAGCTCGGTATCCTGGTAGACGAAGCGCGCCGCCGTGGAATTTTGACGATCGGTATCGGCGATCTAGGCAACGAGCTCGGCTTCGGAAATATCCGTCAAGCAGTTGAAGAGCATATCCCCTTTGGCGCCGACTGCGGCTGCGGCTGCGGCGGCGGCATCGCATCCGACGTCAAAACCGACCATCTCATCGTCGCGTCCTCCTCGAACCGGGGCGGTTACGGTCTCGAAGCGGCCGTGGCAACTATTCTCGGCAATCCGTCGGTCATGCATGACGGCGAAATGGATGAGCAGATGATTCGTGCTGCATGCCAGGCCGGCGCCATCGATAGTTTCACCGTCGGGCCAACGGCCACCGATGGACACGGCACCGACATGCATTACAGCGCCTGTCTGGTCGAGTTACTGCGGCAGCTTGTAATCTCGCGGGATGTCGAATTTGAAATGTACGAAGAGCGGGCGTGAAAGCAAGAGCGGCAGAATTTGAATTTTTGTAGACGAATCAGGCCAGCGAAAGAATAAAAGATCGGAATAGTGCCCGGACTAAAACCGCTCGAAAGCCGCACCCATGGCACGGTTCGATTGGTAACCTTTCCAAAACGGGTTTTCTTAAAGTCCGGTTTTGACGCGGCGAGGTTTCTTTGATCTGGCTCACCATATCGTGTTGCAATTGCGCATCCGTGACGATCGGGATCGATCGCTTTTTCGACCCGGCTAATCAAGGAACGGGCTACTTCTCGAAAAAGTCATGGAGTCCTTTTTATATAGCGAACGTACAAGTGCGGCGCACTGTCAGACTTGCCTACGTCCATTAACTCAGATTGTTCTTTTGCAGCGCGCGGCTGACGTTGGACGGATGACAAGCAAGAAAGCTTGCGACCTCAGAGGCAAGGTATCCCTCTTCAAAGACCGCCTCCCGGATATTAGACTTAGGCAAGTCTGACACTGATTGCCCGCATGTCGGTAGTCATCTTACGCTCAATTACCGCTGGGCGGGTCCGGGTTCTGCTTCGATTCGATGAAAAACTCCGAAGAAAAGTCGTCGCGCTTCTTTGACTTTTAAATTCGCTATTTGCACCCGCTCCAGCGGTTCTCTATTCCAGTGACACCCGAGTTGTTTCGCGAGCCGATCGGCCGTGCGGTCCTGAAATCGCGCAAGCCATTCTCGATCGCTTCGGCCATGCTCCAGCAGAAGAATCCTCCCGTCAGACTTACAAACTCGTTTCATCTCGCCCAGAGCGGCGACCGGATTCGCGAAGGTGCAGGTCGTAAGAGATGAAACCACTGTGTCGAAGCTGTTATCAGGAAAAGGAAGGGTTTCTGCGTTCCCTAGCAAAAAGGAAACATCCGTGGATAACTTCGCTGC
>DASYUV010000153.1:0-75352 GCA_036000865.1 Binatia bacterium | reverse complement strand
GCGAGAGAAGCCTCGGTTTTAGCCCGGGAAGAAAAAGTCGCGGCGCGGGAAGAGCATGTTCGTGAGTTCTCGCTAAAACTCGGTTCATTCACCGGACTCGATTCGTGATTTTTTTCCCGCTGGCGGGAGGGTATATCACATAAGGATCGGGTCGAGATCGTTCGTTTAAAGCCAATTGTGGAAGAAAAATTTTGAGCGAGCCGGGGAAAATCATTGCATTGACGCCCGAGGAGCTTGAATCCTTATTGGAGCAAGCCGCCGAACGCGGCGCCATGCGTGCTTTAGCCGGCAATCATAACGGCAACGGCCATACCGATAATTGGCTTACGCCCGATGAGGCCGCCGAGAAACTAAACGTGTCGATCGGATGGATCTACCGCCGCGCGAGAAAATGGCCATTCGCGCAAAGGCTCTCACGCAAACAACTTCGCATTTCGGATGCCGGCTTGCGTCGCTGGATGGCGGCCAAAGGCCCCTTGAATGGAGCTTCTAAATGAAACTTTCCTCCCTTGATGCGGATGCACCTTTGCGCTAAAGTGTGTCAGTATTCAAATGGAAAAGGGGGGAAAGATGAAATGGCTAAAACGGTCCGCACATCTATTACGCTGGACGAAGGGTTATTTAAAGACTTCCAGCACATTGCCGTCGATGAGGGCAAAACTTTGAAAGAGCTTATGAGCACGGCCATCGCGGAGTATGTTCGCCGCAGGGCGCATCTAGCAAGGGTGCGTCGGCCGCACTCACTGGCGGGCCGTGGCATAAAGGGGGGCCGGCCATGAAAACTCCCCGAGGATTGGGCAGCGTGTATCAACCCACCTACCGGGACAAGAACACCGGTGAGGTAAAAAAACAGGCCGTGTACTGGATTCAGTATTGCCGAAACGGCCGGGTCATTCGCGAGTCCAGCGAGTCGAGCAATGAAAAGGGCGCCTGGAAGCTTCTCAAGCGGCGCCATGGCGAGATTGCTGCGGGAAAGCCCGTCGGCCCGGACGTGAACCGCACCACATTCGAGGATATGGCCGCCATGGTCATCAACGACTATAAGGCCAACGGCTACACTTCGCTTAATCGCCAAGAGGATGCCATCAACCATTTGCGCGAGTTCTTTGGCGAGTACCGGGCGATCGAAATCACGTCAGATAGGGTCACGGCCTATGTGGCCTTGCGCCATGGTCAGAAAGCCGCCAATTCAACGGTCAACAATGAATTAGCTGCGCTCTCGCGCATGTTCACCTTGGCCATGCGGGCGGGCAAGGCGGCCGGGAAGCCTTACATCGGCAAGCTCGAAGCCAACAACGCGCGGAAGGGATTCTTCGAGCGCGATCAGTTTGAAGCCGTCTTGAAGCACTTGCCGGAATACCTAAAGCCGGTCGCCGAGGCGGCCTATATTACCGGCTGGCGCGTCCACGATGAGCTTCTCACACGCGAGAGAAAGCACGTTGATTTGAAAGCGGGCTGGCTTCGCCTTGAACCTGGGGAAACCAAGAACCGCGACGGCCGCAATTTTCCTTTGACTCCGCGGCTGCGCCAAGTCTTGCAAGCACAAACCGAGCGCACCGAAGCCTTACAGCGAGCCGAGGGGAAGATCATCCCGCAGTTATTTCACCGCGAAGGTAAGCCGATCAAGAGCTTTCGGCGCGCATGGCTTACCGCATTGGTCAAGGCGGGCTTCGGAACTGAGATCAGGGACGCGCGCGGCAAGCTTGTTAAGAAAGTGGCCAACCGGATCCCGCATGACTTTCGGCGCACGGCGATCAGGAATCTTGAACGGGCCGGAGTCTCCCGATCAGATGCTATGAATATGGTCGGCCACAAGACTGAAGCAATCTACCGGCGGTATGCGATCAGCGATGAGAAATCCTTGAAGGAAGCCGGCGCCAAGCTGGCGATGCTGGAAACGGGCTTTGACAAGGTCATTGACAAGGTCAGGAGTTAAAGCGTGCAGAACCGAGAATCGAGAATCTTTAAGTCGGTAGAAAACCTGGGGAAAAAAAATGGCCAGGGACAGAATCGAACTGCCGACACGAGGATTTTCAGTCCTCTGCTCTACCGACTGAGCTACCTGGCCGAAAGATTGGAAACTGAAATATTGCTTAAAAGTTTTCGGGAGTCAAGTTAATCACGACGCGCCTACGCGTTTTTTGACTTGCTGCTCGACGAAGTCGACAACGTTGCGCTCCAGGCAAACGTGATTAAGCGCGTTGACCTCTTGAATTCCTGTCGGGCTGGTCACGTTGACCTCGGTGAGATAACTGCCAATCACATCCAAGCCGACGAAGTAGAGCCCGTCTGCCCGGAGCAGCGGCGCCAGCGCCGCGCAAATTTCCCGATCGCGCTCGGTTACCTCCGTCTTCACGCATTGGCCGCCGACATGAATGTTGCCGCGAGTTTCCGATTCGAGAGGAACCCGCAGCACCGCCCCTAACGGCTCGCCATTGAGGACGATGATCCGCTTGTCGCCTTGGCGAATCTCGGGCAGATAGCGCTGGCCCATTACTAACCGCCGGCCGGTGGCGGTGGCGGCTTCGAGGATAGAGTTGGTATTGCGGTCTTGCTCGTTCAAATAAAATACGCCGCTGCCGCCGCAGCCGTCGAGCGGCTTGATGATCATCTCACCGCCGAGCTCACTCATAAATGCCCGAAGGCGCGCCATATCGCTGGTCACGAGCGTCTGCGGAATCTGTTCGGGAAAACGCAACGCATAAAGCTTTTCGTTAGCCTCGCGCAGACCCTTCGGATCGTTCATCACGAAGCACTTACTTTGGTCAACCAAACTCAGCAGATGGGTCGCGAAGAAATACTTAAGATCGAACGGCGGGTCTTTGCGCATCCAAACACTGTCAAATTCCTCTAACGAGCCGGTCCTAGATTCGCCCAGGCGGTAATGCGGCGTCGCGCGCGCAAGCTCAAGCCGCCGATAGCGTCCATCGGGCGTGCCGCCGCGGATGAACAGATCATCGAGTTCCATGAAGTAGATTTCATGGCCGCGCCGCTGTGCCTCCAGCATCAAGACAAACGATGTGTCCTTATCGATGTCGATCTTATCGACGGGATCCATGACCACGCCGATTTTTAAGTTCCGCATAGCTTTTCAGTCAGAGTTTATTTTAATCTCGAATCACCCAGGTCCGCGCCAAGAAATCATGCCAGCCGCGCTTTTCCCGCTGCCATAGAATCCACAAAAAGCTCACTCCCAATGACACGATGCCAAATCCGACGGTTCCGACCCAACGAAGGAATGCCTGACGATAAGTAAGCGCCGCCTGGCCCGGACCCACCACGCGCAAACCGAGCAGCGACTTACCGATCGTTTTCCCTTCCATACCATGAAAAACGACGAAGTACGCCGTGGTTAAGCCCATCCAAGCAAAAGTCAAAAACGTCATGAACGGCGCAGCATTGCTCCATGAGATCGATCGGTCGTGGGCCGTCAAACCGACCTTGTAGCCGATGTAGGCCAGAATGGCCATAAGCGCAAACAGCAAAATAATCATCACGACATCGATAAGACATGCACCCACACGCCGAAAGAAACCGCCCCAGCGGACGTTCCCAATGGGGTCACTCGGCGATTCGACTCTCTGTCGTGTTGTTTCAACCTCAGGATGTGATTCAAAGCGCCAATCGTCATGCTCCGTCGGTTTTTCAAACTCGATCGACGGCTCTTCCGGCGTCAAGGTAAATTCCTCACGTTTCGGAGCGTTGGGGAAGACCCTGCGGTGCAACAACTTAGCGCCACACTTCTCGCAATATTCATCGGACATCAGGACCGGTGCTTCGCAGTTTTGACATTTCATAATTCGTCAACCAAACTCGATGTGAATATTTATGCTAGAGAAAGCCGACCGCCGAAGCAAGGCCGAGCTAGCGTAAATCACCCCAGAGAAACTGCACCAACGCGATCGCCGTCACTGCCGCGGTTTCGGCGCGGAGAATGCGCCGTCCCAACTCGACCGGCTCGAAACCTTGCCGTTGGGCCATTTGAGCTTCCTCGGCCGTGAAACCACCCTCCGGTCCGATAACGATCAGCACTGCTTTGGCGTCGCCGCGCTTCTCGTGAACTTGATAGAGCGATCGCTGCTGCTCCTTTTCCCAGAAAATCAACTTGAGCGTTTGCGGCGGAGCATCATCGACCAATTTCCGGTATTCAAACACCGGCGAGATTTCAGGCATGCGCGTTCGGCCACACTGCTTTGCCGCGCTAAGAGCGATTTTCTGCCAGCGCTCGCCGCGCTTGACGATCTTGCTCTCGTCTAACCGCGGTATGGAATAGGACGACACGAACGGAATGATGGTTTGCACGCCGAGCTCCGTCGCCTTTTCCACAATGAAGTCCATTTTTTCGCCCTTGGTCAATGCGACCGCTAACGTTATTTGTAGAGGCGACTCGCGCTCGGGCTGGTAAGAGCGAAGAATTTCGAGCTCGCCCTGTTGCGCTCCGAGAGCGCGAATCACCGCCTCATGTTCACATCCGCTGTCGTCGAATATCGTGATATGGTCGCCAGGTCCCAATCGCAGGACCTTGCTTAAATGAACCAATTCCTGACCGTCAATATGCCCGCGGTTGTCGCGCAAATTTTTTCTCGGCACAAAAAAACGCGCCATGGGCTTTACTTTCTTTGTAACAGCAGCGTCTGCCACTCACGGGCGCGCTTGCGTTTGACGGTTTTGAATTTGACGGCGAAGCGTCGCGTGATTTCACCTGCTTTCTGATGCAAGATCCCCGATAGAATTAGATATCCCTTCGGCGCAACCTTTTTCTCGAGCGCTGCTGCGACCCTGAGAATCGTTTCCTCGGTTAAATTGGCGACCACGACCGAAAAGGTTCTTTTGATAGCGCTCGGTTTGATTCCCGACAAGTGAACTCGTTTCGCCACCCCGTTGGCGCGCAAATTTTCGCGCGCCACCGTAAGCGCGACGCTGTCGTTGTCGATCGCCCAAATGGCTCTCGCCCCTAATCTAGCCAAAGCGATGGCCAAAATTCCGGAACCCGTTCCCACGTCGAGCGCCGTGAATTCACCGCCTCGAAGCCGATCGGCAGCCAGTTCAAGGAATTCCATGCAGCCCCGCGTGGTTGCGTGCGTGCCGGTGCCGAAGGCCATGCCTGGCTCAATAGTAATGACCTGACGGCGGCGAAAAGTCGGCGGCTTGAGCCACGGCGGCGTCACCCAGAATAACTCACCGACGCGCCTCGGCTTGATGAAACGCTTCCAGGAGTGTTGCCAGTTTTCTTCTTTGATGATTTTCCATTCTAGACGCGGTTTACCTCTGAAGGAAGAAACCTGAGCGATCCCGCCCAGAAAATGCCGGATATCCGTTCGTAACGAGGCATCGGCACGAGAGTGAACAAAAAACGCATCCACACCGTTCTTCTTGAGGACCACTCCGGGAGAGCCGCGCTCGATCAAAAAATTCGACAGCGCGTCAATGTTTGCGGCGCCGGTGCGAACGGAAAGCTGTAACCACGAAGCAGGCACAATTTTTTATGCCACAGCGATAGTGGCGTATCAAATGCCGATGGATTTTGCGCCCAATGCATAACCACCCTCCTTGTCAAAGTTACTGCTTCCAGATATTGAAAATGATTGGATCGAAAGGAGCCGCGCATGAAGTTAGCTACGATCAAACCGAATGATCTTGCCATTGTGAAAAATGACAGGCTGATTCCTGTCGGTGAAACGCTGAGCCGCGACGGCGCCTTGCCCAAGGAACCGACGATGGTGGACCTCATCGCCGCCTATGATGCCATCAAGCGTCAACTGGAAATCGCTTCCAGAGATACCGGCACCGCCCTCGATGCGAAATTACTCAAACCACCGGTGGAAAATCCTTCCAAGATCTGGGCGGCGGCCGGCAACTATAAGCGCGGCAGCGCGGGACTGGGCGATGCCCGAGGCAGAGGGAGCGCCGGCAAAACCTCGCCGAATGAGCTCCTCGAAAATATTTTCTTGAAGCCGCCTTCCGCGATTGCCGGACCGGAGGACAAAATATTGATTCCGCAAAACGCCGATTCGATCTTCCCCGAGTTAGAGCTCTGTGTCGTCATCGGCAAAAAAGTGCGCCACCTTAGCAAAGAGCAGGCCTTCGACGCTATTTTTGGTTACACGATCATGCTCGACGTGACTGCCCGTGGATATGGCTTGAGCAAAAACCTCTCGGGTACGCGGAACGTGCGCAAAGGTTTTGAAACCTTCGCGCCGATCGGACCCTGGATCACCACCAAGGATGAAATATCCGACCCGCACAATCTTTGGATGAAACTTTGGATCAACGGCGAACTCAAACAATCGGCAAAGACCGACGCGATGATCAATGACATCGCCACCCAGGTAAGTTTTTTATCACAGGTGACGACCTTGTATCCGGGCGATTTAATTACGACCGGAAATCCCGATTCGCCCGAGTTTCAAGAAAAGCTCAAGCCGGGTGACGTCTTGAAAGCCGAGATTGAAGGCATCGGCGCCATGAATCTCGGCGTCGCCAAAGAGAACTAGTGAACCGTAAAATTTTATTGCCAAGCTAGTGAACTGTGACGCTTCAATAGAGTCCACCGTTCATGGTTCGAGAGCCGCACCACGAACGGTTATTTCTTTGTCCGCTCGCCCTGAGCTCGTCGAAGGGTTCATAAAGTTTATGCCGCCACTGAGTTAATTATGATACGGATCGCGCCCTTTCGTGGGGTATTTTACAATCAAAAACAGTTTCGCGACCTGAGCAAAGTCATCGCGCCGCCTTACGATGTCATTTCGAAAGAGGAACAAGAAAAACTCTACAAAAAATCGCCGCATAATTTTATCCGTTTAGATCTGAGCCAGGAGCCCGACTCGTATCCCGCTGTGGCGCAGCTTCTTAACGAATGGCTCGCCACAGGAATTTTCGAGCGGGATGAAACACCGGCCATCCACTTTCTATCCCATCGCTTCAAGCTCAAAAGCGGCGAACAGAAAAACCGCCAAGGTTTCTTAGCTCTAGCCGAGCTGCAGGATTTTTTCACCGGCGAAATAAGGCCCCACGAAAAAACCCTCGACGCCCCGAAAGAGGACCGCTTGAAGCTTATGCTCGCCTGTCACGCGCAGTTGAGTCCGATTTTTGCGCTGTACTCTCAGCCAAGGCAAACGATCAACCGCATGCTCGCCGTCGAAGTGGAAGGCGTCGAGCCATTCATCGAGATCGAACAGGATAACGGCGATGAGTGTCGTCTTTGGCGCATCGCCGATGGTGAATTGATCCGGAAAGTTCAATCCGAAATCAAAGACCAACGGCTGCTGATCGCCGACGGCCATCACCGTTATGAAGCAACGCTCAATTATCGCGATCAGATGCGCAATCAGCGAGGCCAGTGGAACGGCCGCGAAGCCTTCAATTACATCATGGTTTATTTCGCCAACATCAACGACGAAAACGTCGTCATTATGCCGACGCATCGCCTAGTGCGCGGATACACCCACAAACCGTTTCTCGAGCTGGAAGAAGCGCTGCAAACCTATTTTTACGTTGAACAGCACCCCAAGACGCCCGAAGGAAAAATTTCATTTCTCAAAGCGCTGAAGACGGCCGCCAAGAAGCACCGCGTTATCGGCGCCAGCTTCAAGCGCGACCCGCGCTACTTAATCTTGCGGCTTAAGAACAAGCGCATCATGCAGCGTCTCGCGAAGGATGTAAGCGCGCCATTGAGAGAGCTCGATGTGACCACGCTGCACTTACTGATTCTCGAGCATATCCTTGGCATGACGCCCGACGAGCAGGTGAAAAGCGAAAATATCCGCTATTCACAGGATGAAGAAGCCGTGCTCCAAGCACTGGAAAAGGAAGATTACCAGGCGGCGTTTATCTTGAACGCGACAAAAGCAGAAGAGATTCAGACGATTGTCGCCAGCGGCGAGAAGCTCCCGCAAAAGTCGACCTATTTCTATCCTAAGCTACCGTCCGGCTTGATCGTCAATAAACTCGATCCAGACGAAGAGATCCAGGGTACCGCGGGCTCATAATTCGACATCTTAGCGTAGCTCCCTGAGGCGTTGACATCGCCACGCTTACCATTTAAGAATCCAGCCGATTACGGAGGCCATATGCCCAAAGTTACGTCGTTAGGTCACATCGGTTTCTATGTCCGCGACATCGAGCGATCGGTCGCCTTCTACCGGGATATCTTCGGTCTGCAAGTCAGTGATCGAAGCCCAAGAGGCGCGGTGTTTATGACCGCCCAGGACAGGTTGGCGGAACACCACGAGCTGTTGCTGGCGCCTGGGCGCAACGACGATGGCAACGTCAACGTGCTGCAGCAAATTTCCTTTCACTGCGCCAGTCTCAAAGATGTCAAAGACTTTTACCGAGTCTTTGTTGAAAACAACGTGCCGATCAACCGCGTGGTCAGCCACGGCAACACTGTGAGCATTTACGCCCAAGATCCCGATGGCAACTCCGTCGAAGTCTACTGGGCCACCGGCATCGATGTCCCACAGCCCTTCGGCAAACCGATGGATCTCAGCAAAAGTGAGGCAGAGATCATGGGACAGCTGGAGAAGATCATTTCAGAATGGCGGGCGGCCGAGGCGGCCAGAACGTAAAAAATCCAGGCCATCTCCTCAGCCTTATCATCACTACCGTCACCTATAGGCGATTGCCAGTCCCTCAAGGTCCGTCGTTCCCGCATGCTTTTAGCGGTGGCTCGACCGGGCTCACCACAGGCGAAATCCGATGGTAGCCCCCCGATTAAAAACATTCGGGGGTGACGAAAAAACACCTCGATAACCCGATTCGACTCCTGCTGCTTCGTTGAGAGTTTAGGTATTTCGCGAACGGCCTTCATCGGCGTGAGTTTCAATTTTCGACATCAGCGCAAAACAACTTGACGAAAGGATAAACTTCGCCGTATGTCTTTGCTTGCGGTGACGAAAAAAGTTCATTCCATAGCATTCATTGCGATCATTTTGATCGCTCCGTTTCTTTTCTGTTCCATTCTCACGGCGGCCACGCCTCCAAAAAAAGTCCGCCTGGCATACACCGCCTTCGCCTATGCCAACCCGCCATTCTGGATTGCTCATGACCTGAAATTGTTCGACAAATACGGTCTCGACACTGAATTGGTTTACGTGTCTGGCGCCAGACCGATTCAAGCGATGCTCGGAGGTTCGATCGATGTCTCTCAAGTCGGTGGCGCGGCCACGGTCGCTGCCGCCGCTCAAGGCGCAGACGTGGCGATTCTCGGCACGATCTTCACGCGGCTTAATTTCGCCGTGCATGCGAGTCCGCAGATCAAGCAGGTCGGCGATCTCAAGGGAAAAACCCTCGCCACCGGCACGATCGGTGGAAACACCTATTTCGCCGCGCTTCTCTTTCTGAGCAAATTCGGCTGGGTGCCGAACAAGGACGTCACTCTGTTCGCCTCCGGAGGATCCCCCGAAGTATTGAGCGCGCTCGTTCAGGGAAGGTTTCCAGCGGGCGTGCTCACCGCTCCGACGACCCATATGGCAGCGCGCATGGGATTTCGAGAAATCTTCGATCTCGCCACCCTGGACTTTCCGTTTCCTACTCTTTCGGTGGTCAGCACGCGCAAGTACAGCGACGCAAATCCCGAAGTCATTCTCAATGTGCTGCGCGCGACCTGCGAGGCGATTTACATCTACCGAACGCGCCCCGAACAAGCGCTGCCGGTGATCGCCAAGTACATGCGCGTCTCGAAAGACGATCCGGCTCTGATCCAGGCTCAGGAGACATTCGCAAAACATTTGAACTTATCACTGACGCCGTCTCCGGAAGGCATCAAATTCATTCTCGACTTCCTCGCCGAACAGCGTCCCGCTCTCAGAGGAAGAAACCCGGCTGATTTCATTGAATTAAAATTTCTCAAAAAACTCGAAGAAGACGGCTTCTTCAAACAGCTCACAGGTAGGTAAAAGGGCTCAAAGGGCAAATTCGAAGCACGAAACCTGTCCTGAGCCATGTCGAAGGATCCGAAATTCGAAACAAATTCAAATGACCAAAAATCTAAAGTTTCAAACAGACATCGCTTCGAAATCCGAGTTTTAAAATGTTTTGGACTTTGGGTTTATTAGATTTGCTCGTTTGTTTCGGATTTCGATATTCGGATTTCGGATTTTCTTTCGGTGGTGTCTTGGCGCGAGAAATTACTTGCAATCGTTCTGTTGAAGACTTACGAGGTAACAATCTATGAGAGTCGACATCCATAGCCACACCGCGCCGGCCAAATACCTCGAAGCGATCCGGCGCGATCCGAAAAGCATGGGCTGCCGTATTGAGAAAAACGATCAAGGGCACGAAGCGATTGTCCAGGAGAATGGCCGGTCGACACGTGTGCGTACGAACCTGATCGATCCGGAGTTGCGGCTCCGCCAGATCGCCGCCGAGCAAGTCGACGTCATCGTCGAATCGCTCTTACCGCCGCTTTTGCCGCTGTGGGCGCCGATCGCGATCGGCGTGCGCGTGTGTCAAGTCGTCAACGATGCCATCGCCGAAGACGCGGCGCGCTATCCCGGACGTATCGTCGGCATGGGAATCGTGCCTATGCAAGACGTCGGCGAAGCGATCCGCGAGCTAGACCGGCTGGTCAAACAACATCACATGGCATCCGTGCTCATCGCCGCGAGCCACGCCGGAAGAAATTTAGATGAGCCGGAGTTCTTTTCCTTCTTCGAGCGCGCCCAGGAACACGGCGTGCTGATATTCATTCACCCGCACGAGGTCGCTGCTGGCGATCGATTGAAGAAATACGCGCTGGCCAATTTGATCGGCAATCCGCTGGAGACCACCATCGCACAGGCAAGCTTGATTTTCGGTGGTGTGCTCGAACGCCTGCCGGCATTGAAAATCTGTTGCGCCCATGGCGGCGGTTATTCGCCGTGGATTCGCGGCCGCTGGCGCCACGGCCAAAACAGCCGCCATGAAGCGAGAGACATGGTCACCGGCCCGATCTACGAATATTTGAGTCGAATGTATTTCGACACTTGCGTCTTCGACCCCGCTTCGGTTGAATTCCTGATCAAAACGATGGGCAGCAATCATGTCCTGCTCGGCACCGATTATCCGACGCCGATGATGGACGCCGGCCAAGTTTCGGTCATTAATCAGATCGATGGCCTAACCGAGCAAGACAAAGAAAACGTCCTGGGCGGCAACGCCGCCAGATTGCTGGGATTGCAATGACAGCAAGCGACACGGAGTGCGAACTAAAAGCAAAGAACCAGCTCGTTGACGAGCTCAATTTATCGGTTCATGGTTTAGACTGATTGTTTCGGATTTCGAGCTTCGGATTTCGGATTTACATATGAGAGAGGTGATCCCCCATGCCGCATATTCCTTATGTCGACCCTGATACGCTTACCGACCCCGAAATCAAAGGCTACCTCGAACGCGCCCGGCGTGAAGGCACGCCGCGGCCAGAAAGCCAGGCCGTGCGCGCCCACGTGCCCGACGTCATCCGTGCTTTCTCGCAAGCGTGGGATCTCACGTTTCGCCACGGCGTGGTCGATCACGCACTGAAGGAGCTGTGCCGCGTCTACGTCTCGAAGTCGATCCAGTGCGAATATTGAGGCGTGCAGCGCTCCGTCCAGGCTGGACGGCAAGGACTAACGGAAGAAAAATACGATGACCTGCTCAACTTCGGTGACTCGAACAAGTTCAGCGAGCGGGAGAAAGTCGCGCTGACCTATACCAGCGCGATCGCGTGGAACTCCGACATTGCCGACGACGCTCTGTGGGAGAAATTGCACCGGCACTTCTCGATCGCCGAGTTGGTCGAGCTGGGATTTTTCATCGCGTTGACGCTCGGCCAGCAGCGCTGGATCAAAACCCTTGGAATCGATCACGGCGTGGTGCTCGGCGATACCACGACCGGTCTCGCGCCCGCGGCGAGGACGGACTAAAAACATATACGGCAGAGCCACACGATTGATTTCCAAACGTTCTTCAATGAACGACGCTTCCCTTCTCTTTGCCTCGCCCTCTGGGAGAGGCTGCCGCAACGCGGCGGGTGAGGGCACACGCTACAAAGTTGACCCTCACCCTTCCCTCTCCCAGAGGGCGAGGGTAAGAAAAGGGTAAGAATTGCAAACAACGGAATTAGTTGATTCTAAGTGACCGAAGTGCTTGGACCGGTCGCCAGCGTTTCGACATCTTCCACGACAAAAATCGCCAGCGCTTCGCGGCGATTTCTCACGGTCAGCTCATGTCGCGGGAACGCAGATACGACCAACCCCGCCTGCTCGGCGACCTGCTCGGAAATGACCAGTTGGCAACGATATTCTTTGGTCAGATCCTGTAGTCTGCTCGCCACGTTCACCGTATCGCCGATCGCGGTGAGATGAACCGTTGCGCCGTAACCCATCCGACCGACGACCGCCGGTCCGCAATGAATGCCGACGCCGATTTTCAGCGGTTCGGCTAATTCCTCGGCCAGGGCTTGGCTCAATGCGCTGACATTGGCGACCATCGCCTTGGCGGCTGCGAGAGCTTGACGCGACCCCTCTTCGGGGCCGCTGTCGACCCCGAACAATGCCATCACGCCATCGCCGATAAATTTATCCACGGTGCCACCCGCACCGACGATCGCTTCACCAACAGCCTCAAAGTAGCTGTTCAATAAGAAAACCAGATCATAGGGTAGCTTCTGTTCGGCGATGCCGGTGAACGTGCGTAGATCGGCGAACAGCACGGCAATCGTTCGTTCTTGCCCCGCCAGATAAGACGGTTGTGCGTAGCCGTCGCTCGGCTGCGCGTTGGCGGGCAGGAGTGGAGTCACTGAAATATTTCCCGGTGGTCTAAGCTGGCAAGCCAATCGGACGTTGGGTGGCGCGCCGATGCGTTGTAGAACTCTTTGTTCCGAAGCGCTTGCCGGCGCCAAAATTGACAAGCCGTGTGTCACTCGAATGCGACAGGTCGAGCAGCGGCCGCGGCCGCCGCAAACCGAGGCGTGTGGGAATCCGGCAAAACGGCTGGCTTCCAACACGGAAAAGCCCCGCGGCACTTGTGCCTCCCGTCCCTCCGGGTAGGTAATCCGAACTCTGCTGCGTCGCTGACTTACCTGGCGAATCGTCCTTGCGGCTAACACGCCGCCGAGACACGCCCAGAAGCCGACAATAATGCCATTGTATATGCTGACCAGATCTTGCCCTTCGTCGGCGCTTAGAGCGTTAGCCGCTCGCTTCGTCTGCTCGACCCAGCCGGGGTCGCGGGCGATCAAAAAATCGATCTCGCGCCCCGCCTGGGCGAAACCCAGCAACGCCAAGACCGGTAATAGTAGTGCAACCATGAAAAACAGCGCGGCATAGCGTGGATACAACGGCCGAAGTCGTAGCCAAAAGTGACATCCGATACAGCCGTGGATCCATGCGATCACGATGAGAAGCGCCTGCCTGACGCCGTGAATGGGGCTCAATTTCCACAGCGTCAAAACGATCTTCGCGTAGGAATCCTCTACTCCGTACCATTCGTAGGTCAGGCGTGTGCCGACAAAATGGACCGCGAGTAACGGAGGAATACAAAGACCCAACGTAAGCTGCAGCGCTTCCCACAACGGCATGCGCAGATGATGGCGTTGATAGATCGCCCACAACGCCAGCCCAAAATGAATTAGCAGAGAACCGTATAACGCGGTGGTGCCGACCGGGTTGCGCCACAAAGCCAAAAACCACGCTCGCCCCGCTTCCATGGCGTCGAGCGAGATCAGACCGAGCGAATGATTAAGTAAGTGAGTCGTCAGATAGGTCAGCAGGATCAGACCGGTGACTAGTCTCGTGCGGCGAACGTTCATAGAAGCGGGCTCACTTTACTACGATCCGCGGCGCCCAGTCCACGTTTGCAATGCGTCAGACGGTGTGAAAAATCCGTTCATGGTTCGACGGGGCTCACCACGAACGGAGGGAGGCACAAGAAATCAAGCGCTTTGCCCCGACGGCTATTGCCATCATCAAATCGCCAATATGATCGGCCCCGGCAGTATTTCTCACACCCGGCCAATCCTGTTGACTCCCTCCATGGAGTCGTCCTATTTATGAAAACTGATTCTGGGTGAATTGTTCGTCGCTTCCGCAATCTCGGAGACGGATCATAGAAGAGGAGTTAAACCATGAGAGATGGATTTAAGGTCATCGATGCCGACCGCCATGTGCTGGAGCCGTCCGATCTCTTCGACAAATATTTGCCTGCCAAATTTCGCGGGCGCGTCAAGATCGAAGGACCGAACCAGTCGTTCCGCTCCATCGATGGCGAACCGATCTCCGATGCCGATAAACTGCGTGACACGACGAAACAGCAGGACTACGGTTTCACCTTCGCCGGATCAAAACGATGGCGCGAGACTTTTGCCGAGGCGTTAGCCGCCAAGTTCGATGCCCCATCCAACGTTCGTGACATGGACCGAGAAGGCGTCGACATAAGCGTGCTCTTCCCGACCCTTGGTCTCTACATTATGTGGCGCGACAACCTCGACCCCGAGCTCAGCGCCGCCATCTGCCGCGCCTATAACACCTGGCTGGCGGATTATTGCAGTTACGATCGGAAACGGCTTCATGGCGTATGCCTCATTCCCCTGCAAGATCCGGCGCGCGCGGTTGAGGAGCTGCGCTACGCCAAAGAAAAACTCGGGCTCGTGGGGATTTTCTGGCGCCCAAACAAGCTCTGCGGCCGAACGCTTTCGAGCTCGGATTATTTTCCCGTCTACGAAGTGGCGGCCGATCTTGGCGTCACCGTCTGTGTGCACGAAGGCGCGCGCACGGTGCTGCCGCAAGCAGGCGCCGATCGTTACAGCGAGTTTGGCCGCCACATCGCCTGCCATCCGCTCGAACAAATGCTTGCCTCGTTGAACATGTGCGCCGACGGGGTTTTGGAAAAATTTCCCAAGCTCAAAGTCGCCTATCTCGAATCCGGTTGCGGCTGGGTCCCTTTTTGGCTCGAGCGCATGGATGAGCATTGGGAACACGAAGGACAGGGCCAGGCCAAAACCACCAGAGAAAAACCGAGCTTTTATTTCAAGCGCCAATGTTGGGCGAGCTGCGAAGCTGGAGAAGAGCTCGCGCCGGTCTTTATCGAGCATGTGGGCGAAGATTACTTGACGATCGCGACGGATTATCCGCACAGCGACTGCATCGGCAAGTTCCCCGACCGCACGGTCGGCGATCTAACGACCAACGACCGAATCTCAACTGCCGCGCGGCGGAAAATTTTGTGGGATAATCCGACGCGCCTATACGGACTGGAGGTTTAACCAAGATGAGCAAGTTTCACGTAGTTTATTTTGGCAGCAACGATGTGCCGGTGAATTTGATCAAACCGATTCTCGCTGAGATCGACGCCGATATGACGATCCGGCGGCCGACCAACGACGCAGAAGTAGTCGAAATGGGCAAAGACGCCGACGGTATCATCATGCATGGGTCCGTGCCGCTTACCCGCGAAATAATTTCCCAGCTCAAACGTTGCAAGGTGGTCTGCCGCACCGGGGTCGGCGTCGACCGCATGGATCTCAAAGCCGCGACCGATCATGGCTTGATCATCTGCAACGCCGCGGGGTGTAATTCCATCGAAGTCGCCGAGCAGTCCATCGGTCTCTTGATCGCGATTTCGCGCAAGCTCATGCGCATGAATCAGTACGTGCGCGACGGCAAATGGCGGCGCCACACCGCCGAGCTGCACGCGTATCGCGGGCGCGTCTACCGAATCCAGGGAAGAACCCTGGGCATCGTCGGTCTCGGCCATGTCGGCAAGCAAGTCGCGCCGCGCGCGCAAGGCATGAGGCTCAACGTGCAAACCTACGACCCCTATCTCGATCCGAAAATCGCTCAGGACATGGGTGTGAAGATGGTTTCCTTCGACGAGCTGATGAAAACTTCGGACTTCATCAGCGTGCATGCGCCGCTGACCAAACAGACGCGCCACATGTTCGGCGCGCCGCAATTCAAGGCGATGAAGAACACGGCCTATTTAATCAACTGCGCGCGCGGTGGGCTCGTCGACTCCGATGCGCTGTACGACGCTCTAGTCGCCGGTGAATTAGCGGGGGCAGCATTGGATGTCACCGAACCCGAACCGCTGCCGGCAAATCACAAATTGCTCACGCTGCCGAACGTGATTGTTACTTGCCACACCGCAGCGAACTCGGACGAATCTTACGTCGACTGCCAAACCCATGCGGCGCGCGAAGTGGCGAACGTGCTCGCCGGCAAAGGGCCAACCACGGAGATCAAAGATCCGTGGCTGCTGGCGGAGGCGCAGGATGAAGGATTCGGCGGGGTGTAGGCCTTAATCGAAAAGTCAAACCGGCGAAAAATCAAAGCAGAGGGAAAGGCCCGGATCCTAACGATTCGGGATTGCCATGACCTGCAACCCAAACAAGCAAACCACTGACACTATTGAAGCCGACGGCAATCGACGGCAAACCAGAGTGGTTTGAACCATACTTGTCCCCGGAAGCCAAAAAAAGTGATCGAACGCTGTTTTCCCGTCGAGGATTTTCACGGGAAAGATGAAGTCCTAGCCTAGCCCAGTGACGTGCCCGGAAGTTTGTGTCGAGAACTCAGAAGAAATAGCACAGCGGAAATTAACTTGGCGTGCTGTAAACACACTATGAGGTTATTTCCTATCAGTTTCATAGGAACATCGGTGGCAAGGAGAGTAAAATGACCAGACGTCGCGGCGACAAAACACCTGAACCCGCTGGTGGACGCGCGCTAGAACGACTGCGAATGTTCGAGGAGGCGCGCCGCCCGAAAGAAGTCGTTCCGGGTAAAAAGAAAAGTAAATCTGCAAAGGTCTCGAAAAAGGATGCACCGCTGAAAAGGGGGGCACCTTCCGATGAGAAGCAAGATTGATTTAAAACTTGACCGGCGCACCAAGCAGAAGAAACGCAAGTCGCCCCAAGGCGGTAAGGCGCTGCAGCGATTATTTACTTACCTCGGAGCGCGTAATCCGATACTGAACGATGATGTCGTAGCGACCTTCGCTGTACCGAAATCCGCGCGACCGCAGTTTGGACTGACGCAAAAAGCCTTACGGGCAAAGCCAACATCTGCCGCCAAAGTAGCGCGCGCGGCGCGGACTACGTCCACGGCAAGATCTTTTGCCGCAGCGATCGCCACGGCCGCCGCTTCCCTCGCCACACGCAGCCGAAGGGCTCGTACCACAACTCGCAGGGCAAGAGCGGCCGTCGCCGTCCCGCCGGCAGCTGCGCCAATCTGGCAGGCTATTGGACCATCCCTTATTCCCAAGGGACAGACTTACGGAACGAACCGGGTTGACGTGAGCGGTCGCGTGTCGAGCATCGCTGTCGATCCGAACAATCCGAAGCATCTGCTGCTGGGTTCAGCTGGCGGCGGTATTTGGGAAAGCACTGGCACCGGCGCGACTTGGCAGCCTCGCACCGATCAGATGCCTTCGCTCGCGATCGGAGCCATTGCCTTCGATCCAACAAACCCGGCCAGAGTTTATGCCGGAAGCGGCGAAGGAAACTTCTATGCCAATCTGGGCGCTGGTGTTTACAAGTCCACCAACGGCGGCGCCACGTGGACGGTATCGGCGTCGGCGCCTTTCATTGGCGTCGGCTTTTTCGACCTCGTCGTCGATCGGCAGAATCCGGCTGTTCTTTATGCCGCGACCACCAACGGATTTTACAAATCGACCAACAGTGGTGCGTCGTGGAGCTTGAAGCGAGCCGGGAGATGCTGGGACATCAGCCTCCATCCCAACGGTGGAATGGTTGAACTTCTCGCCTCATTCGTTGACGGACTTTTCGTTTCGACGAACGCAGGGAATTCCTTTACCGCTGTCACCCTTCCCTCAGGGCCGACTAGCGGCTGGACACGCTTGGCCGTCGATCGTGTGACAGCAGCTCCGGACGTTGCATATGTCTTCGGGGCTGCTGGTACTGGGGCGCATTTGTGGCGGCGAACAGGGACGACCTGGACGAAGATCACATCACTCCCGGCACTGAACATTAGTCAGGCTTGGTACGACTGGTACGTCGCCGCACCGCCGGACAACAGCGGGCAGGTCTATCTCGGCGCCATCGATACGACCCGTGGAGACCTCACCGGCTCAACATGGAAATGGACTAACGTCACCACTCACGGTGCCAACAGCGTTCATCCGGATCAGCACTGCCTGACGTTCTCACCAGGCAATTCCAAGATCATCTACGCCGGCAATGACGGTGGAATTTTCCGATCGACAGATAGTGGCGCAACCTGGACAGCGCTCAACAAGGGTCTCGGCATCACCGAGATCGAATTCCTCGCCAGTGACCCGAACACTTGGAAGTGGTTGATGGCGGGAACCCAGGACAATGGAACTATCCGCTACACCGGTTCGACCGTATGGGAGCACATTGCCGACGGAGACGGCGGCGATTGCGGCGTTAATCAACTAAACCCGAACGTTGTCTATCACTCATACTACGGTGTGAGCCTGGAGCGCTCGACAAACAAGGGCAACACTTGGACTTCGCTCTCTCCTCCGAGCATCGCGTCGCTGTTTTATCCGCCAGTGGAAGTATTCGGTTCGACAGTTGCGATCGGCGCCGTCTCTCTTGTGGTCACTAGATCCGGCGGACCACCTTGGACGACCTTCTCACTTGGCTTGCCGACCGGAGAGGTAACGTCGGCTATGCGGGAGATTGATGCCAACACAATTTTAATCGGGACGAATAAAGGTCGCGTGCTGAGAATGAGTTGGACCGGGGCGAGCTGGAGCAAAACCCAGCTTACTTCGCCCGCTCCTCGCTATATCAGTTGCATAGCGGTCGATCCGAGCAATCCACAACGGTTCTGGGTGACGATCTCGCAGGTCGGCGGTGGCTTGGTCTATCGTTCAGACAACGCGGGTAGCTCCTGGGTAAACCGCACAGCGGGTTTGCCCAACATCCCTATGAATTCAGTGGTAGTCGATCCAGGAAACTTCAAACGGCTTTGGGTTGCCGCCGATGTCGGTGTTTATCAAACCTTGAACCTAGGCTCGAGCTGGGCAGGGTTCTCGAACGGGCTTCCGAATGCGATGGCCGCAGACTTGGTCTTCCACAAGCAGGATCGCACGCTCATCTGTGCCACACGGAACCGCGGCGCCTGGGTGATGCCGGTAGCGTAAGACGTTTAGCGTGAAAAGAACGAGGATGTCATGGATTTCATAGAGCGATTGTTCGGCATCTCGCCGGATGGTGGGGGACGGCTCAACCGAGCTGATGTACATTGCCGTGTTTGTTTTGATTGTGGCCGCTGCCACCTGGCGCCGGCTGTCCAGAAGGTCCCTGAATAAAGCCCGCAGTTCATAGCTGCATCTCTTTTCGAAACGATTGCTCAACCGAACGCAATGCGTTCGACGTGTGCTCGGAGGTAGAGCAGTGGTGTAGACAGAGAGCCCACGATATCTGAACCCGGTCTTCGCTACTATAGATCCGTCTTCGTATGCCGATGAAAATGATAGGTGCATCTTGTTTCCCGCAAAATGGTAGTGCGATAGAATAACTCAGTTAGAACCGCGATAGGTAGTCCGGCGGAGGATAATGCGCGTGGGCGATGCGGCAAATCATCACACGACCGGCTCGAATGGACAACAAAGTCATTCAGTTCTAGCCCTAAAGGAGTCCTTCGAGCGGCACCTAACCAATTCGCTCGCCCAAGACCGATACACCGCGACTCAACTGGGCCGCTACAACAGTCTCGCGCTGGCCGTCAGAGACCAGTTGATCCGCCGCTGGCTGAACACGCAACAGGCCTACGACAACGCGGACGCAAAGCGTGTTTACTATCTGTCCTTGGAATTTCTCCTGGGACGCATGCTCGGCAACAATCTCATCAACTTGCAGCGTCTCGACGAGTCCGCCCAAGCTCTGCGCGAACTCGGGTATCGTCTCGAAGATCTGCGCGAAGTGGAATGGGACGCGGGTCTGGGTAATGGCGGCTTGGGGCGCCTGGCCGCTTGCTTTCTCGATTCCTTGGCGACGCTACAGATTCCAGCATACGGCTACGGTATCCGTTACGAGTACGGGATCTTTTTCCAACATATCCGCGACGGGGCACAGATCGAAACTCCGGATAATTGGCTGCGCTACGGCAACGTGTGGGAAATACCAAGACCCGAGCGTATCTACCCGGTAAAATTTTACGGCCGCGTCACGCGGTCTGAGAATGGCCATGGACCTCGAACTGAATGGGTCGACACCGATAATGTGATCGCCATGGCCTATGATTTTCCCATTCCAGGATATGGCAATGCTACGGCCAACAACCTCAGACTATGGTCGGCGAAGTCGACGCGCGAATTTGACCTGGACTACTTCAATCATGGGGATTATCTCCGCGCCGTCGAGGATAGAGACAAAACGGAAACCATCTCCAAAATTCTCTACCCCAACGACAACGTGTCTGAGGGCAAGGAACTTCGTCTACGCCAGGAGTTTTTTTTCGTTTCAGCGACTTTGCAGGACATCATCGCCCGCTACCTGAAGGCGCACGAGACTTTTAACGCCTTCCCCGAAAAAGTCGCCATCCAGCTCAACGATACTCATCCCGCGCTGGCGATCCCGGAATTGATGCGCCTCTTCGTCGACGATCATGGCCTTTCCTGGCAGGAAGCCTGGAGGACCACCACGCAAACCATCGCCTACACGAACCACACCGTGCTACCGGAAGCTTTGGAGCGCTGGCCGGTGCTACTGCTTGAAAGAGTTCTCCCGCGCATTCTGCAAATCATCTATGAGATCAACCGGCGATTCTTGGAGGACGTGGGGCGTGATGTCCAAGGGAACACGGACCGGTTGCAGCGGATGTCTCTGATTGAAGAAGGCAACGAGAAAAAGGTGCGCATGGCGCATCTCGCCATCCTCGGCAGTCACTCCGTTAACGGGGTCTCCGACCTCCACACGAGAATTCTGACCGACGAGCTATTTCGCGATTTTTTTGAGATCTATCCGGAGCGTTTTAACAACAAAACCAATGGCATCACCCAACGTCGCTGGCTTCAACTGTGTAATCCGCGGCTCTCCAAGGTGATCAGCGAACGCCTGGGAAACGGTTGGATCACCAACCTTGACGAGCTGCGCGCTCTCGTACCGCTCGCGGAAGACGCCGATTTTCCCGCCCAATGGCGGCAGGTGAAGGCGGCCAACAAAGACGATCTGGCGGCAATCATTCGCAAGCAGACCGAGGTGGAAGTTCGGCTCGATTCCATTTTTGATTGCCAGGTCAAGAGAATCCATGAGTATAAACGGCAACTATTGAACGTTCTTCATCTCATCTATCTTTACAATCGCATCAAGGCCGGGGATCGCATCGTTCCGCGAACCGTGGTCTTTGCCGGCAAAGCGGCGCCGGGATACTTCATGGCGAAGTTGATCATCCGGCTCATCACTGGAGTCGCCGATCGGATCAACAATGATGCCGCCGCTGAATCTTCCTTGAAGGCGGTTTTGATTCCTAACTACGGCGTGTCTTTGGCGGAAAAGATCATCCCGGCGGCAGATCTTTCAGAGCAGATTTCCACGGCCGGGAGCGAAGCGTCAGGCACCAGCAACATGAAATTCGCGCTCAATGGATCATTGATCATCGGCACGCTCGATGGCGCCAACATCGAGATTCGGAAGGAAGTTGGCGAGGAAAATATCTTCATCTTCGGACTAACGGCGGAGGAAGTGCGCGCCGCCAAGCGCGCCGGCTATCAGCCCCGGCATTACTACGACAATGTTCCGGAGCTAAAAAAAGTCATCGACATGATTGCTGGCGATGTTTTTTGCGCCGGCAGACCAGGACTCTTCAGGCCGATCGTCGATTCACTTCTGGACGGCGGCGATCCGTATATGGTGCTGGCTGATTTTGAAGCATACGTCGAGTGCCAGAGAAAAGTGTCGCTCGCCTATCTGGACCAAGAAAGCTGGACCCGTATGTGTATATTAAACGTGGCTCGCATGGGTAAATTCTCCAGCGACCGGACCATCGCAGAATATGCAAGAGAGATTTGGCGAGTGAAGCCGGTCCCTGTGAACTCTCCCCAAACAGCCAGTGACGCCTCTCCTTCCACTCTTGCCGTTTAGGCAAACCCATCGCTCGCGGCGGATGTCTCTACTTCCGTTCTTTTGAGTTAGAATTAGCGGACATTAAAACGTTCGCTCGAGCACGTCACCGTCCACGCGCAGAGCAAGAATTCGTTCGGCCATAAGGTGTTTTAATGTCCCTCTCGGGAATTGTCCAACCCCTCACCTTCAGTCGAAGTGGATGTTCGTCATGCCGGCGAACGCCGGCATCCAGGTGACGGACAGTGTCCGTCATACCGTTGGAAAACGGTATCCAGGTTAAGAGGGATGGGATGGACCCCGGTTTTCACCGGGGTGACAGTAAAGCCGGAATGACAGGAACAAGAGTCGACTTCCAGTCGACCAATTCAGAACCTCTCGGCTTGGAGCGGAGGGTCGTTCAGCCGCCTTCGGATCTTATCCCAGCGCGTTTCCCTTCTTGGCACAAAATGCTCCAGCGTGATCATTCTTGGCCGCAAGCAAAACGAGTTCTTGTCAAAGCAAGGATAGCCTTGGCCGTTTTTAGACCCGGCTTCAAGGGCATGGAAGTTGCTGAAACTGTTACTTGCCGAGGTCAAACCCATGAAAAAACATTTACGCATAGGTTTTCTCGCTTCTGCTCTGATTCCTTGGAGCATCACGACAGCCTTGGCGCAAAGCAGTAGCGATGATTTCTATCGGCAATGGGTCGATTACCGAGACGGCGAGATTTCCGTCGCGTTCGATCAGACCCCGGTTCATTTCGCGCTGTACGCGCTTCAGGCCAAAACCGGCTTCCAGATCGTCATACCGTCGACCACCGAAACCAGAGTCGTTAACTTAAGGCTCCACCGTCAACAGCTGGAGCCTGCCGTGCGATCGCTGATCTCAACGATCGGTTTCAAAAACTTCGCTTTGATGTACGACGGCAGCGGTCGTCCCCATCGCGCTGTCGTTCTCGGCGCGCAACCGGTCGCCCTCGATGAAAGCATCGTGGCCGTTAAAAACGAGCCGGCCGCTCAGCCGCTGACTGTGGAGGAACGAGACAGAATACAGAAAAGTTTGGAACGTTGGGCGGAGCTCAAACAGGAAGAGCGCGGCCGAATCGAAGATCGCTTGAAGAACTTGCCTGAGTCCGAAGAGCGCGAGCAATTGGTGAAAGAATACGGCCGGCAAATTTTAGGATTAGCCAAGTAATTGCTCACTCAGCCTTACCCCCTCCCAAAGAGACTGTGTCGCAATCGCTAAATTAGCGAGGATGTCATTCTGAACGAAGTGAAGAATCTCGACTTGTCCATAGGTTGTAAAAGGCAAGATCCTTCGGCTTCGCCTCAGGATGACAATGCGACACAGCCTCCAAAGCACGAGGGAATCAGCCCGCGAAGGTTAAAATCTGCGGTTAAACTCTGAGATTGCTCGATTGCTCACCTGCGAGTAATTATCTTCCCCACAGTTCTTTGGTCGCGATACGCGCACCCTCGGCCATTGCCTGAAATTTTGCCCAACCGATTTGCGGATGACCGACTCTCGAACCAATCCCGCAGTCGGTGCCGGCGACGACGTTTTCCCGCCCGACGATCTTGGCGTAGCGCACCAAGCGATCGGCGATTGCTTGCGGGTGCTCGATAAAATCACTGCAATGACCGATGACACCGGGAATGAGGATTTTTCCATCCGGCAATTTTGTCTCTTCCCACACGCGCCACTCGTGATCGTGACATGGATTTGAAGCTTCGATGGAGTAGGCGCCGGCTTTCACGTTCAAGATCAGACCGACAATATCCTTCAAAGGAATGTCGTATTTGTGCGGGCCATGGTAGCTGCCCCAGCACACATGAAAGCGCACGCGATCGGCCGGCAAATCGCGCAGGCCGTGGTTCAGGGCATCGATACGCACCTCTTGGTACTGGCGATAATCCGCCACGCTCATTTCCGGATGCATTTGCCACGCATCGGCCAGATCAGGATCGTCGATCTGCAGGATAAAACCGGCGTCCACAATCGCTTTGTATTCGTCGTGCATGGCATCGGCTATGGCGAACAGATAAGCCTCTGTGGTCGGGTAATATTCGTTTTTCATCCAGTGCTCCATGGTTCCCGGAGCAATCGCCGGCAGAAAGGCTTCATCAAATTGTTTTCCTTGAAGCGCGGTCGTCAAATTTTCGATATCCGATTTCACTTCGTCATGGCCGACGTACTTGAGCGGCTCCGCACAGTAGAAGACACGGGCGTGATGGCCGATGGAAGTCCGTCCGCCGCGGTTGAAGTAGTCGGGAAACTCGACCATGTCGCGTCCGAAAATGGACGTCGGCTTGAAATGAGGATCCGCTGGCCGCTCGACAAAACCGCTCAGGCGTTCGCGCGTGTAACGCGAGAAATTCGATTTGCCGAGCTCGCCGTCGTTGACGATGTCGACGCCGCACTCGATCTGCTTCTGCACGACCTCCGCTACGGCTTCGCGGGCGCGCTTAGCGAGAACGCCGCTGTCAAACGGTTTACCCTCATTTCGCGCCACCAGCATTTCCATTAAATCTTGGGGGCGCGCCAGGCTGCCGACGTGCGTGACAAGAATGCGATCGGTGCTTCGTTTCATGAGAGCGTTCTCCTCTTTTTTGTAATTACCTCAATGAGCCTAGGTTGGAGTGGCAGTGATGGAGTATTGGATGCTTGGATATACTCCAGTTATCTATGCTTTCGTCGCCTCCACCGCTGTTACTTTTTCGCGCCGGACACCCTCTTCTCCATGATGTACTTGATTAAAAATGGCCAGACTTGTGTCGCGTCGGCGAGCATCTCGGCGTAAATGCCGTCTTTATCCGCTTTGCGCCAGGATTCATTTTCAGAATACGTGCACCCTGAAAGATGCCCGAAGTGGGGCTTGTCGGGGCAGATTCTCACTCCGTATGTGAAACGTCGGTTCGGAAACGTCGGCCCTAACCGCTCGTTGATAATTTCGATCAGCGGCGCGACGTTTTGCACGTTGTTGCGCGGCACGCCGCCGCCGATGGAAAATATGCCGAAACGCTTGGCGCCCGTCACTAACTCGATCAACTCTTTGCTGTCACGCTCCAAATCCATGAGCACCGGCTTCTTGCCTCGCCGCCGTCGTTTCATGTTGTGGATGTAGATGTCATTGCCAAGCTCCGAATCGACGAATGCCGGCACAAACACCGGCACGCCGTGAAGATAGGCCGATTTTAGAATGCCGCGTTCGTTTGGATAATGGTCCGCCAGATGCTTACCTATCAATTTGTTTAATACGGTCGGGCTGACTGGCTCCTTGCCGGTAATTTTCTCGATCACCTTGCCAATCACTTCTTCGACAGTGTCAAGATTGGTCTCGGGTTCCAGCGTATCCGTTACACGGTTGAGCTTGCGCCGCGCCAGTTCGGTGTCATTGTACTTTGGATTGTACTTGTAATGCTTGAGTCCGATCGAAGATACCAACCCATGCGCCATCAACGCGCCGGTAGAAGAGATGGCGTGGATCAATCCTTGCTCGATCATATCGCAGATGATCAAATCCATCTTGCCGACCGTCATGGCTCCGCTGACGGTCAGGAAGCGAACACAGCTCTTGTCGTCCATCATCGCTTCGAGCGCTTCCGCTCCTCTCGCCACTTGCGCCGCCAGGCCGCCGTACTTTGACAACGCTGAAATAAAGCCGCCGACCGACCGGCGCTTCTCGTTGATCCATTCATCGAGCGCCGCGTAAATCGTCGGCATCACGTAGCGAGGATCGGCGAACACCGCATCGGGAAAATATCCGTCGCGGATCTGGCCGGGACGCGCCATGTCGAACTGATTGATAAACACCGCGCGCCCCGGCTTGCTGTAGATGGCTTCGGCGTCCCGTTCGGAGAAAGCGCCGATGACGACGACGTTGTCTCCTCGGCTTCCATCCTTCGCGTATGCGGACGGCAATAGCATTCGCCGGCACCATTGGTTCGAGACGAATTTGCCTAAAAGTGAACCGAGCGGAGAATCGGCGAGGCCGTCGTAGATGAAAATAGGTTTGTCTTCCGCCGCTACCATTTCGCGGATCGTGTCAGCGACTTCGCCGAGCATGCGCGCGCCGAACGCGCAGTAGCGCATGCCATTGACGATATCGCCGACGGTTTCACATTTGCCAAGATCGAGCGATTTGAGCTCTTCGAATTTTAGCGCTTTCACAGGGTTTTTCATAAAGAGAAGTTTTTGCGTAACACGGCGATGGTGTGCAGTCAATTACGAAGCGACCGAATGACCTTAAGAACGTAAGAAATCTTGTGATAGCGGAGAAAGCACCGGCGCCAATCGCATAGGAAATGAACTACCCGTAGCGAGCTGGGGGGTATCGACAGGTCTTCGATAATTTTCCCCAAAGTTGTCACCCCCGAATGTTTTTATCGGGGGTCCAGTCAGAGCTTCGCCTGGATTCCCGCTAAAAGCATGCGGGAATGACGGACTGTAAGAGGATCCGTATTCGCAATTACAGCTGCAAGCTGCAGGGAATTAACCCGTAGCGATTACATCGGATTCTTAACCGCGGACTACCGACGATCCTATCGCAGTGCCGGTAGAACGAAACGGGCGCAACGTTCCATCGATTTCAGCACTTTTTCCTGGCTCAGCCCACCGAAGTGAAACGTCAAACCGATATGGGTTGTGCCGACGACGTCGATGATGCGTTTGAGGATGCGCGCGCAAGTTTCCGGCCCGCCGAAGACGCCCCGGCTGTCCTGCACCATCGCATCGTATTCCAAATGACCGTAGACTCTTTCGTAGGCCGGTGTGCCCGGGGCGAGGTTCAGAGCTTCGAGCGCAAAACTGCGCCAGCGATGCCAGTGCTCTATCACTTCAGTGCGCGCCACCGCGTCGCTTTCGCCCACGTACGCCGGATACATAGTGAAGACTTCTTTGTCTTCGACGCTGTGGCCGCCGTCACGCAGGGCCTCCCTATATATCTCCACCCGCAGGCGCTGCTCTTCATTGGTGGCGATCCAAGCCAAAGTCATCAGATGATGCCCGCGCTTTCCAACCATTTGGAAGCTGTCCGGATCGCGGACCGCAGTAACGTAAATGGGCGGATGAGGCTTTTGCAGGGGTTGCGGATAAACCCGCAGCTTGGGAAAGCGATAATGGTCCCCTCGCCATTCGAATTCATCGCCGCTCCACGCGCGCAGAATGATGTCGAGCGCTTCTGGCAGCCGTTTTTGCGCGTTATTCCAATCGTAACCGAAGACCACATACTCCGTCGGATGCATGCCGCGTCCCGCGCCGAAATTCACCCGTCCGCCTGAGAGCTGGTCCACCATTGCGAACTCTTCGGCGATGCGCAGCGGATTGTGCATCGGGATGATCGATACCGAGGCCCCTAGGCGCATTCGCTTCGTCCGCTGTGCCGCCGCGGCGAGAAGCACGGATGGACTCGGCAACATTCCGCCGAAGTTACGGAAGTGGTGCTCGGTCACCCAGAAAGAGTCGAAGCCGAGAGCCTCCGCCGAATCGATCTGCTCCAGCCAGTGGCAGTAGACTTCCCGACTGCCGCCGTCCAATTCCGGAACATAGGTGTTGAGAATGTAGTAACCGAACTTCACTTGTTGGCAATCTCCTTGTCAAACCTAAACGAGCCGCTTTTGTCCGAGGCGTGGATCCGTCGATTTAGTTTCGCGCGAGCGGCTTCACCAACTGACCGTCCCCCGGCTTGCCGACGATCTTGCCGTCCTGCATGACCGTCTTGCCGCGGAGGATCGTGCGGATCGGCACGCCTTTGACTTTTCTGCCATCATAAGGTGTCCAGCCTACTTTGGTGTACGTGGTTTCGTTACTGATCACTTCTTCCTTGTTCATGTCGATGATCACCATGTCCGCATCGGAGCCGGGTTGGATCACACCTTTTTTTGGATACACGTTGAAAATCTTTGCCGCATTATAGGAAGAAATTCTGACCAGCGTATCGAGCGACAACTTGCCTTCGTTCACCGCGGTGAGAAACAAACTGAGATAGTCCTGAATCTGCGGCTCGCCGCCGGGACAACTCCACATGTCGTGCCAGCCTTTATCCTTTTCGTCTTTCGTGTGCGGTGCGTGGTCCGTTCCAATGACGTCGATTGTTCCGTCGTTGATCGCTTGCCAGAGCGCTTCGACGTGCGCGGGCGGCACCCAAAAACCCAAACAATAGGGCCCGAGTTTCTCGACGTTTTCCCAAGTGCCCAAAAACATCGCCCAAGGATTGACCTCGCAGCTGCACGGCCTGCCCTCATCCTTGGCGCGGCGCAGCATTGCCAATCCTTCCGGCGTGCTCATGTGCAGAATATGCAGCTTGGCGCCGAGCGCTTTCTGCATTCTAAATAGCGTACTCATCGCCGTATCCCAGATAATGCCGTCGTAGTCGCGATAAGCTTTTGCGTAAGCCTGCGGGCTGCGATCCTCGCGCTTCCAGTACCGTCCTTCGATCTCATCCATCAAATCTTGATCGTGCGGATGCACCATCAGCGGCAATCCTGTGTTGCCAACGGTCTCGAAGCATTTAAAAAGCTGGCCATTGTTATTGATGCCGATCCCAGGCATATGCGGATAGTCGCGCCCGGTGTCTTTGACCATGAAAATTTTGAACGCGAGCGGCCCTTCTTTGGCGAGAGCGGGAATTTCTTCCGGCACCGTGCCGGAAGGATTGTGATTGAAATCGACGATGGCGTTCTTGCTGTGATGCTCCACCAGTGCGCGGTAGCGCTCCACGGTTGTCGTCGGCGGGTTGACATTGGGCATGCCGATGGAAAAGGTCACACCGCCCGCGGCCGCGGCCATCGTCGCGGTGCTAATATCTTCTTTGTGGGTAAATCCGGGATCGCGATGATGCGTGTGCGTGTCGATCAAGCCGGGAATGATTTTCTTTCCTTTCGCGTCAATGACAGCCTCGGCCGTGTCCGGCAAAACCGTCGAATTTCCGAGCGCCACCACCTTGCCGTTGCTGACCGCGACATTGGCGTCGACGAATCCTCCTGGAGTCCAAACCTCGCCGCCCGTAATGAGTAGATCCAGCTGGTCCATGAAGACTAATACCCCCTTCGCAGACTGTGAAAATCTTTTATATGATCGGCAATAACTAGTGTCAAACCAAGCCTTAAAAGACCGCGTCATCGACGCAAGTATTCTTGACTCACTCGGTGAAATCTGAAACTATTTGCTCCGCTCGCGACTGAGAGTGGAGTCAGAGCGAATCGAGGAGGACATGATGTTCGAGAGAATTTATTTTTGGTTCGCGCTTGTCGCTGCCGTGACGGCGAGCGTCGCACCTGCTTATAGTCAGAGCGCGAATCTCATCGCAGCCGGAAAGAAAGAAGGAAAAGCGGTCGTCTATGGCTCGCTGGAATCCGACGCGGCCGATAAGGCCTTCAGCGCGTTCAAGGCCAAGTCGGGTATCGATGTAGAATATTGGCGCGCATCGGCGACCAAGGTGATGGACCGCGCGTTAAGCGAGTATCGCGCCGGCAAGCCGCTCTTCGATATTATCTTGACCAACGATAATCCCATGCAGATTATGTTTAAGGAAGGCATCTTCGCCAAATATGATTCACCCTCAGCGAAGGACTTTACCAAAGAATCAATCGATCCAAACCTGGGACCGCGCTATCGTAACGTCGTCATCGGAGTCGTCTATAATAAAGAAATCATCAAGCCCGCGGATGCTCCCAAGTCTCTGGAAGATCTTGTCAAGCCGCAATATCGCGGCAAGCTGGTCATGCCTGATCCAACCCAACACACGACCACAACGCAATGGGTCGCCAGCTTAGACAAGCTCATGGGCAAAGAGAAAGCGGATAAATTCATTCGAGATCTAGCGGCGCAAAAACCGATATTGGTCGAGTCTCTGTTACCCGCTGTCGAGCGCGTCGCCACAGGAGAGACGCCGGTCGCGATCACCTATATTAAATACGTTTACAGCCTTGGCCAGAAAGGCGCGCCCTTGGATTACGTCAGACTGGGCAAGTTCATGGGCGACGGCCACTACCTCGGTCTAGGCAAAAAGGCGCCCCACCCGAATGCGGCGAAAGCATTTATCGATTATTTCCTCGGCGCGGAAAACATGACGATCATCGCGAAGCTGGGTGAGTTCGTAAATCGTAAGGGCGTGTATCCGCCGCTGGCCGACGCCGACAAAGTCCAGTTCGTTGAAATGCACGATCTTGACTCCAAGCAATTCGCCGAGAAGAAGAAGGAATACCAGCAGATCTTTTTGCGTTAACCTGGTCCTCTTGTGTCTGCGGATGAAAGAGCGCTGGCGGTCGAACCGCCGCTGACGTCGACGTGGAGCCGATCGCGCATCGGCGCCTTCCTGAGCCAGCCGGTCAGTTGGGTTTTTCTCATCGTCGGCGGCATCATCGCTTTTCTCAGTCTTTATCCGACTTTTTTTCTATTTTACGGCAGCCTCACCGACGCGCCGCTGGGCGTCCCTGGTCACTTTACGGTGCAAAATTACGTCAGGGCGTACAGCGATCCCGAGGCTTATCCGCTGTTGCTGAACTCATTCATTTTCGGCATCGGCGCCTCAGGTCTCTCGGTGATTTTTGCACTAGCCTTGGCTTGGATCACGATCCGCACCAACGCTCCCTTTAGACGGATATTTGAGCTCACCGCGATCATTCCCAACATTTTGCCGCCGATCCTGGTCTCGATCTCATGGGTCATGCTGCTCAATCCGAGCAACGGCTTGATCAACGGCCTCTTCGTGAAATTTCTCGGCATGGAGAAAGGGCCATTCAACATCTACTCGCTTCCAGGGCTCATCTTTGTCGAGTCGCTGATCTTGACGCCATTGGCGTTTTTGATCGTCGCCGCGGCCTTGAAAAGCATGGACCCTTCACTGGAGGAATCGGCAAAGACGCTCGGATCGAATGAATTCGGCGTGATGCGGCGCATCACCTTTCCGCTGATTCGGCCGGCGATTCTCGCCGCGGGAACTTTGAATTTCGTCCGCGCCGTGGAGAGCTTCGACACGCCGGCGATTATTGCGCTCCCCGCGCGCATCGAAGTTTTCACGACCAAAATCTGGCGCGAAGCCTTGGGGTCATTTCCGACCAATCATAATTTGGCCGCGGCTTACGGTGTCGGCATTTTAGCGATCGCTCTCGTATTCGTTTACCTCTATCGCCGATTCACTTCGCAGGTCGAGAGTTTCTCCACCGTCACGGGCAAAGGTTTTCGCCCCCATCAAATCGATCTCGGCCCTTGGCGCTACGGCGCATCCGGCATCGCCTTGCTGCTCCTCGTCATGCTGGTCGTGTTGCCCATTGTGGTTCTCACATTGGTCGCCATCCTGCCCTACTATCATGTCCCGACATGGAAAACTTGGCAGAACCTGACGATGGATCATTTCCGCTATGTTTGGGCGACACCACGCGTCCACAGAGCTTTCGTGAACAGTCTTTTCCTTGCGCTGGTCGGGGCCACGGTGTGCATGGTCCTCGCCTCGCTGGCGTCTTACATAACAGTGCGCACGAAAATCGCGGCGCGCGGTGTCATTGAAGGATTGGTTTTCATTCCGTGGGCATTTCCCGGTACCGCCATGGCGCTCGGGCTGCTTTGGGCGTACGTGGACTTTCCGATTCCGGTCTACGCCACGATCTGGATTATTTTGATTGCCTATGTCACGCGCTTCCTGCCGTATGGTTTGCGCGCAGTGACCAGCACGATCATTCAAGTCCATAAGGAATTGGAAGAAGCCTCGGTCGTCTGCGGTGCCGGCTTCATGGCGACCTTTCGCCGCGTGTTGATGCCGATGATGCGTCCCGGCGTGATCGCCGGCTGGATTATTTTGGTGACGATTTTCCTGCGTGAGTTCAGCGCCACGCTCTTTCTCTACAGCCCCGGCTCCGAACCGCTCGGACCTCTGCTATATTTTCTCTATCTCGATGGCATGCGCGGCCGTGTCGCCGCCATCGGCCTTGTCATCTCGGTCATTTCGGTTATCTTGATCGCCATCGCCCAGCGCTACTCGCGCTGGGAAACGAATTGAACCGAAGATGGACGATTGAGGATAGAGGATTAAATACCCCCGCAGCAAGCAGCGGCGTATCAGAACTCGGCGATGAGATTTGTCTTAAAAGCGTCACCCCCGAACGTTTTTATCGGGGGTCCAGTTCCGAACTCGCCTGGATTCCCGCTTAACGCATGCGGGAATGACGGCCTTCGGATAGGCAATCTACTTAGCGTAGCGAGCTCGGGGGAATCGAGCCACGGAGATTGAACGAGAGGACGCGATCCTCGATCTTCTATCCTCGATCATCGGATTCTAAGGAACGTGGTCTTCGATTCTCAATCTTCCATCCTCGACCCAAAACAACCAAGGAGGAATAGTGGAGAAATTATTTCTAACCGTCGCCTGTGGCGACTATGACCGAACCAAACCTCTTCAGGACGGCTCGGTGGAGCCGGAAGGAATCAAACTAAATTATCTTCCGATGCAGTCGGAAGAAATCTTCTGGCGCATGGGTCACTACCGAGAATTCGATGTCTCGGAAATGTCTCTCTCCAACCATATAACCATGATCGGTCGTGGAGACTCCCCCTTCGTGGGTATTCCGATATTTCCGTCGCGATTCTTCAGGCATTCGTCCGTCTACTACAACGTCGAATCAGGAATCAAAAAACCCGAAGACTTCAAAGGTAAAAAAGTTGGCACTCCGGAGTATGCGATGACGGCGGCCGTGTGGATTCGCGGGTTTTTTAACGATGACTACGGCGTGAGAGCGCAGGATATGAAGTGGTTTCTCGGCGGACAGGAAGAGCCGGGCCGGAAGGAACGAGTCAAGCTAGAGCTGCCGCCGGAAATCAGCGTCCAGTCGATTCCCGAGGATAAGACTCTGAACGCCATGCTGGAGAGCGGGGAAATCGATGTGCTAGTTTCGGCCCGCAGTCCCTCCTGTCTTGTCAACGGTTCGGGGAAAGTGCAGCGCCTGTTTCCCAACTACAAAGAAGTGGAAATCGAATATTACAAGCGCACGAAGATCTTTCCCATCATGCACATCCTGGTGATTCGTAGGGACGTGTATGAACGCCACCCTTGGGTTGCCCGGAGTCTATATAAGGCCTTTTGTGACGCCAAGGACCGCGCCATCGAGACCATGCATATTTCCAATGCTCACGCCTGCACGCTCCCTTGGCTCTCATGGGAAAGAGAGCAGCTCAGGGAAATCTTCGGCCCTGATTGGTGGCCCTATGGCATCGAGGCCAACCGCCATGTGCTCGAATCCTTGATCCGCTACATGACAGAGCAAGGGCTTTTGAAAAGGCTTTTGAAAGTGGAGGAAATTTTCGCGCCGAGCTCTGTGGGAGAGTTCAAGCTGTAGGAACTGATGATGGAAGATCGAAGATGGAGGATCGATCCACGCTCCATCTTCCATCTTCCATCCTCGATTCTCGATCGTCTATTCTCTGTCTTCATGCCTTTAACCCAAAACGCCTCACGCCTGATCCGCTCCGCCCGCGTCGCCCATCTCGCCACCGCGGATAAAACCGGCCAGCCGCACATCATTCCGATTTGCTTTGTCTTCGACGGTAAGCATTTCTATTCGCCCATTGACGAGAAACCGAAACGAACCGCCCCAAGCAAACTAAAACGGCTGCGTAATGTCGGAGAGAATCCGCAGGTTTCTATCGTCATCGATCACTACGAGGAAAATTGGGCCAAGCTCGCGTACGTTCTGATTATCGGCAAGGCGCGCGTGCTACTGAGCGGCGTCAAGCATCGCAAAGCGGTGAATCTACTTCGGAGAAAATATCCGCAGTACCGGTTCATGGCGATTGATCAACGGCCGTTGATCGTGATTCGACCGACGCGCATGATAACCTGGGGCGCGATATAGACAGCTACCCGCCAATCCCCAGCACCTTTAGAAGTTTCAACAAATATTTTTCGTGCAGGCCAAGCGCCCTGGCTGCGGCGGCGCGGTTGCCGTGACAGCGGTCCAGAGCGACGAGAATCAACTCTCGTCGGTAATATTCCATGGCATCACGGTAGGACCGATCATCCATTGACGGACGCGCTACTGATGCAACAACCCTCGATGGTAAATCCTGTATTGTAAGTCGTGGTCCGCGCCCGAGAACGATGGCCCTTTCGATGACGTTGCCCAGCTCGCGCACGTTTCCTGGCCAGTCATAGGCAGAGAGCTGCTTCAGGGCATCGGCGACAATCTCGGTGAAGTTCTTTTTTGCCTCTTTGGCATAACGGTCCATGAAGTGGTGCGCCAAGACCGGGATGTCTTCCGCTCGTTCCCTTAGAGGAGCAAGTGTGATGGGCACGACGTTGAGTCGATGGTAAAGATCTTGGCGGAAACGGCCTTCTTTGACCGCCCCGTCCAAGTCGCGATTGGTCGCGGCAATGATACGGACATCCGCGCGAATCGGCCTGGCGCCGCCGACCCGGTCGAATTCGCGTTCCTGGAGAAACCTTAACAGCTTGGTTTGAAGCTCCTGGGTGACATCTCCTGTTTCATCGAGAAAGACCGTCCCGCCGTTCGCTAACTCCATCTTGCCCTTTTTCTGTTGATCCGCACCCGTGAACGCGCCCTTTTCATGGCCGAACAGTTCGCTTTCGAGAAGTTCCTTGGATAAACCCACGCAGTTGATCGCCACGAACGGTTGGTCTTTCCTTTCGCTCCAATGATCAATCGCGCGCGCGAAGACCTCTTTCCCCGTGCCGCTTTCTCCGAGGAGCAAAACCGTGGCCTTGCTTGCCGCCGCCTTCCGCGCGGTTTCCACGGCTTCTTTCATTTTTGCGCTCTTGCCGATAATCAGACGATAGCGCTTGTCCGCGTCTTCCGAGAAAATCTTCAACTCTCTTTTGAGCCCTTCCCGCTCCAGGGCCTTGCGCACCACGATATCGAAGTGACTCGCATCGATCGGCTTGGTAATGAAGTCATAGGCTCCCTCTTTCATCGCTTCGACGGCGGTCTCGATAGAACCGTGCGCGGTGATAACTATCGTGGGCACATCGATTTCTTCCTTGCGCAGCGCGCGCAGCACTTCGATGCCTCCCATCCGGGGCATCTGCAGATCGAGCAACATTAAATCCGGCAGATCCTTGCGGATCGCGCTCAGCGCCTGCTCGCCGTTGCCGGCTGTAGCCACGTCGCATTCCAGCGGCCGAAGCCTCACCTCCAAAAGACGACGCGAAGCAGGGTCGTCATCAGCGATCAGCACTCTTGCACCGGTGATCGGCATTCTTAAATCTTTACCTTGGAAATGGTGAACAGGCCGACTCTAGGAAAATTTATCGGCCAAGACGCCAAAGGCGCAATGACAGAGAATTTGTCATTTCGACCAAAGGGAGAAATCTTTCTCCAGATCCCTCGCATTCGCTCGGGATGACGGGCTACGCTTGTCACTTGGTGTGCTTTGCGCGAGTCACCCAGCGTACTCGGAATCAAGGAACGCGATCTTCTATTCTCCATCCTCGATCCTCGACTTACTCCCCACATGCGCAGCTACTTCTTGTATAAACGTGTTCTTGTCGATGGGCTTCGTGACATAGCCGGCACATCCGGCAGCCAGTGCCTTCTCCCGGTCGCCCTTCATCGCATACGAGGTTACGGCTATAACCGGAATATCAGCGGTCGCCGGTTGCTCCTTTAGTCTCCTGGTAACTTCAAGCCCATCCATCCCAGGAAGCTGAATGTCCATGACGATCAAATCGGGACGGTCATGCTTCAGCATTTCAAACGCCTCCAGCGCCGTCGTCGCCTCACGTACCTGGTAGCCCTGGGAGCGCAGCAAGAAACCCGCGAGACGACGATTTACCTCATTGTCCTCAACCAGCAGTATTATTTTATCCATCGGTGCTCTCTATTTTGGATTTTGGATTTTAGATTTTGGATTCATCGGAAAACGCAACATCATCGTCCTCGAAGGGTTTTTATCGATGCGACTACCATTGCGATGATTTCGTTGGTTTCTTTCAATAGCAAGTTGACACGAGAGGGATCGACAATTTTTGATTCTATGAGCAGCTCCAGCCAGTAGATGGTTTCATCTGCCTCTTCCTCAACGATCGCGAGCTTAGCTATGACGTCAGCTTTCGATTTTCCACGGCATGCTGCCCTGTAATTTGCGCCGACCGAGGTGCCCGAACGAAGCAACTGCCTACCGATAACGTCTGCTGTTCGGCTTCTTGGTAGCGATTCAACCAATTCTATGATCTGTAGCGCCAGTCGCCTTGTTCGGGCCTTAAATTGTTCCTCGTTCATCTTGTGATCGCTAAATCCGAAATCTAAAATCACTTCCGATTTTAGATTGTCGAGACTCCGGAAATAATCTCGTTCATGTCTCCCATCCTCAATCCAAAATCCAAAATCGAAAATCCAAAATTAATTGATCGGTATCGTAAAGAAAAACCGGCTGCCCTTGCCGACTTCGCTTTCAAGCCAAATCTGGCCGCCGTGCATCTCGACAAACTTTTTGGCCAGCGCGAGCCCCAGGCCGGTGCCTTGAGGCTTTCCTGCCTCACTGCCCGCTTGCTGAAATTCGAGAAAGATCCTTTCTTGATCTTCTACAGGAATTCCCGGCCCCGTATCACCCACCTCGACGCGCACGTTTCCGTCCTTACCGCCCGCCCGCACCCCGTCCCCCTTCGGGTGTGAACTTGACCGCGTTTCCTACCAGGTTTAGAAGCACCTGCTTGACTCGGGCACCGTCCATGGGAAAAGACGCCAAACGCTCGTCGCTCTCAACCCTAAGGTCGATGGATTTCTTCGCCGCAAGCGACCGCATCGTATTCGAAACCGCCTCGACAACATCCTGCAATAGCGCCGGCTCGATTTGCAGCTCCATCTTTCCGGATTCGATCTTCGCCAGGTCAAGGATCTCATTAATCAGGCCGAGTAAATGCTTCCCACTGCTTAAGACATCCGTCAAGAACTGCGATTGTTCTTCCTCGGTAACCTTCAGCGAGGGATCCAGCAGGACCTCGGAGAAACCGATGATCGCATTGAGCGGCGTGCGCAGCTCGTGCGACATGTTGGCGAGAAACTCCGACTTGTGGCGATTGGCCGCCTCGATCTGCCGGCCTTTGTCGTCGACCTCGCTGAAGAGTCGCGCATTCTCGATAGCGACCTTGGATTGGCTGGCCAGCGCGGTAAGGAGGTTAACCACCCGGTCGTCAAACTCACCTGGCGATCGCCGCATTAAAACGATTCCACGCGTCACCCCGTCGCCTCCCATGGGAACTGTGAGCAGTGATCGGAACCCTGCCTTTAGCGCAAACTCACGGAATGGATGGTGGTAAGCCTCCGCCATATCAGAGACCTGAAGCGGCTGACCGCGTTCGGCAGCTTGGCCGATGGTCGTCTTGCCGAGATCGATCATCGTTGTTCGAATTGACGACAAAAACTCGCTGCTGAGATTGTAGCTGGCAACGACGTCGAGGGCTTGACGCGCCTGGTTGAACTCAAAGACCCCACAGCCGTCCGACTTGGAGAGATTCACCGCATGACCGGCAACCGTGTCCAGCACCTCGTGAAGATTCAATGAAGAGCTGACCGCCCGGCTTACCTCGCTGAGGGCGCCCACCTCCTCGAGAGAAAGCTGAAGCTCGTGGGTACGATCCTGCAGCTCCTGAAGCAAGCGCACGTTCTCGATGGCGATCACTGCTTGATCAGCAAAGGTCTCGAGCAGCTTTATCTGCGCCGAGGTGAACGGACGGACCTCGACGCGACGCGCGGTCATTCCACCAATGAGTTCCCCTTGCTGACGTAGAGGAACGGCTAAGAAGCTGCGCCAGCCGCTGATATTTATGACTTGGAACTCGTTCCGCTCGCTGACGTCGGGAATGTGGAGCGTGCCATGCTCGCGCATCCAGCGATATTGTGAATCATCCATGCTGATCTCGGCGCGGACCATGGGTACGGGAATGGAACCAAAATGAGCCCGCGAGACCAGCCTGTTTTCCTCACGAAGGTGTAGCACTAAATCATCAATTCCACAGACCCGGGCGGCGCTCTCGACGATGGCGTCGAGGACCGGCTGCACGTCCGTGGGCGAGCGGCTGATGATGCCGAGCACCTCGGCCGTTGCCGTCTGATGCTCCAGGGCCTCCCGCAATTCCGCGTTGCGCTCCTGCAATTCCTTGAACAGTCGGACATTTTCGATGGCGATCACAGCTTGGTCTGCAAATGTCTTGACTAAATCGATTTGCTTGACGGCAAAGGATTGGGGCTCGTTGCGGAGCACGACAATCGCGCCAATCGCTGTAGCCTCGCGTAGCAACGGCACAGCAAGGATGGTTCGAATCCCAAAGCGTTCAGAGATCATTCTTGCTACTGGAAAATCATCCTCTGATATGACCGCAGTATCTTCGATATGAACGGTGAGTCGATCGATCATCGCACGTCCAGCTGCCGAGGTCCTATCGACCGGCAGCGTAATCTGTTCTCTGAGTGCGGGCCCAAGAGAGCCGAACGTCCCCGTAGGCCGCAGGATGTTACCATCCAGAAGAACAACTTGGGCCTCAATCGCTTTGCAAAGCTTCGCTGCGTTCTCTGCCACAGCGTCGACAACCGGTTTGATATCCGTCGGTGAACTGGCGATGACACCTAAGATCTCACTCGTCGCGGTCTGCTGCTCCAACGCCTCTTTGAGTTCTTGGAATAGCCGAACGTTCTCAATGGCGATCACTGCCTGGTCGGCGAAGGTCTTAAGAAGAGCGATTTGTTTATCCGTGAAGGGTTGGACTTCCGCTCGACGGACATGAATTGATCCGATCGCAAGCCCTTCGCGAAGCAATGGCGTGACCAGAATAGTTCGGACGTCGCCGGTCCGAAAGCTGTCAGCAAATTCCACTTGAGACTCTGGTCTCAAAATGTCGTGGATGTGTACCGTTTCTTTGTCGATCATCGCCCGGCCATTTGGGATGGAGCGAGTCATCGGCCGACGCAGCTCGGACCGCGGCACCGGAATCGAACCATGCGAGGCGACAAGCCAATACTCATCGCCGTCAGTACGCCAAATCGCCGCATCGCTTGCATCGCACAGCCGCGCCGCTGTCTCCGCCACGGCATCCAGCACCGGTTGAATGTCAGTCGGCGAGCTAGCGATGACACCAAGGATTTCGCTCGTGGCCATCTGCTGATCGAGAGCCTCGATAAGATCACGATTGCGCTCCTGCAATTCCTTGAACAGCCGCGCGTTCTCGATGGCAACGACTGCTTGATCGGCGAAAGTTTTCACCAGTTCGATTTGCCGGTCAGTAAACGGCTGAACCAGGTCGCGCCAAATCGTAAAGACTCCGATCGGGGTATCTTCCTGCAAGAGCGGGACCGCCAGCGTCGTTCGAGCCCCGGTCTGAGCCGCCATCGGGTGACTTCCCACTTGCGCATCCAGATCATGGATCGGCCTTCGCTCCAGGAACGCACGACCAGACCTGCTCTCGACACGAGGGCGGACGGGGGTCTGGAATACAGCAACTTGTTCGGGTGACTCGCCGTAGGAAGCGACCAAGCGGAGAAATTCACCATCATATTGACGTATGTGACCTCGCTTGGCACCCGCGAGCGTTACTGCGCTCTCGGTGACGGCGTCGAGCACCGACTGTAGTTCCGTGGGGGAACCGGCAATCACTCGCAATACCTCGCTTGTTGCGGTCTGCTGCTCTAAGGCTTCGGTGAGCTCGTGGTTGCGATTTTCTAACTCTTTGAACAGCCGCACATTCTCAATGGCGATCACGGCCTGTGAAGCAAAGGTTTCAAGCAGCTTGATTTGCGTCTCGGTGAAAGGCCGCACTTCCGTACGGCGAATAAAGATAGCTCCGATCGCGGCGCCTTCACGGAGCAGAGGCGTGGCCAGGCATGTGCGCGCAGCGACCTGTGGCTGCAGGGGCTTAGCATCTGGAAACTCGGTTTCCTGTACTGCCACGAGATCATGAATATGGACTGTCTGACGATCTAAAATGGCTCGGCCCGTCGGCAAACCGCGAGCCAACGGCCGGTGGGCCTGCCCAAGTGGCAACGGTCCACAATGCGCAGCCGGCTGGACGCGTTCCCCATCGATTCGATAGATTGCAGCGTCCAACGCGTCGCACAGACGTGCTGCATTTTCTGCGACCACATCTAGGACCGGCTGAATATCCGTCGGCGAGCTGGCGATGACGCCTAGAATTTCACTGGTCGCGGTTTGTTGCTCAAGCGATTCCTTCAACTCGTTAAACAGGCGCACATTCTCGATCGCAATCACGGCCTGGTCGGCGAAGGTCTCAAGGAGCTTAATCTGCGCAGGGGTGAAGGGGCGTACTTCGGTTCGACGTGCGTTCAGCGTTCCAATGAGTTCACCCTGCTGACGAAGGGAAGCAGCCAAGAAGGTACGGAAGTTGCCGACCACACCCAACATTGGGAAGTCATCCTGCGCGCGGACGTCGGCAACGTGGAGCGTGCCATGCTCACGCACCCAGCGATATTGTGGCTCATCGATGCTGCGTTCGACGCGTCCAATGGCAATGGGACCAAAATGAGCCCGCACAGTCGTAGTGTTTTCGTCTTGGAGCCGCAACACCACGTCATCGATCCCGCAAACCCGGGCGGCGCTTTCGACGATGGCGTCGAGGACTGGCTGCACGTCCGTCGGTGAACGGCTGATGATGCTTAACACTTCGGATGTCGCCGTCTGATGCTCCAGCGCCTCGCGCAATTCGGCATTGCGCTCGCCAAGTTCCCTGAACAGTCGCACGTTCTCAATCGCGATCACCGCCTGATCGGCGAAGGTTTTGAGAAGCGTAATCTGCTTCTCGGTAAATGGACGAACTTCCGAACGGCGAATTACGACGTTTCCAATCGCATCGCCCTCTCGCAGCAGTGGCGCCGCAAGGATCGTGCGTACGCCAGTGAGTTCGTAAAGTGTCCTGGCTCCCGGAAATTCAGTATCAAACCCAGCAGTAATATCGTGGATGTGAATCGTCTGCCGATCGATAATGGCTCGCCCGCCCACATGGCCTCGGTTAAATACATTAACGTCGTCGGCGTAGCCATTGAGCCATAAGAAGCCACTCGACGAAGACGATCACCCTCGACCCGATTGATCTGGGCATCCGTTGCACCGCACAGCCGCGCAGCATTCTCCGCAACCACATCCAGCACAGGTTGAATATCCGTGGGCGAGCTGGCAATGACACCCAAGACCTCGCTCGTCGCTGTTTGCTGCTCCAAAGCCTCTTTGAGCTCTTGAAACAGCCGCACGTTCTCGATGGCGATCACCGCCTGATCGGCGAAAGTCTCCAGCAGCTTGATCTGCGCCGGGGTGAAGGGACGGACCTCGATGCGACGCGCGTTCAGTAATCCAACGAGTTCCCCATGCTGACAAAGGGGAACTACCAACAAAGTGCGAAATCCGCCGGCGACACCCAACGTTGGAAAATCGTTTTGCGCGCGGGCGTCGGGAATGTGGAGCGCGCCGTGCTCGCGTATCCAGCGAATCTGTGGCTCATCGATACTGATCTCGACGCGGCTAATTGGTATGGAACCAAAATGAGCCCGCGAAACCATAGAGTCGTTATCGTTGAGTCGCAACAGCACGTCATCGATCCCGCAAACCCGGGCGGCGCTCTCGACGATGGCGTCGAGGACCGGCTGCACGTCCGTGGGCGAGCGGCTGATGATGCCGAGCACCTCGGCGGTTGCCGTTTGATGCTCCAGGGCCTCGCGCAATTCCGCGTTGCGCTCCTGGAGCTCTCGGAACAGTCGCACGTTCTCAATGGCGATGACTGCCTGCGAGGCAAAGGTCTCCAGCAACGCCACCTGCTTGTCAGTAAAAGGCTTCACCTCAGTGCGGCGGATAGTGATCACACCGATAGGTGTGACTTCCCGCAGCAACGGCGTTACAAGATAGGTTCGAATACCACGCGAATCGCGAAGCCGTGCGCTATCCGGGAACCTCTCTGTCTCCGCCAGCACATCGGGAATGTGGACTGTCCACCGCTGGAGTATGGCCTCGTTGGGGGGCGCGCGCCACGTCAATGGCCTCCGCGCCATTCCAGGGGGAATCGTTCCGTAGTGCGCCGCTAGGATCACCTCATCGCCCTCAAGAAGGCGAATCGTCGCGTCGTCGGCCCCGCACACCCGAGCCGCGTTCTGGGAAATCGCGTCGAGCACCGGCTGCAAGTCCGTTGGCGAGCTGGCGATCACGCCCAAGATTTCACCCGTCGCCGTCTGCTGCTCCAGTGATTCCTTGAGTTCTTGGAAGAGCCGCACGTTTTCAATCGCGATCACGGCCTGATTGGCGAAGGTCTTGAGCAGCGCGATTTGCTTTTCGGAGAAGGGACGGACCTCGGGTCGGCGAATCTGAATCGTGCCGATCGCAACTCCTTCACGAAGCAAGGGCGTAACGAGAACGGTGCGCGTGCCAGTGACTTGCTGACGGGCCTTGGCTTCCGGGAACTCAGTTTCAAGCTCTGGCAAAACATCATGAATGTGAATCGTTTGGCGGTCACTGATGGCTCGGCCGGCGGGTGTGCTTCGACTGAGGGGCCGTCGGCTTTCCGCCATTGGCATCGGCCCGTACGCCGCTACATGCTCAAGGACATCACCATCGACACGATCAATTAAAGCGTCTCGCGCCTCGCACAGCCGAGCAGCGGCCTCGGCAACCGCATCCAGCACCGGCTGCAAGTCCGTCGGCGAGCTGGCTATCACGCGCAGAATTTCGCCGGTTGCCGTCTGCTGCTCTGTAGCCTCTGCGAGCTCTCGATCACGAGACTCAAGCTGCTCGGTGATGCGGCGCAATTCCTCTTTGAGTCGGCTCAGCTCGGTGCTGCGCGGACTCTTTTTCTTTTTTGTGACGTCAACGCGGGCCATCTCTGATCTCCTGAGTCCTACTTTTCGGAGTATTCACCACAGAGGCACAGAGTTCGCAGAGTTCGAAGGATTTCTTAACCAAGACTTCTTTACTCCGCGCTTCAGCCTTAAAAGTTGTGGCTGATCCGTCCTTTGGCGGATCCGCGGTGAGATATCCGAATTCAGATTCACCACGGAGACACAGGACGTAAGAAAAAATCCCTTTTCGCAAAAATCAGCAGTTGCAAGTACTTGATTTCGTTCAGGCAGAATTTGCAATTTTGATGATTTTTTGGATTTTTTCTCACGTCCACAGAAGTCGCAGAGATCAGAGTATTCTTTGATCAAACCTCTTAACTCTGCGTCCTCGGCGCCTCCGTGGTGAGTTTTCTTCTGGTTCGAGAGCCTAATCGACGATGAAGTTTGGTGTCAACTCCGCTGGAACAAAATCCCAAATCCGAATATCTAAATCCGCAACAAACCGCTGCCAAATAAATCTCAAACTCAGAAAATCCAAAACTCGATCCCGATCGCCTGCTAATTTGAATTCTTGTGAACTTGCTTATTTGAGTGTGTTTCGAGTTTTGCAATTTCGTTTTGGTGCTTTCAATTGTGATCATTTGAATTCGTTTCAAATTTGGGATCCTTCGACATGGCTCAGGACAGGTTTCGTGCTTCGGATTTGCCCTTTGCACTCTCAGCGCCTCCGACTGGTAATGTTCGAGCCATTCTTCACCAGAGAGACAACAGAGCTCACAGAGGGTTTGTTCCGGAAAATATCCTTGTTCGATCTCCTCTCCTCTCAGCGTACTCAACGCCTCTGCGGTGAATTCCTTTCTTGGCGTTCACCTATAAGAAGAGCAATGACTGCGCCAATACGAATGACCCCCGGACCTATCAAAGAACATACTCAATTGTCGAGGAAATCTATGCTTGGACGGGCCGCGCGAAGACCGAATGAAACCAAAGAGGGTAACCTTTATATTACCCCGGGCCATCCGACGGTAATAAAAAAGTTACTTGCTCGCCGGGCGGCATGCGTAGAGAGATGACAAGACCGGGTATAGGCAACCGCCAAGGCGCGTCGTTGTGACAATCCCAATAAAATAAAGTTACGCCGTCTTCCGAAAGGAAAAGGCGTCAGGAACCATTCGAACGCTCGCAAATATCTCGATTCGCGAGCCAAGCGTTAGGTTGTTGGTTTGCGTTTCCTTGACCACGAGCAAATCCGCTGCCTATAATGCCATTCACGATGGACCCGATGCATAATTCAGTGTTTGTGAGATCTGGTGAGTTAAGATCCTGATAGATGTTGTGGATTAATTTCGTGCGATGCTTAGCTCTGTCAAGGATCAGCTTGGTCATGAGATATATCTGACTGATGAACGCTGGAACCATATCTGTGAAGAGCATCCGGAAATGTACGGGTTCGATAGCCAGGTTTTGGAGACTGTCCAGAGAGGTCGGAGATTTCAGGATTCGATTCGTCCCGACATATTCCTTTATTATCGGGACTACCGGGATTTGCCCGCCGGTAACACTACGATCGTGGTGGTGGTTCGTTTCGGCTTTGCTCCTGACGGTTCCGAAAATAACTTCGTCATGACCGCTTACCAGATTTTTCGCCAAAGGGGGTGAACCCCGATGAGACCCGTTCGCATCACTTACGACCCTGAGGGGGATATTCTTTACATCACCTTCGGTCAGCCGACCGCATCCACTGGCTATCAACTTTCCGACCAGCTCCTGCTTCGTGTTGATCCTGGAACGAAGAAGGCAACCGGACTGACAATTTTCAATTATTCCCATCATTCCTCGGCCGCACAGGAGATTCCGCTACGAGGTCTAGAGGAGAACCCGAAGGTTAAACCCATGCTTTTGCGCATTCTTGGCTCTGCTCCAATCAGCCAGTTTCTTCGTCTGACAACGGGGCAACAAGGAGTTAGCGCCACACTTCTCAGTCCTTCTCTGCAGGAAGCAGTCGCAGGGTAGCCGCAGCCCTATTTCTCCGTGAGACCCGAAAGGACTCACGACCCGTATCTCCTTCTCGGCGGAGCTGTTCGGAGGTCAAATGGCAGCGCGAGTAAAGTTGAAGCGCAAATCCTATTTTGTCGATGAGCGTGCGCTGAACCGGGCCAAAAAAGCTCTTGGGGTAAAGACCGAGGCGGAGGTCATCCGGTTATCCGTCGAGCGGGTAGTCGAAATGGAGGAGTTTGGGGAGTTTATGGAAAAAACTCGCCGGTCTCTCAGACCCGGAAGCGTGGAGAAACCCTGAGATGCCCGTGGCCATTCTGGATAGCAGTCTTTATATCGATCATTGGGAACGCGGGTTACATCAAGACAGCCAACTGCGGGACAGCAATAATGCGGCAGCGCAAACCCAATGGAGTAGGACAGCAGCAAGGATGCTCTCCGAACTCTCTCGCGCTATCGCGGATGCGATACCGGAAAAAAAACACCTCCTGAAATGAGCATTGACTGGTTTGGATCTGGCCCCTTGAGAAACTAAGGAACAGAACAAGAGATGCCCCGGTATACAGTGCGGTCGATATTAAAGTAGGCCAGGAACGCCACCACGGACCACCGCTTTTTTGTATCGGCGCGCAGTGAGATGTCCGAGTATCGCGCCGCGGAAAAGCAGCTCCGCTCCTAGCGGAACAAGGAGAGCAACGAGACCGGTGAATTCATAAACGTTTTCGGATCCCACGCTCCCAACTCAGATCATCGAAGCGGTTAGGGAGGCTTTTGGGCAACCGACCTCTTTGTTTCCCAGCCATATCTATCACCAAGAGTCGTCCAATAAATCAACTTGTAAATTTTCAACGTTCTTAGTAGGTGGGAGTTTCGCGCTTGCCGTATTTTGACGCACTAAGTTTAACAGTAGAAGCTATGAAAAAGACTTCTCTGGCGGCTTTTCTTCTGTTCGCTACGCTCACTGTAATCCTTGGTTGGCCGTTCCCGCACGCTCGCAGTTCACATGGCCTTCGGTATGCCAGGAAGGTTCGCTGCCGAGCCACGATCCGAAATATCCAGCGGATCAGTTGATAGTCATTTGCATTCCGCCCAATTGGAATGGTCGATTGGTCATTTATGCGCACGGTTTCGTCCCTCCGCAGGCGCTGCTGGAATTGCCCAGCGATCTCACTCTGCCTGATGGGACCTTTGTGCCCAACCTGTTTTTGTCGCAGGGTACGCCTTTGCCACGAGCAGTTTTCACAAGAATGGTGTGGCGATTGAGCAGGGGGCCGAAGATCTAAACAAGCTACTCCAACATTTCGAATCCGTGATCTCTCCTCCTCGCTGGAAAAGGTATTCATCACGGGCGCCTCGGAAGGCGGCCTGATCGCGCTCCTGCTGCTTGAGTGTTATTCGGGCAAATACGATGCTGGTCTGGCGCTATGCGCGCCGGTCGGTGGACACCCGCGTGCGCGAACCTTTTTTTGCCTCTCATGGATATAAACATTTCACATCACATGTTTGATACCGACGTTAAAGCCTGAAGGTTAAAGTGAATAAAACGCCTCAATCCTCCCAAAAATGTAAGAAGCTCATTTGCCCTCTTAAATAATCACGATTTGCTCCTCGTTTGATGTATTGGCAAGCGAGAAAACTGGGACATCGCCGCCGGAATCGTTTAAACTATTTCCATTGTCGTTGATAATATTTCGGACGTCGAACTGTCATCAATAAGTTAGCCATGAAAATTGTTCGGGATGCCCGATCTTGAAGCCAACCGCTGCTAACATTGACAAAGACGCGGCGCGCTGGAGTTTGTCTTGGCAGCCGGACGGTCGTTGCAACAGTTTTACCAGAGAGGCGATCTTAGCGTGCGCGCCGCGAACTTCCGGCGTATATGGGCTCTTCAACTTCGATTGCCAAGTTTTCATCGGCGAGTCGACGAATATCCAGGAGGCCTTGCTACGCCACGAACGCGAAACCGATTTTCAATCTCGGCACCTGCAGCCGACCGGTTTTACTTTTGAACCTTGCGCAGTCGAATTGTGCAGGCCCAAGGTGGATGAGCTGATCGCAAGATTCCACCCGGTGCTACAATCCGAACCGGCGTTGACCGAAACCTGGTCGCTGTCAAATGGCCCAATGGTGAGCGAGGTGGGCGCGGGCAGTAAGGAGTTAGAAACCTACGCGGATCATCAGGAATTCCCCGTACATGAGCATGAAAAGCACCCAAAAATTCGCCGGCGTTTCCATTTTTTTAAGCGGACGCAGGGCGCTGCGTTGGCGGCGATCTTTGTCGCGAGCGCGGTGGTCATCTTTTATCTTAGCGTACCCGCCGATTATGATATTCAAAAGCGAGCGAATGGCGCGAACCCCACCTCGGGTCAGACTGAGATCGGTTTGAGACCGCAGAGTGTGTCTTCTATCGACAAGGCTGGCGGGCTTGTGAATCAAAGCGTCGAGACAAGACCGGCAAAGCCGGACGTTCGGGCCTCTGCCTCGACCCCAAATGACACGGCGCGGTTTGCCGCGAAGAGCGCTTCAGCCGCGGATCGGGCAGGCGTTCAAGCGAAGACAAGTCCGGTCGCCCACTCCGCGGAAAGCGCCAACTTGAGCAAAAAGTGGTCGGTGCAGATTTCCGCGGCGCCCGCGAGAGATATTGCTGATACTTTGGTGCAGCGGTTAAAAGACAAGGGTTACGATGGCTACGTGGTCCAGGCCGAGGTGAAAGGACAAACTTATTATCGCGTGCGCGTCGGACATTTCGCCGCGCGAGAAGAGGCGGAATCAGTGCGCCAGTCATTGGCCCGCCAAGAGGGCTATCGGGACCCGTATCTCACCGGTGATTGAGCCATTGCGCGAAGTTCATTCCGGTCTACTGCCTGTTCCTGTTCGTCCGATTATTGGAAGCCGCGTCACCTTATCTCGATCAGGACGATTAATAATCACCGTGAGTTTTAGCTTTCTTTTACTTCGTCCTAGGTTTGAACTGAACGCGTAGAATGACTCATTCTGCTAACCATTGCATGCGCTAGCGTCCACTATTGCCACAAAGCAATTGCCAGTTAGGAGCAAGAAATTCTTGATTTTCCCATCTGTGAACTTAGCTTACGGATTGCTTTTCTTACCGGCTGATCTTCGATCTAGGATCATTTCTTTTTCCGCTCAGGCATCTCAAAGCTCTCTTCGCCCTTCTCCAAGAGTCTGTGCCCAGGCACGGCGTCAGCGTCGGGGAGAATAGAAACCGACTTCAGCACTCTTCCATTACGCAGCCCGAAGGCGTGAATGGTTCCAGCCGGAACAACCACGCTGGTCTGGGTTTCGATCTTATGTTCCTCGTCGCCGACACGCGCGAACCCGTCGCCATCGACTTCGAGGAAGACCAATACTTCTTCAGTGTCGTGCCAATGCAACGGTGTTCGGTGATGATCTCCCATTTCAGCTAACCAGACAGACAAAGAATTCGACCCGGCAGATCGGTTCACCGCCAACCGCAAAGACTGGCGCCACGGCTCGTCTGGAAATTCTAAAAGCGGTCGGTCCTTGTGATAGATGACCGTCATAATCTCCTCCTAGGTTTTATATGAATATGGGGCCACTCTAGGCAAAATCCCTTTCTGTCACACGGTCTCAGGCGTCAAGCTTCTCGAATTGACATCTCGTGCGGGAATATACAGGTTGGGTTGGCCCAGCCAGCTACGTAAGCAAGCCTATCAAATTAATCCCAAGCTCTTTTGCACTCTAAAGCGACCTCAGGATAAATTGATCGGCGCTTTTAAGTGCCGCACAGAGTGAGCGTGCCGCCGCGCGGGGCCGTTCCAGCCGCCGGTTAGGCGCCAAGTGTCAACTGATCACCGCGGCGAATGGTCCCACTCCGCACGACAGTCGCATATACTCCAACATGCCCCTGATTGTGTTGGACCGCCGTACGCAAAATACCACTCTCCTTCGGGAGGTCACCTTGAGCTAAGGTCGTCATTACACAGCGACCGCAAGGACCCGTAATGCTCAGGCGAACTTTGTCCCCGATGGCTAGCGTTTGGCCGATCCAGTCATTCTCAACAAAGTTATTTTCGGCCAAGGTGGGCTTCACCACGATGTTCGGACGAAACCGCCGGACCTCGAAGTGTCCTTTCGGATAGAGTTCACGGAGCCGGTCGAGCGTGGCCGTCGTCACCAGATGGACGGTGGCGCAGTCGAAAAATGTACTCTCTGGCAGAGCGAAATCGGTGACGGTGTCTCTGTGATCGAGGCCTTCCATATCCGGCCAGTACTCCTCGGCATTGGCCGAGCCTCCATGCCCGGACTCGGTCGTTTTGAGTGTCACCATGCGATTGAGCGCCTTGGAGAGGATTTGATTGGCGTCACTTTGCTGCGTGGTGGTTATAGTGCCGTCCGGCAGAGTAATTCGGACGGGAGGCACGTTCGCGCTGATGCGCGGAGACTCGATAAAGCTAGCCCTGAAGTCGAAAAGATTCGGCCATTTTCTCGGATTCTTGGCGGTCGCGATCTTCTCATCGGAGCTATCTACCAACGCATAAACACGATCTCCGAGCAGTCCGCGTTCCGTAACTTCCGTGGCGTTTAGTTCCTCTCCCATCATGGACTTGACCGGGTATCGCCAAAGAGAAGCCACGGCACCAATGTCGGGGCGCGTTGCGTTTGCCATATTCGAACCTCCTTCGTTTATTTAATTCAGAGTTCTCATCGCGCGCGCCGCGCTACGCGGCCTGCTCAACGATTGGCCCGCAGCGTATTTCGTCTGCCGAATGCCATCAAGTCGATTCAAGGAGCCTGTGTAGTTGCTTACTTCGTCCCGACTCCAATGAGAACCTCGCCAGGGATCTCGACGCCGTTCGGCCCTTGGAACTGGCTTAACTCTTGCTCAACTTCCACCCACCCTCGGCTTTGCCTAACTTTTCGATAGGCTGGCGAAAAAAGGCGCTTTCTTTCAATCGCGAGATGCCCAGTTTATGCCCCTTTCAATAGGATCGGATGATTTGGTGGTCATCGTGTTCTCCTCCTGACTGAACGAAGCATTTCATCGCTCAAGCCCGCCACGGCAAAAACAACTAAAGCACGATTGATTCGCCAGCGCTCAGGGCCCTAAAAAGGCTTCCGGCGGAACGGAATAAAGATCGGATGTCACCTTGGTCACACCCGGTACGTTTTTCACTAGCTTTACGACTTTGTCTTCCAATCCGTGGTCGACTCTACCCTTGATGTGAATATGGCCACCCTCGGCGCGAACTTCGAGGGCGGATGCTCGTACATCGGGCGCCGCAAATAACGCGGCATGGACCCGGGAACCAAGAGCGAGATCGTTGAAAGCCTGATTGGATGAGGGAGTCGGCTGATACTCTTCAAGGTTCGCAGCCTCGATAATCACATGCTTCGCCCCCTCTCGGCGCATTTTGCCCATATTGAGAATAAGGTCATAACGATTAGGATCGCGCCAATCCGTGCCGAACATCGCCATGAGCCGGCGGCTGCGGGCTTTATCGACTTCCTCTATATAATCGCGCGCCGCGGCATCGGTCAGACTTTGGCGTGACCGGACTTGTTCGATGCGAAATTCGATTGGCGCGGTCAAAAGTACTTTCAGTACATGCCCGACACCGGGCAAAAGCTCATGACCTAAGTGGCCGTGGTAAACCAGCTTTCCGTCGTGAGCCAGTTCGCACAGCGTAGCTTGAAGAGCGATCCGGTAGGGCCGCAGATCTTGCAGCAAACGCTCCCACCAGTGCGGGCCTTTCTCGACGACCTCGTTGAGTTTTGCTTCGGGTATGCGATAGCGCCGGCTCGCCTCAACGAGCACCTCGCGCCCAACACAACGGTAGCCAAGAGCCTCGGCTACAGTTTCAGCCAATTCCTGACCTTCGCCGGAAGCACCTTGATAGATTGTGATGATCGGCATGACAGCTATCCTCCTTAGCTTCACCCACTAGTCTCGCCGCAGGTGTCGACACACCGAAGCATTCTCAATGATGGCAGAAGGCTATTTTTCGATTGGACAAATATCATCTCTTGACTGAACGAAGTATTTCATCGCTCAAACGGCATGGCAAAAACAGCCAGAGCGCGATTAATTCTCCGTCGCTCAAACTTGTAAAAAACCTTCCGGCGGAGCCGAATAGAGATCGGATGTCACCCGGGTCACACCCGGTACATATTTCACTACCTTTATGAGTTGATCTTCCAATCCTTGAGCCACCCTACCCTTGACGTGAATGTGGCCACTCTCGGCGCGAACTTCGAGGGCCAATCCTCGTATGGTGGGCGCGGCAAATAACGTGGCATGGACCCGGGAACTAAGAGCGAGATCGTTGAAGGCCTGGGTGGATGCGGGAGTGGGCCGATACTCTTCGAGCTTCGCTGCCTCTATAATCACACGCTTCGCCCCCTCGCTGCGCATTTTGCCCATATTGAGAATAAGGTCATAACGATTAGGATCGCGCCAATCCGCGCCGAACATCGCCATGAGCCGGCGGCTGCGGGCTTTATCGAGCTCTTCTATATAGTAGCGCGCCGCGGCATCAGTCAGATTCTGCCGTGCGCAAACTTGTTCAACACGAAATTCCATTGGCGCTGTAAGCAGAACTTTAAGGACATGTCCGATGCCGGACAAAAGCTCATGACCTACGTGGCCGTGGTAAACCAACTTTGCGTCTTGAGCCAGTTCACACAGCGTAGCTTGGAGAGCCGTCCGGTAGCGCCGCAGGTCTTCCAGCAAACGCTCCCACCAGTGCGGGCCTTTTTCGACGATCTCGTTGAGTTTTGCTTCGGGAATGCCGTAGCGCCGGCTCGCCTCAACGAGCACCTCACGCCCGACACAACGGTAGCCAAGAGCCTCGGCCACAGATTCGGCCAATTCCTGACCTTCGCCGGAAGCGCCTTGATAAATTGTGATGATCGGCATGATAGCTGACCTCCTTAGCATTCTTCCAAGCATCGCCGCATTGTCAACTGTTTCGACGTGCTACGGTTTCATAAACCCTGCGCCTCTTCTTCCATGAAAGCTTATGCCTCGTGAGACAATGGTTCGGTCAAATCGTTCGTGAAGTTTACCAGGGGGTCAGAGGTAAAGGTTGCTGGCAAGTTATCCTGTCTGTTTTTCGCCTAGCGAACTTGCCCCCGTCCAATCTTGGTCGGTCACATCGAAAAGCACGCCGTCCGGCCCCCTCCATTTATCGTCGGCATGGACTAAGCCCCCAACTGCTCATCAATATGCACAGCGGCAAGTTCCCGAAGGCCTCAGCTCTCCCACGAATGAATGGTGCGCAATAGCGATGCCATAACCAGAATCTCCGGCAGATCAACCCGATGTGTTGAATTACAGGAGAATTGCTTTTGCACAACGCGCAGCGATGGTGCCAAGGAAAGAGAGTGGTAACCTTGTAGACACTTGCGTAACCAAAAGGATGCACGGTTAATTGCCGATTCCTTTTGACCTCGATGCTTCTTGTCTCTTAACCTTTAAACGCTATCCAACCTCCCAGCATGAAAATCTGAAAGAAACGTTGAATCCGGAAAAATCCAGCCTCGGTCAATAACTGCTCGGTTCGATTAGAAGATACCAAGTGAATGGTCTGCATGCGCCGGTTCATGTCATTTTCCACTTGCTCCCATTTTACGCCTGCCAAATTTTGCTGATGCTTCCACGCATCGAGTAATAACCGTGATTCCGGCACACTCAAGTCACCACAGGCATCCATTAACACCAAAGGGGCGCCCGATTTGAGATGTGAGGCGATAGCTCGAAGGAATTTTAATTTTCCACCGTCATCGGGAACAAAGTGTAAAACCATCGCCGCCGTTGCTCCGTCATAGAGTCTGTCAGTTGGAAGATCGTCGACACACCCATTAAACAATGAGACTCTGTCGATCAGTCCTGCGGCTTGGATCTTTTCCTTCGCGAGATCCAGCATTGGCTGTGCCGGATCTACGCCGAGAAAACGCCAGTCGGGGTTGGCTTTGCCAAGTTCCAGTATTTCTGCTCCGGTACCAGCAGCTACGATCAGTAGCTCGCTTTCCTGGCGCAGGAGGCCACGAAGTATAGCGTTGATTGAAGGATGAATAGTTTCGTAGAAGGGGAACAGCTTGCGTATCCGCTCATCATAGGCCGCCGCGCCCTTGGCGTACGCTTCTTGCTGGAAGTCCATTCCTTCATTCCTTCCCAGTGGACAATTGTCGGCTTTGCATCAATTGCGCCCCCTGGATGTTTGCCACGGTGCAGCGCCTGAACGCTACAAAACCTTGATTCAAGCTTCTGAGCCGCTCTCAATGACAAGTCGAGTACCCACACTGCCTTGGACAAAAGCTTCGGGAAATTCTCGCGCAAATGCGGGAATCGCTTTCCAGCCCGTACAGTGTGACGGGACATCAACCCACGTAAGATCATCCGGTGTAACCATTATATGACCACTGCCCTGTGTATGACCGCCGCTTTGTGCAGAGACAGATGGAGCTATCGCGTTCAAAATGCCGAGGATAACGGCCCATGCAATCTGCCTAGAGTAGTTCATCTGCGCCTCCTGGAAATTTCGCTAGGGGTGGGAACTCGCTGCCAGTCCCCACCCCTTTCGCTAAATTTACCTATTATTAAGTGACCGGTTCAATCGCCATTTGCTCCCCACGATGTTTTGTCACTGTCGTTGTAATCCTTGTGCCTTCTCACGCGCCCGGCGGGCGAAGACCCTGGCTTTTTTCTGCGGCCTGATCCATTTCCTCGGGGGTAATTAGTACCGTCGCTTTGACATGAACAACTCCGGCAGCATTGGCGGCCAGCGAAACCGCCGCGGCGCTCACGTTGTCGGGAAAGTCGACGACCGCAAAAACGTCGATGTCGCCAAAGGCGAAATATAACGTTTCCAATTTACCGCCGACGGTACCGAAGAACTGCTGCACCGCTTGCCGCCGCTTAGTTCCGCCTTCTTTCGTAAGTCCTCTGATCCCGTCCCTGGTAAAAGACACCTGCATAAGAAACTTAGACATAACAACCTCCCTGTTACGAAACCTCTGTTAATCCTGCTCCTCTCGGTGCGCCAACCCCGCCGGGAGCGAATTTGACAGTGTCCTCGCTTGGGGCTGCTCCAAACTGTTCAGTTCTCCACCTGCTCAAAATAGCCACTAGACCATCTTGCGCATTTCCTCGATTGAGAAAGCCCGGATAAACTTCATTTTCACGTTGCCTAACGACTGGATGCTCGACATAAATTTGTTGATAGGCTCGGGACTCTCCGCCTCGATGAGTATTGCAGCATCATGCGGTCCGCCTGGCGTATAGAAGAGATCTTTGACGTGAATGCCTAGTTTCGCCGCCTCAGCCTTGGATGCCTCGGCTCTATCAGGCGAGTCTTTGATGGTCCGTCGGCCTTGATCTGTATAGTCCACTAAAATAACTCCTCTAGGCATAAAGCACCTCCTTTGAATTTATTGAGACTCTCTTTGGCCTTGTAACTGGTCTTAGGAAGCAAAAAAGGCCAGCACACCCTGGCGATCCAAATCGCCCGAGTGGCTGGCCTTAAACTCTTCTGTGCATTTTCCCCCTTCGAGAAACGTTTTGCGTTTCTACGTCGGCCTCAGATCACACTAGAAGCCTTTTCAATGATGGGGGAGGCTTTTACGTCGCGACACATATCACACGGAAAAAACCCGTCAAGAAAATTTTATTCTCAAAATTTGGGTCAATATGATTTGTTTGCGAAACTTGGACCATCAGGAAACAGCCGCGAATCTTTTACCAAAAAACCAAGTCTCATCGGACGCATCGCACCTGCCCTCGCTCAGCGATTTCAGCGAGTCCTCATTTTCCCCTTGGAAGAGCCATCATCGGCCGTCCTTCCCGCAACAGAAAAAAGCGCCGATCCTTTCGTGATCTCGAAGATCGTGGTTGTGCTGCTTATTTCATGCGACACAACCAGAAGGGGTTTGCCGTTGGGGCTGTCCTCTTCCTTGATGAAGAGAAGTCCTTCCGGTGAGATGTCATCGGGGGTGGTATTCACGTATTGAACAAATGTCGGGTTAAAGGGATCCGACACGTCGTAAACCATTATGCCGCCGGTCCGCTCGAGCCCGATGAAGGCGTAGGTCCGACCGAAAGCTTTGCCGAGTACGATGCCTTCTGGCTCAGGGCCCTTGTTGTCGCTCCGCGTGTCAAAAGTGGCAGCCGTGCCGTTGGAATTGAACGATGCCGGAACTTGTGCGGCGGTTATCCTCTCGAAGTCATCACCGCTATCGAATACTAGATCCCCATTGGCCGTTCGGATTGAGAAGGAGCGCGTGCCGGGCACAAGAACTTGATCAAAGTCGCCATCGCCGTCGGTATCACCTGTTGCATTCGTGACCGTTAAGCGGCCGAGATTAGCGTTCTGTTTAAGAATGGCGGCATTGGGGAAAGTCGTAGGATCGAGCACATAGCTGCCGCTGCCAACCCGAACATCTTCGTTAAAGCCCGTGAAAGCTCGCGTGTCGCCCTCATTAACCATTACGAGATACGTTACGCCGCGAACTCGATACGACTCGATCGCGTCGGGCTGGTAGATGCCAAACACCGGCCAGTTGGCGATGTTGATTCCGCCATCTTGGTCACTCGCATCGAGACCGTTTCCAGCTCGGCTATGGTCCTTAAAGCCGAGTCCCACAAGCTGGGTAAACACGCCTGCCTCGATATCCAAGATGGCGAGCGCGTTGTTTTCCTGCAGCGTAACCCATGCTGTTTTCGAGTCATGCGAGACTGCGATGTATTCCGGCTCGAGATCCTGAGCGAAGTTAGCACCGGGTCCATACTTACGAATAGTGGAGGCGTTCGTCTTGGGTATGGCGTCATTGAACGTGGCAGTTCTTACGTCGGCTTGGGTGAGATTGGCCGCGCCTACGGTCATGTCAATGATGCTGACCGAGCCCTCAGGATCGATGGTATAGGCGTCATTGGGTTCTCCTTCGTTGGCTACCAGCAGCCTTCTCCCGTTGGGAGTGAAGATAAGCATGTCGGGAAGCGCTCCGACCGTGAGCGAGCTCAATAGTGTCCCGTCGATGTCGAAGAATTTTAGAAAACCGGGATCCGTCTTGATTGCGTTCTCAACAGCCACGGCAATGACGCCCTCATGAATCGCCACGCTGTTGGGTCGGCCTCCAAGCGGTATCGTAAATGCTAGTACGGGATCGGTCGGATCACTGACGTCGAGAACGTCGACTCGGGCCAGCGTGGGGTTGATGCTGAAAATCCGTCTCGTTGCCGGATCATAAGCGGCGATTTCTGCGCGCTCGATGCCGGGGCCGGCGTTGAATCGACCGATAAGCGTCAACGTGATTTGCTTAGGCTGCTTTGCGTCGGCTGAGTAAGGTAGGATTGCGATACCCAGCAGAACCACTACCCAAATCGCGGATTTTACGCGTCTCATGCTACACCTCCTGCATTGGAATATTGTTAAAGGAAATTATTTTTTGAATTAGGCGCAGGGTCGATTGTGTAACCTACGAGTTGGTGCAACTCTGAGGCTTCGGGCCTTCCTCGCTTAGCAAGTCGGCCAACTCAACCAGCTGCCTCCTTTCTATGTAGCCCAGTGACACGCACAACTGGCGTGTGCAGCACGACTCCGCTTCACATTCTCAAGCTCCTAGCTTTAGTTCGCAGTCTTCTCCGTATACTCGACGAGAGCGTAGCAGACAACTGGGTTGCGGAGGAGGTCAAGAACTCGTAATCCAGCCCTTCATCGCTAACGTATCCCTTTGTTACCGCGACCTATTCCTGCAGTCGCTCGGGCGACTCAAGGCGAACTTACTCATAAAGATAACCTCTCGCTGTAAAATACGTTGGCCAAATACATTCTCGCCTCAGCTCGTCAGGAACTTTGCGCAATAGCGATGCCAAAATGAACATTCCAATGGATCCAATCTAATGTGCCGATTTATGGAGGAACCCCTCCAACGGGTCGCTTAGCGTGGTCGGCAGCCGGTAACTTTGTATACACTGCGCATATACAAACGTTGACGTTGGCTGTTCGAGTTCTTCATCGCAGTGCTTGAAGAACGCGTTTTCCCCTGGAATCTATCCGGGACTTCGACACATTCCCTGGTAGTAATTCTTTGAATTTGCGGAGATTACTTGCGAGGGATTTTGAAAGAACGCCTGTCATTTATGGAGTCTGCTAAAATGTCACGAGAATCTTTGGCGAGTGACTATTTGTAAACCTTTGAAGAGTAATCTTTGCGTTACCTGCGGGAATCAAAAGGTTACTTCGATCCTTCTCCGCGAGAATAGTTCCGGCGAATGAGGTGACCTGACTGGATCAATCTACTTGACCACGATGGTCAATAGATTAGGGAGAGGCTATTATGAAAACCGCCACTGTATCGAAACTCAAAGCATCGCTCAGCGAATATCTTAGGCAGGTGAAGGCAGGGGAAGAGGTTTTGGTGACCGAACGTGGGCGGCCCATTGCTAAGCTTACCCCGGCGGTAAGCTCCGCCGTACTACCTCAACATTTGGCCGAGATGGAGAAACAGGGTTTGGTAAAAATTGGGCGCGGCAGATTGCCCAAAAATTTTTGGGCGCTCCCGCGACCGAAGGATCCCAAGGGATTGGTTGTAAAGGCGCTACTTCGGGAGAGGGATGAAGGGCGGTGATATTTTGGGACAGCTCAGCAATAGTTCCCTTGTGTGTCAATGAGCCTGCGTTGTCATGATCGCGATGTTTCCGCGTCCGCCGTGCTGCAGGAACTCCGCGTTGTCAACGGCCCCGTGGTGATTCACGACGTACGCAGTCTTGCGGTCTTCGCTGACGATGATGTTCGCCGGATCACCGAGCGGCCTTCCATCCAGACGATCCAACCCCACCTTTGATCGGCTGACGATGGCATTGGGCGTGTTGTTGTTTTCAGGCTTCAGCGCTTGTTCCAGGTCGATGGCGTAGATTCGCGGATCTCGGCGACCCGTGGCCAGGATGAAGGTATTGTCTGCCAGCAGGTCCTGGGTCAGACACAGCAACAAACCGCTTGCGACCATTAAGTTCCTGATTTTCATTTTGCGCCTCCTTTATGGGTCTGTGATTACGGCTGCTCACCTGCGGCGATATCGGCGTGGGACTTTACTCTCCGACGATTTGGGCTGCAAGGGACTCCCGTCTCGCCACATTAGGCTGTCTACAGCCGTTAGCTTGAAAGCTTGAAGGTTCTTGTTGAGGCGATTAGTTTAAAAGCGTGAATCAGCTGCGCAAGATTTCTTCCTCCCCGACTCGGCAACAGAAAATACGGACTGCCATCAAAAACAGCCCATCGCCTTCGCTCGCAGAAAATCATCTTGTAAGGCTATTTGAGATCAGCGGCACCAAAGCCGTGGGCAAGATTCCTGCTGCCGATCTACCGGCGCTCGTGCGTCTCCTGGGGAGCAGCTCCTACTTGAGCGACGTTTTGCTACGGCACGGAAAAGACTGCTGCGAACTTTTTCTTCGTCAGATCAAGATCATTCAGAAACGCGTCTCAGAGCATCTGGCCGATCTCGAACCGGCCGTGAAACACTCTCAGTCTCTGGAAGACTTTTGCGCCGCGCTCAGGCGCCACAAACAGCGCGAATACCTCCGTATAGGCGCGCGCGACCTGATGCCATCGGTCACAATGGAAGAGACCGTGCGGGAGCTCACGGCTCTGGCTGACGCGTCATTGGATGCCGCGTATCGCTTCTGTCGCGCCGAAGTGAAGAAAGATTACGGGCCGCTGAATTTGCCAGGGACAGAAAAGCCAAATCGCTTCGTTATTCTCGGCATGGGAAAACTCGGCGGTGGCGAGCTCAATTTCAGTTCGGATGTAGATGTGATTTTTCTCTACGAGAGCGACGAAGGCGAAAGCGCAGGAGGCCCTAAGGGCAAAAAGACGCCGCGGGAATTTTTTGCCGAGATCGGCAAGAGAATCATCCAGGCGATGGGCCAGGTGACCGAAGACGGCTTTGTCTTTCGTATCGATTTGCGCCTCCGACCTCTCGGCGCGCACGGGCCGTTGGTACAATCGGTGGGATCGGCGATGCTCTACTACGAATCCTGGGGCCAGTGTTGGGAGCGGGCGGCGCTGATAAAAGCGCGTGCCGTGGCCGGCGACAAGGAGCTCGGCGCGAACTTCCTGAAAGAGATCGAGCCGTTTATTTATCGCCGCTATCTCGACTACACGACCGTCGATGAGCTGCGGCACATGAAGACACGCATTGAGAACGAGCTGCTCACGGGCGAAGGAAAGGAACGTAATATCAAATTGGGCTACGGCGGTATTCGCGAGATCGAGTTTTTCACCCAGGCGCTGCAGCTGGTCAACGGCGGCTACGAACCGAAGCTGCGCAATCCTAGCACGATGCCCGCACTTGCCGAGCTTGCGCGGCATGAAATCATTTCGTCCGACGTGCGGGACAAGCTGACTGAAGCCTACCGTTTTCTGCGGCAAGCGGAACACAAGGTGCAAATCGTCCAGGAAGCTCACGCCCATTCGATCCCGCATGGCACAGATGCCGAGCAGGTGTATGCTCGTCGTCTCGGTTACAAACGGAACGGCAAGCAAACCGAGCGCGAGTTATTTTGGCGCGACTATCGCCGCCATACAAAAATTGTCCGTGGTATTTTTGACCGGCTATTTTACGGCGCGCAGAAAGAAATGGAGACCAAAGGGACTTCCGCCACCGGCTCCATTTGGCACGATCTTGATAATCAGGATTTGATCACCAAAGAACTGGCAAACGCCGGATTTGCCGACCCCGCTAAGGCCTACGCGAATCTACTTTCAGTCCGAGACGGCGAGATTTACGCTCCGCCGAGCCAGAAGCGCTTGAAGATCATGCGCAACCTCGGTCCGGCTTTGATCGCCGAGATTGCCAAATCCAGCGACCCGGACCGCGCGCTGCTCAATCTCTCGAGGTTCAGTCAACGAATCGGCGGCCGCACGGGCTTCCTCACACTTTTAGCGGAAAACCCGGAGACCATGCGGCTTTTGATCACGCTGTTCGCCGATAGCCAGTTCTTGACCGATCAATTTTTGAACCGGCCAGAGTTGATCGATACCTTGATTCGAGTCGATCTCACGCGAGTTAAAAAGAATAAAGATGAGATGTTCGCCGAGCTGCGTGCTGCGCTCGACGAAACTCAAGACATCGAAACCAAGCTCAACGTTTTGCGACGGCACAAAACCGAAGAGTTCATTCGCATCGGCCTGCATGATCTCGGCGGCACCATCGAATTGGTCGAGGTGTTAAACCAACTGTCCAATCTGGCCGACGCTTGTGTCCAAGCGGCGCTTGACCTGACGCTGGCGGAAGCGGCTGAAAAATTTGGCGCGGTGCCTGCAGGCCGATTCGCCGTGATCGGCGGAGGCAAGCTCGGTGGGCGAGAGTTGGACTATAATTCGGATTTGGATCTGATTTTCATCTATGTTGCAGACGACGACGCCGAAAGCGAAGGCGGTTCTCAAGGAAAGTTGCCGGCCCACGACTATTATGTCCGCGTCGGGCAAAAACTCCTTTCCTTTTTGTCAGCACCCACCGAAGAAGGCATCGCTTACAAAATCGACATGCAACTCCGCCCTTCGGGTAAGGCAGGTCCGCTGGTCTCGCCGCTCGGAGCTTTTCGGGAATATCATAAAACCAGTTCCCTCTTATGGGAACGACAGGCCCTGATCAAAACCCGGCGCGTGGCGGGAGATGCAGCGCTTGGAAAAGAGGTAGAGAAAATCACCGAAGCCTTCGCCTATGGTCGAGGCCTGGACCGTAACGGCATTGACGAAATTCATCATCTCCGGATGCGCATGGAGCGCGAATTAGCCGGTGAAAACGTTGCTCGATTTAACCTAAAGAAGGGTCGCGGCGGCTTGGTAGATATCGAGTTTCTCACTCAGATGCTACAACTCGTCCATGGCCATCGTTTTCCCAGGCTGCGCCGTCGCGAAACCCTAAGGGCGTTAAAAGTATTGCATGATGAAAAAATCTTGAAGAGCAGTGAATATCGGCTCCTCGCCGACGGCTATTTGTTCTTGCGCCGGCTGGATCACCGCTTGCGTTTGGCACGCGACCAGTCCATTGACGCGTTCGAGGCGGAACCTGGAAGGCTTGAAAGCATCGCCAAGGCATTGGGTTATAACAGCAAAGCCAAAAGAGCCGAGCCCGAGTCCGGCCAACAATTATTGCGCGATTATCGATCAGGTCGCGAAAAGATTCGCGCCTGTTACGAACGCTATTTTCTTTCCAAGTAGCCGCCAAGTCCTTGCTATGAGCCCCGGCACGAGTCCCGCCGGAGTGCTGGAAGTAATGCTGTTCTGTAAATGATTATCTCGTTCGCTCGTGAAGGTATAACGACCACCGCTTTAACCGATCGGTCGGTCAAAACCTGAGGGAGTTATTAAAATTTTAAAATGAAATTATTGACAGTAGCACAACTCTACGATATGTTCGCGGCATGAAAACACAATTGCTCAAGGGCATTGCCCTGGCTTCATTGGTTACTGTAATGGCTGCACCTCTTTACGGGCAGACGGCGGATCAGAAGAATCAACCCGCTGCTGAACAGCCTGTGAGCTCGGAAGCGGGTTACGGTGTGGGAGCGGCTCTGGCAAGCGTCTTCTATATCCCGGCGAAGGTGACCTATGCGGGATTGGGGCTGCTAACAGGCGGGCTCGGTTGGGTGTTGACCGGCGGTAGATCCGATGTTGCCAACAACATCATCTACCCTGCGATCGGCGGCAACTACGTCGTTACCCCGAGCCACCTCAAGGGTACGGAGCCTCTTTATTTCGTCGGCGCGCCGCCGCCCGAGACCGGACCGCGAGCCGAGGCGCCTTCGTCAGCTCCGACCGCAACTCGTTAGTCACCAACGCAGACTCCGCGCTTCGAAGCCTTAATAAATTCCAAAAGGGCCGACACATCGGTGTTGGCCCTGGCGGATTCTTCTACCTCTTTGATCGCTAGCGCAAGGTTTCGCCCCTTGCGGAACAATACGCGAAACGCTTCACGGATCGCGCGAATCCGCTTTTCATCGAAACCCGCCCGCTTCAAACCAACGACATTGACGCCTCTTACCGTGTGCTGCCAGTCGATGATGGCGTAAGGTGGCACGTCCCGGCTAGTGCCGCTGAGCCCGCGCATCAGCGCATACTCACCAATGCGCACGAACTGGTGCACGACACAGTTCCCTGAGACAAACACGCCATTGCCAACTTCGACGTACCCACCGAGCAGAGCGCCATTGGCGAGTATCACGTTATCGCCCAGCTTGCAGTTATGACCGACATGGGACGTGGCCATGAGAAAATTATTATTACCGATAACCGTCGACGAACCGGCGACGGTGCCACGGTGGACCTGGACATATTCGCGAAAGATATTCTGGTCGCCGATCCGCAGATAGGTTTGTTCTCCTTTATAGGCCGTATCCTGCGGCGCGTTGCCCAGGATCGCGCCCGGATGAATTTCGTTCCCGTTGCCGATTTCCGTCCAACCGGTTAGGTACGCGTGCGCCATGACCCGCGTGCCCCCCTTGATTTTCACCATCCCTTCGATGACGACGTAGGGGCCGATTTCGACATCTGAATCGATCTCTGCCTTGGGATCAATGACGGCGGAAGGATGAATTTTCATCGAAGTTGATCGTGTTTATTCTCTGTCCCGCGCCTGAGCGAAGTCGAAACAACCTGCGCCGTTCCGGGCAAAATTCGAAATCCGAATATCCAAATCCGAAACAATCCGGCAACCAGAGGAAATTTAAATCCGAAACTCGAAGCACGAAATCCGAAACAATCGCAGTCAATCCGATCTAAACGCTGAGAAAATCCAAAACGCCAAATCCAATTCTTCCTGTTTCGAACATTTTATGCCTTTTCTCTCTATTATTATTTTGAATTTGTTTCGAGCTTCGAATTTCGGATTTGGAGCTTTCTTTGCGTCTTCGGAATGCCACGGCGAGCTATCGGCGTCTTTCTTCATCATCTTCGTCTTCGTCATCGTCGCTAACATGGTAATCAATCTTCTCCCCTGGGATGCGGTACCGCTCCTGAGTCCAGGCGCCGAGATCGATCAATTGACAGCGCTCTGAACAAAAAGGACGGTGTGGATTATTTTCCCATTGCGCTTCTTTGCGGCAAGTCGGGCACTTGACTTTGAGCGGCATGGCGGCCTCGCTAGCTATCTAATGTGCTCTCGGCAAAAAGTTCTTCCACTTTGAGTTTTTTGTCCATCAATCCCTGATCCAATGAATAGTCGATGAAGCGCTCCAAATTGGCGCGATTCTTTTTTACCCCATGCGGCCACGGATCGTCGCCGAAAATTTGTCTTTCCTCTTCGAAGAGATGTCTGCCCCAGACAAAGCGCGACCAATTTGGATCGTCGTAGTATCCCAAACAAACTTCCTTGGCCTTATCGAACGCCGCCATGACGGTTGTGGCGAGCCACGGGTTTTTTGCCAGGACTTCGTTCTTGAAAGCAACCAAGTGCATGATCGGGTAGTAGCCGTTCTTGCGGAAATACTTCGTCTCCTCAGTCTTCGGATCAGTAAACAATCGACGAATGTTGCCGCCGCCCCGCAGTGCTTCTTTGGGCGGATGCGGCATCATCAAGGCGTCGAGTTCACCCCGTTCCAGCATCGCGCCGATTTTCTGTCCAGGCTCGAGCAGCTGAACTTTGACACCGTCGATCGGTTTGAGCGGGATAGCCTCGTCTTTGGAAATGTACCAATCAATTTCACCCCAAGGAACACCGTACTCGGCCTGCAAATCCCCCTTCGCCAATACGGACAGCGTCGTTTGAAATGTGCTCAGCCCGACTCTCTTCGCGATCAGATCCTGTGGTGCATCGATCCCGGCATTTACGTTGACCCACATCTGTGAAAGGCTAAACAGCCGTCTTGGAAATACCGGGATCGCCGTGAAAGGCATGCCGCGGCTCTTAGCAATCAAGTAAGACGACAGCGACAATTCACAAATATCGAACTCGCCCTTTTGCAGCATCCGTTCGTGACGATCTTGACCATGCTTAAGCGGGCTGGATTGGCCGACCTCCAAAACTTGAAGATCCACGCCTTCAGCCTGAACCGAGCCGTCGAACAACGGAATATGCCGATCGTAGTGGGACAACGCTATCGTCAATCGCAAATTGGCCATAGGAAATCCTGGGCTCCTTTGTTTTTTTGCTTACTTCATTTTCCGCGGTCTTTCCACTCTGAGGCAGATTTTTAATTCATTCAACAATCGGCTCTGAGTACGAAGTTATTGGAGTATCAGATAGCGCACAGTTAATTTGCCAAAATATTTTGGCGGATTACCTTAGTCGTCGCCCAATTCAGGTGGTTTCAAGAAATTATGGTTGCAGTGGGATGATCGGCAGCAGGAGATAGGTAGCGCGGTTGGGACCGCTGTGCAGCGTCGTCTTGCCTGCGAAAATCTCCAGCGGTCTGTCACGCGGGTCGTCGTGGAGAAACGGCCCGCAGCCTCTCAGCTCGTTCTTGAAGCTCGAAATCTTCCCGCCGCTTGGTCCGTCGTATTCGTAGTCCTTCCCGCGCACGGTAAGGCCGATTCGATAGCCGGCGGGCACGACGACGCACGTGGGCCAGATCTCCACATCCAGCTCGACGACCTCGCCGGATCTCAGCGGCTGCTTCTCGTCGTGCGTGTGATACGGCCTGTACGGAGTGCTCAATTCAGGATCGAGCTTCCGATGCGAAGCTCGAAGCCATCCTTGGGCGATCGGGGTGTGAGGATCGATCGCCCCCTGAAACACAACCTCGTTTCCCCCAGGCGAGAAGACGCGAAGCACGGCGAAAATGTCGGCGTCCGACGTCGAGGATGAGGCGAACAGTTTGACCGTCGAAGGTCCGGTGATCTCCGTTTCGTATTCCAGTTGCGGTGAAAGAAACGTCACCCCATCACCCATGGCGTCGAACTCAATTCTTTCCTCAGTGACAACCGGACTCGAACTCAGGCTGCGATCAACCGTATTGAGATAGAATTTCGTCCAGCGCGTGCGACGGATGGGCCACTCGTTTTCCATACGCTCGACGAACTTATCGATGTGACGAACTTGCAGCCGAACCTGCGGCTCTCTATTCCAGCCGTTGTCGATGCCTTTCAGAAAATAGTCGAAGAAGCGCTTCTGTAGCAGTCTCCCGTAATCGGTATAGAAGTGTGTCCAGTGCTCTAATCCGTGCAGCTCGAGCCACTTGTGCTGTGATGCGGCGCGCACGAAGCCCTCGACGTTCCCGCGTAGATGCAGACCCTGGCCGCCCCAATTTCCTGCCGAGACAAACGGCACCGTCACCTTCGACCACATAGGTGAGCGGGCCTTGTGGTAATCATCGTCGAGGGGATGGGCAAGGATTTCATCGCCGAGATCACAGCGATTTCCGGCCAGCTCTTTGTCTGAGAGCGTTTCGGATCCGCAGACAGGCTCACCGGTAACACGGCTGCACGGGCCGCGCTCGCCAAGCCCATATTGCACCGTCTTTACCTGCATGTCGTACCAGTTCGCCCAGAAGCTGCAGAGAATGCCGCCGTGATGTGTCATGTCGCGATACCAGTCGGCCGCGCCTTCCCAGATGCACATCGCAGCAAGGTGCGGCGGCTGAAGGGAAGCTACATGCCACTGGTTGATGGCATAGTAGGAAATGCCGTTGAGACCCACTTTGCCGTTGCTCCATGGCTGCGTGCCAGCCCACTCGATACAGTTGTAAAAATCCTTGCTCTCGCGTGGCGAGAAGTGGTCGATGTATCCGGGAGAAGAACCGCAGCCGCGTGAATCGACGCGTATGCAGACGTAATCCTCCGGCACCCACTTTTCCGGATCGGCGACTTCCCAGCTTTGGAATTTATTGGTCGAGCCGGCGGCAACATCCGGGTGACGTTCGGTCATGCGCTGCCACTGGTTCGGATAACCGTCTTGAAAGGCGAGTCCTTTCGCGTACGGACCATAGCTGAGGATGACCGGGTAATTTCCCTCGGAGATCGGCCGAAAGACATCGGCGCGCAGGATGACGGCGTCATCCATCGTGATCGGCACGTTCCATTCGATGCGCATGCCGTCTCTTGTTTCAGACCGATGCTCCATCGTCTGAATAGCCGCCCTCAATCGATCTTCGCAAAGAAGCGAGCCGGCGCAGCGGTGCGCCACCGCACAGAGAGATCGATGAGCTACGCCATTTTTATATCACCGATATTCGCGCTTCTTTTTGTATTACCCCCCTGCTACTGCTGTCAATGGAACCTTCGATCGCGTAGTGGTTCAATTTGATTTCAACGAATCGTCAACGTTTGCGAAACTGAACCCTACCGTGATTCAGACTGCCTTGACACTTTTTCCACCTCTGAATAGGATCTGCCTACGTCGTTGATCCTCAATTGAAAAGTTGCCGACGGATGGTTACTCAAAATCTTCGTTCGCCCGCCAAGTGAGGTGCACGCTTGTTGCCATTCAAAACGACGCGCGCTTTAACCGGGGCTCGCTACGTAGCATGCTGCTGGTGGTGAAGGCGCGAATCATAGAGTCCGTCCGAAACCGGAGGTGAAATTCATGGCGATTCCCGAGACCATGACGGCAGTGATGCTCCATGGCGCCGACGATATGCGGGTGGAGTCGCGGCCAGTGCCGCAGCCGGGGCCCGGCGAGGTTCTCCTGAAAGTGGAAGTTGCCTCGATCTGCGGAACCGACGTGAAGGTCCTGCACCGTACGCTCCAGGGACAGCCCGCCGGGGAATTCATCATGGGCCACGAATACGCCGGCACTGTTGCCGCGTTGGGACTGGGCGTCGATGAGTTTCAGATCGGCGACCGCGTCGCCGTCGAGGTACACAAGGGTTGCGAGCGTTGCGAGAACTGCATCAAAGGTTGGTATACCTCGTGCCTGAATTACGGCAATCTCGAAAAAGGGCATCGCGCGAAAGGTCTCACTTGCGACGGCGGCTTCGCCGAATACGCCGTCAATCACATCAACACCCTCTATCGCTTGCCCGACAACCTCACGTTCGAGCAGGCCTGCATGGTGACCACGGCCGCCTCGCCGCTCTGGGCAATCGATCTCATGGGCGGCTACGTCGCCGGCGAAACAGTGCTGATTCTCGGGCCGGGGCCGATCGGCCTCATCGCGGTGCAGCTCTGCAAGGCGCTCGGCGCGGAGCGCGTCATCTTGAGCGGCACCCGCGACTCGCGCCTGGAGATTGGCAAGCGACTGGGCGCAGACTTCACGATCAACGTACGACAAGAAAATCTCGCCGATCGCGTGCGCGACATCACCGACGGCAAGGGCGCGGACTCCGTCCTCGAGTGCGCGGGGGGTCCGACCTCGATGCAGGAGGCGCTCGAGAACGTCAAACGCGGCGGGCGCATCGGGGTGGTGGCGTGGTATGCGGGGCCAGTGCAGATCGACATGAATCTCGCAGTGCGGAGCAACGTTCGTATCTACGCGGCGCGCGGCGAGGGCGGAATGAATTCCGGCCGCTCGCTGGCGCTGATGAGCGCGGGGAAAATTTTGGCAGACCCGATCATCACCCATCACTTCAGGCTCGATCAGATTCACGAGGCGTTCCGGACCTACGTCGAGCGGATCGATAACGCCCTGAAGGTCGCCATTCACATTTGAGTGAGGAGACGGAATATGCCAACGCGTTTTGCAGTCATGACGCTGGTCAGCCTCGCCGGCCTCGTGTTGACGGGTATCGTGGAAGCGCAGGCTCCCCGGCGGACGCTCGTCATTGGGATGCCGGTCACGCCGCCGAACCTGCCTCACATCGGCGTCTATGTCGCGAAAGAGCTCGGCTACTTCGATGAGCAAGGGATCAACGTTGAATTGACAGCGTTTGAATCCGGTCTTCAGTCGTTGCGCGGCGGCGTTGCCGGAGGGCTGGACATCGTGGGCGCCAGCAGCGAACCGATAATCACAGTCATCAGTCGTGGCGCGAAGATCCGCAGCATCTTCAGCTACGCTCACAGGCTCACGGTTGTCATGGCGGCCCAGGAGAGCATCCGGAGACCCGCCGATCTGCGCGGCAAGAATCTTGGCATCCAGGATGTCGGCGCATTCCGCGAAGTGATGACGCGCGCCGTTCTGCACAGCGCCGGACTCACCCCGCAAGATGTCAATTATGTCCCGGTGGCGAGCGCCGGCTACATCGCCTCCCTTATATCCAACAAGATTGACACCGCCATCCTGCACATCGACCAAGCGTACATGGCGCGCACAAAGAAGGCGTCCCTTCATCCCCTGGTTCCCCTCTGGGAGATCATGCCGAATTACTGGTACGGGACATTTAGCGCCAACGAGGAGTTGCTGCGGAAGGAGCCGGACCTCCTCTCCCGTGCCGTCGCCGCGATGATCAGGGCCCACCGTTTCATCTACCGAAACAAGGAGCGCACGCTCGAACTGGCAAGCAAGCACACGGGTTATCCGAAGGAAGTTCTGAGCCCGGCTTATGATGCGCTGGCAGCCGCGAAGGTCTGGCCGGTGAATGATGGGATGCCAGCCGAGATGGTGGACGTGACTATTAACAAATTAGTGGAAATCGGTCTTCTCAAGGAAAATGAGAAGCCCAAGGCGGAACAGGTCGTGGATCGAGGGCCGGCGAACGCCGCATTGGCCAGGCTGGGACGCTGGACAGACGATGCCGCGTGGAAATAGCTCTCGCATCGACGAGTAAGCCTGCCTCAGTCCCTTGCTCCGCTCTGGATGGCGCCTCAGTCGCGCCATGGAAGTTTGCCGCAGCATCAAACTTCCTGCGAACTCAGCCGGACGGTAGGCTAGCAATGCTTACACGGCGGAAAGTTTCTGTCATACACCGGATTCTTCAGATACTCCTCGGGCTTGTACGTCCAGAACTGCGACACCTTCTCGAATGTATGAATGACGGTATTCTGGAGCCGTCCGCTAACCCGTTCCACCTTGCGGACGTAAATGTTTTGAATCGGATTACCATAGTCGTCGAACCGAATGGGACCGCGAGGAGTATCGGCGAGTTCCACCTTGCGTAGAGCTGCGACCAGCCGCTCACGATTTTCCGCTTCTCCACCGATGGCTTCGAGCGCGCGCTTGAGCTGGAGCCCCGCCACGTACGTTCCTTCAGAGTAGTACGAGGGCATTTGCTTGAATTTCGTCTCGTAAGCCTGCACGAATTTCCGATTCACCGGATTGTTCAGCGCAGCGGAGTAGTGCAGCGCGGTGATGACTCCCAGCGCCTCGTCGCCCATGGTTCGAAGCACGTGCTCGTCGGTGAAGGTACCGCCTCCGATCAGCGGGAGACGAGCCTTGAGGCCGGCATCTTCATACTGTTTGGCAAAGCGCAGCGCGTCGGCCCCTGAGAAAACCGCGTAAACAGCGTTCACGTCGCGCTTGAGTTGAGAAATATAAGGACCAAAGTCGGTGGTAAAGAGAGGCGGCCAGAGTTTTTGCACGACCTGACCACCCGACTCTTCAAAGGTGCGGTGAAATCCTGCGGCCACTTCCCAGCCGAAAGCAAAGTCATAGCCGATGATCGCAATCCGGCGGTACTTGAGGTTGTCGTAAACCCATTTGCCGAAGGGATGAGACGGCTGAGCGCTGGACCAGCCGGTGCGAACGATGTAAGGGCTGCGCTTGCGCTGGGTAATGTCCTCACCCGATACGATCGGAAAAATAGCCGGCAGCTTGTTGCTGTCGATATAGTCACGGATGGCGTAGCCAACAGCCGCTGACAGCGGACCAACGAGGAGTTGAATTCCTTGTCCTTCTACCATCCCCCGGAGCTTCGTGAGGCCGGTGGCGGGGTTTCCAGCATCGTCCTCGGTGATCAGCTTCACTTCTCGGCCGGCCAACTTCCCGCCTTGCTCTTCAAGGAAAAGCTCGAAGCTGTTCAACATGTCCTTGCCGTTAGGTGAGAGGGGGCCCGTAAGAGAGGACATGAAGCCAACCCTGATCGGCTCTTTCTGCGCTTCGGCCGGCGAGATACTAAAAAGAACGATCAGAGCCAAAGCGGCGATGGCAAATCTTTTTTGCATACAAGCCTCCTGTCAATTTTTTTTCATCGATGAAAGATCCGATAATCCCGCAAGCCGTTCCAAGGTGGTTATGATCGCAGCCAGATCTTCTTCACCTCGGCCCGCCGCGGCGGCGGCTGTGGCCAACTGCTGCGTGATACTAGTTAGCGGCAACGGAACTCCGAGGCGAAGTCCTTCCTCCAGCATGAGCTTAAAATCTTTCAAGAAGAGATCAATTTTCATCTGCGGATCGAAGCGATGGCTCGCCATGAGCGGCCCGCGGACCTCGAGCATCTTTGAGTCGGCCGCGCTGTCTTTGAGGAGCTCAAGCAGCGCAGCTGGGGCCAAACCGCCTTTTGCTCCGAGCACGAATGCTTCTGCCAGCGCGGCGGTGTTAAGCCCGACAAGGAGATTGGTGGCAAGCTTCGCGAGGGAAGCCATGCCGACATCGCCCACGTAGACGGTCTTCTTGGCAATCGCATCGAAGATGGGCCGGCAAGCATCGGCACGTGCGCGGTCACCCGCGACAAAGATCGCGCAATCACCGCGCTCGACCATTGCGCTCGTCCCGCTCATTGGCGCATCGAGAAAGTCGAGGCCTTTGGCCGCCGCCGCGCCAGCCAGACGTCGCGTCAGCTCGGGGGAAACGGTGCTCATCTGGATCAGCGTGCAATTGGGCGGCGCCGTCGCGATCAACCCGCCCACACCGAGAATTGTTGCCTCGACGCTCTGGAGCGTCGGCAGGATCGTAAAGACCGCGTCGGTATCCGCCGCGACTTCGGCGATACTCCCAGATGCAATCAGCCCGTGAGCGCAAAGCGCTTCAATTTGCTCCGGGCGCGTATCGTAGCCTTTAACTTCGAAATCCCGTTTGAGCAGACGCGCAGCTACCGCACTCCCGAGAAGGCCGATACCGATGATCCCAATTCGTTTCATATCACCTGCATAGGATGTTGCACCGGGAGCTCTCCAATAACCTCCTCGCCCTCCATTTGGAGGGAGAGGATTAGAGGTGAGGGTGGTTGCACGCCGATTCTACCCTCACCCTCGCCCTCTCCCGCAAGCGGGAGAGGGAAATCATATCGCAAAAAGGATTTTCGGATCATGGCTAAGAAGTTCTTTATTGGATCACAGGCCGAGATACTTGCTCTTTATCTCCTCGTTTTCCCAGAGCGCCTGCGGCGAGCCGGAGTGCACGATCCTGCCCCGCGAGAGCACGTGAACCTGGTCAGACACTCGCAGCGCGAGCGGCAGGTTCTGCTCCACCAGCAAGATCGACAATCCCTGAGATTTCAGATTCTCGATGACGCGGCCGACCTCGCGAACCAAGAGTGGCGCCAGCCCCTCGGTCGGCTCATCCATTAATAATAGCTCGGGATTCGTCATGAGCGCGCGCGCGATCGCCAGCATCTGTTGCTCGCCGCCTGAAAGCTTGCCTGCCCGAATCGCACGCCGCTCACGAAGGCGCGGGAAGAGCTCCATCACACGCTCGAGATTCCATTGGCCGCCGTTTCGTTTATCAGCGACCGTGAGATTTTCTAAAACGCTGAGAGAGGGAAAGACCCGGCGGCCCTGAGGCACCAAGCCGAGACCAAAATTGATCGCACGGTTCGACGACCACGCGGTGATGTCGTGATCCTTAAAGAGTATCTGACCGCGGCGTGGCGGAGTAAAGCCGACGATGGAGCGGATCAGCGTTGTTTTACCCATCCCGTTCCGCCCGAGAAGCCCTACCACTTTTCCCTTCTCCACCTCGAAAGAAATCCCCTGAAGGATGTGGCTGTCACCGTAATAAGTGTGAATGTCGTGCACCGTTAACATCACGCAGTCTCCATGGCGGCTCCGAGGTAAATCTCTTGCACGACCGCATTGGACTTCACCTCATGACCGACGCCATCAGCGATGACTTTACCGTAGTGCAGCACAGTGATTCGATTGGTCAGCTCGAAAGCGACATCCATGTCGTGCTCGATTACGAGCAGGGTGATGGCGGGATCGAGTTTTTTGAGAAGCGCGACCATCATGTGGGACTCGGCCGGCGATAGTCCGGCGGTGGGCTCATCGAGCAAAAGAACTTTCGGCACTCCGGCCAGCGCCAGCGCGATCTCGAGCTGGCGCTGCTCGCCGTGAGAAAGATTGCGGACAACTTCGTTCTCCGTTGCCCCAAGCCCCACGGCTTCCAGGACAGAGCGAGCCCGATCAATATGATGAGTATAGCGGGACAGCGCGCGGTGAAGATGGAGCTTGGCAGCGGTTAGAGCTTGAACGGCGAGCAGAGAGTTCTCCAAAACTGTCAGGCGAGGGAAGAGATTGGTGATCTGATACGTCCGGGCGAGCCCCAGTGCGGCGCGCCGATGAGGCGGCAAGCGCGTCACGTCTCGACCGAAGAGATGAATTCGCCCTTCCGTCGGCTTGGTTTCTCCGCTGATCAGGCTGAAGAGCGTCGTCTTTCCGGCACCGTTCGGTCCAATGATGGCTCGGCGCTCACCGGGCGCAACGGCGAGGCTCACACCATCCACCGCGTGAAGCCCGTCGAAGGCTTTCGAGACGTTGGAAAGGGTCAACGCAAGGGTGCACGATTCGGGCATACTTTAAGTTCTCTCACTCATGGCGCGCCAGGCGCGCGGACGCGAGCAGTGAATGGTAAAGCGTTGGGACTCTCTTGCCCTTACGCCTCAACTAACAATGCTTGCACGCCGGATAGTTTCGATCGTAAACGGGTTGTTTGAGAAATTCCTCCGGCTTGTACTTCCAAAACTGAGAGACCCCTGTGAAAGTTTGGATTACCGTATTCCAAAGCTCACCATCTCTCTTCTCGACTTTCCGGACATAGATGTTCTGAATCGGGTTGCCGTAAGTATCTAACTTGATCGGTCCTCGCGGCGCATCAGAAATCTCCACTTTCTTGAGCGCAGCCAGAAACTTTTCCTTGTCCTCAACGTTTCCGCCGACCGCCTTGGCCGCCTCAGCGATCCAGCGCGCGGCCGTGTAGCTCGCCTCCGCGTAGTAGCCAGGAACCTTTCCGAATTTTTTCCGGAACTCTTTGACAAAGCGCTGGTTCACCGGAGTGTCAATCGCGGCGCTGTAGATCAGTGGGGATATCGCCCCGATCGCCTCGTCGCCTAGCGCGGGGAGAACGAATTCGTCAAAAGACGTTCCGCCTCCGATAAGGGGCAATCTAGCTTTCAACCCCGCGTCCTGGTACTGCTTGGGAAATCTGAGTGATGATGCCGCCACCATTACGGCGAAGACGGCGTCGGCATTCCGCTTGATCTGGGCCAGGAAAGGACCGAAGTCGGTGGTGCCGAGCGGTGGCCAGAGTTTCTGAACGATCTGACCGCCAGCCTCTTCGAAAGTTTTCTGGAACCCACCCACCTGCTCCCAGCCAAACGCGTAGTCCATCGCGATCGTTACCACCCTTTTATAGCCGAGCGTCTTCGCGGCGTATTCTCCGAACGGGTGATTCGGTTGGCTTGAGGTCCACCCGGTCCGGACGGCCCATTTCGTGGGCTTGCGTTGCGTAAGGTCATCGGCCGACACCACAGCCCATACGGTCGGGATTTTGTACTCATCCACCTTCGGCGCGAGCGCGTAGCCCTCGTTCGCGAGAAAGATGCCCGCCACGGCATGTACGTTGTCACTCTCCACCAGCTTCCTGAGCCTTGTCAGCGCTTGAGCTGGGTCTCCTTGAGTATCCTCTATAATCACCTCGACCTTGCGGCCGGCTATCTGGTTGCTGATCTCCTCGAGGCTCATCATGAAACCGTTCGACATGTCCTTGCCGACGGCAGCGCCACCACCTGTCATCTGCGTGAGAAAGCCCACCTTGATCGGCCCCTTTTGCGCCCATACCGGAACGGCGTCAACGGTCAGAGCCAACACTAGCAATCCACAAATGGCGGCAATCCGTTTGGTGCTCATACCTATCCTCCTTCAATCTCTCCTTCTGTCATGCCGTGGACTCCGACGGCTCTTGGCTTCACTTCTTTCGTCCGTCGTTTTATGGCGCCGAGGATTCCCTCAGGCGCATAAACAATCGTGAGAATATACACGGCGCCGAGAATCAGCAGCCAGCGATGCGTATAGACGGAAACGAGATTCTTGAGCAAAACAATGATCCCCGCTCCCAGGGCGGGGCCGATCAGGCTGCCGCGACCGCCGAGCGCGACCATGAGAAGAACCTCTACCGAGGTCGCGAGTTGGAGGTCCACGGGGCTGACGAAGCCGTTGTAGTAAGCCCATAGCACTCCCGCGAAGCCACCGAACCCGCCCGCAATGACAAAGCCGATGTATTTATGCAGCCAGACATGATAGCCGAGCGTTCTCATGCGCGATTCGCTTTCCCTGATTCCCACCAAAGTCTGCCCGAAAGGGGAACGCACGATCACGCGCAGAACCGAGAGAGCGATCACAAACCCTGCGAGCGCAAAATAGTAGAACGGGATCGAGAGAGAAAGCGACCATGGCAGTCCAAGATCCGGTCGAGAAATTGCTGAGATCCCATTGTCACCTTGGGTCATCGTTACCCATCGGTGCGCAAGTCCCCAAACGATCATGCCGAGAGCGAGAGTAATCATGAGGAAGTAAACACCGGTAGCGCGCAGAGCTACCGTGCCAAAGATTGCCGCAACGAAAACCGCGAGCAAGACACCGGCCGGCAAAGTGATCCCGAATGCGGCGCCATATCTCGTCGTCAGAATTCCCACGCTGTACGCGCCGATGCCGAAGTAAGCGGCGTGACCGAGCGAAGCGAGACCCGTATAGCCGAGAATGATGTCAAGGCTCATTGCCAGGATCCCATAGATCAATGCTTGGGTCAGCAATGTCAGCAGGAACGAGGAGAGAAACGGCGGCGAGACAAGCAGGAGAAAAAAAAGAAAAGCCGCCGCGACCTGCTGTCCGGAGAATCGAGTCGATCCCATCACGCGCGACCATAGAGTCCCGTGGGCCGCACGGCCAGGATCGCGGCCATCGGGGCGAACAGCGTGAAGTACGACAGTTCAGGAAAAAGCGCTTTGCCGAAGTTGTCGAGAAGCCCGACCATGAGGCTGCCAATCAGAGCGCCTTTGAGACTTCCCATACCTCCGACGATGACGACGACAAAGGCGTAAGGTAGAATTTCAAAGTCGGCGCCTGGATAGACTCCCACGAATCCCCCGGCAACGACTCCCGCCACCGCCGCCAAAAAAGCGCCGAGCGCAAACACGACCATCGAGATCAATTGCACGTTGATGCCGACGCCGCGCGCCATCTCGGGATCGTCCACGGTCGCCCGCATCATTGCCCCAACCCGGGTCTTCTCGAGCACCAGCCAGAGGATCAACGCCACGATCGCTGCGACCACGATGATGAAGAGCCGGTAGATCGGAAAATAAAGGTCACCGATCTGGTGCGCGCCGGAGAGCATTGCAGGCGCCGGAATCGTGTAAGGGTCACCGCCCCAGATGATCAGCGCGAGATCCTGGAATATCAGCGCGAACCCCATGGTGGTGAGCACCTGGCCCAGTTCCTGCCCGCTGAGACGCTTCAGAAATGCGTTCCACTCGGCCACACCGATGATGGCGACGGCCAGGGCCCCAGCAAGAATTGCGAGAGGGAAAGAGCCGGTCTGCCTGATGACGGTGAGGCCGACGTACCCTCCCAGCAAGTAGTAAGAGCCGTGC
>DASYUV010000152.1:0-40823 GCA_036000865.1 Binatia bacterium | reverse complement strand
TCGATTACCTCGTCGGGATTCTTAAGAACTGGGGCTTCCGCGTAGGCTTCATTCACGGCGGCATGAAAACCGGTTCACGCGAAGAACCGAACAGCCGGCTTTACTCGGAGCAACAGTTCAAAGACGGAGCGATTCAAGTGCTGGTGGCTACGGAAGCGGCCGGCGAAGGTATCAACCTTCAGTGCTGCCATATTCTTTTTAACTACGATATTCCGTGGAATCCCAATCGGTTAGAACAGCGCATGGGACGCATCCATCGTTACGGCCAGCTCTTCGATTGCCTGATCTTTAATTTCGTTGCGACCAATACGATCGAAGGCCGCGTGCTTCAGCGCTTGCTGGAGAAGCTCCAGGAGATTCGTGACGCGCTCGACGACGACGCGGTGTTCAACGTTATCGGTGAGATTTTACCGGCGGCCCATGTTGAGCGCGTGCTGAGAGACTTTTACGCGGGGCGCCTCGGCGAAGCCGACATGGAAGATCGCCTCCTCGGTGAGGTCGATGAGGGCCGTTTTCGAGCGATTTGCCAAAACGCGCTCGAAGGCCTGGCCTCGAAAAAGCTCAATCTTGAAATGCTGATCGAGCGACGGGCACTCGCTCAAGAACGCCGGTTGGTCCCCGAAACTATCGCTCGTTTCTTGAGCGAGTCGGCGGAGCATGCCACGTTCGCTCTCAAAGCCTTCCCGTCATTACCGCATGCCTTCGACCCAGGTAGAACGCCGACAACTCTCAAACGATACGAGAACCAACCCAACTGGAAGTTGGCGCCGTTGGCGACCCGTTATCCCCGGTTGTCGACGGACCGAGAGACCGCCGAAAAGAACAGCCTGGAATGGGTCACGCCCGGTCATCCACTCTTTGAGGCGCTCCGCCGTCACACTTTGAGCCTTTCCCAAGAGCCGTTCGGTAAAGGCGCTTGTTATTATTCTCTGCAGCACAATCAGCCCGCGCGCATCGATTTTTACCGTGCGCGCGTCGTCGACGGCTTGGGCGACGTCATTCACGAACGCATGTTCGCCGTAGAGATTGCCAACGACGAAACGTTGCGTCTTCAGGAGCCTGGCGTTGTCGGCAATTTCACTCCCACAACGCCGCCCGCTCAGCTTCCAATGATTGCCTCCGTTCCGGAAGCGACGGATTGGTTGAATCAGCATGCTCTCACGGCTTTTCTAAAGGAGGTCAGGGAAGAGCGCGTTGGCGAAATCGACCGCATCGCCGACCACATCAATCTTTCCCTCACCGAACTCTTACAAAAAGTAGACGAAGAGATCGGTAAAGCCGATGCGGAAGTTGAGAAAAAAATCACCGGAGCCGAGGGCCGTTTAGCCCAAGCGGAAAACCGCCATGCGGAACTCATGGCACGGCGAGAAAAGCGCCGGCAAGAGCTCGAACAGCAACGCGCGCTAACGCTTCAATCGGTCGAGCGGATGACGAGCATTTTGGTGCTTCCGCATCCCGAACGCTCCCAACCGGAGGTTCGTCGTCTGCAACCCGACCCGGAAGTTGAAAATACTGCGATGCAGCTCGTGGTGAAACATGAGACCGCGCGGGGCTGCCAAGTATACGATATTCACGAAAAGAATCTCGGCTACGACATCACGAGCCTCGATCTCAACTCCGGCGAGCTTCGCCTGATTGAAGTCAAAGGCATCGGTGCTACGACCGGAACCGTACTTCTCACTCCCAACGAACGCCGCGTCGCCGAAGACCGGCGCGATTGCTATTGGCTTTACGTAGTCACAGGATGTAAGTCGGAGCCAATTCTTCAAGAGCCGATCAAAAATCCCGCGCGGTTCCCGTGGCACGAGGTTAAAAAAGTGGATCACTACTACTTGTCAGTCGATGCTCTGACGCAACCGATGCAGGTGCGGGACCTGACCGAGCCTTACAAAAGGCCGGGAATTGACAGCTAATAATTTTATCCTCATAAAGGCTAGGAATTACCCTATGAATCTGTACTACAACCTTCCCCCGGAGCAACGACGCGTTCAGCAGAACGTGGCCCTATTCAACGCAGACGAGCAGCTATGGGAAAGTCTGGAAGGCAAGCGTCGCTTCCGTCGCAGGCTTTTTCCGCGAGTATCGGCCAAGGGCCAAAAGCAACTTGATCTGCTCGACTTTGCCACGGCACGCCCGCTGCAAGACTGCGTAGGTCAGTTTGAGGAACCATGAAATTCGCTCGCGCCTCCCGGGAAACGGTCTCCATAGTCTGTAATCCACACCTTACGAGGTGAAAAGGTCATTCTAAACGCGGACCTCATGGGAATGTCTCAACCGAATGCCACATCGCGGAAGATCGTCGCGACTGCTAGCGGCTTTAGTTGTTTCGAGCTGCAAGTCGGAACCGTCTCCCAGGAACCGATCAAAAACCCCGCCCCTTCCCGTGGCATGAGGTTAAGTTGGTGGATCACTACTATGTTTCGGTGGACGCGCTGACCCGGCCGATACGGGTGCGGGAGATTGGCTACCCTACGGAGGACACACGTGAGTTCGAAAAATCCGATCGACAACGCAAAGGCCCTTCCTGCTGGCGCTGTCTTTCATCGCTGCGCACTCCAGGTGAACCCGCACCACTACGGCGCGACCTTCCGAGGGAAGCCTGCTGAAAAGAACGGAGCCGCCTATGCGAAGGCGATCGTGGACAAGTCTGCCGAACTCGGCATTACCGTGCTCGCCATCACCGACCACAACGACGTGAGTAACGTGCCTGCGTTCCGTGCAGTGTCGCGCGGGCGCGGCGTCCACATTCTCCCGGGTTTCGAACTGTCTTCGAGCGAGGGCGTTCACGTTCTGTGCATCTATCCTCAAGACACCGACGATCACCGACTCGGTCGATACTTGGGCGAGTTTGGCATCACAAAGCCTGGGCCTTCTTCCGACCTGTCCAGCAAGACCTTTCTCGAGGTCCTTAAAAAGGTCCGCGAACAGGGTGGCGTCGCGATTGCCGCGCATGTAACGAACGATAATGGGCTCTTCAAGGTTCTCAGCGGCAAGCCACGAATCCAAGCCTGGCAGAGCGATAACCTGTTCGCGATCCAGATCCCCGGTCCGATTGAGGACCTGCCCCAGGACGTGCGCCACATTGTCGAAAACAAGAACGCCGACTACCGCTGTCCCCACGCCGCGGAAGAGGATCTCGCGATCGCCGTAGTCAATGCGAAGGATATCTTGAAACCAGAAGACCTCGACGACCGATCAGCCACGTGTTGGATCAAGATGTCCGAAGTGAGTACCGAGGGTTTGCGACAAGCTTTCCTTGATCCGGGGTCTCGCATCCGCCTTAATCCGAAGGAGGGAAAACTCAAATCTGAGGAGCACGCTGAACTGGTCGCCCTGGCCTGGGAAGGGGGATTCCTCGATGGCACGGGTATTCACTTCAACCCAAACCTCAATGTCCTCGTCGGTGGCCGCGGCACGGGCAAGTCCACGGTTGTCGAGAGCATCCGCACCCTCCTCGGGCTCGACCCGATCGGCGATGAAGCCCGCAAGGCGCATGAGGGCATCGTGCGGCAAGTTCTGCGCAGCGGCACGAAGATCTCACTCCTCGTACGTGCGCACAGACCGGCGCTCCGGGAATATCGGATCGAACGAACGATTCCAAACCCGCCCCTTGTGCGTGATGAGAACGGGGACGTTTCCAACCTTGCCCCTCAGGATGTCCTTCCGCGAATCGAGGTGTACGGCCAGCACGAAATTTCAGAACTGACCAAGAGCCGCGAAAAACTTACACGCCTGCTCGACCGCTTCGTCGAGCGCGATGACTCGCTTGGCCGACGCAAAGCATCACTGCGTCGCGACCTGGAAAAGAGTCGCCGGGCGCTTCTCGATGCTCGTACAGAGGTCAAGCAGATTGAAGAACGTCTTGCCGCGCTGCCGGGCCTGGAGGAAACGCACAAGCGTTTCCAGGAAGCAGGTCTCGAAGGACGTCTGCGCGAGCAGAGTCTGATCGTGCGCGAAGAACGGCTACTCGACTCCATTCCCGAGCGCCTCGCACCCTTCAACGAGACGGTTGAGACGTTAAAGCGAGAGCTGCCGATCGACCGCACTTTTCTTTCGCCGAAAGCTCTCGAAGATTTACCCGGTAAAGACATTCTCTCGCGGGCCAATCAGGTGTTCGCTGATCTTAATCGTGACCTCATGCGTGTGAAAGACGATTTGGAAAAAGCCTTAGCAAGCGCCGAACAGGGAATCGGCGCGGTGCGCTCGGCTTGGGAAGTGCGCAGGCAGCAAGTTCAGGCAGCGTACGAGAAGATTTTGCGGGAGCTTCAGAAATCCCGTGTGGACGGTGAGGAGTTCATCCGGCTGCGTCGCCGAATTGAGGAACTGCGGCCGCTTCGAGATCGCTCGGGTGTTCTGCAACGTCTCGAAAAGGAGCACGCGGACCGCCGGCGGGCGCTACTCGTAGAGTGGGAGGACCTCAAAGCCGCGGAGTTTCGTGCGCTGGATCGGGCAGCGAAGAAAGTCAGCGGAAGGCTTCGTGATCGTGTGCAGGTGGAAGTGACCGCGGCAGGCGACCGCGAGCCACTCTTCAAAATCCTACGTGAGGACGTCGGCGGCCGAATGTCGGAAGCCATTGAGAGCCTACGGGGAGTAGCTAACCTGTCCCTTACGGAATTGGTCGAGACATGTCGTTCGGGCGCCCAAGCCCTCAGCAAAACGTACCACATCACGCCCGCCCAAGCCGAGCGCCTCGCGAAGGCTGAGCCCGAGGTGCTGATGCACATTGAGGAGGTCGATTTGCCGCCGACGACGGTAATTCGTCTCAACACGGCACCGGCCGGGGATCCCCCGACGTGGCAGGCTTTGGATGATCTCTCGACGGGGCAGAAGGCGACCGCCGTGCTACTACTCCTGCTGCTTGAATCGGATGCGCCGCTGGTCGTGGATCAGCCAGAAGATGACCTCGACAATCGATTCATCACCGAAGGGGTCGTGCCGCGCATGCGCGAGGAGAAGCAACGCCGTCAGTTCATCTTCTCAACACACAACGCGAACATTCCCGTGCTCGGCGATGCCGAGCTGATCCTTGGACTTTCTGCTTCGGGTGAGGCGAACGGCGGTCGCGCGCGCATCGCGCCCGAGCACATGGGCTCGATTGATTCCCAGTCGGTCCGCGAGCTGGTCGAAGAAATCCTCGAGGGCGGTCGTGAGGCTTTCGAGACGCGCCGGCGGAAATACGGGTTCTGAAAAAAGGACGGCGCGTGGACAAGACAGAATTGTTGGAGATCATCCGGAATGGCGAGAACTCCCGTGTAGAGTTCAAGCGCGATGATGCTCACCCGGATTCATTGGCCAAGGAAATCGCTGCGCTGCTTAACCTGGAGGGTGGCTTCATCCTGTTGGGTGTGGAGGAAGACGCCCGGATTTCGGGCCTCACGAGAAGTCGTGAAGAAGCGGAACGCTGGGTGATGGACGTGGCGCGACAGAATCTTCAGCGGGAGGTCATTCCTGTATGGGGATCTGTGGCGATGGATGACGGCAAGATTGTTGGCGTCATTGAACTCCCGCCAGATAGCCCCGGAAAGCCGTATAAAGCAAGGCGTGGCGGAGCGTGGATTACCTACCTTCGAGTCGGAAGTACGTCGCGCGAGGCGACTCGGGAAGAAGAGGGGCGCCTCTACCAGTCCGCTCGGCTTGTTCGATACGACATTAAGCCAGTTCCTGACACAGGGTTCGAAAGCCTGGACATCCAGCGCATCGAGAACTTTTTCCGCGACATCCTCAAACGAGAAGTACCCGACCGTGCGGACATTGAGGGCTGGGAACGGCTTCTCCTGAATACCGACCTGCTTGCCCTTTCTAGTGGCCTGTCTCGCGTATCCGTCGCCGGCTTGTTGCTTTTCGGTGAAAACCCTAATCGCCGCCTCCCCCAAGCAGGCGTGACAGCAGCGGCATTTCCGGGCAATGAGAAAGACTACAACACGAGCGACGAAGAGCGGCTCCGCGGTCCCCTGGTTTCGGTCTTCTAAACGCGGTCGCGCGGTGGACAAAGGGGTGATTGACCGCACGGTGGACTTCGTGGCGCGGAACATGGGAACTAGGGCGTGGCTTGAAGGAGGGCGCAGGCGCCGAAAGAAAGCACTTCCCCTCGATGCTGTGCGAGAGGCAGTAGTGAACGCAGTGGCGCATCGCGATTACGCGCGCGAGGGCACGGACATCGAGGTCTCTCTCTACAGTGACCGCCTGGAGGTCGTTTCTCCAGGAAGGTTGCCCAACGGCGTGACGGTTGAAAAAATGAAGGTGGGAGTCGTGCGGGTGGCGCGGAACGAGTTGCTCAAAGAGATTCTACGCGACTACGGCTACGTTGAGCATTACGGGATGGGCGTACGCAACCGGATCATTCAGTCAATGCGGGCACATAACGGCACAGAGGCGGACCTAGTCGAAGAAGAAGATCGCTTTATTGTCCGCCTGTGGAAAGAGCCCAAGTCTGGATGATACCCAAAGAATGTAAACGGCTGGCGGAGGTGGATTTTCCGATTGCGGTGGTGAGCAAGCATGCTGCACGGGAAAAGTCTATTCGCCACGGGCATCCGTCGACGTTGCATCTTTGGTGGGCGCGGCGACCGGTCGCCGCTTGCCGTGCGATGTTGCTTGGGCTTCTGCTGCCTGATCCTTGCGACGACCAATGTCCGCAAGAGTTCAAACAAAAGGCTCGCGAGCTTTTGCCGAAGGTGCAAGGACAAGTCGGCTCCAAGGACAAGGACCTTCGAAAATCTCTCCTGAAATTCATTGGCGACTTCGCCAACTGGGATCTGTCGTCCGACCGCACTTACCTGGAAGTCTCACGCGGCCTGGTAAAAGCAGCCCATCCGGAGGAAACGCCGCTTGTTGTTGATCCATTTGCCGGCGGTGGGTCTATCCCACTTGAAGCGCTGCGGCTTGGCTGCGAAGCGTTCGCGAGCGATCTCAATCCTGTTGCGGGTTTGATTCTGAAAGTAATGTTTGGAAGACATCCCCCGATATGGGCCGAAGCTAGCCGAAGAACTTCGTCGCGTCGGGGCCGAGATCAAGCAACAGGCGGAGAAGGAACTCACCGACCTCTATCCGAAGGACCCGGACGGTGCGATGCCGATCGCGTACCTGTGGGCACGCACGGTGCGCTGTGAGTCGCCGGATTGCGGCGCAGAGATTCCGCTCATGCGTTCGTTTTGGCTGTGCAAGAAGGCAAGCCGTAGAAGGGCACTGCGACTTCAAGTCAAAAGACACAAGGAAAAGGGTAAGACCCCGGATATAGTGTTCGAGATCTTCGAGCCGAAAAGTGACCGAGAAGTGCCGAACGGGACCGTGACACGCGCTAAAGCCAGTTGTCCTGTCTGTAACATCGTACTCGGTCCGGATCGCGTGCGCGCGCAACTCGCCGCACAACGTGGCGGCGCGGACGTCATATTCGACGACAAGGGTCAGCGCCTTGGCGGAGCACGGCTGCTCGCGGTGGTTCTCCTAAAGTCTGGTAATCCTGGGCGCCACTACCGACTTCCAATTGAACACGATTACGAGGCCGCACAAAAGGCGCAGTCGCGCATCGCAGAGATCCTCGACGAGTGGGAACGCCGTGGGAGGGAAGGACTCTGTCCTGTGCCCGATGAGCCAACTCCCGCAGGCGGCGGCTCAGGTGCGGGGCGCGCGTTCTCGGTCCAGAAGTACGGCATGATGACTTGGGGCGATCTTTTTACCGCGCGGCAGAAGATGGGATTGACAGTGTTGCTTCGTGCGGTGCGCGAGGTTAGCGAGTCCGGTGAAGCATCGGTTCCTGAGGTGCGGGAAATCGCGGCGTTTCTTGTCAGTCGCGCGGCGGATTATGGGTCTGCAAACTGCTCTCTGCATTTAGCTAGAGACATAGTGAGAAACACTTTCGCAAGACAGGCGCTGCCCATTGTGTGGGATTTTTACGAGACAAACATGATCGAGTCAGGTTCTGGAAGTCTTCACGGGGCGACTCAGTGGCTTGCGGATGTTATTGATTCTTGGTCGTATGCAAGCCAGGTAGCCCAAACATCCGTGGCCGACGCGACACAACACCCGCTACCGCATGAAGCGTCGAGCGTTTGGTTCACAGACCCGCCTTACTACGACGCGGTTCCTTACGCTGATCTCTCGGACTACTTTTTCGTCTGGCTAAAACGCTTGCTTCCAGCTCATCCGCTGCTTCGCGATCCCTTCGACTCAGCGAATCCACTGACCCCGAAACAACATGAGGCGGTGCAGGACGAGACCAAGCGCGACAATGGGCGCGTGAAAGATCGAGCGTGGTTCGAAGAGACAATGGCGAAGGCCTTTGCAGAGGGACGGCGGGTGCTACGCGTGGACGGTGTCGGATCCGTTGTTTTCGCTCACAAGACGACCGAGGGTTGGGAGGCGTTGCTCTCCGGGATGATACGCGGCGGCTGGACCATCACCGGCTCATGGCCGATCGCCACCGAAATGGGCTCGCGTCTGCGTGCCCGCGAATCCGCCGCCCTTGCTACTAGCGTGCACTTGATTTGTCGACCGCGGCCCGAGGATGCGCCGATCGGTGATTGGGGCGAAGTCCACCGAGAACTGCCGAAACGAGTCGCCGAATGGATGGATCGGTTACAAGCGGAACACATTCGGGGAGCGGATTTGGTTTTTGCGTGTATTGGGCCGGCATTGGAAATCTACAGCAGGTATTCAAAGGTAGTTGACGCCGAGGATCGGGAGATTCCTCTGGGCGGCGATCCTGAGGCAACTGAACCATATAAGCGCGGCTATCTGGCTTACGTCTGGGAAGCGGTTGGTCGCGCGGCGTTGGAGCAAGTGTTGGGAACTGCTGAAGCCAGCGCTCGCAACGGCGCGGCGGGTGCGTTGGAGGAAGACGCGCGGTTGACCGCGCTGTTTTTGTGGACGTTGCAGAGTACGAATGGCGAGCAGGCAACAGGCAATGGGCAACAGGGAGTAGAAAAAGAATCCGAAGATGAGGAAGAAGAGGAAGAAGACACACCGAAGAAAAAGAAGAAGGGTTTGACGCTCGTATTCGATGTCGTGCGGAGGTTTGCACAGCCGTTAGGAATTCACCTCGACAATTGGGAAGATCGGATCATCGAGACGGAGAAGGGAATCGTTCGGTTGCTTCCCGTTGGTGAGCGAGGGCCGCAACTTTTCGGACAAGATGGCGCGGACCTAGTGGCCGAACGGCTGGAGCGGGAGCCAACCGCTACTTTTCAACTCACACTGTTTCCTGACAGAATAGACGCGGCGCCAACAATCAAAGGGAAGAAGGGCCGAGGTAAAAAAGCAAAAGGACAGAGTGAGAGTGAACTCAAAGCTGGCAACGAAGCGACCACGCTCGATCGAGTGCATGCTGCGATGCTCTTACAAGCGAGCGGTAGAACTAACGCATTGAGAGCCTTGCTTCAGGCCGAGCAAGACCGTAGCCCGGATTTTCTGCGTTTGGCGAATGCGCTGTCAGCTCTTTATCCACGCGAGAGCGAAGAAAAGCGTCTTTTAGACGCGATGCTTCTTACAGTGCCAAAGTAGAAAGCAAAAGGAAAAAGATAACAAATGAAAAAGGGACCGAAGAGGAAAAGGGCAAAAGGTAAAGCAGGGAAGCCAAGTGGAGGTAAGCCCATGACACATGAAGAACTACTCGCGCGGGTGACTGTCGACCCGAAGGTTTGCACGGGAAAGCCTTGTATTCGAGGAACTCGAATCTACATCGCCATTATTCTCGATGCGTTGGCCGAAGGGCTTACGCCGGAAGAAATTATCGATCACTACCCATCTCTCAAGGTTGAAGATATCCGTGCTGCGGTCGCCTATGCGGCTGAGCTTGCACGGGAAAACGTCTGGAAGATCACGGCCTAGTGAAGATTAAAATAGACGAAAATCTTTCGCATCATTTGAAGGACCCGTTGGCGCAACTGGGCCATGACGTGTCTACCGCTCTTGAAGAGGGACTGCTGGGAAAAGTCGATATAGAAATAGGAGCGGCAGCCAAAAGCGAAGATCGTATGATTTTCACTCTTGATCTTGATTTTGCAGACCTGTGAAAGTTTCCCCCAGGATCACATCCCGGTGTTATCTTGTTTAGGCCGCGCAGCATGGGACCATTGGCGGTTAACCAATTCGTGCTGAAGTTCTCTCAAGAGACTGAACTGACGACATTGGCTCGGTGCCTCGCGATCGTCGAACCTCACCGAATTCGAGTGAGACGGCCATCTCTGTTAGATGAGTCGCTGGAGTGGGAAGAGATTTCTTTGGATAAGGATAAGTAAACATGGACCCTTGGTATAAGGTTGCCACCCCGCGGAAAGAAGTTCGCGAAGGAAGGTCGTTCAACCCGGACGAGTTTGCCATCGCTCTGGAGCAAGTCGTTGCGGGAACCGCGCCGGAAGACTATCGGGACCCCGAGAAGTTTTTTTCGCGCACCTGCTTCACGCGAGCGCTCAAAGAGCACGCGGGCATGGTTCTCCAACGGCTAACCGGCAAGACGGAAGGTGCTGCGCCTGTCCTGACTCTCATCACTCAGTTTGGCGGCGGCAAGACGCATACACTCACATCGCTCTATCACCTCGCTAAGAGTGGAAAAAAAGCGAGCGCGTATCCCGGCGTAGCAGATTTGATAAAGGAAGCCGGCGTCGCGGTGGTGCCCGGGGCGAAAGTCGGTGTTTTCGTCGGAAACGCATGGGACCCGCAAGACGGTAAAGAAACGCCGTGGATCGACATAGCGAGACAGCTTGCGGGAGACCAAGGAGTCGCTTGCTTAGGTACGGCGGCAAAGACCACGCCCCCAGGGACGGAAGCGATTGGAAAGCTCTTTGAAGCGGCTGGTGGGACCGTGTTGGTTCTTTTCGACGAGGTTCTGAACTTTCTGAACCGACACCGAGGGATGGCAGACTCTTTTCACGCGTTCATTCAGAATCTGACCGTAGCCACCACCGGCACAACCCGAGCTGCCGCGGTAATCAGTCTGCCGCGCAGCCAGATCGAAATGTCCGACTCGGATCAACAGTGGCAGGATCGAATCACGAAAGTTGTCCGGCGGGTAGCGAAAGATCTTATCGCCAACGATGAAAGCGAAATCAGCGAGGTCGTACGCCGCCGGCTATTCGATGATATTGGAGGCGACCGGATTAGGAAAAACGTAGCGAAGGCTTACGCCGACTGGTGCTTCGAAAAAAGGGCGCAACTCCCGCCCGAGTGGACGGCTGTGGATACTGCAGCGACCGAGGCCAAGGCGCGCGAATATTTACGCACCCGGTTTGAGACTTGTTTTCCGTTTCACCCGGCGACGCTGTCAGTCTTCCAGCGTAAATGGCAAGCATTGCAACAGTATCAGCAGACGCGCGGAACGCTGGCGATGCTTGCTCAGTGGGTTTCATGGACTTACAGGGAAGGCTACGAACGGGTTCGTCGCGAACCGTTAATTACTTTGGGTTCAGCTCCGCTCGAAGTGTCGGAGTTTCGCGCGGTCGTGTTAGGACAGCTCGGCGAATCTAAGCTGATCTCTGCAATAGAGACCGACATCGCTGCGCAGCACTCGCACGCGCGGGCGCTCGACGCGGATACGAAAGGTCCACTGCGTGATATTCATCGGCGAGTCGCGACAACTATATTGTTCGAGTCCTCCGGCGGACAAGTGGACAAAGTCGCGCATCTGCCTGAGCTGCGATTCGCTCTGGGAGAACCTGAGATAGACACGACATCCATCGATAACGCGGCTTACACCTTGGAAGCGAAAGCTTTCTTTATCAGCAGCATCGGATCGGACGGCTATAAAATCCATCATAAGGCAACGATTCGCAAAGCAGTCAGCGATCGGCGGGCGTCTCTCGACGAGCGGACCGAAACTAAACCGACGATGCGGAGCTTAGTGAGGAAGGAATGGGAGCGCGGTGCGACGATCCCGATCGAGCCGTTTCCCGAGGATGGCGCAGCGGTAGCGGATTCGCCGAGACTGACGCTGGCTCTCATGGAACCGGAGATTGAGTGGACAGGAACAGGATCGGTTCGGGAGCGGATCATCGAGTGGTCCAAGATTCGAGGAAAGTCGCCCAGGCTCTATCCTGGATCGATTGTCTGGTGCTTTAAAAAGCCGGGACGAGAGTTGCGCGATAAAGTCGAGATGATGTTGGCGTGGAAGAAGGTCGCAAAAGACATTGCGGACGGCGTGTTAGGAACGGATTACGATCGGCCAGAGCGGGCGGAGATTGTGTCGAAGGTGGGCGACGCCGAGGATGCCGCCAAGGATGAAGTATGGGGCGGTTATCGGTTTATTGTCTTGACGGACGGCAAAGAAGCGGACGGACTGAAAGTGGTGGACTTGGGAGCCGGGCATTCGAGCGCTCAAGAAACGTTGTGCGGGCGCGTGATACAGGCGCTCAAGTCTAGTGCTCTACTTAACGAATCGGTCGGCGCTGGATATTTGGATCGCAATTGGCCGCCGGCTCTGAAGGAGTCGGGCGCATGGCCGCTCTCCAGCCTGAGACAAAGTTTTCTTAACGGCTCTCTTACTCGGTTGCTCGATCCCGACGCCGTTCTCAAGGCAAAAATTGTTGAGTTCGTAGGGAAAGGAGACTTCGGCCTCGCCTCCGGCGCCAGATCTGATGGTAGCTACGACCGAGATTGGTTCGAAGAACTGCTGTCGCCGGACGAAGTAAACTTCGATGCGAACGTTTTCCTCATAACAAAGGAAAAAGCGAAAGCTCTCAAGGCTCGATCCACGCTCGGACCGATTATTGAGCCTGAAACGAAGCCGGACCAGAAACAACCGACTGTGCCGGAGCCGGTTCCTGAACCAAAAGCCGGACCGTTGTCACAAACTGTGACGCTAAATCTCCGAGGTTCGATTCCTCCCGAGATCTGGAATCGGCTAGGAACAAAACTTATCCCAAAGCTTCGATCAGGCAGTGAACTGACGGCGCAAGTCAGCTTTTCGGTAACGCTGGACGGCAAGACGGTCGCAGGCTTCGAATCCGAGTTGCGGCAGATACTGGAGGATTTGGGGATTCAAAATCGCATTATAATTGAAAAATCTTAATTAGCCTCAGTCGAGGTGGTTGTATGGCTGATTGCTTGATCTATTGGAAAGACTGTTCAGCGGAGCTAAACGAATTCACTTCCGAAAACCCGGGTCCCTGGAACCTTCACTACCACTCAAAAAGCCGACATTTGTTTGACCAGATCGAAAGAGGCGAAAATCTCTGGATTGTTGTCTTTGATGTTGATCCTCCACCTGGAGACTGGTTATTAATCGAAAGAATTTCCGTTATGGAAAAGAAACACAAGCCCGAATTCGCACGACCTTATCAGATAGTTGGCGATCCAAAGAAAAGTTTATTTTTTGATATTCGGAAGCAGAGTGATCTAACACCTGTGCTCCATAAACTTAATTTTGTCACAGGGAAAAAAATTTTGGCCAGCGGCGCTAAAATCGCCCAAACTCTCCAACCCATTAGGCCTTTGACAAGTGGAGATAGCGCGTTGTTTCAACGATACTCCGAAGATTTGGCCACAGTGTCTAGATTGAGTGAGATGCGGCCGATGCAAATATAAGCGACGAATTTTGCGGGCGGCTTAAATATTGACCCCCTTTCTTTCTCCTGATTGCCTGTTTGTTCATCAAATTTCGGTAGTCGCCCCTCAAGGCAAGACGACATTACTTACGTAAACTTCGGGTCTAACAGGAAATTCCGGTTTAGCGATAATCCATGGCCATGAAGATCACCAGGGACATTCTGGAGAGTTACCTGCAATGCAAGTACAAGGGGCACCTGAAATTGGCCAAGGAACAGGGTATCAAATCAGACTATGAATTACTGTTGGTAGAGTCCAGAAACAAGGTACGCCTGGTAGCCGCGGACAAACTGACCCGAAACAAGAAAGGCGATGCGGTGCAGGGGCTTGCCATTACGCTTGGGATCTTGAAACACGGCGCGCCACTTCTCTTTGATGCCTCGATAGAGGATGAAGAGCTTTCCGTTTGTTTTGATGCTCTCCAGAAAGAGGCTGGACCGTCACTGCTGGGCAATTTCCACTATATTCCGGTGTTGTTCCATGAGACTGAAAGGCCTAGCAGGCTGCAGAAGGTTCTATTGGAACTGTACGGCCTAATTATCGGCGATCTCCAAGGGAGATACCCGGACAGCGGGTTTCTTATTCACGGGCGAGGCTGCAATGTCAGGAGGTTCAGACTGAAGCCGAACGGTGAAAATGCCCGGCAGGCCATGCAGGGAATCAGGGAAATCCAGCGCCACAACATACCTCCGAGGCTGATGCTCAATAGCCACTGCCAGATCTGCGAGTTCCGCCAACAATGTCATGCGGAGGCAACAGCCAAGGACGACCTAAGCCTATTAGGAAGGATGCGAGAGAAGGAGATCAAAAAGTACAATAGCAGAGGGATCTTCACAGTCACCCAGCTATCCTGCACGTTCCGAGCCCGGAGGAACAGCAAGCGGTCTAAGCAGAAGAGTCCGCCTCATCATCCAGCCCTACAGGCGCTGGCTATCCGGGACAAGAAGATCTATGTGATCCGCACCCCGGAACTGCCGTCCTGTTCCAACCGGATTTACTTGGACATAGAAGGGGACCCAGAACGTCGCTTCGCTTACCTGCTCGGCATGATCATCGATCGGAACGGTACGGAGGAACATCACTCGTTCTGGAGTGACACCCAGGCTGAGGAGTCTCGGCTGTTCCAGCAATTTCTAGATGTAGTGGCCCATCTAGACGAATATCGCCTCTACTCCTACGGTAGCTATGAGGCGGCGTTTCTGCGACGGATGATAAAGGAATCAGGTCGGCACGACCTTGCTGAGAAGATCCTCATTCGCTCGGTAAACGTCCTCTCGATCATTTATTCGCACGTTTACTTCCCTACCTATTCCAACAGTCTAAAGGACATCGGGAGGTATTTGGGATTCATGTGGACGGAAGCGGCCGCGTCGGGCATTCAGAGTATCGTGTGGAGGAACAAGTGGGAAGTGACCGGCTCGGCGGGTTTCAAGGACAAATTGACGACGTACAATATAGAGGACTGCGCCGCTCTGCGGAAAGTGACAGAATTTCTATACACCACCGTTTGCCCCGAGCAGTCCTCAGCTGGCCAACCCAAGAGTTGGGCCCACGAAGGTTATCAGTTGTCTCGGGTAGAGGAGATTGAGCCGCAGTGGAACCGTCGAGAGTGGCGCAAGGCGGAATTTTCCATTCCTGACTTTGAGTTCATCAACGAACGTGCCTATTTCGACTATCAGAGGGATCGAGTGTTTATCCGCACGAGCAAGTCTCTGAAGAGGAGCATTCTCCGCAGACGTAATAAGAAAGGAAAAAAGAACTCGAGGGCCAATCATTCTGTCGAGATCAGCGCCCAGGAATGTCCCTTCTGCGCAGGAACCGACGTGAACCGGAGCCCGGATGGTCGTCTAACCCGCTGGGCATTCGACCTTCGATTTAGGCGAAGTGGTATCAGGCGTTACGTGACACGCTTCACAACAGCTTGGCACTGGTGTGCCAGTTGCGGGGAACGGTTCCTCCCCCGAGAATACCTCCGCCTGGACGAGCATTGTCACTCTCTAAAAAGCTGGGCAATGTATGAGCATGTAGCCCACCGGACCAGCTATGCAAACATCGCGGAAACGATTAAGGACTGCTTTGGGTTTTCGGTGTTTGCAAGCGATGTTCGCAATTTTAAACTGCTGCTCTCCCGGTACTACCATGAGACGTACAAGCAACTCTTAAGGAAGATTGTGGCCGGGAAAATCCTCCACGTGGACGAAACGGAGGTCCACGTTAGCCGGACGGGCAAAGGGTATGTTTGGGTCTTCACTAACTTGGAAGAGGTGGTTTTCGCGTACAGACAATCACGAGAGGGAAGTTTTCTAAGTGACATTCTCATGGGCTTCCGCGGAGTTCTCATCTCTGATTTCTATGCAGCTTACGACTCCCTTCCATGCAAGCAACAGAAGTGCTTGATCCACCTCATGAGGGACTTTAATCACGACTTACTGCGTAATCCGTGGGACGAGGATCTCAAGTCTCTCGCTTCAAACTTCGGTAGGTTGCTGCGCAAGATTATGGCAACCGTGGACCAGTATGGGCTGCTACATCGACACCTTGGAAAGCACCGGCGGGAGGTTGAACAGTTTTTCCGTGCGGTCGCGAGGCACCCTTACCGCTCTGAAGTGACGCAAGGTTACAGTAAACGGTTGCTAAAGTATCAAGACAAGCTGTTCACCTTCTTAAACCACGACGGCGTGCCTTGGAACAATAACAATGCAGAGCATGCCGTGAAGAAGTTTGCCGATTACCGCGAGATTGCCGACGGCCAATTTTCGGAAGCCGGACTAAACGAATACTTGATGCTGCTGAGCATCTATTCGACCTGCAAGTACAAAGGGATCAGTTTTCTCAAGTTCCTCCTGTCTCGCGAAAAGGATGTCGACGCGTTTCGCCAGAGCGCTAACCTGAGGAGGCCACTACCGGCTCTCGAACTTTGCCCTGAAGGTTTCGTGTTCTCCCGGAGGAAGCGAAAACCGGATTGGGACCAAAGGCACAAGCTGGATTCCGTGATGATCTCGCGAGAAAGGTCGGTGAAACACGCCGTCGCGTCAAAAAGAGCAATCAGGGTCAGGCTGGCATCGATGGTGTGTTCAGATGAATTGCTGTCGTGATCCATAGGGTGACTCTCACAGAAGTGACGGAAGTCCCGTTAGAATACCTTGACGGTCAGGAAAGGTGTGTTTTCGAGAGTAAAAAGGCCAGAATCAGGTTAGGATGAGCGAGACGAGAAAAAGGGGAGAGGCTGGTTTCAGTTTGTGATTAACCGCGGTGCAGCGCCACGGTTGGCTAGCGCGACGCGGCGTCGATGGCGTCCGTCAAAAGTTTCGGTATTCGAGCGACCCGGCCGGAATGGTCGATACAAGCGTGCTTCGTTGATCCGGTTGCCAGCAAACATCTATCGGATTCGCGCGAGACGCGATACGTGAAGGACAATGAGGCGCGTCCAAGTTCCGAGAGCTCTGTTTCGATTTGAATGACATCATCGTAGCGAGCGGAGTTAGCGTAACGGCACGCGACTTCCGCCACGGGGAAGTGAAACCCTTGCTGCTCGATCGTTGAATAGGGCAACCCGATCTGGCGCAGCCATTCCGAGCGGCCCCTTTCAAACCAACGCAAATAGTTGGCGTAATAGACAACGCCCATCTGATCGGTGTCGCCATAGATGACGCGGTAAGAAGTGATGTTGGTCAATTTGAGCGCAGCGCCTTTCATCGATAGCTATTTCTAAGGGTTTTTCGTCTCATTCTCAATGCGAGGATTGCTACCGTTGCCTTGACAATGCAAATTGAAGTGTGTTTTAAGCTGAGGAAATTCAATTATTGATGCAAGCCGAGATCGATCTCGATCGATGCGAGCAAGTCGAGGAGGAAGCGAAATGAAGAGTTTAGTCAAATACGTGTCTTGGCCGACCGCTATTTCATTGGCGGCGGTCTTGGCGTTTGCGTGCAGCTCGGTGGAAGAGAAGCCGGCGGCTCCAGTGGCGAAACCCGCGCCTGCTCCGGCACCGGCTCCCGCGCCGGCAAAAACGGAATCGACAAAAGCGACTAAGACCAAAGCCGTCGAGGTAGAGGGCGTAATCAGCGCCGTCGGACAGCGGACGATTACATTTCAGTTGGAACGCAAAGGCAAGGTTCGCGAAGAAGTGGTCGGCGTGGACGACAAAACCAAGATTGAAAAGGGCGGCGGGAACGTCAAGTTGCGCGACTTACAGGAAACTGACAAGGCTTTGATCAATTATGAGCCCGAGGCGTACACGCCGGCGATCGGAATCAAAGTCACAGGCAAAGGTGAGATTAAGAAAGTTGGAGGTGACGACTAGTTTCGATAGCGGTCGGCGCGGTCGGCGCCGACAACGTCCAAGTCGAAAGACTGATCGTCTCGTAGAATTTTAAAGGAGATCCGTTCCCCCGGACGCTTCTTCCACATTTCCTGGTAAAGCTCCTGGCGCGAACGGATCTCTCTTTTTTCAACGGTCAAGATAATGTCACCTTGCTTGAGTCCGAATTTTGCGGCAGGGCCGTTCGGTACGACACCGCCGATAACCACGTGCCCGGCCATTGCCTCCGGATAAATTCCCAGCCACGGCCGCCGCGGGCGACTGCGTACTTGGCCGTGCTGTTTCAATTCCTGTGCGTAGGTTCGGTAATAATCGATCGGAATGGCGAGCGAGAACTTGGCCACTTCGTTCAAGTTCAACGACACCACGCCGATGAGTTCGCCGTGAAAGTTGGCGAGCGTGCCGCCGCCGAATCCAGGGTTAAACGCGGTGACGCGGATGGTCTTATCGATCATGTACTCCCACTGGCCGTCATAGGGCTCCATGGAAGACACATAACCGCCGCTGACCCGGCGCCCTATTTGGCCGCTGCTGGCTACCATGAGAACTGGCTGGCCGAGCGCGACCGAATCGGCTGGAGCAAGTTTTAGGTGAGGCAAATCTCGCGCCGAGATTTTTACCAGGGATAGTCCGGTTTCTTGGTCCTGGCCGGCCACTTGTGCCGGGTATTGCTCGCCGTCCGGCAAGGTTGCGGTGATCGAGGAGGCGCCGACGGTAACGTAATGGACGGTTAATATATAACCGTCAGGATCAACGATCGTGCCGGAACCAACGCGTTCAGAACCCAGATTCGCGGCTGATGGATGGCTCTCGGGTATGGTGACGTGAAGATCCACAGTCGCGGGTAGTATCGAGTGAATCAAACCGATGTGACCGTTCAAAGCGGTGCTCCTTGAAGACGGGCAAGGTCCAATTCTACTGAGCTCATCCGTGTGTCGGTGGAATAAAGTCTTCCTTGCCAAGTGTCGCGGCTCTCGAAGGCCTCGAAGATGGCGTTGTGAACGCCAAGCTTATCGATCGACCAATCCGGCGCAACCGTAATCGCCCGATAGGTTTCACCCGTGAGTCGATGCACGACGATATCGGGATTCAACCGCTCGAGAAAGTCGACGACCAACGTGATGTACTCGTCCCGGCTAAAAAGTGGTACTTGCCCCGAGTAGTAAAGCTTTTCCAGTACCGTGTTCTTGATGACGTGAAGATTGTGAAGCTTCACCCCATCGATGGCCAGTCGATTGAATAATGCCGGCGTTTGCAAAATGTCACGGTGGCTTTCACCCGGAAAGCCGAGAATGAGATGGGTACAAACCTGCAAGTCCCGGCCTTTGGTGCGCTCGACGGCATCGATGTATTCGCGCAGGCCATGGCCGCGATTCACCCACGCAAGCGTCCGATCGTGCATGGACTCAAGACCCAGTTCGAGCCAAAGATACGTGTGCTTGGACAGGTCGCTCAGCAAATCGAGGATATCGTCGGGCAAGCAATCCGGCCGCGTTGCGATGGCGAGTCCGACGACGCCGGGAAATCCGAGGGCTTCGCGATATAGTCTTTCCAGTTTCAGCGCCGACTCGTAGGTATTTGTGTAGCTCTGGAAGTAGGCAATGAATTTTTCTGCTTTGTGGCGTTTCTGGACCGCGATGGCGCCCTGTTCGAGTTGCGCTGTGACCGAAGTCCGGGGACGATAGTCCTGCGGTGTGTGGCTCGCGTTGTTGCAATAAATACATCCGCCGACGGCGACCGTGCCGTCGCGGTTGGGGCAGGTGAAATCTAAGCGCAGGCCGATCTTGTAGACACGCGCGTGGAAAGCGTCGCGCAGCACGCGGTTAATTGAATTGAACCGTTTGCCGCGCCAATGATTTTGCAGGGAAGCCGAGAAATTCATGAGCTGAACACAAAGACGGTTAACAAAAAGCCTACGATTACTCAAGGCATAGGCCGCTCTGGCCTGCAACATAGTTATGGCGCTAAAAAAAATCTTCGTAGAGAGTCTCCCCGTGCTTCGGAAGTAACGAATAAATCAAAAAAATTCGCCATTTGGGGGCGATCTCCGGCTTGACAATAGGGCGGAAATGTCTATATTCATTGAAAACTTGAACGGCCTACGCTGTCGCCGATGAAAATCTCCGTCGACGAGGTTCCTCAATCCCCGAAAGAGATACGGTTCTCCGAAAGCATTGAGGAACTCAAAGAGACTTACCGCCAGAGCAATAACCGGGATTTTGGATTTCCACCCCGTTTAGACGTCGATTTATTTTATTACCGCTCTGGGCCAGAGATTTTTTTTAGCGGCAGGTTTTCCGGGTGGTTTACCGGTTGCTGTGGCCGCTGCTTGGAAGCGTACAACTTTACGTTAGACAAAGAATTCGAATTTGTCTTGACTCCCCATTCGTCTCAATCTGATCGCCGGGCCGAGGAGTTACGCCGCGAGGATCTAGGGTTGAGTTATTACTCGACCGATGAGATCGATTTGGCACCGCTGATTGCCGAACAGGTAATCTTGGCGTTGCCGACAAGGCCGCTCTGCTCGGACAATTGCCGCGGGCTGTGCGCCAGCTGCGGGGTAAACCGGAACCGAGAAACCTGTAGTTGTTCCAAGGCGACGGGCGATCCTCGGATGGCAATTTTCCGAACTCTCAAAGTCGGCCGTTAATTCACTTCTTTTTCTTAAAAATCCGTTGTGCTAAGAAGCGGAGAAAGACAGGACTGATCCATGCCCGTACCAAAGAGAAGGACTTCAAAAAGAGTAAAAAACCAGCGCCGTGCTCACGATGGATTGACTAAGCCGCAATGGAGCACTTGCGCGAACTGCGGCGAAACCGTTTTACCGCATCGCGCGTGCGTTCATTGCGGCTTTTACCGTGGCCGTGCGGTGATCCAAGTCCAAGAGAGTTAGTCAGCTTCAAATATATGCCAAAGATCGCCGTCGACGCGATGGGTGGAGACTATGCCCCCGCAGCAGTGGTTGAGGGCGCTTTGCTTGCAGCTCAAGACCTCGGTGTTGAAATCGTCTTAGTCGGCCACGCCGACGCCATCGAGCAAGAACTCTCGAAGCAGCGAAACGCGCCAAGTTTGAAAATTGTCGCGGCTTCCCAAGTCGTGCCGATGCACGAATCGCCGAGTATCGCGCTGCGCAAAAAGGATTCATCCATCAAAGTGGGTTTTGATATGATGAAGCGCGGTGAGGTGGAGGCCGTGGTCAGCGCGGGCAACTCGGGTGCGATGATGGCTGTTGGCATGTTCGTCATGGGCACCCTTTCGCAGGTGGATCGGCCGGCAATCCTCGTGGTAATACCCAGCTCGGGTAAAGGAACAGTCGTCGTCGATGCCGGCGCCAATGTCGACTGTAAACCGCGTCACTTAGTTCAGTTTGGATTCATGGGATCGATTTACGCCGAGCAGGTCTTAGGCGTTACCAGGCCGCGCATCGCTGTCTTGAGCAACGGCGAGGAGGAAGGCAAGGGCAACGATTTGACCAGGGCGGCGAGCGAACAACTTGCCCAGACATCGCTCAATTTCATTGGCTACGTCGAAGGCCGGGATATTTTTAACGGCAAAGTCGACGTCGTTGTCTGCGACGGGTTCACCGGCAACATTGCACTCAAAACCATGGAAGGGTTGGCGAGCTTCGCTGGTGAAGTCTTAAAAGATGCGTTTCAAAAAAATCTCTCCAGCCGTTTGGGGTATGTGTTTAGCCGTAATGCGCTCGCTCAAGCGTACCGGCGCCTGGATTATGCCGAGTACGGCGGCGCTCCTCTCATCGGATTGGACGGGGTGGCGATTATCGCGCACGGCGGATCCAATCCCTGGGCGATAAAAAACGCCATACGCGCGGCCCGCGACGCCATCGATCATGATATGAATCGCCACATTGCCGACGATCTGGCTGCGGCTGATGGCTTGGCCGGAGACAAGAAAGAAGGGTTGCCGCAAAAGCTATGGCACCGCTTCAAATCCAAAATCGAATCATTAGGCGAGAAAACCGAAGCGGAGGATCCACGAAGGGAGCGCAGGGGAAGTGGAGAATAGCAAGCTTGCATTTGTTTTCCCTGGACAAGGATCCCAATACGTTGGCATGGGCAAGGATTTCTGCACCCAGTTTGCGGTCGCGAAAGGGATTTTCGCGGAGGCTGACAATGCCCTCGGTTACTCGTTGAGCGAACTCTGTTTCTACGGGCCTGAAACGGAGCTCAAACTTACCGAAAATACGCAACCCGCCATCCTGGCGGTGTCGATCGCCGCGTTGCGGGTACTCGAAACAGAAACCCCGTTACGCCCCGCGTTCGTCGCGGGTCATAGCCTTGGCGAATACAGCGCCTTGGTTGCCGCTGGAGCGTTGCGGTTTGACGACGCGCTAAAGATCGTGCGTGAACGCGGGCGCTTAATGCAGCATGCCGTGCCTTCCGGTGAAGGAGCGATGGCAGTGCTCATGGGTTTAGAGATGGATGAGGTACGCTCCCTATGCGCCGCGGCAAGCCAGGGGGAGGTGGTTTCTCCGGCCAATTTCAACGGCGCCGGACAAGTTGTGATTGCCGGCACAAAGAGTGCCGTCAGCCGTGCGATGGCACTGGCGAAGGAGCGCGGGGCAAAACGGGTTTTGGACTTGCCAGTGAGCGCGCCTTTTCATTGTCAACTGATGAAGCCGGTGGCGGAGGGACTCGGTAAAATATTGTGTGACATTGAAATCCATCCATTTACGGTCGGAGTGATTGCTAATGTCGACGCCGACATTAATCTCAACGCCCACCGCGTTAAATCACTACTCACCGAACAGGCCGTACGACCGGTTCGTTGGGAAGAATCAGTAAAGAAACTAGCCGATTTGGGCTGCACCCGTGCTCTGGAGATTGGCCCCGGTAAAGTCCTGAAGGGCCTGATCAAGCGCATCGCGCCGACAATCGAAGCCGGTAACTTCGAAGTTCCAGAGGATTTATCACGACTGGCGGCATAGCGTCCTAACGATGGGGCTCAACGGTCAAATTGCCTTGGTCACCGGCGCCAGTCGGGGAATCGGTCGTGCGATTGCCATCGCGCTTAGCCATGCCGGCGCCTACGTGATCCTAAATTACCGCGGCAACCACACGGCGGCCGAGCAATCGCTGAGCGCACTCGCCGCGCCAGGTGGCCAAGGGGAACTGTGCCCCTTCGATGTCGGCGACGAAAGCCAGGTCGAACAGACGATAGAAAAAATCGTTGACCAGCACAAGAAAATTGATATTCTCGTCAACAATGCCGGCATAACCGTTGATAATCTCTTGATGCGCACCAAACCGGCGGATTGGGACCAGGTCATCGGGACTAATCTTAAGGGTACGATCCTCTGTACCAAAAGTGTATCTCACTATATGATCCGCCAGCGTTACGGCAGGATCATCAATCTCTCTTCTGTGGTGGGACAGATGGGCAATGCGGGGCAGTCGCTCTATGCCGCATCCAAAGCGGGAATCGTCGGTTTTAGCAAAGCCGTCGCACGAGAAGTGGCGTCCAGAGGAGTAACGGTGAACGCTGTTGCTCCCGGATTCATAGAAACCGATATGACCAGCAAGCTGCCGGACAAACTACGGCAAGAGTTTCTCAGTGCGATTCCACTTGGCCGATTTGGCACTTGCGATGAGGTTGCCGAAATGGTTGTATTTCTCGCGGGACCGGGGGCTGGTTATATTACCGGGCAAGTGTTTGGTGTTAATGGCGGACTGTACATGTAATGACAATGTAGCAGGAGGTAAGCGAAGATGGCGGCATCTGTTCAGGGCAGAGTGAAAGAAATCGTGTGCGAGCAACTGGGGGTGAGTGCGGAAGAGGTGACCCCGGAAGCCTCCTTTATCGAAGATTTAGGAGCCGACTCATTGGACATCGTTGAGTTGGTGATGGCACTTGAAGAAGAGTATGAGATGGAAATTTCCGATGAGGACGCGGAAAAAATCAAGACTGTCCAAGATGTCATCACATACATCGAAGCCCATCGTTAGAAAGCCTAAGTGGCCCGCATAGCATTACGGCGGGTTGATCGCTCAGTCAGTTACCCCAAGAGGCAACAAAGATCGCAGGGGGAGTGGGATTCAATGTCCCCGCTTCTGCGATTTTTTCTATTTAAAAGAGATTTTCCAACGCAGGCCTTACGCCCAATAGAAAATTGGGTTGAGGAAACCATGATTGCCTTGGGTTGCGGCCACGCCGGTCGCTAGGCCGAAAAAAAACCTGGAGCGAAAATACAAACCAAGGACCAAACGGTTAAAGGAAAGTTTTATGTCTTTTCTTGAGCAAACGGACGGCGAAGTTTTTGCCGCGATTCAGAAAGAAACCGAGAGATTGGAAGGCAATCTGGAACTGATCGCGTCAGAGAACGTCGTCAGTGAAGCGGTCCTGGAAGCTCAAGGTTGCGTGATGACCAACAAGTACGCCGAAGGTTATCCCGGCAAACGTTATTATGGCGGCTGTGAGTTCGTTGACGAAGTCGAGTCCTTGGCGATTGCGCGGGCAAAGCAACTATTCAGCGCCGATCATGCTAACGTCCAACCGCATTCGGGTTCCCAGGCCAACATGACGGTCTATTTGTCGGTGCTGAAACCGGGCGATACTTATCTCGGTATGAACCTTGCTCATGGCGGTCATTTGTCCATGGGCAGCCCGGTCAACTTTTCCGGCTTCATCTACAAAGTGATCCCTTACGGTGTGTCAGAAAAGACCGAAACCATCGACTACGATGAAGTGGAACGCTTGGCGAAAGAGCACCGTCCCAAGTTGATAGTCGCTGGCGCGAGCGCCTATCCACGCATTATCGATTACCCCCGGTTTCGCCAGATTGCAGACGATATCGGCGCCCTATTGATGGTGGACATGGCACATATTGCCGGCTTAGTGGCCGCGGGACTTCATCCAAGCCCGGTTCCCTATGCGGACTTCGTGACCACCACAACGCATAAGACGCTGCGCGGTCCGCGCGGCGGTCTGGTGCTCTGCAAGGCCGAGCATGCCAAAACAGTCGACAGCCGAGTCTTTCCCGGCATGCAAGGCGGGCCGCTAATGCATGTGATCGCCGCCAAAGCGGTGGCGTTGAAGGAGGCATTGAGTCCGGAGTTTAAAATCTATCAGCAGCAGATTGTTAAAAACGCCCAAGCGCTGGCAAAAACATTAATCAGCAAAAGCTTTCGCTTGACGACCGAAGGCACCGATAACCATTTGATGCTCGTCGACCTGCGCAAATCCCAATTGACCGGTAAGGTCGCGCAAGAAACGCTGGATAAAGCGCATATCACGGTCAATAGGAATACCGTTCCGTTCGATACTCGATCCCCTTTCGTGACGAGTGGCGTCCGTATCGGCACGCCAGCGGTAACTACCCGGGGCATGAAGGAAAACGAAATGAAAATCATCGCAGACTTTATCGCCCGTGCGCTTGGCTGCGTCAATGACGACACTGCGCTTCGGGGGATCGCCGTAGAGGTCGGCGAGCTCTGTAAAAAATTTCCGGTGTATCCGCACCGGCTGGGAAAGATTTAAGGGGAGAGGATGAAAAATGCAGTACAAGAGGATGGCGAATGACGATCTTCGCTTGACGCCATGAAATGTCCCTTCTGCCACGAGGCTGAGAATCGAGTCATCGACTCGCGACTGAGCAAGGACAGCAACATGATCAGGCGCCGGCGGGAATGCGAACGATGCAATCGGCGCTTTACCACATACGAGCGGGTTGAGGAGATGATGCCGCTGGTGGTGAAGAAGGACGGGCGGCGTGAAGGCTATGATCGACTCAAAATCATTAACGGCTTGAAGCGCGCGTGCGAAAAGCGTCCGGTAAGCATCGACACGATTGAGATGATCGCCGACCGCATTGAGCGCATCATTCAAGAACGCGGCGAAAAAGAAATCGCGAGTTCGGTCATTGGCGAAGCGCTAATGCGCGAGCTGCATGACACCGATCCGGTTGCCTACGTGCGCTTTGCTTCCGTCTATCGCTCGTTCAAAGACATCAGCGAATTCATGGTTGAGCTAGAAGAGCTGCTCAAAGAGCGCAAGGGCATCCCTTTGGCCAAGGCGGCCGGGCCGCGACAAAGAAGGGAATAGAATCATTGTCCGTTACTCGGTGGAGCGCCAAGGACAAATCCTATCTCCGCATGGCGCGCCGGCTGGCGCGAAAAGCCGAAGGCAGAACCAGTCCCAATCCGATCGTCGGCGCGGTGATCGTCCGCGACGGCAAAATCGTCGGCACCGGTTACCACCAGTTTGCCGGCGGCGATCATGCGGAAATCGCCGCGCTCAAACACGCCGGCCCAAAGGCACGAGGCGCTACTCTTTACATTACCTTAGAGCCCTGCAGTCATCAGGGTCGCACCCCGCCCTGTACGCGCGCTTTGATCGGAGCCGGAATCAAAGAAGTGGTCGCCGCCACCCGCGACCCCAATCCCTTGGTTGCGGGGCGAGGTTTCCGGCAGCTCAGGCGCGCGGGCATTATCGTGCGCGTAGGATTGCTCGAAGCCGAATGCCGCGCGCTGATTGAGCCCTTCTCCAAATATATTACCCGGCGATTACCGTTCGTGATTTTGAAGCTCGCCGCGACATTGGATGGGAAGATTGCTGCGGTCAGCGGCGACGCGCGTTGGATCAGCAACGCCGAGTCGCGCCGCTCGGTTCATCGACTGCGCAACCAAGTGGACGCCGTGCTTGTCGGGGTAGAAACAGTGCGCGCCGACGACCCTCGACTAACCTGCCGGATCCCACGCGGGCGGAACCCGTGGCGGATTATTCTGGACAGCCGCTTGCGGATTCCCATCTCAGCGCAGGTGCTACGCCAGCGCGATCCGCAAAAAACCATCATTGCGACGAGCACCGCCGCATCGGCAACCAAGGCGCGCGCAATCGAAGCGCTTGGCGCGAAAGTGTGGCGATTGCCCCTGCGCGAGGATAAGGTGTCCTGGCTGCCGCTGCTAAAAAAACTTGCGAGCTTTGGCATCGTGAGCATCATGATCGAGGGAGGCGCCACTATCGCTTCATCAGCGCTCAAAGAAAAAATCGTCGATAAAGTCATCTTCTTCTACGCCCCGAAAATTCTCGGCGGGGACGGGCGAGTAATGCTTGATGGCCTGGGCATTCGACGGGTCAGACAATCGATCCCGATTAGGCACTTACAGGTTAGGAAATCTGGCGGTGATCTCATTGTTTCCGGATATCTTTAGTGTGGAGGTCCGAAGAGTCGAGAATTGAGCGCGACGCATGTTTACGGGACTGATCCAAGACGTCGGCAAGATTGACGCGCTGCGGTTCAATAATGGGGCGGCGGTGTTGACTGTGAAAACCAATTTATCGCTGCGCTCGCTGGCGCTCGGCGCCAGCGTGGCCGTGAATGGGGCGTGTTTGACCGTGGTTAAGAAAGACAAAAGGGCTTTTACGGTCGACGTGTCGCCAGAAACGCTCAAGCGCACCAGCTTGGAAACTTTGGCTGTCGGCAGTTTAGTCAATCTCGAGCAGCCGATGCGCTTGCAAGATCGTCTTGGCGGACATTTGGTCACGGGTCACGTCGACGGGGTCGGCACCGTCGTGGCGATCAGAAAGCAGGGCGAGTTTACGATTTTCACTTTCCGGGCTCCGCCTCGCCTCGTATCCTTTCTCGTATCGAAAGGATCGGTCGCCGTCGATGGCATCAGTCTAACGGTCAATGATTGTAGAAAAGACGGTTTTTCAACGGCAATCATCCCATTTACCTTGCAGCACACTAATTTGCGCGCTCGCAGGGTTGGTGATAAAATCAATCTTGAAACCGATTTGATCGGCAAATATGTCCATAGTTTCTTGGAAAAACTCCGATAGATAGCCCAAACGTTTTGCGTTCGGATGTTTGATTTCTCCAACCATGCCTATCTCAAACATCGAAGAAGGTCTTGAAGAGATTCGCAAGGGTCGGATGGTGATCCTCGTTGACGAGGACGCTCCGGATAGCGACGGCTTTTTCTGTCTCGCCGCCGAAAAGGTGACGGCTCAGAGCATCAATTTTATGCTGCAATACGGTCGGGGCATTATTTATGTTACGCTGACCGATGAGCGCATCCGCGAGCTCGGTATCCCTATGCTCGCCGAGGAGAACAGCCCTTTGGCAGGTCTTCTTTGCGGCGCATCATTTTCGGTGAAATTGGAAGGCGTGCATGGCGTATCGGCTCAAGGACGAGCCCACACGATTCAGGCTGCCATCGCGGCTCAAACCAAGCACGAAGACCTAGTCATTCCCGGCCACGTGCAACCCCTGCAGGCGCGTAGCGGGGGAGTCTTGGCGCGATCGGGGCGGACTGACGCATCGGTAGATCTGGCGCGCCTAGCGGGCTGCAATCCCGCCGGTGTGATTTGCCAAATCTTGCAAGATGATGGTTCGGTGGCCTTGCTACCATCGCTCGAGCGTCTCGGTGAGGAGCAGGGGCTGAAAGTGCTGACCGTTGCAGGCTTGATCGCACACCGGTTGCGCAACGAGAGCCTGGTTAAGCAGGTCGCCGAGGAAGAGTTCCCGACCCTTCACGGCGGCAAATACAAAGCCATTGTCTACCGTAATGCAGTCGATGGTTCCGAGCATATGGTATTGGTGAAGGGTGACATCCGCACACTCGGCAGCGTCTTGGTGCGTTTGCATTCGGAATGCCTAACCGGCGATGTTTTCGGTTCGGAGCGTTGCGATTGCGGCGATCAGATCCGCCAATCGCTCCGGTTGATCGATCAACAAGGGAGAGGCGTGCTTATCTACATGCATCAGGAAGGGCGTGGCATCGGCCTCACCAACAAGATCAAAGCCTATGCGCTGCAAGACCAGGGTCGAGATACGGTCGAGGCGAATATCGAGTTGGGTTTCAAGGATGATCTGCGCGACTACGGCATCGGAGCGCAAATCCTGCGCGATCTCGGCGTGCAAAAAATATCGCTGCTAACGAACAATCCACGAAAAATTTCCGGGTTGGAAGTCTACGGAGTCAACGTTGTCGAGCGCGTGCCGCTCGAGGTGCCGCCGCGCGAAACCAATATTCACTACCTGCGCACAAAGCAGACCAAGCTGGGCCATTTGTTGTCGAACCTGGAAGCCAAGCCGGCGAAGCGCTAGAGTCGTCCCGTTCGCGCAATTCTCCATGGCAAGAACCATTGAAGGCAAAAGAAGTGCACAAGGGCTTAAGCTCGGCGTGGTAGTGAGCCGCTACAACCAATTCATCACAGAGAAACTTCTCGACGGCGCTTTGGACGGATTCAAGAGTCATGGCGGCGAAGACGATAACGTAACGATTATTCGCGTTCCCGGCGCGTTTGAAATCCCGCTGATCGCGGAGAAGTTGGCGGCGAGCGGTAAGTACGACGCGTTGGTGTGTTTGGGCGCGGTCATCCGCGGCGATACGCCGCACTTCGATTATCTCTGTGATGCGGTGACCCGCGGCATCGGCGATGCGGTTCGAACCTACAAGATTCCCATCGGTTTCGGAGTATTGACGACGAACGACGTTCAGCAGGCGATGGAACGAGCGGGATCGAAGGACGCCAATAAAGGCTACGAGGCGCTGTTGACGGTGGTCGAGATGGTCAACGTCATCCGGCAATTGACCTAGCGCCTGTGATATTCACCGCGAGAATTCAGGGCAACCGATGCCAGAGAATCAACAAACTTTTTCTTCCGGCAGTGCGGTCAAAGGAACGCGACGCAAGGCGCGGGAGCTGGCGCTCCAAGCCTTGTATCAGATCGAGATCACCGGAGATGCCTCGGCCGCCGCAGTCGATCTGTTTCTGGAGCATTTCGAAGGCAATGCAAGAGCAAAGGAGTTCGCGCGCCGATTGGTCTCGGGCGTGGTGAGCCAGCGGACGGCCATCGACCAGCGGGTCGAACAGTGCACGGACAATTGGAAGCTCGCGCGGTTGGCGAAGGTTGACCTTGTGATCCTGCGTATGGCGACCTATGAGCTGGTCTTTTGTCCGGACATTCCCTCAAATGTAAGTTTGGACGAGGCCATCGAAATCGGCAAGCGATTCAGCAGCGCCGAATCGGCGGCCTTTCTCAACGGAGTACTGGATCAAGTGGCACAATCGAGCGCCGTTAAATCCGAGTAGTCAAAACGCATGGAAGAACGATATCAAGCCCACGCCATTGAGGAGAAATGGCAGCGCATCTGGGCTCAAAACCAAGCCTTCCGCGTGAATGAAGACGCCGCGAAGCTCAAGTATTACGTGCTCGAAATGTTTCCCTACCCGTCCGGACGCATCCACATGGGCCATGTGCGGAACTATTCCATCGGTGACGTGGTGGCGCGTTACAAGCGCATGCGCGGCTTCAACGTCCTTCATCCCATGGGCTGGGACGCCTTCGGTTTGCCGGCGGAAAACGCCGCCATCGAAAGAGGCGTTCACCCCGAGATATGGACGCAAGAAAATATTCTTTACATGAAAAATCAGCTCCAGCGCATGGGGCTTTCTTATGATTGGGATCGCGAAATCGCTACCTGCGAGCCCGAATATTACCGCTGGAATCAATGGATTTTTCTTCAGTTCTTCAAAAAAGGTTTGGCCTATAAGAGGAGTTCCTTTGTCAACTGGTGCCCTTCGTGTGAAACGGTGTTGGCCAATGAACAGGTGATCGACGGCGCCTGCTGGCGCTGCGATTCCGCGGTAATCCAAAAAGAACTGGAGCAATGGTTCTTCCGTATCACAGATTACGTCGAACAATTGCTCGGGGATTTAGAGAAACTCAACGGCTGGCCTGACAAAGTGCTGACCATGCAGCGTAACTGGATCGGCAAATCCATCGGCGCTGAAATCGATTTTCCGCTGGTCGGCAGTGAAAACGCGCTGAGAATTTTTACGACGCGGCCGGATACGATTTTTGGCGCAACGTTCGTTTCCCTCGCTGTCGAGCATCCGCTCGCGCTCAAGCTTGCTCAAGGGACGCCGCAAGAGAAAGCGGTCGAGGCATTCATCGAGCGCTTTAAAAACGTGAGCCAGGCGAAGCGCGGGGCGGAGGAAGGCGAGAAAGAGGGCGTTTTCACCGGAGCCTACTGCCGAAACCTTTTTACTGGCGAAAACATACCGATTTATTTGGCCAACTTCGTGCTCATGGAGTACGGCACCGGCGCCGTCATGGCCGTGCCCGCTCATGATCAGAGAGATTTTGAATTCGCTAGAGAATATGGCCTGCCGATTCGTGTCGTCATTCAACCGAATGACCGCAAGCTCACCGCCGAAACGATGGCTGAAGCGTACGTCGACGATGGTGTTATGGTGGACAGCGGAGCTTTCAGCGGAACACCCAATGGCGCCGGCAAAGACAAGATAGCCACTCACGCGGAAGAAAAAGGTTGGGGCAAAAAAGCCATTCGCTATCGGCTGCGCGACTGGGGCGTGTCCCGGCAGCGTTATTGGGGCACGCCGATTCCGATCATTTATTGCGACAAGTGTGGCACCGTGCCAGTGCCCGAGGAACAACTGCCGGTCGTGCTTCCGAAGGATGTGCCATTCACCGGCAAAGGCGGTTCGCCGCTGCAAGAGAGCAAGCTCTTCTTTCAGGTTGCTTGTCCCAAGTGCCGCGGGAATGCGCGTCGCGAAACCGACACCATGGACACCTTCGTCGATTCGTCGTGGTATTTTCTCCGCTATGTTTCGGCGAGATTTGACAAGGCGCCCTTCGATCCCGAGAAGGGCCGCTATTGGATGGCTGTCGATCAGTACATCGGCGGCGTCGAGCACGCCGTGCTGCATCTCCTCTATGCGCGCTTCTTCACCAAAGCGTTGCGCGATCTGGGGCTGGCAAAAGTAGACGAGCCTTTCACCAACCTGCTTACCCAAGGAATGGTTTCCAAGGAGACTTATCGGTGCCCCGAGCACAGCTGGCTCTTTCCCGGCGAGCTTATCGGCTCGGAGAAAGACGGCTGGCGCTGTCCACAATGCAATCGACCGGTGATCAAAGGCCGGGTCGAAAAGATGTCCAAGTCAAAAAAGAACGTCATCGACCCGGAGGACCTGATAAGTCGCTACGGCGCCGATACAGCGCGCTTGTTCACACTCTTCGCCGCGCCGCCCGAAAAGGATCTCGAGTGGAGCGATCAGGGCGTTGAGGGCGCTTATCGCTTTCTTACACGGCTGTGGCGGATCGTATTTCAAAATCGTGAACTATGGGCCAATGCCGCAGCGAATGGCGAAGCGGTAGAGCTACCGGCGGAGTTACGCGACTTGAGGCGCATGGTTCATCGAACGATCAAAAAAGTCTCCGACGATATTGAAAATCGATTCCATTTCAACACCGCGATCGCGGCCATCATGGAGTTGTTTAATGCCCTGAGCGCCGCCATGCAGACGGGAGCCCGTTCGAGTGCGGAAGCGATGGTAATTAAGCATGGCTTAGAAACGATGATTGTCCTACTCGCGCCCTTCGTGCCTCATGTGGCGAGTGAGTTGTGGGAGCCATTGGGCCATCGCGAACGGCTGGATCAGGTTCCGTGGCCTGAATATTCTGAAGATGCGCTCGAGGAAGAAAAACTGCTGATTGTCGTTCAAGTCAATGGCAAAGTACGGGGTAAAATTACGGTTCCGGCCGACGTATCTCAAGAGCGCATCGAAACCGACGCGTTGGCTGATCCCAGAGTCCAGGGCTTTCTCGACGGCAAAAAGGTACAGCGGGTGGTTTACGTGCCGCGCCGTTTGGTAAACATTGTTGTGGAGGGCTAAAATGGTGCGTCATTTTCATTCATTTCGAACGGTTTTTTTCGCGTTTGTCTTTGCCTGTGCGACGTTTTCAGTATTTGGCGGTTGCGGCTACCAATTCGTTGGCGAGAGTTCGCTCATTCCCAAGGATGCGCGTACAATCTATGTAGAACCCTTCGTTAACCGCAGTCGAGACGTCGGCATGGAAAAAGAACTGACCACGGCGTTGCGAGGGGAATTCTACCGCCGGGGCCAACTGACGGTGGTGGAACGTTCCGAGCAGGCGGATCTCATCCTCACGGGAGTTATCCGCTCGATCGAGCGCAATGTCGCATCGGTGAACCGAAAAGACGAAGTGTTGCAGTACGAGTCGGTGCTCGTTTTGGATGTTACTTTGCGTCGCCGAGAGCCCAATGAAATTTTGTGGCGTGGACAGGGCATGCGCCTCACCGAGGTGCACGGCGGATCCAGAGCGGCGGTGGTCACTACGTCGTCGGAATTTCGAACCGGGACATTGAATGCTTCAGATGTTCGACGGATGACCGATATCCAACTGACGGAGGGTGAGCAAAAAGGGAATCGCGATCAGCTAATGGAACGCGCCGCCAAAGAACTCCACCAGCGCGTGATGGAGATGTTTTAACTCGAACTGTTGCCAGGGTGAGCCGGGCTCACCGGCAGCGAACGATTATCCGATGCTCAAGTCCTTGCAGCTGAGCGTGAAAGGCGAGATAGCCAGCGCGAAGCGGTATTATTCTTGATAATTCCCTTACTCACGGCCTTTCCGAGCGCCTTGTTGACAGCCCGCATCTGCAGCGCGGTATTGTCTCCGTTCTTAGACTCGATCGCCTGGCGCGCCTTTTTTATCAAAGATCTAATTCTGGATTTGATTTCACCGTTGCGCTCTCGCGCTTTCAGGCTTTGGCGATGTCTCTTTATGGCCGAAGTGTGGACTGTCACAAAAGAATGCCTCCAAGAATAAGTTTGTCATTTCTAACATCCGCTTTGATGGGAGTCAACGTTGGCGGCAACGCGTTCGTACAGCGCGCCTCCCCTGCGGCGAAGAAGAGAGTTCGAATAAACTCGTTTATGGATTGGAACCCTGACAGCGGGAAACAATATGCCGTGCAGCCCGCATCAACCATCGCCCAGCAGCGCCGCAAAGCGAATATTTAAAATCGCGCCTTTTGCGCGATCAGCGAGAGCTCCGATAATTCTTCTTTTGAGCACTTGACAGCTTTGGCATATTTTTCAAAACCAACTGCAACTTACGGAAATTTCGGTTGATTTATCGCGGTGAAATTGGGCAATTCGCTGGGCAGCGCTACTTTTAGCCTCGCGGCCGGCACTCCGTCGTGGTTATCAACAAGTTATTCACATTTGTTGTGCGTTTTCTGTTTGATTTGCTATGGAGGCGCGCACGGGTTGGGGAGACTTGCTGATTCGTGGTTCTATTCGCGAATCGTCGCTTGCGTCACAACACGCTGGGAAAAATTGTCAGGCATTGTTTTGTACCGACATTTCGGCAAAAAATTTCGATGAAAATGTTTTCCGTTTGTTCGCAAAGATTTCTTGAACATTGTCCTGTCGCTGGTTGCAAGGTCGATTGGATCGACGATTTTCCGGCGTCGGCACAAAAGCCGCCGAACTATCCACCCATATCGAGCGAAATCGCTGCGCACGGGGGATCAAATTTGCTGGCATTTGCGCTTGAAACTCCCTTCGACTTGTGCGATACAAAATTCTTAACAGAGAAAATTTTGTAAAAGTGTGACGGGAAAGGAGGTGAATCAGGATGGGAAAGAAACTCGTTTTATTGTCGGCAATTACCCTCTTCGCATTTACTCTAACATTTGGATGCGGCAAGAAAGAAGAACCAGCTCCGCCTCCACCACCGCCCGCGCCAGCACCTACAGCGCCAGCGGAACCGGCTCCTCCTGCGGGTGATCAGAAGCCAGGTGAGCCCATGAAGGACGCGGCTCCTGCACCAGAAAAGAAAGAGGAGGCAAAGACCAAGTAAGGATCACTCGACCTTGCTGCGGGTTTTAGCGAACGAAAAAGGGGAAGGGATTAGCACCTTCCCCTTTTTTGCAATTTCGGTCTGTGGTAGTGGATTGTGGCGACTGATTCTCAAATGACCCTCACGGAGCATCTGGAGGAGCTCCGTTGGTGTTTGCTCAAATCGGTACTAGCTGTCGTCCTTGCCTCCGGTATTTGCTATTTTTTTTCTGAATGGATTTTTAGATTTATTGTTGCGCCGCTCCGGCAAAACTTGCAGCCGGATCAAAATCTGATCGGCACCAGTGTTACCGAAGCTTTTTTTGTCGAGATCAAAGTCGCGCTTTTTGCGGGCGTGATTTTTTCTTGCCCGGTTATCTTCTACCAGATTTGGCGTTTCGTCGCGCCGGGGTTGTCTAGGGGTGAACGGAAATGGGTGATCCCTTTTGTTTTGTGCGCGACATTTTTTTTTATCGGCGGGGCGTCGTTCTGCTATCGTTTCGTGCTGCCGGTGGCGTTTAAATATTTTATCGAACAGTATGAAACGATGGGCGTAAGCCCGGCGATAAGAATCGGTGACTATTTCACTTTTTTCTTTCGTATGGTGCTGGCGTTCGGTGTGACATTCGAGCTACCGGTCTTTACGTTTTTTCTGGTGCGGGTCGGCGTCTGGGACTACCGTTTCATGCTGCGGTCGTTCCGTTATGCGATCGTCGCTATCTTCATTATCGCGGCGATCTTGACGCCGACTCCGGACGTAATTAATCAGAGTCTCTTGGCGGTTCCGATGCTGCTGCTTTACATTGTCAGTATCGGCGTGGCTTATCTTTGGCGTCGATCAGAGTGACAAAAACAAACTGATTCGGGATGAGGAGGGGTAATGATCTCGTTTGTGATTGCAATTAGCTGTTTGTCGTTGGCCTTTGCGGTCTATTTGGCCCGCCATGTGATTCAGCACGACGTTGGCACGGAAAAGATGCAGGAAATTTCCAACGCCATCAAAGAGGGCGCCGAGGCCTTTTTGTCCCGACAAAACCGGACAATTATCAGTCTGTCAGCCGTTCTCGCAGTGCTGATCTTTTTTCTTTACGCATTCGCGCGGACGCCCAGTCCCGCTGATCCTGCTCCTCCGCTCGAGATGGCTTTTTGGACGACGTTCTCTTTCGTTCTCGGCGCAGCTTGCTCGGTCATCGCCGGTTATGTCGGCATGTGGGTTTCCATTCGCGCCAATATTCGAACCGCATCGGCGGTTCGGTCGAGTCTCAATCAGGGCTTGCAAATCGCGATGCGCGGCGGCGCCGTGTCGGGACTGTTCGTTGTCGCCATGAGTCTTTTGGGAGTCGGCGGACTGTACGCCCTATTGGAGGCTTTAGGGCACGACCCGCAAAAGATTCCCTTCACCATTGTCGGTTACGGATTTGGCGCGTCCTTCGTCGCGCTTTTTGCGCAGCTCGGCGGCGGTATCTACACGAAGGCTGCCGACGTTGGCGCTGATCTCGTCGGCAAAGTCGAAGCGGGAATTCCCGAAGACGATCCGCGCAACCCGGCGGTGATCGCGGATCTCGTCGGCGACAATGTCGGCGATTGTGCGGGCCGTGGTGCGGATCTGTTTGAGTCCACTGCCGCCGAGAATATCGGCGCGATGATTCTCGGCGTCGGTCTGTACCCGTTCTTCGGTCTCAAGGGAATCCTGTTCCCGCTGGTTGCACGCGCGTTCGGACTGGTTGCCTCCATCGTCGGTGTCATGGTGGTCAAATGTAAGGAAAACGAAGACCCGATGGCAGCGCTGAACCGGGGCTACTACGTTACCAGCGCGCTGGCCATGATCGGCTTTTTCTTTTCCGCCAAATGGCTACTCGCCGTGGACCCCGTAGGCCATCCTGAAGCGACGTCGGCTTGGTTCTATTTTTTCCTGTGCGGTGTCATCGGTATTCTAATGGCGCAAGCCTTCGTGTACATCACACAATACTACACCGAATCCAAATACCGTCCGGTCAAAGCGATTGCCGAAGCGTCACAGACCGGTCCGGCGACCAATATCATTGCGGGTGTTGCCGTCGGCCTCGAATGTACGGCGATTCCAGTCATCGTAATTTCGATTGCCATCATCGCTTCCTATTATCTTGGTGGCATGAGCGGCGTGCCGCATGCCGGTCTGTTCGGCACTGCGGTTGCAACCATGGGCATGTTGGGAACCGCCGCATATATCTTGGCAATGGACACCTTCGGTCCGATTACGGACAATGCCGGTGGGATCATCGAGATGAGCGGGCAACCGGAAGAGGTCCGGCAAAAAACTGACCGGCTCGACGCAGTCGGCAACACCACCAAGGCACTCACCAAAGGTTACGCAATCGGGTCGGCGGCGCTTGCGGCATTTTTGCTGTTCTCCGCTTACCTCGACGAGGTGCACCATTATGGTGCCAAGCTTGACTCGGTCAATATTGCCAAACCAGAAGTCTTCGTCGGCGGGCTCTTGGGTGCGACGCTGGTGTTTCTGTTTTCGGCTCTGGCGATCCGCGCGGTGGGCAAAGCCGCTTACTACGTCATCAATGAAGTCAGACGGCAGTTCAAAGAGAATCCCGGCATTCTCCAGGGAACCGCCAAACCTGACTACGCTCGTTGCGTCGATATTGTTACCGTCGGCGCACTCAAAGAGATGATTCTGCCTGGCTTGATCGCTGTCGGGACCCCGATTGCGGTAGGTCTGATCTTCCGTCTTTTGGGCGTCGGCGCGGAGGCCGTAGCGGCTCTGCTCATGGTTGGCACCATCGCCGGTATTTTGATGGCGACCTTCCTTAATAATAGCGGCGGTGCTTGGGATAACGCCAAGAAATTCATCGAGACCGGCGCTTACGGCGGGAAAGGCTCCGAGACGCACAAAGCCGCAGTCGTAGGCGACACAGTCGGTGATCCTTTCAAAGACACCGCCGGTCCAAGCCTTCACGTGTTGATCAAGCTCTTGAGCACGATTACCTTGGTCTTAGCACCGTTATTTGTGTAGACGCGTTTCAGGCAGCGAAAAAGCGTCTGGAGGGCCTCTCAGCCTGGGAGGCCTTCGCATTTTCTGGCCTAGACAATTATGCTAAGAAATTAATTCGACTACTGTCGATACGCCCGGGTGGTGGAATTGGTAGACACACGGGACTTAAAATCCCGAGGATCCGGAAGGGTCCGTGCCGGTTCGAGTCCGGCTCCGGGCACCAAATTCAATAACTTAGCGCCCGTTTTGCTCAGGTCTTTAAGTCTCGCGTTTCTCATATTGTAGCTTATCTGTAGCTTACGCCCTTAGCCACGATTCATTGCCACGACCTTGCGGGCTTTCTCTTCTTGCTCTGCCGCATACTGCGTCCGTCTGCGCGCGGCTTCTTTGAGGTCGTTCGGACTCACGATATTATATCGATCAAAAACGCTTCGTGTCTTGTGGCCCGAAATCATCATCGCGACTCGTTCGGGTGTGCCGGCTCTAATCATGTCCCGGCAACCTGTCCGGCGGAAATCATGAAAGAATTTTCCAACATATTTCTTCGCCTTTTTTCCCTTGCGCTCCACCTCGATCATTTGACCTAAGCCGACGGCTATACACGCGTTGTCCCAAACGTCGCGGATATCGCCGCTCTTGCCGCCAATAACCCGCCCATTGCGATGAAAAACGTACTGACAAAGCAGAGTAGGGGAGTGTCCGGGGATCGCCGCCACCTTGCGCCGCTCCCATTGCACCTTGATCGCCTCCAGCAACTCGCCGTCCATGGCGATGACCCGACCAGCGTCGTTTTTATCAGTCCCAACTTCCAACCGGATCTCTTCGGCCGGCAAGTCTATCTGACTCCAGCCAAGCGATAGAATCTCTTCCTTGCGCCATCCGGTATAATACGCAAATGTCACGACTGGCTTGAAGTAATCAGGGCAAGCATCGCGCACAGCGATAAACTCGCCGTATTCAAAAAAACCAGTGCGAATGTTGTCCTCTTTGAGCATCGGAATATAGGGCTTTCGAATGATCTTCTCAGCCTGGATGCCAAGGTTGTAAGCACGTTTCAGGAATGCCAGCTCCCTGTTGATCGTAGCGTTCGCCGCCTCTTCCTCTTGCCGTTTAGCGATAAACTTCTTGATCGAATCGCCCTTGACTGCGTGCGCTCTTGCGGTGCCAAAAAAGGCCTTGATGCGGTTGGCCGATCTCACCGCTTTATCCAGACTGTCCTGCTCGTTTACCCGGTAATCAATCACAACATCGTCGGCCAACTCGGCCACCATAATCTTCTCAGCGTCCGGTCCGATGAAATGACCCGTCACGATTTCGCCCATCCGCTTTTTAAGTAGTTTCCGCGCGTCGGCCTCTTTGTCGGATCCGCTCGATTCGCACACCTTTTCCCCATTGTTCGAATAAGTGACCCACCAAATACGACCGCGAAGGTATACGCTGCCGTCGCCTCTTTTGCGTCTTCGTTCCATCCGGCTCATCGCTCCACCCCCTCTTGCTCGGCCAGCTCTCCATGGCCGGAAATCATGAGCTTGTCTTCCTGCCGGCCCTCGATATAGTCGCGAATCAACTCCTGCAGTATCTCGGCGACATTTTCGACCTCCTCGATTTTGCGCCCTTGTGTAAGTTTCTCGAAAATCTTAAACACCTGCTCCGCGCATTCCGCCGCGCTCCAGTTGAGCGGCTCGGAATCATGGCGTGGACGCTTTATTTTCAGCTCTTCTTTGCTCTCTATTTCTGGAGACTCTAAAACGGCAACGGTTGCCGGTTTGGTGCCTGCCTTGGGATTAGGATGATAGGGAAGCAATCGATTGACCATGTCGCACTCGCGTCTGTAGTTCATGAAATTTCGCACGGTGCGAATTTTGAACCGCGTCTCGCTCACAGCTGTTTCAAATTCGCCATGGGCCGACTTATCCCTCAGCCAGATAAACCAGCCTCCAACCCGGTAAAGAAACTCCTCCGTAGTCTTTCCCCACTCCTCCGTGGCGTTATTGATTTTAGCGATCGCCTCTTTCTTGGTGCGTGGTTGTATCCAAGTAGGAAGATGCCTCCCGCGCGGTATCGGTTGCACGCGACTTTCGACCTGCTTGTCCTCTAAAGTTTTCATTTCTTCACCCCCTTCCTACGATGCTCTTTAAGCCATGCCTCCACGGCTTGGGTTAGCGCCTTGTTCATGCTGATACCCGCTTCAATCGCCGCTATTCGCAGCGTCTTGTGAGTTTCAGGGTCAAGGCGAAACACTGTTGACTTCATAGGCTTGTCCCCCTTTCGAGATTTAATCATGCCGTATTGATAGCATGATAGCATGTAGGGGTCAAGCGCTATTCTTTCCCTCCAACCACCTTTGCAATGCCGAGGGTGAAAACTTCCAATACTTGCCGAGGCGGATTGAGGGTATTTGTTTCTTTTTTGCCTGCTGATAAACCCATCGTTCATTCTCGCCGAAAAGCTCAGCCACTTTTTTTGCGTCTAACAATTTCTCAAGGCCGGGCGTTGTCTCGGTCTGCTTTTTTAGCTCTGCTTTGATCGCGCGGATATCTTGCAAGCCGATTAGGAAAGAATCTTCGAGCCTTTCAAGCCGCGCTAAAATGTCAGCGCCGGCGGATTTGCCGGTTGTCTTAGCCGACATGCTCTCGGGCGATATGGAGACGACCTTGCTACTCATCCGATCCTCTTCAAATGGCGCGAATCTGATCTACCAGCAAATCAAACGGATTTTTCCCCGGCTCGCTCAAAATTTTTCTCTCACAATTGGTTTTAAACGGCACGATCTCGACCCGACCCTTACCTAGCCTACCCCCGCCAGCTGGGAAAAAAATCACGAATCGAGTCCGGTGAATGAACCGATTGTTTGCGCGATCTCACGAGCACGCTCTTCCCGTGCCGCCATTTTTTCTTCCCGCGCGGCAACCGCGGCTTCTCTCGCTGTCACCGCTTTGTCCCGATCGCCCCAGTCGCGAAGCTTTTCTTTCTCGGGCTGAAGGGCTGCTCGTAGATTACGAAGCGATCGTTCCAGGCTCTCTTCTTCCACTCTAAGCCCATCGACTTTCTTTTCCCGCGCTGCCGTGTCCTTTTCCCACGCGGACTTGTCGGCCTCGAACGCATCGAGTGCGGTAATGTCATCGATGACATTGTTCAAAAAATCCAATCGCTGTAGGCGCGCATTCTCGGATGCCTTCTCGCGATTGCACTCTCTCACCAGCTCTTCACGCTGCTCTTTTCGTGTCTTCATGGGATTTTTTCTCCTTTTCTCGTTTGAATTTCATTCTCTCGTTGTAAGTCGTATGCCGCGGCCGGGTACCAGGCTAAATCGCGCTGGCGGCTGAGTCGCGAGATAAGCAC
>DASYUV010000151.1:0-5016 GCA_036000865.1 Binatia bacterium | reverse complement strand
CTTGATTTCGAGGTCCTCCGTAGTTTATTTTCCTCTCCCTTGATGGGAGAGGATGAAGGTGAGGGTGATAAGATAGATTACCCCTCATCCTTGCCTTCTCCCGCAAGGGGAGAAGGAATAGTTTGGCTGCGCAGACACTTTGTGAGTTGGCGGAATTGTCTTGATCAGAATTTGCAGAAACTTATTTTGGACAAAAGGGGGATATTGTACTTTTTGAACGCCGGTAGCCAAGAAGGCTGGATTGGTAAATCCGGTCATATCTTTGATTTGTCTTACATGAGCCAGGAGTGGATTCGCGCACCCGGCCTTTTTTTATCTGGCAAGTCAATCGGGCAGGCGCTAACAAAATTAGCGTAACTCAGACTGTCCACCACAGGTCCTTTTGACCTTGACGCCTGGTAACCGGTTCGAATAACCTCTGCTCGACTGTGCAGTTTTGGTCGTCGAAGGTGAAATGCTTAGCTACGACGTTTTCGAATGGGGCAAGCCTCTGCGGAGAGCGGAGCGCGAGACCCCGAAGCCGAGCGGCAGCGAAGTCCTGCTCAGACTCAAGTACTGCGGGGTGTGCCACAGCGACGTGCACATCCGGGACGGCTACTTCGATTTGGGTGGCGGCAAGCGTTTGTACATGAGCGAGCGCGGGATGAATCCGCCTGTGACGCTCGGCCATGAACCCTACGGTACGGTCATCGCTGCGGGGCCCGACGCCGGCGATGTGCCAATCGGAGCGGATCGCTTGGTGTACCCGTGGACGGGCTGCGGCACTTGCGCGCGGTGCCGCGAGGGTATGGACAATCATTGTATGGCGCCACGCTGCATCGGCATTCAGTGTCCAGGCGGCTACGCCGATCATCTGCTTGTCCCTCACCCGCGGTATCTCATCGACACAAGCGGCATCGATCCGGCGTGGGCGGCGACTTTGTCCTGCTCGGGGTTGTCCGCGTATGCCGCCGTGTCCAAGCTGAATCCAATTCCGCCCGACGACTGGGTGGCGGTAATCGGCGCCGGCGGGCTCGGGTTGTCGGCTGTCGCGATATTGCGGGCGATAGGCCACGAGCGCATCATTGCGGTGGACGTCGATGCCGCCAAGCTGGAAGCGGCAGGGAAGGCGGGCGCTGCCGCTACGCTCGACAGCCGCGATGCCAAAGCCGTGGAGAAGCTCCGGCGGATCGCCGGCCCTATCTATGGCGCACTGGATCTGGTAGGCACCACTGAGACGGCGAGTCTTGCACTCGGGGCTCTGCGCAAGGGCGGCCGTCTCATCCTAGTCGGCCTGTACGGCGGCGAGATTCCGTTGTCAGTAGTGGCGACGATTCAACGCGCGCTCACGATCCAGGGCTCCCACCTCGGTACCGTAGCCGAGTTAAAAACGGTCGTGGCGCTCGCGCGCGAGGGAAAACTCCAGCCCATCCCGATCGAGAAGCGCCCCCTGTCGGAGGTCAGCCACGCACTCGACGAGCTGAAAGCGGGGGCCATTGTCGGGCGGGTAGTTGTGGAGATATAAAGAATCTGCGACTCAGTTGAAGGAAAAGAAAAGGCGGACATTGTGCTTGTTGAGCAGCCGCGGACGAAACACCCTGGATTTGTAAATCCAATCACATCTTTGATTCGCTCTACATTAGCCCGGACTGGGTTTTCCCAGCCGCGCTTTTTTATTTGGGATCTTAAGAAATGGATTCAGTGTTAGGGAAACGAGAACGGTAAGCAATGAATCAAAACAACTATAACATTGCGACCGGAATTATTTTCTTGCTTATAGGCCTTCTTCATTTATTGAGAGTTCTTTATGGTTGGGATGCAATCGTCGCGGGTTGGTCCGTTCCAATGTGGATAAGTTGGGTTGCTCTTGTCGTTGCCGGCTATCTCGCTTACGAAGGATTCAGACTTCGGACAAGGTAATCATGGGACATGCCGCCATCTATCTAATTCATTAAGCGACCACGGGAGCGCTTTGCTGGTCGTATGAGAGGAGTCGCTCGACGCCAGAAAAAGAGCGGTCTAAATCGCTCCCGGGTTTTTTTTACGGCTCTAAAAAGATTTGGGTGAAGAAGTACTGGCCTTGCTGGCTTCGCGCCACGCCGATCCCCGTCAGGCTGTAGTCTCCGAGCATGTTCTTACGATGTCCCGGGCTTTTCTTCCAGCCCTCCACTGCCTCTCGCGCCGGGTTTTCGTACCCGACGCTGATCGCTACGTTCTCCGCCGCACCCCGGTAAGGGAGTTTTTCCCGTATCTCTTTCAGGCGTTCATCGAACCGGCGGTGGCTGATCGTATTTCCGCTCCGGGCCATGTCGACGCTGTGCTCTCTGGCTTGCGCGCTGATGATAGGGTTAAACGTGAGCGGTTTAAGACCCTGCGCGCGCCGAAACTCATTCACCTGCTGATGTAGGGTCTCAACCAGCTCCGAAAGGCTCAGCTCTTTCCCTGACTTTTCGGCGGGAGGTCTTTGCCCGCCGGAAGATGATTCGGACCCTGACGCTGCAGCGCTTGTATTTTCTTGATCTTGCTGACTGCTTATCGCTTCGCACCGAGATCCAAAGGTGAGGCCGATGGACATCACGAAATACAAAACGATGATTGTAGCCATTGGCCCCATAGCCTTCTGCCGCTCTTGCGTCTTCCAATACATTATTATGCGGCCATGTATTAATTCATCAAGCGACCGCGAGAAGAAGAACGCACGAACTTACTATGAATACTTCGAACGTTGGGTTGGGCTACCCTGAATTTTCACCTTGACGGCGCGGGCCGTGTTCTCTCCACCCGGGCATTTTCTTACCTCAAGCTGCCCCATCCCACTTCCTCGGGAATGTCGGAGGTCAGCCACACACTCGACGAGCTGAAAGCGGGGGCCATTGTCAGGAAGTAGTGGTGGCGATATAAAGAATCTGTGCCCGATTTGCCTTTGACTTCATTATAGGGAGCAGTGCTGATATCTCTGTACTGCGACAAAAAGAGCAAGACCGTGACGGATTCCACTGTAAGAGAAAGTTTTTTCGATAAGTGGCCTATCTATGATGAAATGCTTGATCGTAACTACATGTTTCACGATGAGATCTACCGGGATGTGCAACGATTCTTAGCCGAGCGTTATGAAACACGCTTGTTTAATGTCCTCGACCTCGGGTGCGGCAGCGCTCGGCACCTGGCGATGGCTTTACGGGGCCGTTCGCTTGGACGGTATCTCGGCTACGATCTTTCCCTGGAGGCACTCACTCACGCCAGACGCAATCTCTCATACCTCGCTTGCCCCGTCGAGTTGCGTCAGGGCGACCTCCTTGAGGGCTTGAACTCGACTAGCGAGCAATTCGATCTTATTTTTTCCAGCTTTGCGCTTCACCATCTGGCGTCCGGCGACAAAGCGTCTTTTTTTAGATTGGCTTATGCACGGCTTCACGAAAACGGAATCTTGATCCTGGTCGATACGATGAGAGACGAGGATGAAAATCTCTCAGTTTACCTGGATCGTTATTGCGGCTGGTTACGGGCCGCGTGGCGCGCGCTGTCGCCGGAGGCGCTGGACGCCTTTTGCGATCACATCCGGCTTAATGACCTTCCGGAAACGTCATCAGAGCTCCAAACCATGGCGACCGGCGCCGGCTTCGGAGGTTGGCTAGAAATCAACCGATTCCGCTGGCATCATACTCTGTGCTTCGAGAAGAAAGCACCCTCCATTTCGTAGCGGACTACGCGGCGCTCGAAGGCATTAGAGCACGCAGACACATGCCAAACCGGAACCACCCGCGGACAGCACTAGGAACCAGTAGATATCATGCAAAAGAAAGATACGTAGCGGTCAACGAAGTTAACGGCTGGGTAACGCCGTTTACAGTGAACGCAATGTGCCGTTTTCCTTGATGGATTGGCCCTTCCGATCGCTTCACTCACTGCGAACGCCGTAAACAAAAGATACAGCGTCCGCTTTTTCCTTCACGTAGTTGCGAGAATTTATCGATCAAATCCCCCGCAACTCCGGCAAATTAGTTTTGCCTAGGACAGCTTTTCGCATTGGCACCGCAATTGCTCGTTCGAATGGGCGCCGTTCAGAAAAAAAATCGTAGTGAGGAAGGAGAAAGTTATGAAGCAAGCAATCATCAGGTTACTTTCACGGTTTTTTCCACACCGAGAGATGACGCCATGGCAGCGAGTGTTGTCGCTAAGCGTGACACGCGCATAGAGAGTTCCAAGTCGTTGGTGGATTTCGCGAGCTGGAAGCAGAGATAGAAAGGAAGATCATGAACGATGTAGTCTTTTTCGCGACCATGTTAGCAGCTCTTGTTTCTCTCATGGTCTGGAATCTCTACAATTCATGATGAGCTTGCTTTTCGCGCCGGAGTGACTTGCAGAAGTCTATCGCGATTTTGCTTGACGCCTAGCTTGGTTTTACTCTATTTTAGCCGACACTAATTTCGGCTAGGTGTCCAGATCCGGTCACATCCTTAATCGTTTTACATTAGCGCCGGCCCGGGTTTCACTTCCCAGGGCGGAAAAAAGGGGGCAGGCTGGTTTTGAAAACCCTGGCAATTTCCGTTGACGGCTGTAGTAAATAACCATTCATTTGGCAGGCCTATACGGGGCTGGATTGGTAAATTCGGTCACATATTTGATTCGTATCTCCCACCCGGGTTTGTGCTTTAAAGGAGTCCGGCAGTCTTAGCTCAGGTAGACGCAGGAGTTGAACAAGTCTCCCACGGACGCTCGACTGGGTTGGGGGTATATGGCGGCATGCCCAAGATGACCGTACAGCCAGGGGTTCATGTGCGGAGGATCTTCAGCACTGATTTATCGGACTTAGCAAGAATTCAATCGGCATAAAGGAATTTCCAATATGTCACGCAAACTTTCCTCTGTGTGGCTCGCCGTTGTCGGCGTCCTTTGGCTGGCGAGCCCAGCGTATTTGGCGACACACGATTTTTACAAGGGAAAGACCATCCGTTTGATCGTGGCCTTCAGTGCTGGCGGTGCATTTGATGCCTACAGTCGGACTATCGCGCGCCACCTCAGTAAGCATGTCCCGGG
>DASYUV010000150.1:0-18174 GCA_036000865.1 Binatia bacterium | reverse complement strand
GGTCCCGCAAACTCACGTGTGTCATCCTTATCCCTGGCAGCGCTTTGGCGTTATTACCTAAGGCAAGAGCCGGATGCAGTAATGCTGCACGTCCGGATCCGTGCGGGGGGCCGCCCGCGAGGGCGGTTCCTACCGCGACAGCCTAACGCCCGTTCAAAGGTTCAAGGTTCAAACGTTCAAGTCGTTCGACCGCTTCGCTCCGTGCAAATAGTTCCCATTCCTTCCAAAAACTTCCAGCGGACATGGAACGAGGTGAATAATAAGAAAATGGATGAGAAGGAAGAGATCGGTTATAATATGGACTAACTGCACCAGGAAGAGATTTTACGCAGCGGCGGCAGGCTTTTTTAAAAGATCCGGAAAAGGCAAGAAAGACCGAGTTTCTTTAAGAGAATGATTCACCTATGACCCCCAGGAAAAAGTCTCGCAGCCACAACGAAGGACGAACTTTTCTGCTCCTCAGATACGTCCTGGTCATTGCGGCGGCCTATCTATTTCTCTTTGAGGGGCAGCCCGGCGCGTCCACCCTTTCGCTTGCCCTGATTGCCACGGCACTCCTATCCAACGTAATCGTCTCCCAGTTTTCCGAATACCGCCTGATGCGTCCGATCATTCTGGGACTCATTATCTGTTTCGATATCGCCTGGATCGCGTTCGGACTTTGGTACGAAGGCATCTTCGGCAGCGACATTTTTTTTCTCTACTTTCTCATCTTATTCCTGGCGGCCGTAGGGCAAAACCTCTTCCTTATCATCAGCGCCAGTGTAGTGTTGAGCGCGATAGACCTGATTCTGTTTGTCGCCCCAGCCGAAGCCGGAACGACGATCTGGACTTCCCCTTCCTTGGTCCGTATTCCGTTCATGTTCATTACGTCGCTGTTTTATGGTTACCTCGCGGAGAAGGTGGGAAACGAGAAGAAGATCGGAGCCGAGCGGCTTCAGGCCCTGCGGGAAATTGAGCTGGCCATAACTTCTTCTCTGGATCTGCAAGCCGTTTTAGACGTGCTCTTGGAAAAAATCGATGTCTTTCTGCCCTACGCCGTCACCACCGTCACCCTGGTGAATAGGAAAACCGGCGAGCTAGAGCCCGTCGCCTGCCGCAACCTTGACGAAAAGGAGTGGAAGGCGGTGATCACAAGACGTATCCGTCTTGATAAGGTAGCCCCGGAGAATTACACCCCTGTGATCATTCTCAATGCGCAAACCGACCCGCGATCGCAGCAATCTGACTTTCTGCGCAAAAACAGCTTAGTCTCTTATCTGCGAGTCCCCTTGGTTGCCAAGAACGAAGTCCTAGGGTTTCTTACCTTCTTTACCAAGGAAGAGCACGCATTTAGTGGCGAAGAAGTGAAGTTCCTCACGACCCTTGCAAGCCAAGCCGCGATAGCGATCCACAATTCCCAGCTCTACGAGGAGATGAGCCGGTCGAACAAAATTAAGGATGAATTTCTAAACGTCATCTCACACGAGCTCAGGACGCCGATCAACGTTGTCATGGGCTACACCCAATTGCTCAAAGATGGAGTATTAGGAGAGACCAATTCCCAACAAACAACGGCAGTCAATACGATAGCCGCGCGTTCCAAAGATCTCTTAGACATGATCAACAGCCTGCTGTACGCAACGTCAATTGAGGGCAAAGGCGTCAGACTGGAAGCCCGTCAAGTTTGCTTGAAAGATTTTTTTCTCGAACTAAAAACAGAGTATGAACCTCAATCGGGTAAGGAGATCAGCCTTATTTGGCATTATCCCGGCGAGCTGCCAAACATTGAAACTGACGGTCCGAAACTTAAACAAATTCTACAAAACATAATCAATAACGCCATAAAGTTCACGGACAGAGGTGCTATCACAACATCAGTACGCTATTTTTCCGATGCCAAGAAGGTCGAGTTTATAGTGGCAGACACGGGGATTGGCATCTCGAAGGCGGAGATGCCTTACATCTTCGAACGATTTCACCAAGTTGACAGCTCGCAGACTCGGGCCTTTGAAGGCGTCGGACTCGGACTATACATTGCCAAGGAATTTACCGAGTTGCTGGGCGGGAAAATTACCGTCGAAAGCGAGCCCGATAAAGGCTCAACGTTCACGATCGCCATACCCTGTGAAATTACCAGGTCAAATGCAGGGCCCCAAAGGGCTCAGCCATTAGAAGGCAGGTTGCAAGAGACAAAAACTTTCCTGTGAAATGAATTTCTTTATTCCTTTCTCGTTCAACTCGTGGGTTCATCAGGATCAAGTGTTTTGTTGGTAGTTACTTCGCTGCGTAAGATTCATAATCCAAACGTTCGAGCCGTTCACTGACCGTTTCACCTTCACCCTTCACTTCTCCTGCGGAATAGACGCCTCAAAAGGCGTTGCGCTGTAACACCCTCATATTGTCACCACTCGATCCTTTAGTTTCCCTTTGGCTGCTCGTTCCACTAGCTTGTCGATCCTCCTTTGGACCTGATAGCCGATTTGCTCATGGTCGCATTCCTGGCAAATTGTGCAGGGGACGTTACGGATCTCGAGCAGATCGGTTTGTATCGTTGTCCGGCCCAGGTAGGTTCTCGATCCACACTGTGTGCATCTCCCAGGCATTTTTTTAATTAACCCTCACAACTCTTTACTATCAACCCCGAGGCATTTGCGGGGTCACGAGGCATTTGCGGGGTCAGGCAAACGTTATTGCTATTTTGTTGCTTCGCCAATAATAAGGTTTGCCTGACACTGAAAGAGAATGCCATTGGTTCGAAGTTTAGAACGATCGGTGCAAACCATCGATGGTATCCTTCTGTACCCGAAAGAGCTAGTATCAATACCGGCGATGCGAGAGGGGTTTTCCCTGAACGGAGGAATTCTTGAGTCAATCATCAAAACGTCTTGCACTTGGGTTGGTGTTGGCGCTCGTTTTGTTTGGGATTTTCAGCGTTTTTAGCAAACAATACCGGCGCGAACCGGAAATTGTTTTCAGCGAATTTATGGGGGCCGTGGAGCGCGGCGGCGTTCGAGAGGTGGTGATCCAAGGACAGAATATTCAGGGCAAATACAAGAACGGTGAACAGTTCAGAACTTTTGCGCCGGATGATCCGGAGCTGGTGAAGTCATTGCGGGCTAAGGACGTGAAAATCGCCGCAAAGCCCGAGGGCGACTCGCCGTGGTACATGGTGCTACTGCTTAACTGGTTTCCCATGCTGCTTCTGCTTGGCGTGTGGATATTTTTTATGCGCCAGATGCAGGTGGGCGGCGGTAAGGCGATGTCCTTTGGCAAGAGCCGGGCAAAACTGCTTACGGAGAATCAACACCGCGTAACCTTTAGCGACGTCGCCGGCGTGGATGAGGCCAAAGATGATCTCCAAGAGATCATCGCATTCCTAAAAGATCCGAAAAAATTCACGAAACTTGGCGGCAGAATTCCCAAAGGGTGTTTGCTCGTGGGGGCGCCGGGAACTGGCAAGACCCTGTTGGCTCGTGCCATCGCGGGCGAAGCCGGAGTCCCGTTCTTCAGCATCAGTGGTTCCGATTTCGTAGAAATGTTCGTCGGCGTCGGTGCATCTCGTGTTCGTGATCTGTTCGTTCAGGGCAAAAAGCAGGCGCCTTGCATCATCTTTATCGACGAAATCGACGCGGTCGGGCGTCACCGCGGAGCCGGCTTCGGTGGCGGCAATGACGAACGGGAACAGACGTTGAACCAGCTGCTGGTGGAAATGGATGGATTCGAGTCCAACGAGGGAGTTATTCTTATCGCCGCGACCAACCGGCCTGATGTATTGGATCCGGCGTTGCTCCGTCCCGGGCGGTTCGATCGGCACGTTGTCGTACCACGACCGGACATCAGAGGGCGGGAAGGTATCTTGCAGGTGCACACCCGCAAGGTGCCGTTGTCAACGGACGTGAACGTCAGCGTGCTGGCGCGATCCACGCCCGGGTTTACCGGCGCGGACCTGGAGAATCTCGTAAACGAAGCGGCTTTGTTGGCAGCTCGGAATGACAAGGAAAAAGTCGAAATGCTCGACTTGGAGCTGGCCAAAGACAAGGTCATGATGGGCGCCGAGCGGCGCAGCATGATTATCAGCGACGAAGAAAAGCGCAATACGGCCTATCATGAAGCCGGGCATGCCTTGGTGGCGAAGCTCCTGCCGGGCGCCGATCCGATCCACAAAGTGACGATCATTCCCCGCGGCATGGCTTTGGGTCTGACGCAGCAACTGCCCGTGGATGAAATGCATACCTACCCGAGAGAGTATCTGCTCAATAATTTGGTCATCCTGTTTGGCGGCCGCGTGGCCGAAGAGCTCGTGCTCGAGCACATCACGACGGGCGCGGGGAACGATATCGAGAAAGCCACGGATCTGGTGCGCCGGATGGTGTGCGAGTGGGGAATGAGCGAAAAGCTAGGGCCCATGACTTTCGGCAAAAAAGACGAAGAGATTTTTTTGGGAAGAGACTTTACCCAGAAATCAGACTATTCCAAGAGCACGGCCATTGAGATCGACGCTGAGATCAGGCGCATTATCCAGGAGAGCTACCAGCGGGCTAAGGACCTCTTAACGACGAACCTCCGTCTGCTACATAAAGTTGCGGAGAAGTTGCTCGAAAAAGAAGTTCTGGACGGTTCGGAGATTGACGCCATAGTCAAAGCTTTCAGCCTCAACGGTGGAGATCCGTTCACACCATCGAGTGCGGCTGCCATTACTTGAGTAGACCCGTATCCCCTAATCCAAAGCTAATGGCGGTGAGCTTTGGGGTCTGTGTCGCGTTTGTCGCCTCGTGAGAAGGAACGAGATCGAGAAAGTTTGTAACGATTGTTTGTTATGTCTGGCCCGGGCATGGTATTGAAGCATCCGGGTGCTTTCGCGCTCCAGACGCTGAAGGGCTTTCGTTCCAATCAGGGACTTCTTTTGGCGGGCGCCGTCGCTTACTACGCGCTGCTATCTATTGTTCCGCTGCTCATTCTTACCGTCATCGCGCTGTCCTACGTTATCGATCAGGCGGAGTTGCTCGATACCCTCGGCCGCTACCTGGAGTGGCTGGTTCCGGGGCAATCCAGATTGATCGTGTCTGAGCTGACGAACTTTCTTGACCATCGCGACGTCATCGGCTGGCTGCTATTGGCGACAATGATATTTTTCAGCTCCCTCGCGTTCACCGTTCTGGAGAACGCAATGTCAGTAATTTTCATTCACCGGGTCGCCATCCGCAGGCGCCATTTTCTCGTTTCTGCGCTCCTTCCTTATTGCTACATCTTGTTCCTGGGACTCGGCGCTTTGCTGGTGACACTCGTCTCCAGTAGCCTGCAGGCGATGGGCCAGGAAAGCGTCGATTTTTTTGGGCGTAGCTGGTCCCTTGGCGGCGTTTCTGGCGTGCTTCTCTATTTGCTCGGATTCAGCGGAGAAATCTTCGTTCTCACATCCGTCTACCTGGTCATGCCGGTGGGACGGCTGTCGCTGCGGCACGCGCTGATCGGCGGCGTCACGGCGGCACTGCTTTGGGAGCTCACCCGCCATCTGCTCGTCTGGTACTTCGCCACTCTGTCGCAGGTCGGTCTAGTCTACGGATCACTGACGACGGCAATCGCGGTGCTACTGAGCTTGGATGTCGCGGCGACGTTGCTGTTACTGGGCGCCCAGGTCATCTCCGAATACGAGCGCGTAGGAGCCAACCAGGATGCACCGCCAAAGCCATTGCGCCGCAACTAAGGAAAGGCCGGGATCAGGCACAACGACAACAATCATTACAATCTTTCGATTCTCTTGCTTTTTTCTCGACACACTTACGTTACGACCACAAAATATTTCTGAAGAGCAACGATTGGTTCGGGGTGACATGGGGTCATACCGTTAAGCGGCGCATGAAAGTGCAAGCGCCCTAGGGGCAATTAACAAGGATTAGCTAAAAAGGGTCGGAGGAGAAAAGGTGACGGGCTGAGCCTGTCCCTTTTTTAACGCATTTTTAACGCCTAGGACTCTTACGGCTTCTTGTAATTCGCGATTGAAAGTGTTCGTCTGAAGTCCTGGATCTTAACGCACCCTCATTTTAGGAGGCACTCAGCATGCCTGCAAAAATCACCCGACTAGACGCACGGCGCGATCATGAAGCCATGGAGTGGGCGAAAGAGTTACGCGAGACGGAGACTTGGTTTCACAGCGAGAGGTTCGGCCACATTACCCGTCTGCACACTCCCTTCGAGGTAGTGTCGCTTCGCGGCAGCCTGCAGGAGAATTATACGATCGCCAGAGAATCAGCTAACAAGATGCACGATTATCTGCAGCGGCTTTTCGTCGAAAGAAAACAGGAGACAACCTATGGCCCCTTCTCGCCGACGGGAGCGGTGCGAGCGGTGATGGAAGGCATCAAAGTTCTTTATCTTGGGGGCTGGGCAACTTCCGCCAAGGGATCGGAATCCGAGGACCCGGGCGCAGACCTCGCCAACTATGCGTTGGACCGCGTCCCCAAGGAAGGGGGTTCGTGGGTGCGGGCCTTGTTGCATCAAGATGAGGTGCAACGGTCCAACCGGATCAGGATGACATCATTACAACGGAAGAAAACGCCCGCCATCGAGTTCAACCCGCCCATGATCATTCCCGATGGGGATACGGGACACGGGGGCGAGCATCATATTCGTAATCTGGTCAAGAAATTTGTCGAGAACAAGATCGGCGCAATCCATATCGAAGACCAACGTTCGGGATGCAAGGTCTGTGGACATCAAGGACAAAAGGTTCTTGTTTCTACCGCCGAAATAATCTCGCGTCTGAATACAGCGCGTCTGCAGTTTGACGTCATGAAAGTGCCGGGGGTGATTGTTGCCAGGACCGATGCTCACGATGCGACGGCTATCGATACCCTGGATGACGAGCGGGATCATCCATTCGTTTATGGGGCCACCCATCCTCAGATCGTTCCGTTCAAGAACGTCACTCTCGCAGTGATTAGAAAGTTCTATGAGGAGGGATTCAGGGAGATCAATGGACACCTGCTCCACAGGATCTCAGAAGAGGCGTATAAGACCGCGGGCGAATGGCTGAAACAAGAACGCTTGACCAAGCGGATTGCCGAAGGCATCGAGAAGATCAATAAGGAAGTGGCGATTTTGAAACGGCTACGCCAGCAGGCCCGTCACCAAGGAGCCGGTCAACGCAAATTTCGCGAAGAACTGGCGGCCCTTGAGATCATGATCAAAAAAGTCACCGAAGAGACGGTGGATAGCGTGCTCGCGGGAGTCCGCCAGGTTTGGGCGGAAAAAGCCGGGCTCAAGACGTATGCCGATGCCGTCGCCGAAGTCATGCAAACGCGGCAGCAAAACAAGACCAAGCTGCCGATGCCGATCGACCAGTGGAGGAAATTTGCCAATGCCGTATCGCATGAGGAAGCGCGAGCGCGGGCAAAGTCCATGGACATCGATATTTTTTGGGATTGGGATTTGCCGAGAACCTCGGAAGGTTTCTATCAGATTACCGGCGGGCGGGAAATGGCGATTGGTCGCGGGTTGGCAATGGCGCCTTTCGCCGACCTGGTGTGGCGTGAGACCGCTAAACCGGACCTGGAAGACGACAAAGACTGGGCCGAAGCAATTCATGCGGTGTTCCCGCGCAAGATGCTGGCCTACAATCTCTCGCCGTCTTGGAATTGGGATGCCTGGGGATTCACCGATGACCAGATCCGAAGCTATGCCCATGAGTTGGGCAAGATGGGCTATGTTTATAACTTTATCACTTACGGCGGTCACCAAACCGAAGCCCTGATGAACGGCCGCTTGGCGCGGGCACTACGGGAAGAAGGCGTGCTGGGTTTCGTCAGATTGATTCAGCGCGCGCTCCGCTTGGCCAATGATCCAGCACAGTATCCTCAGACATTTGTCGGTGGTGGTTGGGCGGACCGGTTTCGGCGCGCCGCTAGAGGACCGTCGCTGACGACCACTTCCATGGGCGGAAAATCAACCGAGACACAGCACAGAAAGGTTGTTGAAGTGCCGACCAGTGTGCTTGAACGTTGGCTTCGCATGTGGGGGCAGCACTGGACTAGCCAAGGCCTTTACACCGGCGGCGATCTCAGCGTCGAGCTGAAAGAGAGATGGGCCGGGTCCGAAGAGATGATGCTCAATGTTTTCGACGAAGCCCGTGACAAAATAGCCGAGATCATGTTTAGAGTCGATAAGGACCGGGCGAGCCGGAAATTTCTCGCGGTCAAAGACCAGAACACGGTCAAAAAATACCGTTCCCGGCGTCTGATGAGCCTGATGCACTTTTTTCTCCTGCATCGATACAAGACGGATCTCGTGCACTACTTAACCCCGACGGATGACAATCGGCTTTCCGTCCGGCGCATGATCCATAACGGTGTGTTCCGAGAGGCCCGGACCGACGATCCGAATGTTATCGCCATCGAAGTCGATACGGCTCGCGCCCAGAAGATCTTTGCCAACGATGAATCGATCAAGCAGTTTATCGCTCGACAGTTAAGACCGTCCGAGACTCATGCAACCGGCCGCGCGATCAAGCCTGCGGTAGCCTAAAGCGCGGTCCCGAGGTGCCGACCTTATCGGGATGGTGAATCCTCTTGGGCATGAGGTGTGCGCGATTTTAACGACTCCGGTTCCTTTTTTCCGCTGGCCGCATGAAGCGTGATCGACATGTTGGAGCCGACCGACAAAGTCAGCCGTGTGCGTCTGCAGCGATTCGAGCCCGTTCAAGTTTTCGACAAGTGCAGGATCTCTATCAAATGATCCAGATTCGCTTTAATCGTTTCGAACGGCACGGTAGAGAAAGCCTTTTCACTTTGTTCATCAATTTCTGCATCCCGTATCTCTTCCCTGACGGTTGTCAATTGGGCGCCTAGATTGGCCTTGACGATCGTCTGCGCTGCCTGAAGCGATGTTTCGGCGCGGGCAAGTTCCGTGATTGCACGCGCGTTCTCCCTCATAGCCTCCGTGAACACCTCAGCGTTGACCACGTGAAATTTTGCTTCGATGAGATCCGTCTCGGCTGGGCTCGATGCGCTAAAGATTTTCCACTGCGACGTGTTGTACTCCATCAACCATTCGTTGAAAATCAAGCCGCGGTGCCACGCGTCATTGAGAACGACTGCGACTCGACTGAACTTTGCCGGTAAACTGCTCGGAAATTTCGCGTCCAACATAAAGCCGAAGCCTGGGGATTCTATTGCGCTGCCGTGCGCTGCAGGGGCAAATACGCTGACCGAATGCTGGATCATAAGGAGGGTTATCAGGAGAAGGACAAAGCACAAATTGTCGAAAGGGTCCCTCCACATAAGAGTCTCCTTTCGTCATGTGCGCTCGAGCAGGCATTTGTCGACAGTATTCATAAGATGACCAGAGCTCAATCAGGGAGTAAAGAAAGAAAAACCGGCATAGATTACGTGGGAGTTCATGCCGGGATTACTGTCACCGATGTTGGCGTTGGATATATGATGAAACTTGTAGCCGAGCGTCAGCGCTCTTTTCGGCGCGAGAAAAAACTCCGCGCCTAAGCCAATTTCCGGGGTAAAATTGAAGCGCGATGAGTGGGGCAGCGGGATATCGTGTGCAAAATAGAGAAAGCCAACGCTTGCAGCGACAAACGGCTGTATCCAGCTCTGCGGCGCAAAATTGACCTTAAGCCCCAAAGGAGAAAGGCCCGCTCCATAAATCGTCGAGCTGCCTCTTCTGGCATGATCCGGTTCGAACACGACCGCCGCCGGAAAGATATCCAGAGTGTATTCTAAAGAGACTGACTCCCACGCGGCTAAGACTCGTCCATAGCGGAGCGCGACTAAAAGGAGCTGCCGGTCCTCGATGTTGCCGGTGGAGTCCGGCGATCCGCCAGCCCAGAGACCGAACTCATTCGTTCCTTTCGTAAGCGCGTAACCGGCGCCGAGCGAAGGTTCCGCGCCGTGAAGCGGTGTAAAACCGACTAGCGTGCTGAAAACTCCGAGCACCATTGCTCTGACAAGACTTTGCTGCAGGCGGAGAACGTGTCGCTGTTTCATGTTGGGACTCCTGTGATCATATCGGCTCACCATCTCCACTCTACACGAAAAGTAATTCGATTAAACCTAGCTGGTTAGTTGTCGATCGGATGGCGAGAAAATCAAGCCGTGGCTCCAGCGCGTCGGAGCGCCCTGCGGGTGTACGGAACATCTAGCTCTTCCAGGCAAACAGAGAGAAATAGTCGTCGGTCGTCCGGCATAAGCTTGTTGCTGTGGGCCGCGGTGCGCGGAGGGGTCTCAACGCCACACTCGGCATCGTCGGTGTGTTAAGTGGTAGGTGGCGCAGCTGGCGCGGCGGACTAATCGATCAATTCATCGGTTTAGATCTCGACCTCCACCCGGGCGCTACGGGTGGCCCGTTGGTAGATGCTCATGGCCGCGTCTTGGGGATTAACAGCTCAGGACTATCGCGTAATATGGCGTTGACTGTTCCAGCTTCCACAGTGAATCGTGTAATCGCGCATCTGCTGGAGAAGGGACACATGGGGCGGGGCTACCTCGGCCTGGGCATGCACTCGATACCACTTCCGGAAGACCTGCAGAGTGCGCTGAAGCTGTCCGCCGATTCGGGCTTAATCGTTGTGAGCGTGGAGCCGGAGGGGCCCGGCAGTCAGGCAGGAGTGCTTTTGGGTGATGTGATAGTCGCTCTCGAAGGTAGGGCCGTGAGCGACATTCGTGAGCTGCAAGCCTTTCTCGAACCAGATCTCATTGGCAAAACGATATCAATATCCATAATCCGGGGTGGCAAACCCGTTGAGGTCAAAGTCATCATCGGCGAACGAAGCCAAAGAAGTGCTTAAGATTAAGTTAAAGACAGTAGGGACCGCGTGACGCGTGTTCTAATAGGCGCAAGTTCCGAAGTAGTACGGGCGGGACTGGAGTCCCTGCTGGCCACGGTCTCTACTTTTGAAGTTGTGGGAAGTTTTCCTATTAACACTGCATCGGCTCAGGTTGAGGAACTACAACCGGACGTCCTGATTTTGGACCTGGAGTCGTCAGAAGATGAGTCGATGTCGCTTCCGATCGAGTCGGGGATCAGCCCGCTTGTCGTATTGACCGACCATATTGAGAGTTCGTGGGCAGTAGAGGCATTACGTTCCGGCACGCGAGCGATACTGCCGCGTGAAGCAACATCCACAGAGATTGTTGCTGCGATCGAAGCGAGCGTAGCGGGGTTAGTCGCCTTACATCCTTGATGCGCTGTCGGTATTATTGTCAACCACCTCCAGGGAACAACCAGAACTCGATCCTGCGGATCAGATTCTTACCCCACGAGAGATCGAAGTGCTGCGGATGATGGCGGAGGGCCTGGGTAATAAAGAGATCGCGACCAAGCTATTAATTTCGGACCATACCGTCAAATTCCACATTAGCTCAATCTTCGCCAAGCTCGGCGTTTCTAGTCGCACCGAGGCTGTCACGGTGGGCATCCGGCAGGGTTTAATTATGATTTAGGATGCCTATGTTTGGCTGCCGACGGACGCGCCGATCGACCTCACGAGTACGTTCATCACGGGGATCGGCCCGTTCCAGACGTTCCAGTCGTTTCACGGCTGCGCTACGTTGATCATGGGGAGCGGTCCGTCCCAGACGTTCAACCGTTTTGCTCCGTTCAAATCGTTACCGAAGAAAGCCAGTTCAATCCAACTTCAAGAGTTCAAGGAAAGATGTATGTGGGGGACTTCCACGTTTCGAGAATTCTCGAAACATCGAAACGTTCTATGAAAGTTATGATTGGCCGCGGTTTCCGGGGCCTCGAAATTCTGGGGACACGACCCTCATTTTCTTGACTCAAAGCAAGGATTTTTAGGCGTGGCGAGACAAAAAGAATTATGCCGTCTGTTTTTGTGTGGAGGCTATCTCTCAACTCTTTTGTTGTTGGTTGACTTTGTCAAGATAGGCGTCTTGAGGTTCGAGCGTGACGCTGAAGACTGTTGACCGCCGCTTAGTCGCGCTTCCTACTATCGATAAGCGTCTTCAATTTCTGAGGCCGCTCTAGAAGACTTTTTGAGGCTTCCGAGTTTTCAACTGATATGCCGGCGATCACAGACTTTTGAATATATCCTATTCCTTCACACGCCGGACAACGTCGTTTTGGCCGCAGCCCGACCTGTATTTTACCCCTACCGTTGCAGTGACCACACTTATCCCAGACCTTTTTATCCATTTGGAGACTAGCGGCAGGACGGCAATCCTCAAGGTTCGGCGTCCACATAGCCGTCGAGTTTTTCAATTTTTGACCTATATAGGAGCAAACTAGATGCCTTGAATGCTTGAACGTCCGGTGACGTTGCAAAGATAACAGGAGACCCGACTCATCGCGGCCGCAGTGGACGCAGAATGAGAATGTGGCGGGATTTATTGTATAATTCTTGTACTAGACTCGAGGCGGAAACGGTATGTGCCGCGACACTGCCAGGGGACCATGGTGTGTTGTCGCTGCCCCGGTTGCACAGAAGCGTAAATTTTTCCAACCGTCGCGTAAAATCTTCCCATCAGCTCGAGATTTTTCAAAAACACGCGGTGAGATCGTACAGGAAGACGAACCGTTGACGAAGCGTCTGTTAACAACGATTCGCCAATGTGTGAATCGGCCAAGCCTTTCGGATGGCGGCCTGTTAGACGGAGATTGCGTCTAGGGAAAAGTCCTGTTGCCCTAGGGAGAAATTCTTGAAGAAGGATCGGTCCTATAACTGACGGCACCGGAGGCGAGCGTGGAAAGTTTCCGCTCAAGGTGTGTTATAATAGTCGGATCCCAGCATGTTCGGAGGTTTTCATTGAAGCGATCGAGGAACTGCGTATCCTCCACAGTAATTTCAAAGTCAAAAACATCGGCATCTTCGAAGATGCGTCTACGATTGGCCGATTTGGGAATCACCACCAATCCGTGTTGCAGCGCCCAGCGGATGAGGATTTGCGCCGTCGATTTAGATTCCGAATGGCGGGACAGCCTATCGACAAGAGGCAAGCGCGACCAGGAAGCGGCCGGCTGCGGCCCGGCTGTCGAATATTTTTTGGCGACTGCGATAAGCTTCGGATCATTCAGTCGCACCCCCTTGGTCAAGGGACTGTAGGCTTCGACGACTATGCCCTTGGCGGCGCAGAAATCCAATAAATTGCGCTGATATAAATAGGGATGAAACTCCACTTGGTTGATTGCGGGAACCGTCTTCGTGTCGGCAAGTAGCTCCGTCAAATGCCTGATCGTGAAATTGCTAACACCAATCGAACGCGCCTTGCCCTCGGTGCGTAGCGCTTCCAGAGCGCGCCAGCTTTGCCGGCGTTCCCGCACCGGGTAATGGATCAGATAAAGATCCACATAATCCAACTTGAGCTTACGCAGACTCGTGTCCAGCGCGCGCTCGGGATTTCCATGATCGGAATTCCACAATTTCGTCGTAACAAAAATGTTCTCCTGGGGAATGCCGCTCATTCCGATGGCAGCGCCGACACTCTCCTCGTTGCCATACATGGCCGCAGTATCGATGTGCCGGTAGCCCGCTTCTAGCGCGGCAAGCACCGCTGCTTCACAGGTCGCACCCGCGCGAGTCTGCCACACGCCCAACCCCAGCTGAGGCATTAGGTGACCATCGTTGAGTTTTATTTTTGTCTCGATGGTGAGTTCCATAAGCGGTATTCTCTAATGAGAGTTTTAAACCGTTGCGCGTCTTTAGATTTCACTATTTAGCTGAATTCGAATACTAAGGACAGACTACTTTTTCACTGAAAGGGCGGCGGCGTGTGGTAGAAGGCCTTCATGCCGGGAATTCCACGAGGACGAGATCACGGGGATCGGTCCCTCCAATTGTTCAACCGCTACGCTCTGTTCAAGACGGTGAATGCAATGAAGACTAATTCTTGACAGAACTTTCGTCGCAGGATAGCTTCCCGTTGCTCGTAAGGGATCGAATGACAAACACGAAAGAAGGTCTACCGTGACGACAATCCAAGATATTATGCAAATCGGGGTCGGCGTGCCGGATCGCGAAAGATTCGAAAATTTTGCCCGCGACCTGCTGGGATTTTCCGCCAGCCGATCGCCGGACGGAAAAGTTACCTACCTGCGGCCGGATCAGTATTCGCATCGCATCGCGGCCTATGCGGCTACGGAACCGGCTCTGCAGTATATCGGTTTCGATGTCGGCAACCGTCAACAGCTTGCCGAGTGGGAGACCAAGCTCACCGCTGAACGCATCGACTGGCGCCGCAGCAGCCCGAAAGAGTGTGCCGAACGGCAGGTGACCGATTTCATTGAATTCAACGATCCCGACGGACACGCGCTCGCTTTGTCGTATGGCTTCGAGGTCGACAAAAATCCGGTGCGCTATACTCGTGATCTGAGTGTCCTGCGCTTAGGCCACGTGCTGCTCACGGTCGCGGACACCCAGTGCTCGCATGATTTCTACACCGGCGTATTGGGCTTTCGCCTCAGTGATTGGATCGACATCGACGACCACATTCGTTTGTGCTTCTTGCGCTGCAACGAGCGTCATCACAGCATGGCTTTCGCGCCATGCATGCCGGGAAAATCTCCCCGGCTGCAACATGTCATGTTCGAAGTGGAGTCGCTCGATGACGTCATGCGCTCGTATCATTTCCTGCGCATGCGCAAGGCGCCCATTGGCATGGTCCCCGGCCGCCACATCAATTGTCAGACCGTACACGTTTACGTGCAAACACCCGGCGGATTTGCCGTCGAATTCGGCTGGGGCCAGCGCCGTCTCGATGATGCGCATCAGCCGATCGAGTATCCAGTGGGCAGTCCCATCGATATGTGGGGCGGCGACATCCAGAGCCCGGAATTCGAGCTTGGATAGGGGAGAGGCGGTCTCGTTCAGACGGATCACCTCAATGTCACAGTCCGACCGACTATCGAAGAAAGGTTGCCGCGTGCTTCGACTATCTCAGAGCCCGGGGGAACAAAAGAAAAGCGATTTTTTCGCGACGATACGGATCGCTCTGGATGGCTTCGGAATGTAAACCAAGAGCTCTCGCTTGTTTGTGACACGAATCACAAACCGTCATATTCAGCAAAATAACGCCATTGTCTTCGCTGACCACCCGATAGGGCTTGCCTATGACTATCTGATCACAATGTTTACAAAAGAACTTCATGATCGTTGGTTCAGCAATGCGAGTGCCGATGATCGGTTGCCGCTCGAATGACCAGGGGTGACAAACGATGATCGGAAATTCCACGCGATGTCCCATGCACGCGAATAATAGAAAGGCTCGTGTTTCATGGTTGCGACACATTTTGGCCGAGAAAAAAACGGCTCTGGCCTAACCATCGCGAATCCCGGTGAACGTCGACCCGCAGGCTGCTCTTTGATTGCTCAGATTCACAACGTGCTCGACGCCCGTTTGAGTGGGTGACGCCTTCCGTGCCCTGCCGGCGACGGTAAGCCGGAGACTCAAACAGCTGAGCGAGCTGAGTAACATGGCTTCGCATCACGATTACCCTACCGGTGCTGGTGGAGAGCTTTGATGCGGCGTTCACGGTGAATTCGGTTATCACGTGCCGTTGCGACGACTTCCCTTTCAAGACTATCTTTTATCCGGAGTACCTGAACGAGATAGCCGTCGAACTTGCTCAGTGATTGCATCAAGTCCTCTTCGGAAGCATTGCGAAGTTGTGCCCGCTCTTCAATCAGTTTTCGTGCTTCCTCCTGCAACGGGCATACCTCCTTCTCCTTTGCTTCGGCCCGTTGGATGAGCAGCTTCTCTCTCGAACTTCCCGATTGCCCGGCGGAAGTATGGAGCATTAGATACTCGGTCCTCAATTCTTCGACGAGCGAACCTATCTGTAAAGATTCCGCAACAACACGGTGAGCGGTTGTCGTTAGATCTCTCAGCAGTCCACGACGATCGACATTTTCCGCATGTCTGGCTGCCTCTTGTGCCGTAACGGCCGATCGATGGGCAGCGCGGGCGGCCCAAACACCTCCAGCGGCAGCGACAAGTCCAGCGATCGCGGAGATCAAGGTGATGGTCTCTTGTAACATGGCAAGTTGCGTTCAGCGATCGGCGGTCTTCGCAGGATCGGGTTTAACGAACCGTCGGCACCTGATAGATCGTGTTCCGTTCTATGCGTTGGTCTCAAGAGGTGAAAAAAAATCGCGGCGCGACAAATCCAGAATAAACTTTTTATCATCGATAGCAAATCAGCCGGCCCGAGATTTGACGCTGTGTTTAAAAGTTGGTTAATTTCTTCCAATCGGAGTAGTCGAAAGCGCTCATTGACTACTGCGGGCCGTTCCAGACGTTCCAAACGTTCAATCGCTGCGCTCCGTTCAAGTCGTTACAGACAATTACAACTTGGAGGGGAAACTTGCACGTTTTGAGAATTATCGAAACGTCAAAATGTTGTCTGAAAGCTAGGGATGATTCAGCGCCGAGGACGCGGAGCGAAAAATAGTCTGGAAATCCTTTGCTCGGCGCGGCCGACCGCGGACCGAAAAGAGAAATAGGCTGCCTGCTTTTAAGGCCTATTCTGAGGCGTCGGGAATTGATAAGCTCTGCCAAAGGGTTGATAGTGGTTCAGATAGTGACGCCATGATCAAAAAGGAGATTTCTATGAACCGTTTCCGTTTAACGACCTCACTGGTTATCTTTCTGGTTTCTTTCGTTGGCTGTACTGCCGGCACTTACAATGTGGCCACTGTTGACAAGCAAGAAGTTGGTAGCGGCTACTGCCACAAGAAACTGCGACCGATTGGTCCCTCGGATCTCGCAAGGCCAACGCAAATGGGTGCGGATGACTACATCGACTACTATGGTCCGTGCGACGGACCGTCCACCAGCGAGCAGATCCAGGCACAAAAACGGTTTGAGCAGTTCCGATTCGGCCGAGAATACATGGATGAAGGTTAATCACATAGGCGTGAGGCGCGAGGCAATAGTCAAGACTAACGGTTCAAACCGTTCCACCGCTATTTAATACTGAGGCCCGTTCCAAACGTTCCAGTCGTTCAACCGCTTCGCTCCGTTCATCATGGGGATCGGTACGTTCCAAACGTTCAATCGCTTACGCTTCGTTCAAGCCATTACAGACAATTCAACTTGGAGGGGACTTGCACGTTTTGAGAATTATCAAAACGTCAAAACGTTCTCTGGAGTGGAAAGACTTTACACACTTGGAAGCCCAATTGCGCCGGCGTGGCTGGATGGAGGTGAAAAATAAATGAAGCACTCGCTCGGTGGGCCGTTTCGACTAACTCGGTGGGATCGCTGACGATTATGGAGACTGGCGGCGGACGCGGCGGTGGAAACTGCAAAACTGCAGAAATTGTTCTTGTGTTCTACCATCCGGGGGCCTACAGTGAGTGGCTATGGCAAGAATAACCGTTGAAGATTGTTTGGATAAAGTTTCGAGTCGTTTTGATCTCGTATTGCTCGCGTCAATACGAGCAAAGCAGCTCTTAAAAGGTGCCAAGCCGCTCGTAGATTCGAAGAACCGAGATATTGTTATTGCGCTTCGCGAGATCGCCGCAGGGAAAGTGCGCTGGGCCGTTCCTCAGACCTGACGCGTCGAAGCGACAGGCTCATTCTTCTCCATCGTTATACTGCCGGGTATACCGATGGCCCGTTCAATACGGGCCAAACGTTCCACCACTATTTATTAACAGTGAGGCTCGTTCCAGTCGTTCAACCGCTTTGCTCCGTTCGAAACGTTTAAAGCCGGAACTCGTTCAAGGGCTCCGGTCACTCCGCTCTTCTAAATTTTCCGACTGATAGCGTCAACTGTATTGGTCATTTCTCTTGGTCCGATGGCAGTTCGAGTCGGACCGTTGTCTTGCCCGATGGCAACATCTCTAGACTTTTTGCCGCCGCCTGCGATACATCGATGATACGATCTTCTGCAAAGGGTCCGCGATCGTTAATCTTTACTTCCACCGATTTTCCATTGGCTAAATTCGTAACCTTTATTTTGCTACCGAAGGGCAGGGTCCGATGCGCGGCCGTAAACAGCCCTTGATCAAAAATCTCTCCGCTGGCAGTCCGTTTTCCTTGATGTTGCGGCCCATACCACGAAGCTCCGCCGGTTTGTGGCAGTTTCCCCTGCTCAGCGGGAGTTTGTTTAATCGGCGGTTCAGTGGTCTCTGGCTGTGCGGTCGTTTCGGTGGACGCGGGAGGATGTTGAAGCATTGCGCAGCCCTGAGAAAGCAGCAGACCTAAACACATCGCCAGTGGAAACGAACGC
>DASYUV010000149.1:0-30305 GCA_036000865.1 Binatia bacterium | reverse complement strand
CAGCTCTATTCCACGCCTACCCCCGCGACGATCTACTCCAAAGACAACATAACGGTCAATGGCAATTCGATCGCCATCAGTGGCAACGATAGCAGCACTTGTGGCGCCACGGCGTTAGCGCCCATATATACAATGGATCCGGCAACCACAGAGACAAACGGCAACCCGGCATTCACCGGCAGTCCATCGACAGCGCAGAACGGCCCCTTGAATCTCGACCTGGACTCCTATGTAAATACCCTCAGCGCCGGCGCCACTTACACCCTGACGGCTGACGCTCAGAATACTACTTATGGGAGCTCAACAAATTTTGTGACGGTTTACGCGGACGCGATAGGCACTCAAGCGGATGATGCGCTAAAGCTCAACAATGTCACCGGGTATGGCATCCTGCTCGTCAAGGGCGATCTTGAGCTAGCCGGAAACATTACGTGGAATGGACTCATCATTGCAACCGGGAGGATTACAACAACCGGCGGTGGAAACGATAACAAGAACATCCAGGGTCAAATCCTTGCTGGTAAAAACGATGTCGGCGACTCGAACGTCAGCGGTTCCGTTACTGTTGCCTATAATAGCTGCAACCTGAAAAACGCTCTGGCGAGCCAACCATTGAAAGTCGTTAACTGGAAACAGAACTTCTAACGCCTAGCGTTAAAGGCGGCTTCAACCGCCGAGCTGAGCTCATGAAGGTCGTTAAATTCACGGGAATACTCGACAAAGAGCTTACTATTATCACTGATTTTGTCTTTAAAGGCTTTGATTTCTCTCAAGAGCGCGCGGATCTCCTCAGTTAACATCCCGTCGACTTCCTTAGACTTTTCCTGCAGACGATTGAACTCGCCTACGATCGGATCATTCGGGTCTCGTTTTTTCTCCGCTTTCGATTCCTCAGTCGGTTTCGCGTCGTCAGGTTCCTTGGTTTGTTTTGATAGGTCGCTCTGAGCCTTTTCCGCGGGATCTCGGTCCGCGGCGCTAGCTAGACGGATAATTTGATCAGTCTTTTCGATTTTGGTTACGAAGGTATGTTCGATGCCGAATACTCCATCATAGGTATCGAAAAACACTTGTCGGCCTTCTTGCCAATAGCGCGTGGTGATGTATTCATTGCCGTTTTTGAGTTTGATAATGTAGGCGGCATCGGCAACGCCGAGTACATTACCGCACATGGCAAAGACTAGCCCGTATATTAACGCTTTTCTCATTGCAGCAGCTCCCCAATAAAACTGGCGTTATTTTAACACCGAATCGGATTATCGCAAAAGTCTAATTTGGCATCCGCTGGGATGGTTTGTCGCCTCTTGACACGTCCGAGTCCGCGGCAGTATTGTCCGCGAGTCTTTGGAGGAGGGGGCCATGAAGCTCCGAGCAATGCCTTACGGCTTTTCAACAATCGAGCTCGTGGTGGTCCTGGCTATTATGGGGATTGCCGCTGCAATCGCTTTGCCTAGTTGGAATAGCTTGCTGCCCGGTTACGCGTTAAACAATTCCACGCGGCAAATCCAATCCGAGATCCACAGTATCAAGATGCGCGCCGCCGCGGAGAACGTCGGCTTTCAGTTGGCGTATCTTCAAGGCGCGAGCGGTTACACCATCCAGCGAGATTCTAAACCTCTGGTGACAAAGCCGCTGGCTGACGGAACCACCATCACAAAGGAAGGCACGATCGCGTTTTCACCGCGCGGAACCGCGAGCGGAAATCGGGTTCGGCTCGGTAACGCCAACGGCGCGTGCAGACAAGTCGTCGTAAGCCCGACCGGAAGAGTCAGGATTTGCGCGCCTAGTAACTGCTCGGTGGATTGCTGAAGTGAAAATCACCGATTCATTCAACCCCAGTGCGCAATCAGGTTTCACTTTTAATGAGCTTCTGGTTTCCATGGCCATCGTGGTATTGGCAATCATGGGTTATTCGCTCGGAAGTGTGGGCGTAATTCGACAGCAAACCGTGAGCGGCAATTCGACGATTGCCATGCATTTGGCTCAAGACAAGATCGAAGAACTGCAGGCGCGGCGGATTTTGACCGATATCGACGTTTGCCCGGGCGGCGGTGATCAAGGCATCTCCGCAAATGGCAGCGCTCCCGGCCCTTTCGATCGCTGTTGGAGAATCGCCCCGTCGGCGCTCGGTATCCTTCTCAGAGAAGTTGACGTGACCGTTTCGTGGCGAGACTACGAAACGCATCAGGTTACTCTCTCCACGCTGGCTTTTAGGGGACGATGATCGCCACGCGGCTATACGGTGATGATCGCGGCGCCACTTTGGTCGAGCAATTGGTGTCGTTGTTGATCGGGTCGGCGCTGATCACTTCGCTCTACGGCTATTTCCGCGCTGAGCTCTACCATTTACTCCGGCTTGAGACGAAAACTGTCACGCTCGAAGATGGCCGCGGCGCGTTGGATATCATGATTCGGGATCTCAAAAATGCCGGTTCATGGGGAACAGGGAGCGTGCCGATGGAGGTTGGTGGTGTCGATGATCCGAACAATGACGCCGATTCGGTTTGCAACCGGATCTATGCGGCAAGCGCAAACATCATTCACGTGCAGATGGATCTCGACGGTGACGGCAACTGCGCCGATAACGATCCGCGCGAGAATATTCGCTTCGAATTGACCGGCCCGACCGCCACCTGTCCCGGACCGAATATCATCCGCCGTAACGGCGATTGCTTGGTGGCCAACGTCGTGCCGCCGGCGTCCGGGAAAATATTTAGTTATTATGATGCCAGCGGCAACGATCTCGGTAGCGCGCCGCCTCCAGACTCCGTCAAAAGAGTCAAAATCAGTTTTGCCATTCAAGTAAAAAATCCCGACCCAAAGGTTGCCGACACCTTGGTTTTTGCTCTTTCGAGCAGCGTCGAATTGCGCAATCAGCCGTAGAGTTTATGAATCCCAGTCGGTTGCAAAACCAGCGAGGCATGGTGCTTTTCAGTTCCTTGGCGATCCTGTCGGTCTTATTGGCCGTCGGCGTCGGCATCCGCGTGATGTTGCAAAACGATTACCGAGTGTTGGCGAATCTTCGGGGCGGCACAGAAGCATTCTATGTTTCCGTGGCCGGGCTGGAATGGAGTAAGGACGAAATCGCCCAAACTGCGAGCTTTCCTCCCGCTCCGGTAAACCAGACGAAAAATTTTGCTTCTGGCGAGTTCTCCGTTTCGTTTCTTTCTCCCACTGTCGTTGGGCCGCTCTCAGCGAAGGTAATTGTTCGCTCCGTCGGGACAATCGGCAGTTCCTCCCATGTTCTCCAAGCCCAGCTGACCAAATCATATGATCTCGCCGATGCGGCTATCGGCGTTAGGGGTAATGCTTCCCGCGTTAATTTCAGCGATAATTCTGTTTTCATTTCTGGGGTCGACCACGATCCGGGCACGAGAAACCCCGTGCCTGGAGCACAAGCACGTCGCGCCGTATCGACGTCCGATGACACACTACGCTCATTGGTAACGCGGGCTCTGGGAGATCCCCCGCAACCAGGTATCCTCGACAACGGCAGTGCCGTCCCGCCCGTTGGGACCAGCAATTTTCTTCCAGCGACTGCCATTAGCCAATTGGCTGCAGATCTTTGCGGTTCCCCGGGTGCCTCGGTAACCTCTGTTACCAACGATGGGAGCTTAGTGTTAGAAAACCAGGCCTGGGGGACGCAAGCGTCACCACAACTTCGCTGTATCGAAGGTCTGCCGATGTCTGGCGACGCGGTTACGCTAAATGGGACTACCAACGGTGCCGGTATTCTCATTATCAAGGACGCGGACCTGATCTTGACCGGATCTTTTCATTGGGAAGGGCTCATCATTATCACTGGAGGGGAAGTGGGTCTCAAGGTGATCGGATCGAGCAGCAAAGAAATATTTGGCGCTATGATCGTCAACGAAACTGCTAGCCCTGGAAGCGCTACGGCAATGCTGGATATTCAGGGCAATCTTCGCCTGTTATTTAGCCGCCAAACCTTAGGCCGCGCTGCCGTCTTGGTTCCAACGTCCATTCTCGGCAACACTTATGCAGCTTTGCCGTCGGTCATTTCACAACAATATTGGCGAACCGTGACTCCATAGTTTATTCAAAAACGCACAATTTACATTGCGCCCGTAAGATGCTAAATTGCGAATCTACAACGTTTTGATGTTGCAAGTAAGGTTTTTTTGGCATTCCCCCAAACGATGGCAACACCCCGTAATTGAGGAGCCTTTTTTCCATTCTATTGCGATTGAGCTTGGCAGAGGCGTGAGAGGGAGAGAGCATGGATACAAAGAAAACCATCATGGTCGTTGACGATAACCCGGACATTATCACCATCGTCAAAACCATTTTGGAAGGGCGGGGCTATAATGTCTTCAGTGCTTCCAGCGGCCCGGAACTCCTCAACATGCTGGCGACCCAAAAGCCCGATTTGATAATATTAGATATCATGATGCCTGAGATGGATGGTCTGGAAGTTTTAACCCGGTTAAAGGGTAAGACGGAAACCTCGACGATCCCGGTGATCTTGCTTACCGCCAAGGTTCAGTACGAGGACGTTCTCGGCGGCTATAAATTGGGCGCTGACTATTACATCACCAAACCGTTTACCAGTACGCAACTCGTGAACGGCATCAACCTGCTCTTAGGTGAGGGTAAAGCCTAAGCGGAGCTGAATGCCTGGGCGGATTACCTTTCTCGCAGTACTTTAGCTCGGCCCCGACTTCATTGTTTGCATCTTCCGGTCGTTTTCTTCATTCTCGTTATTGATGGTTCGGTTCATTACGTTCGAAGGGGGCGACGGGACCGGCAAGTCCACTCAAATACGCGCCCTTGAGAATTATCTCGTCGGGCGTGCTCACTCCTGCGTAGTGACCCGCGAGCCGGGCGGCACGGCTCTTGGAAATCTTATCCGTAAGATGTTACTGGACGTTGGCAGCCATGAGATCGCCTCGTCGGCGGAACTCTTCTTATACTTGGCCGACAGGGCGCAGCACGTAAGCAAAGTCATCTTGCCGGCAATCAAAGCCGGCAACATCGTGTTATGCGACCGGTTCACGGACTCGACGGTGGCGTATCAGGGATACGGCCGTGGCATTGATCTGTCGCTTTTACGGCAGCTGAACGATATTGCCGATCGTGGGGTTCGCCCGGATCTGACGTTTTTACTCGACTGTCCATCGCACATTGGATTAGCGCGAACCGCCCGCCGTCAGAGCGCACTGGGCCAGCGTCAAGAGGACCGGTTTGAGCGAGAGAAGATCGAATTTCATGACAAAGTGCGCGCCGGGTTTCTCGAAATAGCGCGGGCGGAACCCAAGCGGTTTCGCCTCGTCGATGCGACGCGATCCATCGAAGAAGTAACGCTCGAGATCAAGAAAATCATCGATCAGGAAATGCTCTAATGGGTTTCGCCGATATTGTCGGGCACCAAAGACAACTGGGGACGTTACGTTCGGCCATGACCAACGGAAGGCTGCACCACGCATACCTTTTCCTCGGGCCTGAAGGGGTAGGAAAACGGATGGTCGCGATGGCCCTGGCCAAAGCGATCCATTGTGGCGAGTCGGACCAAGATTATTGCGGCCGATGTGTCAACTGTGCGCGTATAACGGATGGCAACCACCCGGACGTCAGGCTAATTGAACCGTTGGCGGACAAAAAGGAAATCAGCATCCAACAAATCCGCGAGCTCCAACGCGAGCTGAATTATCGCTCCTTTAGCGGCAAGCGGAAGACCGCCATCATCGATCCCGCCATCCTGATGAATACGTCCGCGCAAAATGCATTGCTGAAGACGCTTGAGGAACCCCCCGTGGATTCGCTAATTTTCTTAATCGCTCCCAACGGGGGCGGACTGTTGCCGACTCTTCGCTCGCGCTGCCTGCGACTCTCCTTTGCGCCTCTTCCGAGCGCGCAAGTCGCGATTTTTTTACAGTCAAAATCTCGGATGAAGGCCGATGAAGCCGGGTTTGTAGCGGCCATGAGCATGGGCAGTATTGGCGCGGCGGACAGCCTGGACAAGGCTGAGTTAATAGAGAAAAGACGGGTTTGGTCGGACATGTTGGATTCTTTGAAAGCGGAAGGTTACCACGGAGCGATGATTGCCGCGGAAGCGCTCGCGGGAAGCCGCGACGAGGCACTTAAATTTCTCAAGTGGGCGGAAACCTGGTATCGGGACCTGTTAATATACAGCGTGACCCAAAAATCGGATGGTTTGGTAAACCTGGATATGCTCCGGTCCATCGCACAGCAATCGGCTGAAAGCAGCGTCAGCCACACGCTTTCGGCCCTTTCACAGACCGCCGGTGCCGCTGCGCGCATCCAGCGTAATTTGAACCGCCGCATGGTGCTGGAGAAGTTCTTGTTTGGCGCGGTGAGGGGGCGTTGATGGAGCCAATATACATTACAACGCCGCTGTTTTACGTCAATGCCGAGCCACATCTTGGTAGCACGTATACGATGGTGATCACGGATACCCTCGCGAGATACTACCGCGCGCAAGGGTATGAGACGTTTTATCTCACGGGCACTGACGAACATGGGGACAAGATCGCGCAAGTCGCAGCAGAGGCGAATGTGCCACCGAAAGAGTTTACCGATCGTGTAAGCGCTGCTTTTCGCAGTATCTGGGATGACTGCGGGATCACCTATGACTACTTTATCCGCACGACTGACGCCGATCACGTTCGTTTCGTTCAAGAAATCCTCTCTCGGGTGAACGAATCGGGCGATATCTATTTCGGCAAATACGGCGGTCTGTATTGTTTCGGCTGCGAGCGATTTTACACTGAGAAGGAATTGCGCGACGGGAAATGCCCGGACCATTTAGTGAAACCGACGCTGCTCGAAGAAGAAAACTATTTCTTTCGGATGAGCAAGTATCAGGATCGTCTCCGAGAACATATCGAAACTCATGCAGATTTCATTCGACCGGAAGGCTATCGAAACGAAGTGCTCGGGATGTTGCGCGAACCGATCGGCGATCTCTGCATCTCTCGGCCCAAAAGCCGGCTTACTTGGGGCATAGAGATCCCCTTCGACGATCGCTATGTGACCTACGTGTGGTTCGATGCATTGATCAATTATGCCAGCGCGCTAAAGCAAAGAGGCGAGGAATTCTTTCGGAAGTTTTGGCCCGAGGCGCAGCATTTCATCGGAAAGGACATCGTCAAGCCCCATGGCGTGTTCTGGCCAACCATGCTCATGGCGGCAGGTTTGCCGCTATACAAGCATCTGAATGTTCATGGCTTCTGGACGGTCGAAGGCCAGAAGATGTCCAAGAGCCTCGGCAACACGGTTGCGCCGCTCGAAATCAGGGCCAAGATCGGCATGGACGCGTTCCGTTACTTTTTGCTGCGCGAAAGTGTTTTTGGCCAGGACCCCGACTTCCGTGAGGAAGCTCTTATAACACGGTACAACACCGATCTTGCTAACAACCTTGGCAACCTGGTCAGCCGCGTGCTGGCGATGCAGCAAAAATACTTTTCAGGGGTGGTGCAGCCGCTAGGCGCCGAATGGCCAGCCGAAGACCGTGAGTTGCGGGATAAGTTTGCGCAAGCGGAAAACGACCTCAAGGCCTTTATGGCAGAGCTCCAGTTTCATCGTGCTCTCGAATCAATCTGGTCGGCTCTCGACCACGCCAACCGTTATATCGTTCAGACGGCGCCGTTTACGATGATCAAAGATCCGGCCGGGCAAGCTCGAGTCGGAGAGGTGCTGTACCACTTGCTTGAAGTGGTAAGAACTCTTTCGCGTCTGCTTGTGCCGTTTCTACCGGATACGGCTAGAGAGTTGCGCGAGCTGCTCGCTCTTTCCGATGGGAAAGAAACTCTGAGCGTGCCCTGGGGACAAGGTTTTCAAGCGGGACACAAAATCAACGCACCGAAAGTCCTATTTCCGCGTATCGAAACCGAAGCCAAGAAGTAATTCTCTCTCGAGTATGCTGATCGACAGCCACGCTCATATTCAGGGCATGGATTACGCCGGTGAAGTCGAAGCCGTAATCGCGCGCGCCCACGAGGCGGGCGTCGAAAAAATCATCGTCGTCGGCGGCGCCGGCGATATGTCGAGCAATACTGAGGCGGTTGCTCTGGCAGAGTCGTGCGCCGACGTTTATGCAACTGTGGGTATGCATCCACACGACGCCAAAGATGTCGCCGACGATGAGCTGCGAAAAATTCGCGAATTGACTTCACACCCGAAGGTGATCGCGGTGGGAGAAACCGGGCTCGATTACTACTACAGTCACTCGCCCCACGATGTTCAGCGCCGGGTGTTCACCCAGTTTATCCACATGGCGCGCGAGACAGCATTGCCTATCGTGGTTCACGAGCGGGACGCGGCGCACGACGTTGTCGCAATGCTACGGGGCGAAGGTGACGGGAAACTTCGGGGCGTGATTCACTGCTTTACCGGCAATTACGAGGTAGCCCGGGAATATCTCGATCTGGGATTTTATCTGTCATTTACGGGGATCATCACTTTCAAGAATGCCGAACCGTTAAGAGATGTTGTTCGCAAAGTTCTGTTGGAGAAAATGCTCGTCGAGACCGACTCGCCTCATCTCACTCCTGTTCCGCATCGTGGAAAGCGCAATGAACCGGCGTATGTACGTTTCGTTGCCGAGACGGTGGCACAGATCAAGGGGATTTCTTTAGAAGAAGTTGCAGAGACCACGACGCGCAATGTAAGAGACCTATTCAAGATCTGAGAATGTAACTACAGGTGCATTTCATCTTGTTCGTTTCGCGTTCGCGTGCTTAGATAACAATCGCAGGCAAGGAGGAACTATGAAAGGGAGCCCCGATGTTATCAAGGTCTTGAACGAAGTGCTGCGCAAGGAGCTCACCGGCATCAATCAATACTTTATCCACGCCAAGATGTGCAAAAACTGGGGCTACGAAGTGCTTTCCGGTGTTCACTGGCATGAATCCATTGACGAGATGAAACATGCCGATCACCTCATCGAAAGGATTCTATTCCTGGAAGGTGTTCCCAACGTCGCGGCTTACGACAAGATCCTGGTCGGAACCACCGTCAAGCAGCAATTGGAGAACGACCGCGGACTGGAACAAGCGGCTCTGACAGTTCTCAAGCCTGGAATAAAGACCTGTTTCGACGCCAGCGACGACGCCAGTCGAGAGTTGCTCGAGCATCTTTCGGTGGACGAAGAACGCCACATCGATTGGATCGAAACCCAACTGCATCAAATCGAGGAGGTGGGGCTCCAAAACTACCTGGCGCAGCAAATACACAAAAAAAGCTAGCCGCGCCCCACTCGGCGCTCTGCTGACCTTACGGCGCGAGCTCGGTCTTGTTCGAGTCTGCCCGCGCACCTGCGTTGTGTTTTCTCCACTAAATCAAGAGACCTGTGATGTAAAGAACCAACGGTACGAAGCCGGAGACAAACACGAAAATCCTACCCGGAAGCCCAAACGCTTCGCCGTCTTTGTCAGTTTTCCTCCGTTGTTTTCCCCAAATGAATGGCGTCGAATCCACATGCCTTCGCCTGCCGGCGCCTGGCGCGGGCGCAGTATTCCTGCACGATTTCGGATTCCACGGCGGCGTCGTGACGCAGTGCAAGAATTAGGTAGTGGAGTGCGATCGCTATTGCGGTCTTGTCGCCGGGCGCCTTACGGTGCCGCTCTTCGAGCCAATGGGTGGCCTTAAGAATGGTGTCGATAGGAATGCGCTCGGTCAGGCGATCAAAGTTCCAGGCTTTGTCTACCAGAGTATCCACAGATCACCTGCCGATCTAAGGTTTACGTTTTTCAGTCCAGCGAATACCACTTTGCTGCACGAACGAGAGTGACGATATGTGACGGGTTCGGCTGTACTTTTCCTCGCCGCTACCGCCGGCCTTCTCGTCGAAGTGGGCGACTTCCAAGACGTAGCGCCCGGCCCAGGGCGTCGGCAGAGTCACGCGCCCCTGCTCGTCGGTGACCAGCGGTTTTTCCCACTTGGACGGGCCGATGATCGTGAGCTCCGCTTTAGGCAAGGGCGCGCCTAAAAAAACCAGAACAAAAGTGTTGCCGTTGGCCGCCGTCGGCACCAGCTCCAAATCGAGCTTGGCGGCGATTTCCGCTCTCCCGGCTTTGGCGTAATAGATCGTTTTGGTGGCACCACCCTTTTCCTTGTCTTCGCGCGACGGAACGCTACTGTCGACGAAACGAACATCGCCGCGCCCTTTGGCGTTGATCTCCAGATTGTTGTCGTTGCGCTTCACCGGCAGCGGCTCGTTGCTCGTGCCGAGAAACGCGCGCGGCGCTTTAAAGCGGTCGAGCAGGCCGCCGGTTTTTTCGCGGATATCGTCGATCCATTCGCCGAAGTAAGCGCGTGCCGGGCCGTCGCCGTCGCGTTCGAGCCAGACGAAATGAGCCTGAGCGTTTTCGCTCAACACCAAGAGCAATACCGCGCTGACAATCAATTGCACCATCGCAGCTCTCCTTTTTATGCCGACGCGGAAAAATTTTGCTCCTGTCGCAAATTCGCGAGCACGCCGTCCATCCAGCGCCTGGCCGGGACGTCGTACTCGACGTCACAGTCGATCCGCGGATAAAGACGCGTGGCCCCGTGACGCTCAAGGGCAGCGTCGAGCTCGCGGCCGCATTTGCAGAAGTGATCGTAAGTGGTGTTGCCAAGCGCGAGCACCGAGAATTTCACACCGCGCAGATCATGCCCATTGCCGTGAACGATTGCTTTCCAGAACGGCGCGGCATCATCCGGCGGTTCGCCGTTGCCATAGGTACTGGCGACGATCAACACGCAGTTTGCCTGCGTCAATACGTGCGGCTGACAATGGGCCATGTCCCTCACCCGTACAGTGTGGCCAGTGCGGTCTACTTCGGCAGCGAGTCTATGGGCCAGCAACTCCGCGTTGCCAGTGACGGTGCCGTAGAGAATCAATACCGAGTCACGATTGAAAAGCGACGTATGGCATGCAGTCTGGGAATCATGCTTCTGGTGAGAGTTTCCGTTCGATCCACGCGAATCCACGTCGTGCAACTCGACGGCCGGTTGCGCGGCGCTGACGCGATGAAGCATCAGCTCAGAGCGAGTCATGACTATTGAACCAAACCTTTCTTTAGCGCGGTGGCGTGATGCTCATCGGTCTGCTCGACACCATCCGCGACGCTTTGCATGGCGATGCCGAGCGCGCGCAAATCATCGAGCGAGATATGCAAAACCACGTTGCCGTAATGAAAGTGGGCGGTATCTTGACTACAATTACAGAGAGAGACCGACCATCTCCCTGCGCGAGATTTGATTCCAAACATTTTGACCTCCGTAAAATAAAAGAGCCCGACGTCCCGCTACCTGTGGCGGAATCTCGGGCTCTGGATTCTAGATCGCTGGCCGCTATGTTCGTATAGCCAAAAACTAATTATTTGTCAATACGGCTAATAAAAATTAGGTTAGTCAAATATAGTTCTCCAAGCTATGGATAAATCGATGGTATCGTGAATAAAATACTTAGCGACGACTGCAACTATACACCAAATTATGTCGCATCTGATGCCGGGCCTAGCCACATTTCGTAGAGCGGCACTAGAATCATTCCCGCGTAGCCCAACCACAAACCGACCCACGAAAAGATCAACAGATAGGCAAACGTCGGCGATAGCATTCGCGTCAGCCAGCTGCCTCCCATATCGAATACGTGAGAGAAAAACGTCGTCAAGATAAAAAACAGCTTGGCTCCCCGAGACAGCGAAGTTGCCATGAAAAGATGGGCGAGAATCAAAAACACGACGCTCATACTGAAGGCATGAAAATGGGTCTCTTCGAGCAACGCATTGAGGTTCTTGGCGAAGAACATCTGGCCGCCGATCTCGCCGCCGAGATAGTAGGCGACAACGCGCTCATAGCTGACGCCGATGCGCTGAAATTGAAAAAACCAAGTGGTCGCCAATCCTCCCAATATCAGAAGGAGAAATAGAGTATAGACGAGACGGATCTCAAACGATGCGTCGCGCAGCCGAAAGGATGGAGTGGCGAAGTTTTTCATTTTTTGGAAATTTCTTTCCAGGATAATCGGCGGCGAAACTGTCGGGAAAACACTGCCTCTCCGCTTGGCGCGAGGACGATCGCTTCAGTGTCGGAAAAATTTTCGATGGTCGGCAGAGCGCTTTTGCCGAGCAGCACCAATGGCTTTGTCAGCGCCTCGGCTCGGGTGGCGCTAGGCGTGATGACAACAGCGGTGCGTGCTTCCGTTATTGGTGTGCCGCTCATCGGATGGATCAAGTGACCATACTTCTTCCCGTCAATAGTCCACCAGCGCCCCATACTGCCGGAAGTCGACAGCGCTGTGTCGCGGAGATGGATCGCGCCGCGCAAACGCTCATCGGTATCTCGCACGGTTACCTCCCAGCCATGCTTTCCGGGAGGAGCGCCGATGGCGCTGATGCTGCTACCGCCGAAATTGATGAGCGCCGCGATGACTCCCGCGGCTCTCATGATGTCCGTGGCACGGTCGACGGCGTAGCCTTTTCCTATGCCGCCGAGGTCGACGCTCATGCCTCCGCGTGTGAGTTCCGCCTCATCCGGTAGATAGAGCATAAGATTCCGGTAACCGACCGCCGCGAGCGCCTGAGCAAGATGTTTCCCGGTCGGGAGTCGATTTTCCTCTGCCGCCTTCCGCCATAGCTCCATCAACGGGCCGACGGTGACGTCGAAGATGCCGCCAGTTTTCTCGCTGAATTCGCGAGCCGTGCTTAGGAGCGCAAAAAGCTCTGCCGGCACGCGCATAGCTCCTGCACCGGCGCGCTGGTTCAAGCGCGACAACGCGCTGTCCGGATCGTAGTTCGAGAGGATTTCATCAAGACGATGCACTTCGCGTACGGCGTCGCGAATCAATCGCTTCGCCGTTTCCGGCTCGTGGTGCCACAAGGTGAATTCGAGGTAAGTCCCCATTTGGTAGTGAACTTCGCGCACTTCGCGCAGCGCTGCCGCGGTTTTCGCCGGCGCGATCAGAAGCAGAAGCAACAAGATTTTAGCCGATTTCACTTTCGCTCTGTTCCTTCGAAGTAAACCACTTCCAACAAAGCCAGTGCCTTCTTACTGCCTCTTCCTATTGCCTCTACAGACATCGTGGCGCCGCTAATGTTTTGAATATCACGATAGGGGAGGAGCGGATCCTTCAGTTCCTTTCCTTTGTACTGTTGAAGAAAGCGGCGGTCTCTGACTTCACCGCCGTAGGCTTCGCGATAGACCATCAGCGCCGCATCTTTGATTTTTCGATCCGGACCAACGCCGACAATAAATGTGATGGGACGATGTTTACCGATCTCTTCAACGATCGCGGCGTAACCCAAAATTGTTTCTCCTTTCTTCGCCACGAACGTCACGTAAGAGTCTTCCCAAAGGGAAGTTCTGGTTTTTCCCATGCGCTGCTGGATCTTTGCTTTGATTTCTTCGTTGGAGCGAACAACCTTCCGTTCAAACGAGTCCGCTTCAGGAAAAACCGCCTTGGGAGCTTCCTCATCCTTGAGAAAGACTCCCTCCTGGCCGAGCGCAAACTGAGAGCTGCCCAAAGAGAGCGCGAGACAAACGAGCCAAATCCCAATCTGACGGAGGGAGATATTAGAATCCAAACGCTAACCCCATAAGAACCGCATGTTGGAAATATTCTCTATCCTTGGATGAAGTAAGAAAATTGGTTACGCTGGACAGACTCTTGCCTCGGTTGGTGCGTGTATATTCGTAAGCGAGTTGCAGCGCTACGAGAGGAACCGGCCGGTACGTCAAACCCATCGTCACGCGATTGAGCAGCCGGTTTTCCTTTTCGAATTGAGTCAACGACGTACTGCTGAAAGCCATTTCTTTTATCAATTGGTTGAACCAAACCTGTTCCAAACGAAGCGTGGCGATAAGCTGGGGATTGGCAAAGTGCTTTCCCAGGAGTGTGTTGCCTAAGAATTCAGGCCAGAACCGATAGCGGAAATCAACCCAGTAACCCTGTTTGCTTGTGGCTAGGTTGGCTAGTTCAAACTCGACCTCGGTCTCGACGTCGCCGATTTCGGCTTCGCTTTCGCTGTTTATCGCTTTTCGTGCGAAAGCTAGCGCCACATCTTTTACGCCGCTCCAGCGAGTATGCACGTATTGACCCTCGATCTCAAAAGGACCCCAAGTCTTTTTTCCGTCCAGAGCCAGCGAGAAGACGGGCCGACTTGGCAGAAAATCCGGAGTGTATCGTCCCCAGTAAAGAGACACCCCGATTTCATCGCCCAGCCACGGGCTATAGGCCCAACGTGTCGCTAACGCCTTGCCGCTCTTGATATCGTCCGCGAACGTGCCGCGCGAAGGACGTAACTCGACCTCTTGAGCGAATTTGGTTGTATCCCCGGCGCGGGTTTGAGAGATTTGTTCAAGCTCGGCATCCAAAGCCACGCCGTTCATGACGTACCACTGGTAACTGACCTTTCCGGTGGTGCCGGCGGAAAAGTCTCCCAAGAAACCAGCGCCGAGCTCCGGCCACGCCGCAGTCGAAGGCAAGACCGGAACGCCGCGATCTATTAACGAACGGCGCGGCAAATCCCAACGATTATCGTCGTGGTTGATGTTGAAGCGTCCCAGTGGAACCAGAACGGCGCCAGCCCGGAACTTGAGCCAATCGGCGATATCATACTGCATCCAGGCTTGCTCTAAAGAAATTTCCGAATGATTCGTGCCTTCAACCGCCTGTTGGAGTCCAACGCCTCTCGATGAGAAAAGCCTTTTTTCCACTTCAAGCTCCGTGAACCGTTCAAATTCCAATTCCAGATTGGCTTTTAAGCGCTCGGCGATCGGGGAATCTACCGTCAAGACGAATCGCCTGAATGTAAACGTGTTGTGCAAATCGTCCAAGCTCGAAGTGCCATAGCGCATGGAACCGTAGGCTCCGACTTTGGTTTGCTCGACTAGTTTTCCAAAATAGCTCTGGCTCTTGGCGGCAACGTCGGTCATCACGTCCTTCTTAACTTGTTCGGTGATTGTGACCCTTTCAGCCTCGGCCTTTTTTGTTTTCTGGGTTTCTTCATCCGCCATTTTTTTCTCCAACCGTTCGAGCTTGGCCCTAAGCTCTCGAACCTCGGCTGCGAGATCACCTTCCTGCGCTGCACAGATGGCCGGCAGAATAAGCAGCGACAACAGAATCACGATAACAAATTTCATTTTTACCTCCTTCTCGATTTATGGTTTGGCTGTTGCACATTCCACAAAGACTCAAAATAACTTTCGCGAAGCCTGAAAAGTTTCTTTCAAAAAAACAAAAGCCCGGGACCCACAACATATTGGTGGACCGCCGGGCTCTGGGTTCAGGACCTCTGGCCGCTGATATTGGATGAGAAAATTTCGTTATCGAGTTAGATTGATATTTTCAATGTTCCTTTCATATCGAGCAGAATGATGACCTGTCGTTTGCATCTGCGGCACTTGAGCTCCACGCCGCTGGGAACTACGCGCGCCAACAAACTGCCGCAATCGCAACGAAGCGGCGTTTCTGATTTTGCCGCATCGACGGTCTTTTTTTGTTGAAGCTCGGAACGAGACTGCATTTACGCTTTCTTTCCTTCTTTCGCCATTCGCAGCGAGGTCACGACAAAGGCGCAGAGCATGATTGCTTGGGCCGTTAATGTTTGCACCGTGGGATAGATGCCGAGTATCGGCACCTGCAGCGGAAGATCTATGGGTGTTGTTGGGACCCAACCGGCCGCTTGTAACTCTTTGATGCCGACGCCGGCGAAGATAAACGCGACGATGTAGAGCAATGTTCCGGTGACGCCGAAAAAATATTTCAATGGAACCCTCAGGCCGAGCTTCAAAATGACAAGCGTTAAAACTATCAGGGCCGCCAATCCGGCGAAAAATCCCCACAGAACCGCGTGATGGCTATTCTCGTTCTGCAGCCAGAGCGCTTGGTAAAACAGGACGACCTCAAAAGCCTCGCGGTAGACCGCAAAAAAAGAAATCCCCATCAGTCCGAAGATGCTTTTGCTGGAGAGACTGCTCTTGACCTTGTCTTGTATGAACGCCTGCCACTTTTTGGTCTCAGAGCGGGTATGGAGCCAATAGCCGACGTAGAACAACGCAAGTGCGGCGAAGATTGAAATGAATCCTTCCATGCTCTCGCGATGCTGACCCCTCAATGTCAGAACGGTTTGCGTAGTGAGCCAGGTAAGCCCTCCCATGACCAGAGCCATAATCCAGCCCAGATGGATGTAGCGGACGGCGTCCTTTGCGCCCATCACTTTGAGCATCGCAAAAATTGCCGCAAGGATAAGCGAGGCCTCGAGTCCTTCTCGAAGAATGATGAGCGCCGAGTTGATGAAGGTGTAGTAATCGGAGATGTGGTCTTGGGGCGTCAGGATTTGCTCGGCTTGTTCGAGCTTGGCCTCCATTTCGACATGGCGCTTTTGAATTTCGTTTATGGAAACCTCCTGTTTTATCGCGTTACGAAATTCCGTGAATTGCGTTTCGAGATTTCGGCCGAACGTCATGTCTTTAGCGAATATCGCCGGCTCCGCTAGATCATAGCCATCGATATAAGCGTCCACGGCTTTTTGGTACGCCTTTTCTTTGTTCCCCTGTTTGTAGAACTCGACGGACTCGCGTAAATATTCGCGCGCGATCCCTAACGGGTCTGACGTTTTGGTCTCGAGCGGGCCGCGGCGCAAATAGGCGAGCATGTTCAGCGCGTTGGCCTCATTGGCAGCGACCGGTTTGAGCTTCTCGAGCAATTCGTCATCCGAATGGATTGCCAGCGTCGCGACAGTCTCAAGATCGGGCGGCAATTTCTTCGCCTTCACTAGCTCCGCGCCTTTTTTCGCCGCGTCTTCCGAAAAGCGGAGTGAGAAAACGTAAAAGGCTACCTGCCACCGCTGTTCGTCACTAAGCGCCGCGAACGATGCCATCGCCGTGCCTTCGATACCGAAGCTTGCGGCGTTAAATGCTTTGAAGGGTGAGAGACCGCCGATCCTTTCCGGGTCCGCAAAATTCGCCGGAAGCGGGGTTTTCGGATTCATCGACTCGCGTCCCGGCCCGTCGCCCTTGCCGGTGACGCCATGGCACTGCGCGCAGTTCTCGTCGTAGATTTTTTTGCCAGCAGCCAAGGATGGCAGCCGGCGCGGATAGGGGACGATGTTGTAGGCGGCGATCAGCTTATCTTTCGCCGTCTTGGCCAGCTCGGCGATGACCTTCGGGTCGGCTTTGCTGTCGACTTGGCTCGCCAGCGATTTTAAGCTCGACTCGACTCCAGCCTTGTCGGCCTTGTCGACTTCTTTGAGCTGAGTGAAAAGGTCTAGGCTGCGCTTGGCGAATTCTTGCATTTCGCCGTATTCGTCTGGGCTGAGAATCTTGCCGTCTTGCACCGCGTTTTTGTAATCACTGCCGAGATAATCGAGCAACGCGACCAGCCGTTTGGCGTTATCCTGCGCGATGGCAGGGCCGGTAGTCAGTAAAAGAACAACCACAGCGAGCCAAGGCACGATGTTAAGCTTGGTAATAGGCACATGGCCGATCGACCAACGACGGAGGATTGGGAATCGCTTGAGGCTGCGGATCGGTGTGTTGACCGGGTCGCTCATTTCTTTTACGTAGCCTGGGCCGATAAGAGAAAACGTTTTCTCAGCCAGGCGCTAATTCCATCCATGACCAGGACAAGGACCAGGACGAGCAACAGCACGGTCGCCAAGCGCCGATAATCGAGGCTCTGGAGGTAAATTTGGATGACGAATCCGAGACCGCCGGCGCCGACAAAACCGAGAATCGATGAGGCCCGGATGTTGTACTCGAGCATGAAGAGAACTTGGGCGAGCACGGCGTTGGCGGCCTCGGGGATAACGACGAACCGAACCAATTGCAGCTTGGAGGCCCCCGTGCTTTGCACGGCCTCCATGATTTCCGGGTCCGTGCCTTCGAAGAGATCCGCGTAAATCTTCGCCAGATATCCGACTGTGTAAGCGGCGATGCCGAGCGTGCCGGCGAGCGGTCCGAGGCCGACGAGGATGACGAAAACGATGGCCCAGAGGAGCACGGGAATCGTGCGAATTCCCGCGGCGATGAAACGGGCCAGACTGGAAACCCAAGTCGAAAAGAGACGGCGAGTGCCGAGGATGCTCAACGGTAGCGAGGCGAGGAAACCAAGCAGGGTACCGGCAAAAGACATTTCGACGGTTTCCCACAGAGCGGCACTGGCGGCCGGCAGGATACCCAGATCCGGCGGCACCATGTCGGCGCCGAGAATACCCAAGTTGCGAAAGCCGCGGGACAGCCGGGACCAATCGAAGAAGCCAAGGTGGGCAAGAACCGCCAGCAGAAAAAACGTGGTGACAACCGGCACAACGAAGGGTGATCTCACAGGGATGCCTCAATGGAGGGAGTCTCGAGGATTTCGTTGCCGATGAAACCCGGAACCAATTCGCCGTTCTTTAGCGCGAGCACCGCGTCGCCGAACTGTCGCGCCAGGCCCATTCGATGCATGCTCATGATGAAAGTAATCTGCTCTTGTTCAGCGGCGCGCCGGATGCGCGTGAGGATCTCGGAGGCCAAAGCGAGATCGAGGTCCGACGCGAATTCGTCGGCGACGACAATGCGGGGATGTTGGAGCAGGGTACGTGCGATGGCGACTCGCTGGCGCTCACCGCCGCTCAGGCGAAAGACCTGTTCGGAACTTTTGTGGCCGATGCCCATCATTTCGAGCGCTGCCCGGGCTTTCTCTATTTCATCCCGTGGAAAAAGACCGAGAAGCGCTCTGCTGTCCGCGAGCCTCCCCAGTGCACCCATCAAGACGTTTTCGAGCGCGGACAGGTTTCTCACCAGCCCCAATTGTTGCGGAATATAGCCGACCAGCGCACTTAGTTGGCGCGGCTTGAGTTCCTCGGTGGGCTGACCAAAGACCCACACTTGGCCTTGATTCGGCTTCAACAGGCCGGCGAGCACCCGCAACAGCGTGGTCTTGCCGATCCCCGAAGGTCCCATGATCACGGTATGCTTGCCGGCCGGAATCGCCAGCGAAACATCTTTGAGCACCCAGTCGTGGTTGCGAAATGAAAACCAGACTCGCTCTGCGTGCAGGGCGGCCGGCGCGCTGCCGTTGTCGGTCACAGGCGCTCCGTGTATTTGAGTCCGACCAGTTTCAGGTAGCGGTCGAGCGGTCCCAGGTGTTCCTCGGCCGTCGTCGGTTTAAAGCCGACGAAGATGCTCGAGATAAACGAGCGCATCAGATCACGGTGCTCCGGCGCGCCAAGTTTGCTGATCGCTTGAACGGTTCGCGCGCGCAGAGGATCCTTAAGCTCCTTGCTCAAGACTACGGCATGGGACGGAATCGGCCCTTGCTGTTCGATGATCCGGGTCGAGTCCAACACTTCCTTATAGAGCTTTTCCGGCACGTCGCCGGCGATGATCGTCGTGTCCACCTGACCCTGCTTGAGTGCCTGCCAGCATTGCCCGTAACCGCCGCCGAACAGCACGTCTTTGAAGAAGCTTTTCGGGTCGGCTTCTTTACCTGCTGAAGTTTGAATGAGGTTGAGCTCCGCTAGCCGTCCCATCGGCGCCACGTATCCCGACGTCGAGATCGGGCTGGAAAAACAAACGCTCTTGCCTTTCATCGCCGGCAGATCTTTGTGCGGCGAATCAGGCAGCACAACCCAATAGGAATAATAATGCGGCGCATCGACTTTTTCCTTCCCATGGATCACCTGTCGCACCTCGGCCAGAGCGACTTGGGCGCCGCCTAGACGCACTGCCAGTTGCGCCGGCCAAGCAGACATTAGAGCAACGTGCGCATGGCCAAAACGCAGCGATTCCACCACTGCGGCATAGCTACTCGGCACATAGATTTCCACCTTTGGCCGGGGCGAGATGTTCTTCTCCAAGAAGTCCTGGAGCGGCTTTGCTTTGGCTAAGATCTCGTCGCTCGCCACCGTCGGTTGGATGGCAACGACGAGCTTGTCTTGAGCCAATGCCAAGCTCGGTAGCAGGACGAGGAAATACGAAAACACCAAGCCTAGCCGATGCACCACTACTAGATTCATTTTGTCCTCACTTTCTCTTGATCTCGAGCAACATCTCTATTATAAGGTGATGTTGAGACCTGTTCTTCGTGTACTAGTAACATATTACTTTGACCAGCTAAAATTTCTAGTTTCGTATAATCGAAAGATAAAAGTTTGTCAAGCCGATGGAAGCGTCCAAAATAACCCACGTTGTTGAAGACTACTTGAAGTCAATTTACCAGCTTGCCGAGGAAGCGCAGCCGGTGATTGCGGCGCGCATCGCCGCCGAAACCGGGGTGTCGCCTTCGACGATATTTTCGACACTGCAGCGTTTGGCGCGGGAAGGTTATGTCACGATCAATCGCAAAAAAGAGATTTACCTTACCGCGGACGGTCAAAAAGTGGCCGAAAAGATCGTCCGCCGGCATTTCCTGACAGAGAGATTTTTAACGGATTTACTAGGCCTGGATTGGGTCAAAGCCCACCAAGAGGCGCACCGCTTGGAGCATGCAATTTCCCAGGAAGTCGAGGAGCGCTTGGCGAAGTTGCTCAGTAACCCGACCACTTGCCCACACGGTAATCCGATCCCGGGGGCAATTTCAGGTCCGTCGCAGAAGACGATTCCGCTAAGCGAAGCCGTGGATGGGCAAGCTGTCGAGCTTGACTACATTACCGAGGGGGGGGAGCGCGACGCGCGCTTGCTGAGCTATCTACAAGAGCACGGACTGCGCCCCGGGGCGAAAGTTCACGTGCTCGATGTCGCACCCTCGCTCGGCATGATGACGCTAAAGGTGGACGATGATCAGTTCTCTTTGGGCATTGAGGCGGCGAAGAAACTTCGCGTTCACTAAAACCCGTCGCAGGCAAGCGAATCTTAGAAGGTTCAGTCTTCACTTAGTGCGGCAGGCGTTTCGGTCGATGGAGCGTTTTGCTGCTGCAACCCGGCCAACTCTGCCGCGAGAAATTCAATCTGCTCGGCGATCGAAACGTCACGATCGATAAGGATAAGCTCCTGGCCGTTGACGCGGCACCGGCCGCTACGGGCGCGGTAACCCGCCTCACGCAACAGCTTTTCCGTGCGCACATCGAGATTCATTGCCTTTGCGGCGGCAATGAGCTCTTGCAACCGGGCTTCTTGTTTGTTTTTCGCTTGCTTCATTACGATTGACTTTCGTGGTGCAAAATTAAGTATCTCTCAAAGCCCAAGTCTTGTAAATCCCTCAACGAATTTTTCTATTTGCAAAAAAACTCCGCCTTGTTATCGTACCTCCAGCAAATTGGCCAGGACCGCGGTCCGTTAGGCATTCTCGCGGCAATTGCGTTTTGAGCGATCTCTCGTGACCCAGGAGGGGTGCATGATCAAAAACATCCTTGTTCCTCTCGACGGTTCGGAACATTCGAAGGCGGCGCTCGACTATGCTATCTGGATAACCGAAAAATTCGACGGCACGCTCTTCGGGCAACACATCATCGATACCATCTCGATCGAGGGGACCTTCTTTCACGACATCTCCGGTTCCCTGGGTTTCGAACCGTATTTGGATTTTTCCAGCAAGATGCGGGAAATCCTCGAAGAGCGCGGCAAGATTATTCTCGACGATTTCGCGGCGCGCTGCGAAAAAAAACACATTCGCTATACCACTTTGTTGGATATGGGTTTGATCGCCAACGAAATCTGCGAACGCTCCAAGGTCGCCGACCTCGTGGTGATCGGTCATCGTGGCGTCAATGAAGAATTTTCAACCGGACTTTTGGGCACTACGGCTGAATCGATCACACGCAAATGCCCTCGCCCGGTCTTTGTCTCGACGAAACAATTCAAACCCGTGGAGAAACCCTTGTTGGCTTACGACGGCAGCCAGCGCGCCAGTTCCGCGATGGAGACGGCCGCGGAATTCTGCACGGTGCTGCATTTGCCATTGACGGTGCTGACGATCGCGAAGGAAGAGTCCCTGGCACAGACCAATTTGCAGCAGGCAAAATCGTACCTTAGCTCTTACGCGATCGAGGTCAAATATGAACTTACGCGCGGCTATCCCGAACAAAAGATCGTCGAGTACCTTGTGAATGGGAATCACGATTTACTCTTCATCGGGGCCCACGGCCATCGGCGCATCATCAAAATGGTGCTCGGCAGTACGACCGAATATGTGCTGCGCAACGCCCCCTGCCCAGTGTTTTTGAAGCGTTAGTTTCGAAGGATTTTATCTTCGAGGATTTTGAGGATCTGTGACCATGAAATTCCTCGCAGCCGCAGTTCAAATGCTCGCCTCCGATGACAAGGCAGCAAATCTCAAGGAAGCGAAACATTGGGTGCGCCATGCGGCGGCAGAAGGGGCGCGCTTGGTCGCACTCCCGGAAGTTTTCAACTGGCGTGGCAGCAAGAAACTAGAAAGAAAATCCGCCGAACCGATCCCCGGTCCTTCGTCCACGGCGATGGCCGAGTTGGCGAGCGAACTCGGCATCTATCTTCTGGCTGGATCGATTCTCGAAGAGATTCCCGACAGTGAGAAAGCTTACAACACAAGCTTGCTTTTCGATCCGGCAGGCAAAGTTCTCGCGTCCTACCGAAAGATTCATCTCTTCGACGTCGATCTTGCCAATGGCGTTTCGCTGCGCGAATCAGAGACGCGCGCCCACGGCGAAGCTATGGCGGTCATCAAGACCGATCTATGTTCGATGGGATTGAGCGTTTGCTACGATCTTCGTTTCCCGGAGCTCTACCGCGGCCTGACTAGCCGGGGCGCCGAATTGATTTTTGTTCCCTCGGCCTTCACGGCGTACACGGGCGAGGCGCACTGGGAAACTTTGCTGCGCTCTCGCGCCATCGAAAATCAAGTCTACATTATCGCGCCGGACCAGTTCGGTAAGAGCGCCAAGAGTTTCGAGACGCATGGTCACTCAATAATCGTTGATCCTTGGGGGCAAGTGATCGCCGAAGTTCCAGACGGTCCCGGCGTTATCACAGCGGAAATCGATCTCGCTTATCTCGCCAACGTGCGCGCCGAGCTGCCAGCGTTGAAGCATCGACGGCTGTCGTAGGGGGCGTGATTCATCACGCTCCTCTTGGCTCGCCGGGCGCAATGAATTGCGCCCCTACGAGTACGATTCCATTTCGACGTTCTCTACCGGTTCCACGGTCACTTTTACTTCCAGCGTTTGAACGCCGCCGCCGTTGATGACACCTCGCAGCGGCGTGATGTCGGAGAAATCGCGGCCCCAGCCGATGGTGATATGTTCCAACGACGGGATGAGGTTATTGGTCGGATCGAGGTCGATCCAGCCGTTGCCCGGGACGAATAGCGATACCCACGCATGGGAGACATCGGCGCCGACGCGCCGCGGCTTACCGGGCGCCGGGCGCGTGAGCAGATAACCGCTCACGTAACGCGCGGCGAGTCCGTTTGACCGCAGGCACGAAATCATGAAATGGGCAAAATCCTGGCACACCCCGCGCTTCTGCGCGAAAAATTTCATCACCGGCGTGGTGACGGTGGTCGCGGCGGGATCGAATTTAAATTCGCCGTGAATTTTCGCCATCAGCGCCATGGCCGTTTCTAAGATAGGTCGATTGGGTTTGAAGCAATCACCCGTGTAACCACGCAGATCTCGTTTGACCCGTGCGTGGGGCGATTCGAAGAGAAACTGCGTCGCTTCCAGAATTGCCGGATCGGGACGCCAACCGGCGCGGTAACGAAGCGCGTCGCGAACCGTTTCCCACGCCGGCGTTTCCAAGGGTTCGATTGGGGTCGCCGCCGTTGTCTCGACGTTTGTGCGGGCGACGATCTCCAGGGTGCTATGCACTGACTCGATGGCGATCTCGATTAGCGGATTGCCGAACGCGTCGGTGATTTCGCGCCGCAGGGTCGGCGTCGGCGTGATGACGATTTTGTGCGTTTGGCTGTGCTGGCGCGCAAGCGCTCGGGGGGTGAGATGAAGCTGCTGGTGCGAGAGCAGCACCGGTTCCGAATAACGGTATGCGGTGTTGTGCTCGACCCGATAGCGGCGCGCGCCGTTTTGACTCATGCCGCCACGCTTGCCTGCGGGCGCTCACCGGCGTGAACGAAAAATCGCTGGGTGAGCTCATCGGAAATGCCGTAGGCCGCGCGCTCGCCGGCCGCGAGCAACGCGGAAAGCGGCTCCGCCTGGGATTCGCGCAGGTTTTCCAGATAAGAGAGATCGAAGCCGCGCAGTGCTTGGAGCAACGAACGCGGATTGTTCAGTGGCTCGAAACCAAGGCGTGTTTTGATCAGGTCGAGCTGGCCGGAGAGCGCCGCAAGCTGGAAGCAAATCGAATGCGGATTCAGCTCGTCGAGCACCAGCAAATCGAGGAGCGGTAAGAGCTCGGGCTGGCGCTGGTAGCGCGCCCGGTAGGTCATGCTGATGTTGCCGATTTCCAGCAAGGCGCCGAGCACCGCTTCGCGATCTTCCTCATCCAAGCCGAGGATCTGAATCGTGACCGAGCTTAAGAATGCCATGCGTTCAATCTGTCTCCCGATCACGAGAAATTGCCAAGCATCGTCCCGCGTCATGTCGTCGAATGCATAGCCGGCAAGCGCGGTGCAGGCGGGAATCACGCTATCGAGGATCGTCAAAGCCGCCTCCAAGTTTTGCGCCACTGGCTCGTGCACGTGGGCAAGGCGTTGGACGGTGCGCCAATGATCGACCGACATGCGATCGCGCAGTTGGGTGGCGCAGTAAAAAAGCCGAACAGTGTTGGCGGGAATACCGTTCAGCATCGACGGATCGCCGGCCGCCGCGATAACCCATTCTGGGGTCGCGCTGGCTGGCGGTCTTTTCTTCGCCGCCTGGCCGGATCCCGGCGCCGATGCAACCTCGCGCAAACGCGCTTTGTCGGCCAATGCCGTGAGAATCTTGACGATCGCCAAGTGCGCCGGATCGCTTTCCGTTAGTCTTTGAGCGGTGGCGCGGAGCAAACGGCCAACGTTCTCGACGCGCGCGCTGTAGCGACCCATCCAAAACAGATTTTCCACGGCGCGCGACGGTGAATAAAAACCACCGCGGACAACGTGGCGCGCGCCGAGGCGCGGCAGCAGTAGTGAATGCCATGGCGTCCCGCCGTCGCCCAGGACCCAAACGTCTTTACTCGAGCCGCCGCGCTGCATGGTGATGACTTCGGTGGCGGATTCGGGCGCGATGCGCGCGAGACCGCCGGGCATGACTTCGTAGCCGTCGCCGTTGGCGGTGGCATAGAGTCGCAAGCCGACGACCCGCGGTTCGAACTGTTGCTTCTCGGTTGACCACGTCGGCGCCTGGGAGAGCCGCACCCATTCTTGCGCCACGAACGCGTGCGGCGTGGCGCGCATACGCTGCGCCAATGCTTCACGCCCGGCAGAGTCGAGAGCGTGGCCGAAAGTCGGTTCCAGCTTCATGGAAGGAAAAGCCGGCTTGATCACGAGCTCGGGCAAATGACTGATCGCGTGTTCAAGCGCCGGCGCTTCACCGCACCACCAGCTTGCCACGGACGGGAGGGCCAAAGCTTCGCCAAGCCATGCTTGGCAGATCGCCGGCAGGAAGCCGGTGAGAGCCGGCGATTCAATCACGCCTGAGCCGAGCGCGTTGGCGATTACCACGTTGCCCGCGCGCGCGGCTGAGATCAGGCCGGCGACACCGAGCGTCGAGTCGGTGCGCAGAGTGGCCGGGTCGCAATATTCATCGTCCAACCGGCGCAGCAAGACATGGACGCGTTTTAACCCTTGAAGGGTTTTTAAATAGACGCGATTGTCGCGCACGGTGAGATCCGAACCTTCGACGAGCGGATAGCCTAAATAGCGCGCGAGAAAAACATGCTCGAAATAAGTTTCGTTGTACGGACCCGGAGTTAATAGGGCGACCAGCGGCGCTTCGTCGTCGGTCGGCGCGAGGGCCGCCAGTTGCTGTTGCAGTGTGCGAAAAAAATTCGCCAATCGTTGCACGCCCAACGAACGAAAAATGTTTTCGTACAAAGGCGTCACGATGAGCCGGTTTTGCAGCGCGTAACCGCCTCCCGAGGGGCCCTGAGTGCGATCGCCGATGACCCACCAGCGACCGTCAGGAGAGCGAGCGAGATCGCAGGCGTAAAGGTGGAGATAAATCCCGCCGCGCGGTTCGAAGCCGCGGCAGGGCCAGAGATAATTATGATGGCCGTGAATGATCGCCGGCGGGATCAATCCTTCGCTGAGCAAGCGACCGCGGCCATATAAGTCGGCCAACACCTCGTTCAAGAGACGCGCTCGCTGAGCGACGGCGTTGGCTAGAAAATGCCACTCCTCTTTGCCGATCACGAACGGTAGGAGATCGACTTCCCAAGGACGATCGGTGCCTTTGGGATCGCCATAGATATTGTAGGTGACGCCATCCTGTTCTACGGCACGACGAATGCGAAGTGCACGGCGCGACAATACCGCGCGGCTGGCACGCGTGGCGGCTTTGGCCAAGCGTTCCCAGTGCCGGTACGGGCGCCCGCTGGGATCGAAAACTTCGTCGTAACGGTCGGATTTGGGTGCGTAATTCATAAACGTGGATGAACGTGCCATGAACCAGAGATGCTAGATTTTACGCAAATCGAGGGTGAACGGAAACTCCGGATCGATGCGCGCGGCGCCGACGTCTAAAATTCCGGGAGAGTGGCCGATACGGAAAAAACGCTCGAGGCGGCGGCTCTCGGCTTCGAAAGCGTTGACCGGGAGGACCTCATAGTGACGCCCGCCGGGGTGCATGACATGGTATTGGCAGCCGCCGAGGCTGCGTTTCATCCAGCGGTCGACAATGTCAAAGGTGAGCGGGGTGTGCACGCCGATGGTCGGGTGGAGCGCAGACGGCGGCTGCCACGCGCGATAGCGTACGCCGGCGACGAATTCGCCGACGGTTCCGGTAGGCTGCAGCGGCAGTGGTGCGTCGTTGCAAGTGATTGCGTATCGATCCGGCGCTAGACCGGTCACTTTGAACTGTAACCGTTCGAGGGACGAGTCAACGTAGCGCGCCGTCGTCCCGACGGCGCCTTCTTCGCCCAACACATGCCAGGGCTCCAGGGCGCCGCGCAGCTCCATGTCGATGCCGCGCGCCGCGAAGTCGCCGTACTTGGGAAAACGGAATTCGAAGTGTGGCGCGAACCAGCCGGCGTCGAACGGATAACCGGCTTCATTCAGCTCGGTAATGACGTCTTCGAAGTCGAGCCAAACGAAATGGGGCAATAAAAAACGGTCATGCAGTTCCGTGCCCCAGCGCACCAATCGTTGGGGCGCGTACGGCGTAATCCAGAAGCGCGCAATCAGCGCGCGCAAAAGCAATTGCTGCGTGAGGCTCATGCGCGCGTGTGGCGGCATCTCGAAAGCGCGCATCTCGAGCAATCCCAAACGCCCGGTGGCGCTGTCGGGCGAGTACAGTTTGTCGATACAAAATTCGGCGCGGTGGGTATTGCCGGTGACATCGATCAGCAAATTGCGCATTAGCCGATCGATCAGCCACGGCGGACAATCGTTAGAGTTGGAGCTCGCGCGCCGCTCCATTTCACGGAACGCCACTTCGATCTCGCCCACCGAATCGTTGCGCGCCTCATCAATGCGCGGCGCTTGCGAGGTCGGACCGATGAAGAGCCCGGTGAAAAGATAAGATAGCGAAGGATGGTTGTGCCAGTAGCTCAAGAGGCTGCGCAGCAGATCCGGCCGTCTGAGCCAAGGCGAGTCCGCGGGCGTTGCGCCGCCGAGCGCGAAATGATTGCCACCGCCGGTGCCGGTGTGGCGACCGTCGAGCATGAATTTTTCCGTTGCGAGACGGGATTCGCGCGCGGCGTCGTAAAGAAAACTCGTTCGTTCCGTCAGCTCGTCCCAGCTCGAAGACGGATGAATATTGACCTCGATGACCCCCGGGTCGGGAGTGATGCGAAAAAGCTTGAGGCGCGGGTCGCGCGGCGGCTCATAGCCTTCAAAGAGAATCGGCTGGCGCATTGCTTCAGCGGTGGCTTCGACGGCGGCGACGAGCTCGAGATAATTTTCCAGGGAGTCGACCGGCGGCATGAAGACATAGAGGACGCCGTTTCTCGGCTCAACGCACATGGTCGCGCGCGTGATCCACGACGCACTTTCATGGCGGCTCGGCATCCGATCGGGTTTCCCGCCAATATCTACGCCGCCTGTGCGCTGTGATGCCGCGGTGCTTGCGGCTCGCGCCGGTTCGACCTTAACGTGAAATTGCGCATAGCTCGCCAGGGGGGGAAATTGCTGCGTGAGATCAGGCGGAAAGGTAGATGCGATATCGCTTGGGCTAGCCCAAGGCTGTGAATCGAGCGGCAGCCGGTAGCCCATGGGCGAATCGCCGGGGACAAGATAACAACGATCGGCGCGTAAAAACCAATGTCCGCTGCGCCAATGTCCCGTCTTAAAGTCGCGCGCCACCGGCAGCGCATAGCCGACGGCCTGTTTTAGGCCTTGGGTGAAAATGCGCATGAGACGCTCGCGTTCGAGGGGATCTTCGAGCCGCGAATCAAACGGATCGACGTTGACGGGCAGGCGCCGCTCGCGCCACATGAAGTAATAGAGATCTTCGTGCGCGGCAAAAACATATGTAGGATCCAAGCCAAGTCTCTCAGCGACGCCGCGCAAAAACTCGCCTGCCGCGGCATCCGTCGCGGTGCCGGGTCGGGTTTCGTCGGCGACCAATGCGGCATCGCGCCAGATCGGCTCGCCGTCGGCGCGCCAGAAACAGTTGAGCGACCAGCGCGGCAACTGCTCGCCGGGATACCATTTGCCTTGGCCGAAGTGAACGAGACCTTGAGCGCCGTACCGTTTGCGCAGGCGGTGATAGAGGTCCGCTGCCAATCTGCGCTTGTTGGCACCGAGGGCTGCCATGTTCCACTCTTCGCCTTCCGGGTCATCCATCGATACGAAAGTCGGTTCGCCGCCCATCGTAAGCCTGACATCGCTATTCTTCAGTTCGGCGTCGACGGCGTGACCAAGTTGGTCGATCGCCTGCCATTGTTCTTCGCTGTAGGGTTTGGTGACGCGGGGCGCTTCCCAGATGCGCGTGATCGACATCTCATGGACAAAGTCGACCTTACAGTCGTCGACGGTCCCCGTTACCGGCGACGCCGATCCTGGCACTGGCGTGCAGGCGAGCGGCAAGTGGCCTTCGCCGGCAAACAATCCTGAGGTCGGATCGAGACCGATCCAACCCGCGCCGGGTAAATAGACCTCGGCCCAGGCATGCAAATCAGTAAAATCTTTTTCCGGCCCGGAGGGACCGTCGAGCGACTTCACATCGGCAGTGAGCTGGATTAAATAGCCCGAGACAAATCGCGCTGCCAGTCCCAGATGGCGCAAGAGCTGGACGAGCAGCCAGCCGGAATCGCGGCACGACCCTGAGCGCTTAGCGAGTGTCTCCTCCGGCGTCTGCACGCCGGGTTCGAGCCGGATCAGGTATTTGATGTCCTGCGACAACTGCCGGTTGAGGTCCACAAGAAAATTATTGCTCCGCTTCTTCTCACGCGGAATCCCGTGGAGATAACACTCGAAGAGCGGCGTGAGCGGCTCCCGCTTGAAATAAGGAGCGAGCTCATCCCTTTGCCAGGACTCGTACTCAAAAGGGTAATGCTCGGCGTGCGGCTCGAGAAAAAAATCGAACGGATTGATCACCGCCATTTCGGCGACGAGGTCGACCTCGATGCGAAATTCGTTCGTGGTTTCGAGGAACACCAGGCGCGCCAGGTAGTTCGCCTGCGGGTCTTGCTGCCAATTGATGAAATGCTTCTCAGGCTTAAGCCGTAGCGAGTAACTCAAAATTCGCGAACGGCAGTGCGGCGCCGGACGCAAGCGAATAATCTGTGGGCCAAGGTTTACTTGTCGGTCGTAGCGGTAGTGGGTGACATGGTGAAGGGCAACGTGGATGGACATGATTTCCAGGACGCTAATAGCAAAATTTAAATTTAGAGTATGCGTCCCGCCGGGTCAAGCGAAGGAGGATGCCGATGCGCTGCTCCAACGGTGAAAATTCTCACGTTGATTTTTACTTGGCATAGGTATTGCCGTTATAATAGAGAACGGAGCAGGCGAGCCGGCCTGCGTTGTCAGCCGGTATGACGGATCGCGAACACAGGAGATCAAATTATGGCGGTAGCTGAATCGATTCATTCACAGAATAAAGTGCGGTTGGGAATTGTCGTCGGCGGCGGTCCGGCCCCCGGCATCAATGGCACCATCGGCGCCGTAACGCTCGAGGCGGGCAATCGCGGTCACGAGGTAGTCGGCATCTATGACGGCTTTGCTCACCTGATGGATGGGAAGACTGACCGCGTTAAGACACTCGATCACGACGACGTCTCACGCATCCATTTCGAAGGCGGCTCGATTCTCGCCACGTCGCGCGCCAACCCGACGAAAAACG
>DASYUV010000148.1:0-45152 GCA_036000865.1 Binatia bacterium | reverse complement strand
TTGGCACCCAGCGGTTAGCCAAGTAAATGAGATGACTGGCACAGCCTGAACTACAATCCGAAGCGCCGAACTTAGGAAGAATAATCTCGGCTCGCCGTAACGCGGCGATTCTTCGGTTGCGACGGCATTCCTCATCGGGCGAGGATGGATAGATGAAAATCTCTCTTATCTTCGCCTCACGAGCGTGAAGCAGATAATCGATGTGCCAACGGAGCTTTTTCTTGTTCCTTAGATGCCTTTTCAGTCGAGGCTCCAGACCTCCCATAGCACTGCCGGTGTAGACATAGATCCCTGCTGGAAAAAGCGCTTGCCCCAGTTTTCCGATTCGAATAGGAGTCTTTTTCCTTAAGCAAATAATCAAGCTATAACAGCCAGGTTGCTTCACTCGGTCCTGTCCGCATCCGGGGAAGCGCTTGCCGGCTGCGAGAGCTTGTCTCGCGCGCGACCGAGAATCGATAGCAACCACTCATTTAACGCATCGCTGCTCGCAGCCGTGAAGCCGGGGCCAGAGCAGACAGTTTTTCACCGATGGTGATGTGGCGCCAGGAATAGAAGTCGGTTCAGTCTCGACGAAAGAAACACCATCTATCCCTGGGCACCAAACCATTTTGAGCCTTCGGTACGGCCCTAGCAGAATTCCTACGAGCAACACCGCACCGACCAAACCCAAAACGAGCAAGATCACTATGATGGTGGAGACCAAGTCACTCATTGCCATTACTCGCTAGGAAGTCGGCCAATTCTCCTTCATGCACTTTTCCTCGCAGCCTTTCCGCTTTGGCCAGAGTGAGCACCACTTCACCCGCGGGATGGGCTTTCTCGCCAACGCAGCCATAAGCGCACCGTGCCACGCCTTTGGCTCGACTTCAGCCATTAGGTGGCCGTTAGGACAGATAACCACTTTACTGTGGCGAAACCGCTGATAGGCATCGAGCGCTACCGGTATAACAACAAAAACGAGAGCGGTCATCAGCAGTGCGGCTATCAATAATAGAGGAGCTTCCATGATACCTACCCTCCTTCCATGGTACATCTACCAAGATGCTAAGCCAAAAATGCGCAAGATACATGCCACAAAATTTCTTCGAAGCTTCTCCGTGGAATAACAGAACAACATCAAGCGAGACTTCTTGGCAATGATAATATTGCCGGCATAAATTCCCAGAATTTGGATTATATCGTCCGCCTTCATCTCGAAGCCGCCTCGAACCATTCCGCGAAATCGCGAATGAGCTAAGCGCCGACTGATGGAAGAAATCTGCACCTCCCTGAGCAGAGAGTATCGCTATGCGGCTTTGTGAGATCCTCTTTCGCTCTGTTCGTATAGCGACTCTTGCTCCAGCCAGTAATTCGCCATGTCGATGCAGCGGCCAAACCACACGTCCGGAAAGCCCTTGGCATATTGGAGAAAGCTGTCAAAGACCTTCGCCAGTCCCGGCCGACCGCCGGTGAAATTGTGCATTGCGTAACGGAACTTCATCGGATGGTGCTGAGCCTCCTCGTAGTGGGCGTCGAAATCGTCTTTGAGTTGTTGCAGTCCGCTCGCTAAACCGAGCGGGGCGATGTCGTTATCGCTATGAGCCGGCCGCACATAGCCGAGCGATACGAGCTTGGTCCCGTTCACGTTGATGGTGTAGGGGATATCGGAATCGCAGTAGTCGCCGTTCCACTTGAAACCGAGTTCCGCGCACAGCTCTAAAGTGAAAGGGCCGGGCCTTGGCCCGGGCGACATATAGCCCAATGGCCGTTCCCCAGTGGCTTTTTCTATCGCTTCGATGGACTTTACGATCGCATCTCTTTCCGTCTCTTTGGTCCTGTATGCCGTGGGGTGGATGGTTTGGTCCCAATGGTGCGTAGCTATTTCATGCCCTCTTCTCTTCGCTTCGACGACCGTTTCAGGAAAGAGTTCCGCCATCAGGCCGCTGGTGATGACGGTCGCCTTCACTCCATGTTTGTCCAAGACATCGAGCAGGCGCCAGATGCCAAAATTCGCGCCATATTCACGCGCGCCGAGCGCCATGAAGTCGTCGGTGTAAGCGGTGTCCGCGGGCATAGGCCGCCGTCCCATGGTGTGCGGGCCGGGCTTGGACTCCCACTCGTGCATGACGTTGATCGTCACGGCGACGCACGCTCCTCCAGGCCACTGCGTAAACCAGGCAGGTCTCTTCGGGGTTTGGGGCCGATAGTTCCACTGGTACGCTTTAATGAGATCCAGAGATTCCATAGCGGCTCTCCTTTTTAGAGTGTGTTCAGCAAATGCAATGCCATGGGTTAGGAACGCGCAACAGGTGAAAGGCCGTGCGGCACTGATTCGTTTTAAGTCCATGCCTTGCGCGGTTTTAGTGAGGTGGCGAAATAGCGGAAGTTTTTCCAGGAAACAAGAAATCCCTGCATCTGTTTTCTCAATGCAAAATACCGAGCCCATTCCTCGGGCGTTCCCACGGGTTTGTCATCGCAGATCCCCGAAAGATTCGAACACTCTGCTCGGGCATAGCTCCTTCAGGCGACTTCAACCTAGGAATTCCAGCCGATATCCCTTTCGCCGGTAGTATTTCTTGGTCTCTTCAAAAATAAATAGCAGCACCGTGCCGTGAAAGGCGAACAAGTAGACATGCAATGGTATCGGAGCAAAATAATAGATCGCCGAGAGCGGTGTGTAGAAGAAGAGGTAGCAGAGCGCAAGCTCGAACAAGATGCCAAGGTCAATGAGCGGATTGGAGATGAAATTAAAGATTATGTAGTGTCGTTCGAGAAAATGCGCAAGCCAGCCAGTGAAGGGAGCGATCACCGGGCGTTCGATTTGCACGAGCGACTGAAGCGTGACCATCCAGATGAATCGGAAGGGCAGAAAGATAAGGCCACCGGCGAGAGCAAAGAAAGCGCGGACGACGTCGAATTCCGTTGCGCCTTTGAGGTGGTAGTCGACCTGAACCTTTGCGGCGTAGTGAGGCGGGCGCCAGGTCGAAATAGCTTCAAGGCTTTGGCGACGGTAGCGCGACTCCAAAAATTCCTGTGAAAAAAGCGAAGTTCGCCATGAGCGTTGGCAATGAACGTTCGCGAGTTGCGTCGTCACTGCGGGAAAGAAGTACGCCGTTAAACTTTGCAGATAAATGAGCGAAGCGTGATTAAATTTCAATCCCTCGGGCGAAGACGGCATATCCGACAGGCTCAGTCCCGGTTGCCAGTAACCCATTACCCATCCGAAATAGAGGTAAGTCGCGTAGCAACTGAGTGTCACCAGCGTGCCTTGGATGAAATAATTCTGCAGGATAAAGCCTATCGAAAGCAGTTTCACGTCGCGCCTGCGAGGCGGGCGCTCCATGATTCCTCGCTCTGGCGGCTCTATGCCTAAACCCATCGCTGGAACGAGGTCCGTGCCGACGTCGACAGCTAACACTCCCATGACCGTAATCGCGAGCGGTACGCCAGGGAAAAGAAGCCAGACGATGTAGGGATACATTTCCAGGGGGTTGTGATTGAAAATGTAAGCCATGAAACGTCGCATGTTATCAAAAACCGCGCGGCCCTCCTCGATGGCGGCGACGATGGAGCTGAAATTGTCGTCGGTCAAGATCATATGCGCCGCTTCTTTGGCGACGTCATTGCCGCGGAGTCCCATAGCGATGCCGATGTCAGCTTTTTTCAAGGCCGGGGCGTCGTTGACGCCGTCGCCGGTGACCGCGACGATCTCACCCATTTGCTTGAGCATGGCGACGACACGCAGTTTATGCTCCGGCGCGACGCGGGCAAAAATGGTTTCGCCCTTCGTAAGGATGGCGCGAAGGTTATTGTCATCCATCTCTGACACGTCCCCACCGGTGAATACCTGGAGATTCTGCGCCAGGCCGATTTGCTTGGCGATACTGGAAGCGGTTAAAGCATAATCTCCCGTGATCATGATCACGCGTATTCCAGCCGTGTGACAAGCGCGGATCGCCTCGGGCACTTCGGGCCGCACCGGATCAGACAATGCCACGAGCCCGAGATAGACTAGGCGTGTCTCGACGTTTGCCGTTGAGTAATCGCCACTTAATTCTTCGCCGTCGCGATAGGCGAAAGCGAGGACGCGCAGCCCGCGATCGGCCATGGCGTCGTTCTCGTTGAGAATTCTCTTCCGGTCCAACTCAGTGAGCGGCCGGACCTCGTCGCCCCAGTGGATCCGATCGCACTGTTGTAGCGTCTCCAAAGGAGCGCCCTTCACGTAGATCGTCGCGTCGCGTTGCCGATGCGGCTTGACCACGACGCTCATGCGTTTGCGAACAGATTCGAACGGGTTGAGGTGGAGTCGCTGGTGTGTTCCGCGAATGCCGGCTTTTTCAGCGAGGCAAACCAACGCGCTCTCGGTGGGATCGCCGATTGCGCGGTAGTCGCTGCCACTTCGATCGAGCTTTGCATTGTTGCAGATGAAGGCGCAGTCGAGCAGCCGCCGGAGTGCGCTCCAATGAGAGATCGCCTCCAAGGAAAGGATCTTATCATCGCGCGAAAACTTGCCTTGCGGGCGATAGCCAATGCCTGAAACTTTGACGATCTTGCCGTCGACGGCGATTTCCGTGGCCATCATCAAGTTCTGCGTCAGCGTGCCGGTCTTGTCGCAGCAAATCACCGTGGTGCAGCCGAGGGTTTCCACGGACGGCAGGCTTTTGACGAGCGCGTGGCGCTTGGCCACGCGCTGCACACCCATCGCCAGCGAAAGCGTGACGGTCGGCAACAGGCCTTCCGGGACGTTGGCGACGAATAGGCCGATAAAAAAAACAAACGCTTCGAGAAACGTGAGCCCGGCCACTAGCCAGCCTAAGAATAGAAAGGCCAGTCCCAACCCACCGGCGAGCGCGGCGATCGCGTAGACGGTGCCGCGCAGTTGTTTTTGCAACGGGCTCTGCTCCGCCTGAATGTCCTGAGTGAGATTGGCAATTTTACCGATTTCGGAATTCATGCCGGTGCCGAAAACAACGGCTCGCGCGCGGCCGCGCAAGAGCGATGTGCCCGCGAACACGACATTGGGAAGTTCGATCCAAAGAAACTTGCCGGAGATGAGGATCGGCTGATCGGATTTGTAGCGGCGCGCCGGCGAGGACTCACCGGTGAGCGAAGAGTTGTCGACTTCGACTTCGAATGCTTCGAGCAAACGAGCATCCGCCGGTACCAGGTCGCCTTCTTCGAGAACGATCAGGTCGCCGGGCACCAGTTCGCCGGCGTCGACTTCGGACACTTCCCCGTCGCGGATCGCTCGGCACTTGTGCGCGATCAATTGTTGCAACATTTCCAAGGCGCGGTCCGATTTGTATTCCTGTAAGAATGCGAAAACGCCGTTGATAAGGATGACCGTAAGAATCGCCATGCCGAGCTGCGGCAGATCGACACCCGGTACGAAACAAAGCAGCGCCGCAATCCACAGCAGAATCGCGAAGAAGCTGAACAGGTTTCGCAAGAGCTTTAAATACCAGGGTGTGCCACGACTGCGCTTGAGTACATTCGGCCCATAGTGCGCCAGCCGACTGCGCGCTTCTTGCGATGTCAAGCCGTTGTTGAGATCGGTCTGGAGCTCGAAACCGATTTGTTCCTGGCTCAGGTTGAGATAGGTCGGCAACGCGGATTGTTGTTCGGCGCGCGCAATGGTTTGAAGGACGCGGTGTGCGTCTCGCTGCATCAATAGTTCGTCTCGTATCGCGGGCAAAAGCGATGAGACCCGTTGCAAGAGCTGCAGGTGTTGCGCGGTCTGTTCCGCCGGAGTTGCCAAGAGCAACACGACGTTGATTTTGTGATCGTTGAAAGAAAGACCGTCGGGCGAGAGTCCGAGGATCAATTCCGGCCCGGCAAGATTGTCGATGCGCAGATGGGGCACGGCAATGCCGTCGCCGATGTAACTGTAGCGCTCGTTTGCTTTGTCCGGTTTATGGGAGCGAAATTGGGCGGCGAGATCGGGCAGGGTGGAGCGACGGCACAGGATATCGATGACTTCAGCGAGATTTCCCTTAAGACCGAAGACGACCTTCGCCGCTTCAAGGCGCTCGGCGATCATGGCACGCCCTTGGTCAAGGCGGTTTGCTTACGCAAAGCCAGTTGGAGCGTGCGTCCGATTGTGTGAGACAAGGCGGCCAGGACGATGACAATGAAGATGGCGAGTTGGCTGACGGCGATGCGACCTGCGGCTTCGCCTAGGATCGTGAGGCTGGCGAGGAGAGCAAGATGCTTTGCCAGCTTGATGAGGACGGCGGCGGTGACGCAGGTTGCAGGGAGATAGTCGCTCAGCTTTCCGAACTTGGGAGGCTGCCCGCCTTCGTGGGAATCGCGGAACATAGGCAAGATCGAGCCATTACGGCAAGGCTTTTCTATTCGATGTCCGCGATTTTTCGAACTCCATCGCCTCACTCTTCGACTCTGAAGTCTTTGAACGGGACAACGATCGGTTCTTTCTCTTCGATGGAGATCATTCGGTTTTTGTATTTTCAAGTAGAAAGGAAATCTTTAGCACTCTCGTGAGTACTTCTTTCTCGGCCAAAAGTCCGCCCATGTGTACTTCGTCATCTGACCTACAAGTGTTCGTGAGTGTTCAGAGGTCCATGAACAAGATTGATGATCCGGGTAGGTGGCCTTTCGTCATCCCAGTCTCTCGACATATCTCAGGATGTCCGTCGTCGTCACCAATCCGACGATAGCGCCGTCGCTGACCACGGGCACGCAGCCGATCTTCTTGTCCGCCAGCAGATGGGCGGCGTCCTTGATCGACGTCTCGGGCGAGACCGTTACGACGTGTTTTTTCATGACGTCCTTGATCAACACGCTTTTTAGCAGCGCTGACTTGGTTTTCTGCTTCAATCCAAAGATCTGAGTCGCTGCAGCGCCAAGCAGATCCCGCTCGCTCAGCAAACCCACGAGTTGGCCGGCGTCCACGACGGGTATGTGGCGTATGCGCCCGAGCGAAATCACGTCGTTGGCTAGATCGAGCGTGTCCTCCGGCTTGAGCGTTACCGGACTGCCCATCATGATCTCTGTGACAAGTCCTTCTTTGCCGTTTTTCATTTCAGTCCTCCTGTATTCGGTTCAAAAAGCAGCGCAGTAAATCAATGTAAGTGACGATGCCGACCAGGCCTTCAGCTTCATCCACGACCGGGATGCCGCCGATCTTTTCCTCGATAAGCAGCTCCACCGCTTCCTCCAGATCGTCATTCGGAGAAACGAAAATAGGCGCCGTGGTCATGACGTCACGGACCGTCGCGCGTAGGGCTGTTTCCCGCGCTTCAGGGTCACCCAGCAATGAAGAACTGAGGAACGACCGAATGTCTCGGTCGGTGACGATACCGACGAGATCCCGGCCATTGACCACGGGGATCTGGCGAATGTTGTTTTCCGACATCAGCTCGTCGGCCTGGCCGATAGTTTCCCCGGGTGCAATAGTAAGGGGCTCTTTGGTCATGACATCGATGACTTTCATCCAACCGTACCTCCCGATAGATGTTGCTGAGCTCATAGATGTGCTCCTGGAGTTCTAACAGCTTTCCGTGCACTGTCCGTGCCAACAATCGCGCAGAATTATCCTTGGAGTTTCGTCGATTGCGAGCTTGGGGGCACAAGTTTGTTGTCAATGTTGGGAATTCTCCGCGGCGACTCCTCATAAGTGAGAAAGAAAGCAGGTAAAAGATTTGAAAGTAAAACTAAATTGCGGGTGAGACCGGGCATACTTATTGCGCTTCGTTTTCAGCATAAGGAGGTCGTCGTGACCAAACCAAAGAAAATTCTCGCGCCGACGGATCTTTCCCAACTATCACAGCCAGCGGTGCGTTACGCGTTGGAGACCGGCTTGGAACAGGGTGCCGAGGTAATTGTTTATTACGTGATCAGCGAAGACGGCGACTGGTTCGGCAAAGATGATCCTTTGAATCCTGCCAGCGCGTTTGTGCCGCAGTATAAGCAGCGGCTGCATGAGTTCGTCAAAGAAAACTTCGCCGATATGGCCGGCAAAGTTAGCATCACAGAAGCGGTCGAGGCCGGAGTTCCTTACGATAAGATTGTCAAAAAGGCCGTAGACGAAAACGCGGGCATGATCGTCATGTCGACCCACGGCCGCACCGGATTCGAGCAAATCATGCTGGGCAGCGTAACGGCCAAAGTCATCGCACGCGCGACCTGCCCGGTACTATCGATCAGACCCACAAGGAGTCAATAGTCAACGCAAAAACGGTATCGCTCGGATAAAGCGATAGGACCGATGCGGGCATCCATCCCGTCCGTAGTGAAATGCTTTTCGCTTGTTCTTCGTAGATCTGAGAAGAGAATTTGTCACGATTGGATTACTTCAAGGAGTCTTAGCAGTTTGATCGGTGAACGACAGGTTAGAAGGGCGCAGCTCAATTATGATCACATAGCGGTCCCGATCAGAAAATGCCACGGTATGCATGCGCACCGGGAGGCATGGTTCTTGCGCATTGTAATTGTGAGAGAGCGATGACGAAGGAGGTTCCTATGGCTAAGATCAAAAGGATATTGGCGCCGACGGACTTTTCCGAATTATCGAAGGTCGGAATCCGTTATGCCTTAGAGATGGCGCGCGATGTGAGCGCACAAGTTGTCGTTTACCACGCCATTGACGTTGGCGGTGAGTGGAAAGACAGACCACCGGAGGTGGCAGCTTACCACGACATGTTGGAAGATGGCCGGCGACTGCTGGATAAGTTTCTCGGCGACAATTTTGCCGATTGCATCGATCTGGTCGAAGTGCGCTGCGCGGTCGAGTTCGGCACGCCGCACAAGAATATCGTCGAGAAGGCGGCCGAGGAGGGCGTCGACATGATCGTGATGTCGACTCACGGCCGGACCGGTCTCAACCACATCATTATGGGCAGCGTGGCAGAAAAGGTCGTGGCGCGGGCGACTTGCCCGGTTCTGGTGGTGCCGCATGATGGGCGGCGACCGGCGCTGATCGCCGCCGCTTGATTGGCGGCCAGGCCTGATCATCTCGAAATTTTCAATTGCCAGCGTGATGGCGATAGACGAGGTAGTAGACTGCCGTCACCATCACGCCGCCCCGGCGATATTTTCTGTGGTCACTGGAATCAAGTTGGACAGCAGGCCGGGCCTCAAGGATCGTGCAATCTTCCTTGAACTCGTGAAGTTGACCGTTAATCGTCACCCGAAACATTTGATGCTCAACGTGCGCGGGTTTATCGATTAATCGAAGCTCACGCTATTTTTGTAATGTGCCGACGTATTCCGCGATGAGCTTAGCTTTGAGAAGTGAGGTCAACTCGGTATATTTTTGTTTTTCGTGTTCTTCCCTAAACACTTCGCCCCACACGGGCATGTTACGATCGCCGTGTGCGCGCACGACGCGACTGCCATCGATCGAAGACATCACTCTCTCGACCGGATAAATCCCTCTATTTTTGGTCTTCAACAGAGTGAGATCTGGAACCGTGACTTTCAAGTCGCGACTAACTACGCCTTTCCCCTTGCCGTCGCTACCATGGCAGGAGGCGCAATATTTCAGATACATTTCCCTGCCACCGTTCGCTTCCGCGGCGAAGGATTTCCCCAACGGGCCGAATATGAATATCGCCGCGATTCCCCAGGAGACCAGTCTTGTGATCATGCTGCCCGTCCTTTCGCGAGGCCAATCTAAATAAACGCAAGATAGATGCCCGCGAGACGCTGCGCAAGAGTACACGCTTCGGCGAGAGAATAATTCGCAAGCTTGCGAAACCGGCCGGTTGGCCTTGTCGGTTTTGAAAAGTTCTCTTATACGTGTAATCGACTTAGCGAGTAAAGTCCGATCGGATCTACCAAAACCGGACCATGACAGAATATCAGATTGGCATCAAAGCTGCGTCTCTAACTTTGTGAAAATCTCTGGAGGTTGGGGTTATGGAAAATGAAAAAGATCGATTTGGAGAAACCATGCGGCTCGTTGAGCGAGCGAAAGAAGATATTTATTTTGCCGAGCGGGACAGCGAACTTTTAGCCGCCCTGCGCGCCCAACTGCGCAAGGTCGACAAGTCAGAAGCTGCGCCGGGCTGTCCAAAATGCCCCGGCAAGCTGGAGAGCTACACCTTCCATGGGTTTGCCCTCGATCGCTGCCACGAGTGCGGCGGCATCTGGCTAGACAACGGCGAATTGGAAGGGATCGTAAGAAAGATCAGCCGCGGCCCGCTGGGCGCGTGGCTCGATACGCTGACGGCGAAGACATAATTGAAAGGAGCTTGGCATGGGAGCAAGGGCGAAAAAATACAACACCCTGTACAAGAAGAAACATGTCGAAAGGGATATGTACCTGCCGCGGCTGGATCCGAAGGGGGTCATACAGTGCAGTGGTTGTGGCGCTTTTCACCATCGGCGCCATTGGACTCTGACGCCGCCCGGTGAATTTAACAGCCAAATACACAGCCATCTCGTTTTCTGTCCCGCGTGCCGGAAGATTCAAGATAGGTTTCCGGGCGGTGAGCTCACTCTGCGTGGCGTTGAAGCGGTAAACCGAGGAGAGATTGCCAGGATCTTACGCAACGAAGAGTCGCGGGCGCGGGAGAAAAATCCGTTGGAGCGGATTATGCGCCTGGATGCGGCGAATGGCGACTGGCGAGTCGAGACCACGACCGAGAAGCTGGCGCAGCGGCTGGGACGCTCGATTAAGAAGGCAAGGGGTGGAAAGCTCGCTTACAAGTGGGGCCATTATAATAAGTTCGTCCGTGTCGTGTGGGAAAAAAGCGGGGCCGGCCGGGCTAACTAAATAGAGGCGAGCGCAAGGGAGGGCAAACTAGCGCCCGCACAGTTATAGGTTTCGTCAGCTTCATTGGTCTCCGTGCGTAACAACTGCGAGAAGCTCGTGGATAAGAAAAAACAAAATTTTTCGATTGCCTACCTCATCGTGGCGCTGGCCGTGATGTTTGTCGCGCAATATGCGCTGCTCGGCCAGCAGATCGAAACGATCGGCTACAGTCAGTTCAAAACCTTGGTCAAAAAAGGCCAGGTTACCGACGCGGTGGTGCGCGACAAGACCATTGGCGGCTCGATCAAAGTCGATGGCATGAAAGAAGTCTTTTCTACAGAGAAGCTCAAGGAACTTGGCGACAGGACTAAGGAGCCTTTACCTTTTGTCGTCGTCCGAGTTGAGGATGCGGGCCTCACGGCGGAACTCGAAGAGGCGGGCATTCCGTTTAAAGGAGAAACAACCAGCGATTGGCTCCCGGCTCTGCTTTCTTGGGTCGTGCCGGTGATTATATTCTTCGTCTTGTGGAATTTTTTGTTCAAACGCATAGGTGGCGCTGGCGCCGGCTTGATGCAGATCGGCAAGAGCAAAGCGAAGGTCTATATCGAAAAACAGGCTGGCGTGACATTCGCGGATGTAGAGGGAATCGATGAAGCAGAAGAAGAACTCATTGAAGTCGTCGAGTTTCTCAAGCACCCGGAAAAATATCAACGGCTTGGCGGCCATCTTCCTAAGGGCGTCTTGCTAGTCGGCCCTCCCGGAACCGGTAAGACTTTACTCGCACGGGCCGTTGCCGGCGAGGCTGGTGTGCCCTTTTTCAGCATCTCCGGTTCCGATTTCGTCGAGATGTTCGTCGGCGTGGGCGCGGCACGAGTGCGCGATCTTTTTGCCCAAGCGGTGGAGCATGCGCCGAGTATCATCTTCATCGACGAGGTCGACGCGCTGGGCAAAGCACGCGGCATCAACATGCTCTCGAGCCACGATGAGCGCGAGCAAACGCTCAATCAGTTATTGGCGGAAATGGATGGCTTCGACCCCAACAAGGCAGTCATCATGGTGGCGGCGACCAACCGGCCGGAGATTCTCGATCCCGCGCTGCTCCGCCCTGGCCGATTCGACCGTCAGGTGCTGGTAGACCGCCCGGATGTTAACGGTCGGGAAAAGATTCTCCAACTGCACGCAAAAAAAATCAAACTCTCTCCGGCGGTCGATCTCAGTCTTATAGCCGCGAAGACGCCCGGGTTCGTCGGCGCGGCAAGGCAAAGATGCGGTCGAAATGGCCGACTTCGACGAGGCGATCGAAAGGATCATCGCAGGGCTTCAGAAAAAGAGCCGCGTGATGAATCCCACGGAAAAGAAGACCGTGGCGTATCATGAGTCGGGTCACGCATTGGTAGCGGAGCTGGTTCCTGGTGCAGATCCAGTATCAAAAATTTTCTATCATTCCTCGTGGTATCGCCGCTTTGGGCTATACGCAGCAAACACCGACGGAGGATCGATACTTAATGACTCGGTCGGAGCTCTTGGCGCACGTCTACGTGCTGCTTGGCGGACGAGTTGCGGAGGAGATGGTTTTCGATGACGTCTCAACGGGCGCGCAGAACGATCTGCAGCGCGCCACGGAAATCGCCCGTACGATGGTTACGCAGTTCGGCATGAGCGATCGGTTAGGGTTGGTTTCACTCGAAGGGCCGCGAACTCCGCTGTTCTTGCCGGTGCCGATGCAAAGCGCGAAAGAGTATAGCGAAGACACGGCACGCGTCATCGACGCGGAAGTGAAACAGATCCTCACCGAGGCGCATGATAGAGTGACAGAGACCCTGGCGGCCCATCGCTCGGCGCTCGAAGAGCTTGCCCAACTGCTGCTCAAAAAGGAAGTGGTCGAACGGCCGGAATTGCAGGCGATTCTCAAAGTTGTGAGCATCGATCGCGCGAAGGAGAAGAAAAAAAGCCTGGAGGCCGCTGAAGCGAATGAAGGACGCGTCAAATCTGATTCGAAGGCGCTTTCAGATGCATGATCCAATTCAGGGGTTGCCCCTCATAGCAAGAAAGGAGATCTGAGAAGATGATGGGATATATGGCGCAGGTATTGCTGTTGAGAGAAATCATTATGAAGACAAAACAAAAAAAGCTGGGCGGTCTTGGGTTGGCAGCACTACTTTTCGTAGCGCTGCCCAGTACGCTTTACGCGTATGAGGAAATTGTCGTGAAAGACGGAGCCAAGATTCGCGGTACCGTGAAGGTCGAAGGCAAGATCCCGAAGTTGTCGCCGCTGCAAATTACGAAGTATAAAGAGGTCTGCAAGGATGTACCGAATGAGAGCCTGATTGTCGGCCCGGCGCAGGGACTTCGCTACACGGTTGTAACTCTAGAAGGCGTCGGCAAAGGCAAAGCCGTGGAGAAGGAGACCGTCCACGAACTGGATAACATAAAGTGTCGCTTCAGCCCTCATGTCCAAGCGGCGAGCGTCGGGCAGTTCGTGGTGATCAAAAACTCGGATCCCATCCTTCACACAGCCCATGCTCTTTTCTCGAACGAACAACCTCAATTCAATGTCGGGCTTTACCCCGGGCGGGTTACCCGGAAACCGTTCATTGCAGCCGGCATCGTCAAGATCCGCTGCGAAGTTCATCCTTGGATGACGGCCTATATCGTGGTTACCGAGCATCCGTATCACGCCATATCGGATCTCTACGGAGAGTATGAGCTGACTGGCATTCCACCAGGAGCCTATCAATTGAAAGTCTGGCACGAAAGTCTAGGGACTCAGGAGAAGCGCATTGAGGTAAAGCCGGCCGCAGCACAAAAGGTCGATTTCACTTTCATACCGCCAGCGGGGGTAAAAAAATGAAAAAGGTATCGCAGTGGATTTTGGTCGGTGTGCTTCTCGGTCTTGCACCGGTCGTGTTAGCGGCGGATGCAGCTGGCGTAGGAATCATCAAAGGTACGATTACTATTGGTGGCAAACCGGCAACGGATGCGGTTATCTCAATCGAAGGGCTCTCAAAGGAACAGGTCAAAGCCCAGATGTCGCTCGTTAAGCCGCAGAAAAAAATTATGGATCAACAGAACCTAAAATTCATTCCCACTGTTGTAGCGATCATGGTTGGTGAGACCGTCGATTTTCCGAACAACGACAAGTCCTGGCACAATGTGTATTCAAAGGGAGGCGCGAATGAATTCGATCTCGGTCTTTACCCGCCTGGTAAAACTCGAAGCAAGAAATTTGATAAGCCGGGTGTTTCTCGAATCCTCTGCAATGCGCATCCGAATATGGAAGGTTTCATTGTGGTGAAAGACCAGCCTTTTTTTTCGACCACGGACAGGCGGGGCAACTATGAAATCAAGAATGTGCCTCTGGGTAAGCTGCGCGTGGAGATCTGGTATCCGAATTTGGACGTCAGGAGCGAACCGGTCCCGCTCGTCAGAGACGGAGAGGTGTTTGTTCTCAATGTCGATCTAAAGAAACCCTAGTGTAATGGGGTTCGTTTATGAGCGCGGCGAAAACACTTGAAGCTATTCTAACAGCTGCTGAGGAACGTGTCCTAACGCTGGTTTCCCAATCGATGACCAATCGGGAGATCGCTTCCAGGTTGGGGGTCAGTCCTGCCACAGTTAAGCGACACGTAGAAAATATTCTGCGAAAACTAAAAGTGCGCAATCGCGTCGAAGCGGCGATCTATAGCCTGAGTATGGCTGGTTGTCCCGCGCGCAGCAGCGCCGAATGTCCGCTGGCGGCGTGGCGCAAAAGGCGCGATAGCCAACGGGAGAAATGGGCCGATTGACCCATAGATTTTTTTTTCTCGTCAATGCTATAAGCCAGTGATAATTCTGCATTGGCTTAGTTTCTCGCGGTATACGAGACGGGGAAATCATGAGACGATTTTTTTTCGTGTCGTTAGTAGGTGTGCTTTTGTTCGGCGTCGCTCGATCGACTTTGTCAGCGGAAAAAGAACCCGCCAAACCCGCTCCTGCTACCTACGTCGGTAACGAAGTTTGTAAAGCTTGTCACGCCGTTCAATTCGAAAAATTTTCTCAGACGCAGATGGGGAAAATTTTTCTCTACAACGCACGCAACGAAGCAGAGAAGCGGGCTTGCGAGAGCTGTCACGGCCCTGGCAGCAACCATGTTGCTGCGGGAGGGGGCAAGGGCGTCGGTGGCATGATCACGTTCCGCAAGGACTCGGGTGAGTCGGCGAAAGTCCAAAATGAAGCGTGTCTTGGCTGTCATCAGCGCGGTGTTCAAACCTATTGGGAGGCAAGCCCTCATGCGAGCCGCGGCATCGCTTGCGTCAACTGCCACACTTTGATGGAGAAAACCACCGACCGGTACCAGCTCGCCAAGGTCGGAGATCAAACTCCCTTTTTCAACAAGCGCGCTCAGACCGAAGTCTGTGGCCAGTGTCATCTTCAGAGAAAAGCCCAACTCATGCGCTCTTCGCACATGCCTCTCAGGGAAGGGAAGATGACCTGTACCGATTGCCACAATCCCCACGGGACCCCGAATCCTTCTCAACTCAAACAGACAAGCGTCAATGAAAATTGCTACACGTGTCATGCGGAGAGACGCGGCCCGTTCCTCTGGGAACATCCTCCGGTCATTGAAAATTGCGCCAATTGCCATGAGCCGCACGGTTCGGTTAACGACCGGTTGCTCAAAGTCACTGATCCAAGGCTATGCACTCAGTGTCACACAGCGACGCAACATCCTGCCACGCCGCGCGATCGTAATTCCAGGTTCTTTTTCAACCGGAGCTGCACCAACTGTCATAGCCAAGTCCATGGGTCGAATCACCCGTCAGGGCGTCGGTTTCAGCGATGAGGGAGGTCGAAGATGGAACAGAAGAAACTTCACGCCGTCGGGATTCTGAGCTTGGTGCTTCTATTTTGGTCAGTTTCGGTTGCATCGGCCCAGTTTGACATTGGCAACTTCACTATTTCTGGAGAAGCTGAGGTCGGCGGGTTGCCGCGGAGTTTTTCAGGTCAGAAGTCAAAGTTTGAAGAATATCGAGACATACCCGAGACCGTCATCGTGCCCGAACTCGAGCTTAAGATTGATAGTAAGAAAAATGACTTCTATCTCGATTTCGATGCCACCAAGGTGGGACGCGACGATCAGAATTATCGCTTGCGGCTCGGCAAGTATGGCCTTCTGGACGTGGAATTTGAGTGGGATCAAATACCCCATTTCTTCAACGGTGACACGGCGGCCACTCCTTTTAAAATGCGAGATGGGACGTTTACGCTCTCCTCGAAACCAACCGCAGCAGGGGATTGCCCAAGCGATGGCACTGTCTCTGGTTGGGTAAATACCTGTTCGCACGGGATAGATCTCAAACTCCTCCACGGTTTTGCCCGACTCAAAATGCGTTACACTCCTACGCCGGGATGGACGTTTAGCGCGGGTTACTCGTCGCAGAATATGAACGGCAATAGGGCGTTCGGAACCGTTACGAATGGATTTACCAATATTGTTGAGCTAGCTGAGCCCATCGACTACCAGACCCATAATATAGAATTGGGCGGAGAATACGCGGCGAGCTGGTGGACCCTCGGGCTGAAATATAACGCATCGCTGTTTCACAATAACACCAGCACCCTGGTTTGGGATAATCCGTTTAGTATTAGTAGTGGCTTGGGTTCGAACTGCGTGGACGCTGCTAACTCTACTTGTCGCGGTCGCCTGGATCTTTATCCGAGCAATCAAGCTCATACTTTTGCTCTGACGGGAACGGCAAGACTGCCTTTAAAAACAAGTTTTTTAGGGACAGTCTCGTATGGGTGGAGACTGCAGGATGACAAGTTTCTACCTTTTACTATAAACCCCGCGTTGGCGCCGTTTAACACGAAAGCCTCTCTTAATCGGAAAAGTCTGGATGGCGACGTGCGCCCGACGATGGTCAACGCCACTTTCGTTAACCGTTACTTCGACCATTTAGACCTTAAAGCCTATTACCGTTATTACGACCTTGATAACCGGAGCAAGAGGCTGTTTTTGCCGGATGGGTACATTCGAACCGATACCGGACCCGCTCCTTCAGCCGCAGCCGACGATCTACGTTCGTTTCCGTATGCCTATTCCAAGCAAAATATGGGTCTGGATGCACGCTACGACTTCACACGCTGGCTCAGCGGCAAGCTCAGTTATGGTTGGGAGAGGATGCACCGAGAAAGGCGCGAGGTCTTGACCGCTGACGAGCATAGTTTTGGCCCCACGTTTGATATCAAGCCCAACTCCTGGCTTTTGTTCCGTGCGAGTTATAGACGCTATTTGCGCGACACCCATGACTATGATGCAGGTAGAGCTGTAGTAATCGAAACGGCAGTGCCGCCAGAGGAAATTAGGCTGGATAGACTGGAAGCTCTGCGGAAGTTTGACGAGGCGGCGCGAAAGCGCAACAAATTGAGCTTGTTTACCCAAATCAGTCCGTATGAGAATTTAACCGTTCACGGTGGATTCGAGTTCACCGCCGATGATTATCCGCGAAGCGAAATTGGCGCCCAAAAGGACGTCAATTATTCACCATCGGTTGGTTTCGTCTATGCGCCAGTGGCGTGGGCTAGTTTCTTCGGGGACTATAACTGGGAAAGGTTCGATTGGAGAATGAGAGCCATGCAACGGAGCAATGCGGCGCAAACACCGCAAAGCGATCCGACTAGACTTTGGACGAGCCGCGGTATCGATCGCATCAACACATTCAGCTTGGGAACGGACTTGAAGCTGATCGAAAATCTGCTGGGAATGCGGCTCCAGTATGGATTTTCTTACGGCGAAAGCCTTGTCCACGCGAGCGGTAGCACCTGTGTCGGTTGTACCCGAGCCACCGATTATCCGTCAGTGACAAATCGTTGGCACGAGCTGCTTGCCCGTTTTGATTACGCCCTACACAAGAACGTTGACCTGAGGTTCGGATATTATTTCAATCGCTATAGTTCAAAGGATTACGGAGTCGACATCATGAGGCTCTTTATGGGTGGGGTGGATAGTGGAGCCGCCAACTCGATCTTTCTCGGCGATCGCCTCAAGGGACCCTATGAAGCACATGTCGGCTTTCTCGCCGTGAGGCTCAAGTTCTAAAATCCGCCTTGCTTCTCAGCGGAGGAAGAGGACACAGGCAAACACGAAGGAACAATTTCACCGCTGGGGGTTGCTGTCCTCTGGCTAGTCGACAAAGGTGATGGAGGCGCGAAGATGATGAAGAATAAACCTGGTTGGATGGTGCCTGCGATAGTCCTGTTCGCATTCGCTGCGATAGTGGCGAGCTGCGCCGTGCTTGGCGTTGCGCCTTCGGAGATAACAGGACCAAGGCTTTTTGGTTTTCCCGGCGACTGGGAAAAGATTCCAGCTAAGACTGTTACTTTGTTTTACCCCGGTCAGGCCTCCTGGGAGTTCTTGACTAGCAATACCCACCCAGGCGCCGCGGCCATAGACGTGGGCTGCAACACCTGTCATACGGGTCAAGAGAAAGCGCTCGGAGCCAAGTTAGTTCAAGCTGGTCCGCGCGAGACCGATCCTATCGCCGGAAAAGCCCCCACTATTGACCTTACGGTCCGGGCAGCTTATGACGCAGAGTTCGTCTACTTCCAGTTCCGCTGGGCGACTAAAGTGCCGCACGCGATGCACACGCTCTGGCGCTATGACGGCAAGCAGTGGGTGGCGTGGGGAGGAGAGAAACCCGAAGCGACCAAGAAGGGCATCCTGCCCAGCTACGAGGACCGGCTGGCGATTTTACTTGATGATCCTAACAACGTCACCGCCTTTGATGGTTCAGGCGCAACCTTCTCGCAGGTTGGCTGTTGGATGACTTGCCACAATAGCATGCGCGCGATGCCCAGAGACGTCCCTACCAAAGCAATTGAGCCCCATCCATACTGGGGCGTGAAGGGCAGGCGAGTCGGGGACATCCGAAAATATTTATTGATTACGCGGACGGCACAAGATGACGCCGGCGCATGGGATAAGGTAAAGCCGGCGGCGGATCTGAACAAACTCAAGAGCGCCGGGAAGTTTCTCGACCTGTGGCAGTGGCGCGCCGCTCGCTCTAACGCTGTCGGCTACGCGAGCGATGATTGGGTGCTCGAGTACCGGAACGGCGATGCAGGCCGCTCGCCGTTTTTTAACTCGCCTAAACCCCAGTTCATGTACGATGAAAAAATCACCGGCTTTCGAGCCATCCCCGAAGCCGATCTCGCTGCGCGCATGGGACAGGCAGCGTTGATCGAGAAGAGGAACGCGGTGGCGCTTGACCCGAACGCTAAGTTCGCCGTGGGAGACCTGTTGCCACAGTATCTTCAACGCGAGCCCGAGGGAAGCGCTGCCGACATCCAGGCGTTCGGGCGGTACGCCGACGGCTATTGGGTCGTAGAACTCCGGCGCAAACTGAACACCGGCAATGCGGATGACAAGGTCCTGCGACCGGGAACCGCCTACCCGATCGGATTTAGTATCTTTGACGACACAGTGTCCAACCGGCGGCATTATGTGACGCTGCCCTTGACGCTAGGTCTTGGCGTTAGTGGGGACGTGACGGCGGTAAGAGTCGGGCGCTAACCCCGCACGGGTTCTCGCCAGCGACCGAATCGTCCTTCGACAGGATCGATTAAATTCGTAGGGACAACCAACGTGAATACCCAGTTGGCCTGGAAGGCATGCCGATTGTTAGGTCAGTAGTATGGAAGGGCTGCGTTGCTGCGGAGGTTTTTCATGGCACTCGGACGAGCCCTCTTATTTGGCGCCGTACAAGATCCCTACGGGTCAAGCAGAGAAATAAAAAAAAAGCGTTCACTGGAAAGTTATGACGAATAAAGGCGATCTATCGGCGCCGACGTGCAACGATCGATTTTTCTGGGCGACAGGCTCAAGAGTCCGTACGCTGCCCACATCGGCTTTTTGGGGTTGAGATTGAAATTTTAGCTTGTTGCGGAAAAGAAAGAAAAATAAGAAGGTGGATCTTCGCTTGTGTCTATGTCAGCACGAAAGAAGCTCCGAGGAGGTTGCGAGTATGAGGCGACGGCATTTTCTTCCTCTATGTCTGCTCATTTTGCTGGTCACTCCAACCCTGGTTTTACCGCAGACCAAGGGAGACCCAAAAACGGGGAAGGCAAAATACGACGCCGGCTGTGTAGGCTGCCATGGCACCACCGGCAAAGGCGACGGTCCTGCCGCTGCCGCCTTGAATCCCAAACCACAGGATCACACTGACGGGAAAGTTATGAACGCCCTGAGCGACAAGTATTTGTTTGACATCATCAAGGACGGCGGCGCGCCGCTGAAAAAAGCACCGTTTATGCCCGCTTCGAACAAGAAGCTGACCGACCAAGAGATTTGGGACGTGGTGGCGTATATTCGTAGTCTCGCCAATCCCCCTTATAAGCCGGCTAAATAGCCTGTCACTTTTTTTACCCGCATCGTCCAGCCCAACTTTGGGAAGATGCGGGTTTGTTCTAGAGGCAATCTCGCCGATTCTCTTTCGACCTTCACGATCACTAGTTTTCCGTTTCGCGGTTCCAAATCCTGCGATTTTTACTAGGACTATTTCTCATCTACGAGAAATAATCGCTATTTCGTGACGTAAATTTAGTAAAAGACTCGTGGCACACGGCTTGCGCTAATCACTTCTATAATCGCTGGGCGTGAGCAAGGAGCGTAGTGGTGCGTTAGTGGCCGCACGATTTGAGGGTGAAGCGAGTAATTTTAATCCTCGGGGTTCTCTTAGTTGCGTTGGCCGTCGGTTACACCGCTGATTGGCGCGCATTAGGGATCAAGCAGCCCATCGAGTTTCCGCACAAGACTCATATCGCGCAAAACATTCCATGCACAGGTTGCCATCAGCGCGCGGAGAAAGGGGCCGTTGCGGGGCGGCCGCCCACTGCGTTGTGTGTAGCTTGTCACGCGGGCGGAGATAGCAAGAGCGCGGAAATAAAAAAGCTTCGCTCATTCGGGGAGAAGGGACAAGAGATTCCGTGGCAGCGAGTTTGGCGTCTGCCACCCCATGTTTTTTTCCCTCATCGCACTCACGTCGTCGTCGCGAAAATAAAGTGTCAGACCTGTCATGGGCCGATGGAAACTTTAACAGCACCACCGCCGGCTCCACTTAAGAGTTTAGCCATGAATGATTGTATTGCCTGTCACGAGAGTCGGGAAAAAGGCGTGGCAGCGAAAGCGACGAGCGTACAAGCGCATGCGGTGACGGCGCGGAGCCTGTTGACCGATTGTAATAGCTGTCACCGGTGAGGAAAAAATGCGATTCACTCGGCGTACATTTTTCAAAGTGCTCGGCGGAACTGCTGGAGCGGCTGTCGTAGCCAAAGGACAAATCTCTTCTAAGGTCGGTGATGCAGCAGAGGATCTGAAGCGGTGGGCTACGCCCGAGGAGGTGATGGTTCCCTCGATTTGCCAGCAATGCCCTGGAGGTTGTGGTCTTCTGGTGCGCACGCTCGATGGAGAAGTTTCCGGGATCGCGGGTAATCGTCATCATCCCATAAATCGCGGCTCAGTTTGCCCAAAAGCTTTTGGCGGCCTTGAAGTGCTTTACGATGCAAATCGTCTCAAGGGACCGCTGGCGCGGGCCGGGGAGCGCGGCAAGTTTCGATCTATCGGCTGGGATGAGGCGCTCTCGATGGTGGCGTCTCGTTTGGCTGATCTCAGGGCCAAGAATCTGTCGCACACGGCTGTGATTCTCGGCGGACAGTACCGCGGCTACCGCGACATGCTATGGAAACGTTTCGCAATGAGCTACGGCACGCCCAATTATATTCGCGTCCGTTGCTTTTCACCGGAGCGGCCGGCTCTCGCGCATCACTTCATGCAGGGCGTTACCGAGCCTCTCGGTTACGATTTGGCCGAAGCGCAATTTATTTTGTCGTTCGGCGCTGGCTTACTCGAATCCTGGCTCGGACCGGTTCACAATTCGCGCGCCTTTGCCCGGCTGCGGCGCAGCAGCGAGCGACCGCGAGGGTTGCTTGTGCAAGTGGACCCGCGCCGTTCGCCGACGGCGATCAAAGCTGACCGATGGATTTCCATCGTGCCGGGAACCGACGGCGTGCTAGCGCTCGGCGTCGCCAACGCCATGATACGCGAGGGGCTCTATAACTCGGACTTCGTCGAGCAGCATACCTTTGGCTTTGAAGACTGGGTGGATAGCGCAGGCCAGCAGCATCTAGGCTTTAAGAATCTTGTCTTGAGGGAATATGGTCTCTTAACCGTTTCCGCAGCCACTGGGGTGCCGGTAAAGAGTATTCTCGAAATCGCTAGAAATCTCGCGACGCTCAAGCCGGCCATCGTCATAGGCGAGCGCGGACCGGCCTACGGCCCCGATGATCTTCACACCCGGATGGCAATTCACAGTCTCAATGCGCTAGTGGGAAACATCGGTATTGCCGGCGGTCTTCGCAGTCAAGGGCAACTACCCTTGGCCACTTTGCCGGTGATTCAGCAGGATGCGTTAGCAAAGCAAGGGACAGTCCAGCCGAGGCTCGACGGAGCGGGTGAAAAACAATACCTGTTGGTTTCCGATGCGCCGCAGCTCCTGCCCGAGAGAATTGCGAGCGGAACTCCTTACCCCGTTAATGCCCTGTTTCTCTTTGCGACTAATCCGTTGGCAAATCATCCAGCAAAAGAGATTCTAGCGAGCGCGCTGAAGAAGGTTCCTTTCATTGTAAGTTTTTCGCCGTTTCTTGATGAATCGAGCGCTATGGCAGACCTGATCTTGCCGGACCACACTTATTTAGAGAGATGGCAGGACGATCAGGTAACTCATCTTGCGGGTTTTACTTGTTTCAGCATCGCGCCACCAACAGCGGTACCTCTCCACCAGACTCGTAACAGTGCCGACGTGGTGCTTCAAGTTGCCCAAGCTCTCGGCGGAGCCGTGGCGCAGAATTTTCCTTGGAAAAAGTTCGAAGACTTGCTCAAGGAAGGAGCCCAAGGACTGTACAATTCGAGTCGAGGATATCTTGTTTCAGCCCCTGCCGAAGAAGCGCTCCGAAAAGTTCTCGAGCGCCAAGGATACTGGCTGCCGGAGTTCAAGGATTATGAGTCTTTTTGGAAGGCTCTGCTCCAGCGCGGCGCTTGGTGGGATCCCACGAGCCTGCCGCAGGGTCTAAAGGGGTTGCTCGCAACACCGTCGGGCAAGTTCGAATTCTATTCGACGGCGTTAAAACAGTTGGTTGACAAGGCCGGCAAACAAGATGGGAAAGCCGGATCGTTTATTAGTACGCTCGGTGGAGAAAAAACAGAAGATTTTCTGTTTTTGCCGGCGGTGTCTATCCCGCGCCCGGTACCAACGGGATCGTTTCCCCTCCGCCTCAACACTTATCGTCTCATGAGTCGGCCACTGGGAGGCGGTAGAGACCAGCCTTGGCTGCTCGAACAGCCCGCCGTCCATGTTCACGCTTCCTGGGAGAGTTGGGTGGAGTTACATCCGAAAACCGCGGCTGATCTCGGCGTCAAGGACCAGGATTGGGTTTGGGTAGAGTCTGCAAAGGGGCGTGTCAAGCTGCGGGTCAAGCTTTACTCAGGGACTCGGCCCGATGTCGTCCATATCCCGCTCTTCGGGGGCGAGGGCCCCAACCCAAACGACCTAATCGTGAACGAGACGGATACACTTAAGGGATTCGGTCTCTTGAACACGACCCAGGTGAGAATAAGGAGAGTATAAATGGCGCTGTGGGGTATGGTGATCGATCTTGACCGCTGCACTGGCTGCCAAGCCTGTGTCATGGCCTGTAAGGCGGAGAATAATGTTCCCGCTGTTGGCAACAAAGAGGCGAAGAAAGGACGCATCATCAGTTGGATGCAAGTGCTGACGGAGACGAACGAAGAGCACCACGAGGAAAAGATGCGATTCATACCCCGGCCCTGCCTTCAGTGTGATGATCCCCCGTGCACCAAGGTCTGTCCTGTTTATGCGACCTACCGTAACCCAGAAGGGATTGTCGCGCAGATATACGCGCGCTGCATTGGCTGCCGTTTCTGCATGGCAGCTTGTCCGTACAATGCAAAATATTTCAATTGGTATACTTACCAAAAAGAACAGCCCGGACAAAACCCGGATGTGTCGGTGCGACCAAAAGGCGTGGTGGAGAAGTGCACCTTCTGTCATCACCGTTTACAGAAGGCGCGCGAGCGCGCGCACGCGGAGAATCGCGAAATCCTCTCCGGCGAATACAATCCTGCTTGCGCGGAAGCCTGCCCCGCGCAAGCGATTATTTTCGGCGACCTTGCCGATGCGGGCAGCGAGGTGTCGAAGCTCGCTCGCAGTCCGCGTGCTTTCAAGCTGCAAGAAGAGTTGGGGACGAAACCCAAAGTAATCTATCTGACAGAGGGGGAAGGCGGTGGTTGATCAAAGGGACGTTCACGAAGACATTCTTCTCGCGCCAATCATGCGATCGGGTCCTGGCTTCTACTGGGCTGTGGCCTTGCTTTCCGTCTTTATCTTGTGGGGCGCATTCGCCTATTCGGTCCAATTTTACGAAGGGCTGGGAGTGACGGGGCTTCAACAACCCGTTAGCTGGGGCTTTTACGTGACAAATTTTGTCTTCTTTATTGGCATCAGCCATGCCGGAACTTTGATCTCTGCGATCCTCCGCCTTTCCCGGGCGGAGTGGCGCCGTCCCATAACCCGAATGGCTGAAGTAATCACGGCGATGGTTCTCTTTATCGGCGCCGGTCAGATCCTTGTAGATCTGGGCCGGCCCGACCGAATCCTAAACGTCATACTTCACGGCCGCTATCAGTCACCTCTGCTTTGGGATGCCACCAGCATAAGCGCTTATTTGTCGGCTAGTCTCACTTACCTGTACCTGCCGATGATTCCTGACATTGCCATTCTCAGGGATCGTCTCGGCAAGTGGAAGCTCTTCTATAGCGTTTTGGCCTTGGGTTGGACTGGAACAGAACAGCAACAACGAGTCCTGAACCGCGCCATCGCTATCATGGCGGTGTTAGTCATCCCCGTTGCCGTTTCAGTCCATTCGGTTGTTTCTTTCGTTTTCTCCATGACACTCCAGCCCATGTGGCACTCGACTATCTTTGGACCCTACTTCGTGGTTGGAGCCATTTTCTCCGGTATCGCTGCCTTGATTGTAGCTATGATTATTTTTCGCAAAGCCTATGGACTTCAGTACTACCTCAAGCCGGTCCATTTTCGCTATCTCGGTCAACTCCTGCTTATCATGTCGTTGCTTTGGTTTTATTTTACCTTCGCCGAGTATTTGACCGGCTATTACGGAGCAGAGCCTGAAGAGATGAAAGTGTTCTGGGCCAAGTTCTCAGGTCCGTTCTGGCCCTATTTCTGGGGCATGGTTCTTTGCAATTTATTTATTCCACTGGCTTGCTTGGTGAGGCTTGGCCACCACACTATAGGAAAAGTTCTCACCGCCTCGTTGTCGATTATCGTCGGGATGTGGCTGGAGCGTTTTATTATCGTCGTACCGACGCTGTCATTTCCTCGGTTGCCTTTCCCACAAACAACATATTTTCCAACTTGGGTCGAATTGGGAGAATTCGCAGGGAGTTTGGCTCTCTTCGCTCTGTTTTACCTTCTTTTCACCAAAGTCTTTCCGATCATCTCCATCTGGGAGATCCGTGAGGGTCGTGAAGAGGGGCTTAAGGAGGTTGAGGAACGGGTCAAAAGTTATTTGCCGGACGAACTTGAAGGGACGACATAGAAAGCTAAGAAGGAAAAGAGATGGAAAATGCGCATCCACCTTCCGAACGGCTGGTAAGAACGTTGCAGTGGGTATGGGTGGCCGGCTTCATCTTGTTGGTGCTGGGAATTATCAGTTGGTTTATTCACTTGATGCGTGCCGCGTTGTGGCTGGGGGACGTGCCTTCAGCCGCAATCGGTATCCCGCTCGTGGCCATTCCCATATTCCTGGCCCTAGCGAGTGTGGTCTTCTATGTATTTTGGGGACTGGCTGTTCGTGGGAGAGGGCGATGAAAAGCAAAGTTGTATTCCTCGCCTTGGTTTTGGTTGTTAGTTCTCTTAAAGCTGGATCGGCCTCGGCTGCGGATGACTCCTCTTCGCTTCTTCTTCCCGGCAATCCTCTCGAAGGGAGCCGGCTCTTTTCTGAAAAAGGTTGTCTCGGTTGTCACTCGGTCTATGGCGTAGGCGGCGTCGCAGGACCTGAGTTAGGCCAGGGTATTCTTAAGCGACCTCTTCTCGATATCGCGGGTGTGATGTGGAACCATGCTCCGGGGATGGTGCATCTATTTCAGGAAAAGAGGATTACGCTCCCTCAATTCAAGCCCGCAGAGATGGCGAGTCTCTTATCTTTCCTTTACTACCTTGGTTCGCTGGACCCGCCCGGCGACGCCGCGACGGGAGCGCGCCTCTTTCGCGAAAAACAATGCGAGACCTGCCACTCGTTGAGTGCCAGAGGCGGTAAAGTAGGCCCAAAGCTCGATAGCTATGGCCGGTACGCTTCGCCGATCTACTTGACGGTGGGCCTGTGGAATCACGGAAAAGCGATGGCGGGGGTTATGGAGGCATTACATGTCCCGCGCCCCACATTCGAAAAAAATGATATTCCCGATCTGTTAGCCTATATCCGCAGCGCAGCCCGAGGAACAGAGCGGATTTACGTGCGCCCGGGTAACCCCCAGATAGGGGAGAAGCTGTTTGCGCAAAAGCGTTGCGCTCAGTGTCATACTGCTGACGCTCGAGGAACGCGAATCGGGCCCGACCTTCGGACAAAACTTAAAGGGAGCCTCATCGGAATCGCTGGTGCCATGTGGAACCACGGTCCGAAGATGTGGGCAAAAATGGGCAATGTGCCTTCGCTCGCTCCCGAGGAAATGTCGGATCTGATCAGCTACCTGTACTTTCTCCAGTTCATAGATCCATCCGGTGATGCTAAACGGGGTCGAGTGGTCTACCAAGAAAAAAAATGTGGCAGCTGTCACACCTTGCCCGGAGTCGGTGGGACCGTCGGACCAGACCTGACGAAAGCCGAAAAACTGAAAACCCCCGTAGAGGTCGTGACTGAAATGTGGAACCACGTTGGATCAATGGAAAGGAAGATGCTGGAGGAGTCTGTGGAATGGCCGGTCTTTAAAGGCGGCGAGATGGCCGACCTCATCACCTATTTGCTTTCAATCCGAAAAGGACCGGGTGCTCCGGCTGAGGGCAATAGAGCGGCAAGCAAATAAAAAAATCGGCGAACATAAGCGCGTGACAAATGGGGCACAGACGATTTGCATAAATGTAAAAATTTCTCGCTCGTCAGCCGCTAACGGTATGATCTGTCCAACCGTCAACGAGCACGGCGCATATTGGTGAGGTTAGCGTCATGATGATTCAAGCCCCGAGATTATTTTTTTTCATTTGCGTCATTCTTCTACGTTATCCAGGGCTGGCTACGGCCCAACCGCTTTTTGCTCCAACCCAGGACCCGCTTACAGGATCCAGGGTCTTTGGCGAGAAAGGATGCTCAAAATGCCATGCGATCTTCGGTGTTGGAGGAACGTCCGGTCCCGACCTTGCGCGCCTGCCGAGAGCTCGGTCGTTTTATGATCTCGCTGCAGCGATGTGGAACCATCTTCCTAAGATGACCGAGCAGATGCGTAAAGCCGGCATTGCGCGCCCTTACCTGAGCCCAAGTGAGACGGGAGATTTGATCGCCTTCCTCTACACCGTTAACTATTTTGAGCCAGCTGCTGACCCAAAAGAAGGACATCGGGTATTTACACAAAAGCGGTGTGTTACTTGCCACCAGGTAGGCGGGATCGGCGGCGTCATTGGGCCCTCCCTCGACAGCTTAGGGCAGTATGGCTCACCGATATCGTTCGCCAGCGCTATGTGGAATCATGGACCATCCATGGCAGAGGCCATGCGAGTTAAAGGTATCGAACGACCCAAGTTCACCGAAGGTGAATTCAGAAACCTGATCGCCTTTATTAGATCCTCATCGCCTCTAAGCGGAAAAGAGCCGCTCTATATTCTCCCTGGCCGTCCCAATCAGGGGCAGCGGCTGTTCGTGGAAAAGGGCTGTATTGAGTGTCACAGCGTTAAAGGACGCGGAGGTCAGGCCGGTGGTGAACTAGCGCAAAGAGAAATCAAGTTACGCATGGTGCAATTCGCGGTGAATATGTGGAATAAGGCCCCTGCCATGATAAAGGAAATGGGCAGGAGAAAAATCGCTCAGCCGCAACTTCAACCCGCAGAGATGGCCGACATCATTGCCTACCTTTATTCTGTTCAGTACTTTGCCAGGCCGGGCGATCCTCGCCGAGGCCAGCAGCTCGCCGCAAGTAAGGGATGTCTGAGCTGCCATTCTGTGATCGGGAAATGGGGGAAACTTGGCCCTGACTTTGCGCAGGCAAAAGAGCTTGATCAGCCGGTGACCGTTGTCGCAGCGATGTGGAACCATGCGAGCAGCATGGAAGAAAAGATGCGGGAGAAATCCATCACGTGGCCGGTTTTCACAGAACAGGAAATGGGGCACCTGGTAGCTTACCTTGAGAGTATTGCGGGGATGCGGTAGTGCTAGAATTTTTCGCCGCCTGTAGAAACTTTTCCGACCAAGAGTACATCTCGAAAACGGCGATTTACTCGCGCTAAACTTGTTTCCTAAATTCCAAATTCGCATCTCGAAATCCGAAATAATTTCAAAATTCCAGCTTCGAGTTCCGAGCTGCGAATTTACCCGCTTATTCCTTGGTGCCCTTCGCGGTTTTTGCGCGAGCTATTCCGATTTTCGGTTGCAGCTTTGCCGTAGGTCGCGGGATTGGACGGTTGATGTGGACACTGGTGCCGACGTGAAGTGCTCAATCTTTTTCGGCGACAGAGTTTTACAGTTTCCGTCGAGTTCGCTACTATACGCCTTAAAATTCTGACAGTTTCCAGAAAGGGAAAGCGGCAGTGGGTGAATAATCGGGACGGTTCGCGCAGCGGGATACCCTGTCCGACATCCGTAGAAGGCTATTGCGTCTCTGATCGATCCAATACGCCACTTCTATTTTGGTTGCCGTCACGTTCATAGCGTTGCTTTGTCTCCCTCAGTCATCGTATTCACAATTTGTTGCCGCGTCCGTGCAAAACCCTTTGGCCGGATCTCGCGTGTTCGGTTCCACGAAGGCCACGAAGGTCTACAATCATAGATTTTCAGGACTTCATGTCCTGCGTGTGCTTCGTGGCGAGAAAAATTTGCGAATTGGCGACGGGGCAAGAAACTAGCACGACGAACTTTATGCAGCTGTGAAACCTTTGAGCTCCAGCAAACTAAATTGCGCTATTTTTTTTGCGTTTCTCGTTGGCCTAATGCTCGCGACCGGCATCGGCGTCGTAAAGGCTCAACCCGAAGGGGAGACTTGCGCGGTGTGCCATGCGGCGCTTGGCGTGGACAACCTGACGAAGCCGGTAAAGTTGTACAAGGCGGATATCCACGCGGCGAAGGGGTTCGGGTGTGTTGTTTGCCACGGCGGTGACGGTACGAAGATGGGCTTGGAAGCGATGGACAAGACGAAGGGATATATCGGCAAACCGACGCCTGCTCAAGTGATCGACGTTTGCGGTCACTGCCATTCCAACGCAGCCTTCATGAGGCAATACAATCCCTCTCTCCGCATCGATCAGGTTACGGAATACTATACTTCAGTTCACGGCCGACGGCTAAAAGAACAAAATGATACGAAAGTCGCGACGTGCGCGAGTTGCCACAAACCTCATTCAATCAGGCCGCCGAGTGACGCCCGCTCATCTGTGCATCCATCGCACGTTGCGGATACGTGCGGTTCCTGTCACGCGAACACCAAGTATATGGCGCCGTACAAGATCCCGACGGATCAAGTCGAGAAATACAAGCAAAGCGTTCACTGGAAAATGATGACAGCCAAGGGTGATCTATCGGCACCGACCTGCAATGACTGCCATGGTAATCACGGCGCCTCGCCGCCGGGGATAGCTTCGGTGGTAAACGTTTGCGGCCAGTGCCATGCGGTGAATTCCGAACTGTTCAATAAGAGCCCGCATAGCAAAATCTTTGTGAAAATGGGCACTCCCGGTTGCGCGACTTGTCATAGCAATCACGCGATTCTCGAGACCAGCGACGCGATGTTAAGCGCAAGCGATAAATCGGCGTGCGCGACTTGTCATCCCCCGACTTCGTCAGGTGGCATGCTGGCGGCTAGCATGCTCAAGTCCATTGAGCGGCTGAAGACAGGTTACGAAAGATCTCTCGCCGTGCTCAAAAATGCCGAACATGCCGGCATGGAAGTCAGCCAGCCGTTATTCGAGCTCAACGAAGCCAAGACCGCGCTGATTAAAGCGCGCGCGGCGATCCACGGGTTCGATCAGGCGATTCTGGACAAAGAAATTGAGCCAGGGCTGAAAATCAGCGAGAAGGACTATGCACGCGGCTTGAAAGCGCTCGATGAGTTGCAGTACCGGCGCAAAGGCTTGGCGATTTCCGTGTTGATCATCTTCGCCCTGGTGGTCGGCTTGATCCTCAAAATCCGGCAAATGGAGAGAAAACCAAAGTAAGCCTGCGAGGAAGTTTTTTAGTATGGCCAACGACGAGACGAGCATAGGGCTCGATAATGGGCGGCGAAAGTTTCTCAACTGGTTTTTGGGTACTACTGCGGGCGCGTTCCTCGTCGCCGTGATGTATCCATTGAGCAAGTATCTCATCCCGCCCGAAGTCGAAGAATCGACGGCGCACACGGTGACGCTTTCGCTTAAACCGCAAGAAGTAAAAGCGAACAGCGGGCAAATTTTCCGTTTCGGCAGCCAGCCAGCGATACTGATCAGGACGACCAACGATGAACTTAAGGCATTCAGCGCCGTTTGCACCCACCTCGCGTGTATCGTGCAATACCGTTCGGATATCAGCCACATCTGGTGCGCCTGCCACAACGGCCACTTTGACTTGAACGGAAAAAATATCGAGGGGCCGCCGCCAAAGCCTTTGGAAGAGTACGTTGTGAATGTGCGCGGTGATCAGATCGTCGTGAGCAAGAGAGGCTAGCATCGCCATGGAAATCCAAAGTGCGAAGCACGGAAAACTTTGGCTTTGGCTCGATGAAAGAATCGGGCTCGGTGGTTTCGCCAAGCTCGCGAAGAAGAAAGAGGTGCCGCTGCACCGTCACACGTTTTGGTACTACTTCGGCGGCATGACTTTGTTTCTGTTTATGATCCAGATCGCCACCGGCATTCTTCTCTTGCTCTATTACCGGCCGAGCGCGGGCGAGGCCTTCGAATCGATCCAGTTTCTCATGACCGAAGTGCAGTTCGGCTGGCTGGTGAGATCGATTCACTCATGGTCCGCCAATCTGATGATCTTCGCCATGTTCATCCATCTGTTCAGCGCCTTGTTGCTCCATGCGTATCGACGCCCGCGCGAATTAACCTGGCTTTCCGGTGGCGGACTGCTCGGCTTGAGCCTGGCGTTTGGATTTACCGGATATCTTTTGCCGTGGAACGAGCTGGCTTTCTTCGCGACCCGGGTCGGCACCGAGATTCCGGGTGTGGTGCCGGTGATTGGACCGTTCCTGCGCCGGTTGCTACGCGGCGGAAACGACGTCACCGGCGCGACGCTCACGCGTTTTTACGGTATCCATGTGGCAATCTTGCCGGCGATCGCCACCGTCATTCTCGGACTTCATCTTTTTTTGGTGCAAAAACATGGCATGAGCCGTCCGCCGAGCGTGGAAAAAAACAGCGGTGAGAAAAAATCGATGCCCTTTTTCCCGAATTTTTTTTTGCGCGACTTGGTGGGCTGGCTCATTGCCTTGGGATTATTGGCGGCTCTGGCGGCCTATTACCCCGCGGAGTTGGGCAAGAAGGCGGATCCATTTCAGCCGGCGCCGATCGGCATCAAACCGGAATGGTATTTCATGGCGATGTTTCAAACACTGAAATTCTTGCCGAGCCACATTTTCGGTATTGAGGGCGAGCTACTAGCTGTGCTGGGATTCGGCGCGATCGGGCTGATTTTAATCGCCATGCCGTTTCTCGACCGGAATGCGTCGCCAGGAAAGACCTCAAGCCGCTTGGCAGCGGCGTTTGGATTGTCGTTGATCGTTTACTCGATCATCTTGACCTACCTCGGATATACCATGAGTCCGACGAAATGATCGCGCGGATGGGAAAAAACTGACGGTGAATCTATAGGGAATGGCTGTGCCCCGCACCCGCATTATAGTGTTGGCTATTCTTGTCGTCCTGCTTGTGGGGGTCGGCTTCGCCGGTTTTCGCGCCTACAACTATATTGAGCATGATGCTAACTTTTGCGCATCGTGCCATTTGATGGCCACTGCGTGGGAAACTTGGAAAAAAGGCCCCCACAATAAATTTAATTGTCACGTTTGTCACCAACAGAATATTCAAGATCGAGTTCGAATTGTTTGGAGTTGGGCAACGTCCAATATCAAGAACGTTCCGCCACATACGAAGTTAAATCGGCGGGTATGTGAAGAATGCCATTTGAACGACACGACCAAGTGGCCGCAAATCAGCAAGACGGCAGGGCACGACATTCACGTCGGCAGAAACAAGCTAGAATGCCTATCATGTCATCTGCCATCGCTACACGCGGTCAAGCCCACGACCCAAGAATGTGTTAATTGTCACTCCAAGGCGAGTGCGAACATTGGCGGGATGAAAGCTTTTCACTGCACTACTTGTCACAAATTCACCGCCAAGAACAACGGGCAAGGGTTGAAGCCGGAGAAGCAGACTTGCTTGGGATGCCATTCGGGCATTTCGTTTAAGGGAGAAACATTTCCGGAGCACGGTCCCATGCAATACGAATGCAGCGCATGCCATAAGCCGCATAGCCGTCCTTTATTACAATTTTCAGATTGTTTGAGCTGCCATCCTCAAATAGCCGAGGACCGGCGTCACTTTGAGCAGAAAGCCTTGACCAATTGTGTGACTTGTCACAAACCTCATGATTGGAAAACCGATAACGCAGCGTGGGCCAAGAGAACCTGACTGAAAAGAAAGAAAGGAGAAAGGTAACTATGAAGCGTAAGGTAGCACTAGCCGTAATCGGGCTGTTGATCGGGGCGGGTTGGGCACCGGCAGCCTTTGCCGCTGATGTGAGTGCGGGAAAGGCCTTGTTCGAGAAATCGTGTGCCGGTTGTCATGGAGCAGATGGTAAGGGCAACCCGGGCATGGCCAAAGTCCTTGGAGAAAAAGGCTTGAACATTGCCACAAAGGATACGGCACAGAAATCGGACGAACAGCTTTTGAAGGTCATCGCTGAGGGCTCCGGCAAAATGCCGGCGTCCAAATTGAGCAAAGACGAGCAAAAGCAAACCTTGGGTTACATCAGATCGCTAGCAAAGTAACAGTCTCATCCACGGACACCGTTTGATGCCCGGAAAAATCTACCGCTATCTCGCCGACGATCACCGGCGCCTCGACGCCTTGCTCGGGCGAGCTATGTCCGACCCGGAGAATATCGACGCCGCGGCTTACGCCCAATTCCGCTCGGGTTTGCTCAAGCACATTGGAATGGAGGAAAAGGTTCTTCTTCCAGCGGCGCAAAAGCTGCGCGGCGGCGAGCCGCTTCCCGTCGCGCCAAGACTTCGCCTCGATCACGGCGCGTTGGCCGCGCTGCTCGTGCCGTCGCCGACGGCACCGGTTGTCGCGGCCATTCGCGCGATTCTTAAGGTCCATAACCCAATCGAAGAGGATCTCGGCGGGATGTACGATCAGTGTGAGGAACTGGCGGGAGCCGAGGCTGATCAGATTTTGCGCCAGTTGCAGAATTATTCCGAAGTGAGAGTCGTGCCGCACGTCGATGGTCCGTTTGTTATTGAAGCCACGCGCCGGGCGTTGGCTAAAGCGGGCTACGATTTGGCAGTGATTTAATTCACGAGATCGATCAACCACCGCTGCTTTTCCGTCCCGGACGCTGCACGCCAATTTGACTTTTCAAGTCAGACAACTCCGGCACTGATGCAAATCGTTGCTTCGTTTCGGGATTTCTTTGTAGGCCCTGGTGCTTGTTTAGGGGTTAAATCGCCGACGGTTAAGCATTAGCTATCTTGCTTCACGGCTTCGCATTCTCCGCTGGGGCGGTTTTCCTGAACGCCGCTACTGAATTGCTTTGTCTGTATTCAGCTATTTCCCTGGCTCCGAATCATAGGTGTAAAGCATGCGCGGCAGCTCGGCTTCCGCTTCAACGCGACGCGGATTCGGATAGCGTAACGCCTGCGAGCAGAGCCAGAGCAGAGGCAGGGCTCCGCCGACTATGAATAGAGCGTCCCCGGGCAGGCGCGTCCATTCGAGAACATTGACCCAGGGCAAATTGATAAAGGCCAAACTACGCGCATACCAGTAGCCTATATCCACGGCATAGTAGAGCTGGACAATGCCGAGAGGAAAAAGATTGGCAAACGCCATCCACGCTAAGCCGATATTGAGACACCAGAAAGATATTTTTGCGGCGCGATCGCTCCACCTCTCGGGGCGTGTCAAGTAACGCAAGCAGAAGAGCAAAAGTCCGGCGGCCAGCATGCCGTAAACTCCCATCATCGCAGTGTGGCCGTGATTGGCAGTGAGCGCAGTGCCGATTTCATAATAGCTTACGACCGGAAGATTGATTAGGAATCCAAACACCCCGGCGCCGAGAAAATTCCAGACACCTACGGACACGAGAAACCAAACTGCCCATCGGTGGAGGTGAAAGCGCTCAATTGTTTTCTGCTCGCCCGATTTTATAAACGACCAGGCCTCGAGAGACAGCAACAACAACGGAATGACCTCCATAGCGGAGAAAGTAGCGCCGAGAGCGAGATGCGCCACCGGCGTGCCGCTAAAATAAAGGTGGTGCATCGTGCCGATGACGCCGCCGAGGGAGTATAGGATAATATCCAGATAGATAACGCGCAGCGCCGTACTTTGGCGAACGACTCCAAGTAAGACGAACATGTAGCCGACGACAACAGTGGTGAACAGCTCAAGAAAATCTTCAACCCAAAGATGCACCACCCAGAAGCGCCAGAAATCATTGACGACGAACCCTTCGCGAGGGCTCGCGAGTAATCCTACCGAGTAGAATGCGGGAATCGCGAGGGCGGCGTAAAAGAGCATCCACGGCATATTGCCGAAGTGTTGCTCGCGTAGCGTCCCGCGCAGGCCGCGAAACAAGATGAAGACCCACAGGAAAAGACCAATGACGAGAAGGATTTGCCAGAGCCTGCCCAGATCGAGATATTCCCAACCCTGATGGCCAAGCCAAAACCATAGTCCGTCGCCTAACCAGCCGCGTGCGCCGGCGTACTCGCCCGCGAGACTGCCGAAGACCACGACGGCAACGGCAATGAGAAGCAGAATGGTAAGCGCGCCCTGGCCCGAGCGCTCTCGCCCCGCGATCAGCGGCACAATGAAAATACCGGTTGCGAGATAAGACGCCGAGACCCAAAAAATTGCCAGCTGAACGTGCCAGGTGCGCATGATGTTAAAAGGCAGAATCGCTGAGAAATCGATGCCGAAAAATCCCGCCGGTTCGGCGCGATAATGCGCGATCAGACCGCCGGTCAAAGTTTGCAAGACGAAGAGCAACGAAGATACCAAGAGAAACCACAGTACGGCTCTCTGTGCCGGCGTAACGGCCACTTGATCGATCGGACGGAACTGGACCGGCTTCGTTTCTGCATCACCCCAGCCAAGCCAGTCATACCGGCCAAAAAAATACAGGATGAGGCCGGTTCCGCCCAACAGGCCGATGATGGAAATCACGCTCCAGGCGATGGCGTCGGCGGTAATGAAATTACCTGCGAGCGGCTCCGGCGGCCAATTATTGGTGTACGAGTACGATTGTCCGGGACGATTCGCTGCCGCAGTCCAGGCAGTCCATGCAAAGAAAGCGGTGAGTTTGCGAATATCGTCCGGATTCACAATCCATTCAGCCTGTGCTCCGCCTCGCGTTTGTTTTGCAGAAAACATCGAGCGGTAGTGCTGCTCCATCATTCTGTGAGCCGCAGCTCTTGGCGCACTCCAGGCGAGCGAGTCTTCGGCCGTGTCGTAAGTATTTTTGTGCAGCTCGGTGGCAACCCGCTCGCGCGCTGAAAGACCGCTGGCGGGCGCGCCTGCATAAGCCTCGACTAGAGACTCGGCGCTTTTGTGAAGGTACTCGGCCGTAAAATCGGGTCCGAGATATGCGCCGTGACCGTACACCGAGCCATACTCCATCAACCCGTAACGCTGGAAGACATTCATGCCGCCCACAATATCGTCGCGGCTAAACACAACCTTGTCGCCTGCCACGACTTTCGCGGGCATCGGCGGTTGGTCACGGTAGACAAGAAAGGCGAGGACGCCGAGCACGGTGAAACCGAAGAGATAAGTCAGCACCGCCCCCTGAAACCAAAGTGACGAAATGGGCATGGGTTGTCGCGCCATAACGTGCCACCTCCGTGTTAGTCCCGATTAAGATTGTGCGAGCGCTCTCTCTTTAGATTTACTTTGCGAAATGGGCTGGTGGAGTCCGTGAATCGCAGAAGGGGACAATCCGTAAACTCTCGATACCAACCAGCGAATTTTACAAATTGTTTAGGAATTCAAATGTCTTCGAATTTATGAACCCGGTCGCGCCAATCGCCGGTAGTTTGCACTCGGTTATATAAACATAGCCTTTGGCGAGCCTGCAACAGAAACGGCACTATTTTAGAATCGCGCGGCCGAACTTGTTGAGGGAAAGTTTCGAGAATGGAATTTCATTGCTCTACCGATTGTGTTCGGACGCGATCGACTGTCGACGCGAGAGCTTGGCAATCTCTAGACAGAGAACGGCGAGTCCTCCCGCGCCAATCGTGGTCATCAAATCGCTCCACTGCAGCTCGGCGAAGCGAAATATCTCGCGCGCTTGCGGGATGTAAATCACTCCGGCGAGGAAGCTCAATGCTCCCCCAACAACCCACCAGACAGCGCGATTCCGGACGCGCAGCGCGCGCCAGAAATTTTGCGAGCGCGAGCGATTGACGAGGATCAGTCCTACCATTGCGATCACCAAGGTGGCGAATGTGAGCGTACGCACCTCGGCTTCACCGTAACCGTGATAGAAAGAGAACCCGAATACCAGGACTATAGCCATCAAGCAGATGAATCCTGCGAACAGGCTAAAAACGACCTGACCCATGCCGAAAAGTGGCGTATTTGGATTACGTGGCGGGCGCGCCATGACGTCGGCTTCTTCCGGTTCGGCCTCGAAGGCAATCGAACAGGCCGGATCGATGATCAATTCCAAAAAAACGATATGAACCGGCGTAAGCACAAGAGGCCAATCGAGAAGCAACGGCAGCAGTGCCAGGCCTGCAATGGGCACATGAATGGAAAAAATAAAGCCCATCGCCTTTTGAATGTTATCGAAGATCCGGCGTCCCGCGCGGATGGCTTCGACGATAGTGGAGAAATTGTCGTCGAGAATCACCAGCGACGCCGCTTCTCGGGCGACATCGGTGCCGCGCCCGCCCATGGCGATGCCGATATGAGCGGCCTTAAGTGCAGGCGCGTCATTCACTCCGTCGCCGGTCATCGCCACGACCTCGCCGTTAGCTTTGAAGGCTTCCACTAAGTCGAGTTTTTGTTCGGGCAGCACGCGCGCAAAAATCGATGCCCGGCCGATGCGGCGGCGCAATTCCCCTCGAGAAAGCCGGTCAATGTCGGTGCCAATCATGATCTCGCGGTCGCGAGGTAGGTCAATCTTGCGACCGAGCGTTCTTGCGGTTGCGGGATAATCGCCTGTGATCATCACGACCTTTACGCCCGCCCGACGGCATTCCTGAATGGCGCTCGGAACTTCAGCGCGGATCGGGTCCTCCAGGGCGATTAGGCCCAAGAACTCGAAATCAAAGTCATGCTGGCTGCCCGGCCAAGCGGCACCAGCAAAACTGGCTTTTGCGACGGCGATAACGCGCAGGCCGTTGCCGGCCATGGATTCGACACGGCCAGACAGCTCGGCCAGGCGTGCTTCACTGAAATGACAGAGATCCGCGACGGCCTCGGGCGCACCCTTTGTAGCGATGACATACGCATCGCGTGTCGGCGACTTCCAGACGTGAGAGAGCGCCAGGAGCTGGCGGGAGATGGAGTATTCGTGCACCAAGGCCCAATCTTTATTTCTCTCAGGCTCGTCCAGCGAGCGGTCGCCCAGCGCTTTGATTGCTTTCTCCATTGGATCGAACGGGTCGGTTTCACTGGCAAGGGCGGCGAAGCGCACGAGCTCGCGAAATCGCCCCGGCAGCGCGCGGCGATCCGCTTCATCGATTTCGTGAAATTCGCCGTCGGCAAAGAGTTGGCTCACGGACATTCGATTGAGCGTCAAGGTGCCGGTTTTGTCGACGCATAGCACGGTTGCCGAACCGAGGGCTTCAATCGCGGGAATGCGCCGGGTCAGAACGCGCCTTAGCGACATACGCCAGGCTCCCAACGCGAGAAAGACGGTTAGAACTACGGGGATTTCTTCGGGTAGCAGCGACATCGCCAGCGCGATACCAGCCAAGAAACCTCCAATCCAGTCGCCCCGGGTCAGTCCATAGAGAACGATGACCACGACGCAGAGCGAGAGACCGATGGCCGCGAAACTCCGAATCATCGTGACCGACCGCTTCTGCAAAAAGGTTTCATCGGGTTCGAGTGAGTGAAGAGCCTTACCGATTTTACCGATTTCCGTGTTCAATCCAGTCCCAAGGACTCTAGCGATACCGCGCCCTTGGACCAGCATGGTGCCGGAGTAAAGAAAGGGAAGGTCGTCACCGCCGGGTCGCGTAAGTTTCCGCGCGCCGTCCCACGCGATTTTTCGAACAGGCACAGATTCACCCGTCAGCAGCGATTCGTCCACAATCAAATCGTTGCAGGAGAGAACTACGGCGTCGGCGGGAACGCGGTCGCCTTCGGTGAGGATCAAAATGTCATCGCGGACGACTTCGCGACCGGCGATGCGCTTCTCTTCGCCGTCGCGGATCACGAGGGCACGAGGGCTCGAAAAATCGCGCAAGGCCTCCAGGGCACGCTCGGTTTTTCGTTCTTGAAAAATGGTGATGGTGAAAATGACGATTAACGAGAGCGAGAGAACCATCGCCTCGCGCACATCGCCGAGGATGAGATAGATGACTGCGCTGCCGATAAGCAGTAAAAACATCGGCTCGCGCGCGACGCCGAGCGCGATGGCGAGCGCGCCGCGACGGGTTGCCGAGGGCAGTTCATTGTAGCCATCTCGGACGAGCCGTTTCTGCGCTTCTTCACCGCTGAGCCCGTGGCCACTTGTGGCTTCGAAATTCAACGCCGAGCTCATCGCTAGGATCTTTGCAGCCGGTGCGCCTGGAGACGCAAGAAAACTTCCACAACTTCGGACAAATCCGGGCGGCTAATTTCTTCAAGATCGTAGCGCACCCGGCAGGAAGGCTTCGGCAGTGGAATGAGCCGACCCAGATCGACAGGACTCGCGATGACGATGCTGTCGCACTGGTTGGCGCCGATGGTTGCAGCCAGATCTTCGAGCTGCGCCGGCGAGTATCCCATCGCGGGGAGCGCTTTGCCGACCCAGGGAAATCGTTTGAAGGTATCGACCAAGCTTCCCTTGGCATCCGGTTTGGGATCGACGATCTCCGCGGCGCCATGCTTTTGCGCTGCGATCGTGCCGGAACCGTAGGACATTTCTCCATGCGTGAGTGTCGGGCCATCTTCGATCACCAGCACTCTTTTGCCGCGGATGAGATCCGGCTTATCGACCGTTATCGTCGAGTGCGCTTGTATCACGGTTGCCACTGGGTTGATCGCCGTTATGTTGCTCATGACTTGCGCGATCCCGTCGGCGGGCGCTGAATCCATTTTATTGACGATCAATACCTGCGCGCGGCGAAAATTAGTTTCGCCGGGATGATAGAGCAGCTCGTGGCCGGCGCGGTGCGGGTCGAGCAGAACAATCTCCAAATCCGATTTGAAAAACGACCAATCATTATTGCCTCCGTCCCAAAGAATGATGTCCGCTTCTTTTTCGGCTGCCGCGAGAATGCGCGCGTAATCCACGCCTGAGTAAACTACGACCCCCTCGTTAATATGCTGTTTGTACTCTTCGCGCTCCTCAATGGTGCAATGTTGGCGGTCGCAGTCTTCAACCGTGGCAAAACGCTGCACGGCTTGTGCAGTCAGATCGCCGTAGGGCATCGGGTGACGCACCACGACAGGCCGTAAATTGTGCCCACGCAAAAGCGCGGCGATTCGCCGGATCACGGAATCTTTGCCGGAGCCGGTGCGTACGGCGCAGACCGAAATTACCGGTCGTACCGAAGAAAGAGAGCTCCGATCCGGACCGATGAGACGAAAATCGGCGCCGCAGCCCAAAGCGCGCGAAGCGAGATGCATCGCTGCGACGTGGGCGAGATCGCTGTAAGCGAGGATCACCTGTTGAACATGCTGCTCGCGAACCAGCTTCTTCAAATCTTCTTCCGGATAAATCGGGATGCCTTGCGGATAAAGCGGTCCACTCAATGACGAAGGATATCTGCGGCTCTCGATCCCGGGAATTTGCGCGGCGGTGTATGCCACGACCTCGAAATTCGGATCGTTGCGAAAACAAACGTTGAACGTGTGAAAGTCTCTCCCGGCAGCGCCGAGAATCAGCGCGCGTTCGCGCTTCGACTCCAGACTTTTTTCCTTGTCCGATTGCGCCACAATTGACTCCAGATTTGTCCGCCGATGAAATGAGCAATATATATGCCCCGTTCATCTACGCTGTTTTATCGCGGCCCGAGTTTTTTGCTGAATCGGCAATTGTCCCGTTGCTGCTTCCCAGGACTGGGAATCTCGGCGTCCAAAATTCTCACTTCCGCAAGAAATCAGGAGCCTTCTTGATATCATCGTGTGGCACAGAGTGTGCGTTATTCGTCCTGACGGTCGACAAATTTATTAGGTTCGCACAAGAGCATGAGCAAAGAAGGCGCAAGGTCCTCTCCCGCATGAATCAGCGAAAGATCGCCTATTTCTCGATGGAGATCGGACTTGTATCCGGCATGCCGACTTATAGCGGCGGGCTGGGTGTGCTGGCCGGCGATACCGTTCGCGCCGCCGCCGATCTTAAAGTCCCGCTGGTGGCAGTAACGCTGCTCCATCGTAAAGGCTACTTCTACCAGCGTCTTGATAACCGTGGCCGGCAGATCGAAGAGCCGGTGGATTGGGCGGTAGACGATTTTCTCAGCGAGCTATCACAGCGAGCTTCGGTGACGATTGAGGGTCGTACCGTGGTTCTGCGGGCTTGGAAATATGACGTCATTGCGCCGGGAGCATCATCGGTGCCGGTTTATTTTCTCGACGCCGACTTGCCGGAAAATTCCGAGTGGGATCGCACGCTGACGCATTATCTCTATGGCGGCGATCAGCATTATCGGTTGTGCCAGGAAGTCATTCTTGGCATCGGTGGCGTGCGCATGCTGCGCGCCATGGGTTTTAACGAGCTGGAGCGCTTTCACATGAATGAAGGGCACTCAAGCCTGCTCGCGCTGGAACTCTTGGATGAGGCGGTGCGGTCGGCTGGTAGGTCTGCGATAACTCATGACGTTGTCGAAGCGGTAAGAATAAAATGCGTTTTTACGACGCACACGCCGGTGCCGGCGGGGCAGGATCACTTTCCTCGGGATCTCGTTAATCGTGTTCTCGACCGCCGTGAGGTTGACGAGATACGCGATGTTTTCTACTGCGGCGATCAGTTGGACATGACATTCCTGGCTCTTAATCTCAGTCACTACGTAAATGGCGTAGCAAGGAAGCACGGGGAAATATCGAGACTCTTGTTTGCCGGTTACACTATCGATGCGATTACCAATGGTGTACACGCCGCGACCTGGGCCACAGAGCCTTTCTCACGCCTCTATGACCGGTATGTTTGCGGTTGGAGACAGGACAATTTTAGCCTTCGTTATGCTTTGAGCATCCCGAAGCAAGAAATATGGCAAGCCCATGCGCTCGCCAAGAAATCGCTGATGCATTGGGTCAATTCAGAAACCAATACCGGGATGGATGGGGACCGCTTCACGATCGGTTTTGCGCGCCGCGCGGCCACCTACAAACGCGCCGATCTGTTGTTTTCCGATATTGAGCGGCTCAAAGCGATCGCCAGTAGATGCGGCGGGTTGCAAATCGTTTACGCGGGCAAAGCCCATCCATTGGACCAGGCGGGAAAAGAGCAGATCGAGAGCGTATTTCGCGCGCGCGATTTGCTGCGCGACAAGATCAAGATCGCTTATCTGACAAACTACAGCATGGAAATCGGCAAGATGATGACCGCCGGTGTCGACGTCTGGCTCAATACGCCGCAGCCGCCGATGGAGGCTTCGGGCACTAGTGGCATGAAGGCAGCAGTGAACGGCGTACCAAGCTTGAGCGTGCTCGACGGTTGGTGGATTGAAGGTTGCATCGAAGGCGTGACCGGCTGGTCGATCGGCCCGCCGGACGGTACGGCTGGCGCGACTGCCGATCATAGCAACGACGCGGCATCGGTCTACGATAAGCTGGAGCAGATCGTCATGCCTTTGTTTTATCACAATCGTGACGACTATCTCGACGTGATGCGGCACGCGATTGCGCTCAATGGTTCGTTCTTCAACACACACCGTATGCTGCAGCAATACGTGCTAAAGGCGTACTTTTGAATTCGTTTGTGAGGTTGATTCATACCGGCGATGAATCTGCTTGAACGGTTGGGCTGCACGCAATGCGCGGGCATATCGCGCTCAGTCCTAATGGAAACCTAAAGTAACAAGAGGAGAACAAGCTCATGCCTGAATGGATTTGGTTTGTCATATTTTTTGTCGCCTATATTTTGCTCATGCGCTGGGTGTTGCCGCGTTTGGGCGTGCCGACGTGAATGTCGGCCTCCTGTGACGTCGAGTCTCGGCGCAAGAATGCTGACAAAGTAAAAGACGCAACAAAATAAAAAAAATTTGATCTTAACGGCGGCGATCGGCCTCTACGAGTCAGTGCATTGAAAGCCAAGCGCGAGAGGTGGAACGATCGCCCGTCCGCGTCAAGTAACGGAAAAACGAAAGATACGAACATGGAAATTAGATTTACACCGGTTGGGCAAGTACACAGCAAAAATAGCGATACAGAGATTAGAGAAAGAGGCGATGTCGAAGGGGAGTTAGAAATCTATCCTGAGTTCGCTGACGCTCTTGAAGGTATCGACGGCTATTCGCATCTTTTTGTCTTGATTTACTTCGACCGCTTGCGGCCGGAGCAAATCGGGCCGCTTAAGGTTAGGCCGCGCGGTTTGCTCAAGAGAGGATTCAAACTTGAAGAGTTGCCGCTGCTCGGTGTGTTCGCGCTCGATTCGCCGACGCGCCCCAATCCCATCGGCTTAACGCTCGTGCGTTTTTTGCGGCGCGAAGGGAATCGATTGGTTGTGCGGGGACTGGATTTCTTCGACGGGACGCCGATCCTCGATATCAAGGGCTACCGAGCTCAATATCGAACCAATGAATTCACGGTACCAGGATGGTTTCGGAAATTGGCCGACGAAAAAGGGTATATTTAGGAACTCCCGTTCGTCGTTGCACAGATTCGCAGCACTGCAAAAGAGAAACTGTATTTTGTCACAGTTGCCAATGACCAAAGGCTTGCACTCCCGAAAACCTACGCTTTTTGCTGGTATGTCTCTTGCTCTCTCTACTATCAGCGATGCCAGCTCACAGAGGCGCGCTCGCTGCAAGTAACGAAGGGAGCCACTTATGTCTCTAACTGAAACTCAGAATGAAATCACTCCGGAGCAAATCCGCCACCAACAAATCGACAAATATTGGGCCGCAGACTTGGGCAGAAGAGTTTACCTGCTGCGGCGCCAGCGAAAAACGATCCTGGAAAATTGTCGCCGGATTGTCGTGATCGGCGCCAGCGCGGATCCGAACAGTCCAAGTTTTGCCGCCGTCGAAAAGCTTTTAGGGCTCAGCCTGGAGATCATCCCGGTTTTTCCGGATCGAGAGAGTTTTCTCGGGTTGCGTTGTTACCGGACTCTGCGCGACGTTCCCGGTAAGATCGATATCGTTCAGGTCTATCCGAATGAGGGCATCGATTTCGTCGAGCTGGCGCGGGCGGCGGTAGACCGAAGTGTTTCAACTTTTTGGATTGAACAGGGCGTCGCGGCGTCGCGAGAAGTGGAGGATATACTCGCCGCTGGCCGCGTCCAGCTGGTGGAGTACGAAAGTCTCGAGCGCGAATATCTCAAGCATATGCCGTTTGCGATGCCGGCGGCATCTTCAGCGCGCCGCGATAAGAAAGCGGCTAAGGTAAAGGAGCGAATGTCCAAGAGTCCTGCCACCGTAAAGCCGCACGACCCACTGAAAGATGCGCTTTGGAAGATGGAACACGGTCACTTCCGCCACTTGCCGGTGATCGACGACAACGGAAAGCTGATCGGCATGTTGACCGATCGTGATGTGCGGCTGATTCGTCCATCGCTGGCCTTTGTCAATAAAGAAGACGCCGCAGTTCAGCTCTGGTCGATCGCGGTTCAGCAAGCCGCGGTGTTCGAGCCGGTGAAAGTGACGCCAGAGACGACTCTTAAAGAAGCGGCTGAGCTGATGCTTCGTTGGCAGGTGGGCGGGCTTCCGGTTGTAGGCGAGAAGGATAAGCTCATCGGTATCATCACGTATACGGACTTGTTACGCGAGTTCGTCGGGCACGAGTAGTCGTAATGTGCGCGTCTTTTCTTGCGCATTCGCATCGGCGGCGCAAATCTGCGTGAGCCGGGCGTCTCGAGAATGCTAGATGCGCGCCAACTTGTCATCACACTCTTCTCATTTTTGATAATGAAAAATGCCGGCTCTCCGAAAAATGAGAAGAATGCTCAGAGGCTCGAAGCAAACGTGCCGGTAAACCTGCCGTCGTTCATTGGCACTTCTCTTGCTCTTTTCTTCTACGGGAAAATGTTTTGAAGACGGAACTCTATCATCAATAAGGGGGAAAAGCATGTTTACCGACAAGATCGACCTCAAAGACTTTGATAAAATGGATCCGGAATACAAGGATCTTCTAGGACGCGTGTTGACGATCCAAGCAGACTGCGAGATCGGCGGACCGCATCTTTATGTGGAGAAGATGCTGCCGGCGGCGCCGACCAAGCTCGATCAGCTTATCGTCGCACGCACCGCCGCCGAGGAGATCGACCACTTCCGCAAAGTAGCGCGGGTCGCCGGCGATATCGGCGTTGACGTCTCCTTTGTGCTGAGCCAGCCCAATGAAAAGCGTTTCGTCGACGCATTTCGCGGTCTGATCACGACCTGGGAGGACAACGCCGTCTTCGGTTTCTTGATCGATCGGGTCGGGCGCTATCAGCTGGAAGAATTTTACGATTGCAGTTATCTGCCATTGCAGCGCATCTTGTCGGACATCGTCATCGAGGAACTGGGGCATATCGAGTACGGCCACAACAAAACGCTCGAACTGCTTTCCAAAGGTGATGAGCAGAAGGAGCGAGTTCAGAAAGCGATTGACTATTGGTACGTTCGAGCACT
>DASYUV010000147.1:0-7554 GCA_036000865.1 Binatia bacterium | reverse complement strand
CGCCTGCACCGTCATCATGGACGGTAATGCCATCCGTTCCTGCGTCACTCAAGTCAGCGCCGCGCAGAATAAACCCGTCACTACGCTCGAAGGTCTGGGCAACATCAAGAAGATGCACAAGATCCAGCAGGCCTTCGTCGATGAGCAGGCCGTGCAGTGCGGCTACTGTATCAACGGCATGATCATGAGCTCCAAGGCCCTGCTCGACAAGAACCCCAAGCCAACCGACAGCCAGATCAAAGAGGCCTTGGCCGGCAACCTGTGCCGCTGCGGCACGCATATCCGGATTCTGCGCGCGGTCAAGCGAGCGTCCGGACAGTTGGTGTAGGAAAGGAGGTATGGAATGAAAACACTATCCCTTTCACGCAGACAGTTTCTCAAAGGCACCGGCGCGCTGGTTGTCAGCTTTAATTTCTTTCCGTCTTCGCCACTCTTAGCGCAATCAATGGTAGAGCCGCGCAGCGATGCCGACCCGACACAACTCGACTCGTGGCTCGCTATCGCCTCGGACGGCACAGTTACCGTTTTTTCCGGCAAAGTCGATCTCGGCACCGGCGTTGAAACCGCGCTGGCGCAAATCGTCGCGGAGGAATTGGACGTTCCGTTCAACAAGATCCACATGAGCGGCTTGGACACGTCGAAAGCGATCGACCAGGGCATAACTGCAGGTAGTCGAACCATCGAACGAGGCGGCCCGCAACTGCGCCAGGCCGCGGCGGTGGCCCGCCAAGAGCTGTTGAAGCTCGCCGCCGCAAAACTCAATTCGGCCCCGGAAAAATTGGTGGTAAAAGACGGCGTCGTTAGCGTCGCCGGCGATCCCAAGAAAAATGTCACCTACGCCCAGCTCATCGGCGGCAAAAAGTTCAATGTTAGAATTACTGTGACCGACACTGGCTGGAATATGAAAGTCGCGCCCGAAGTTCGCGCGAAGGATGTCAAAGAATATAAGCTCGTCGGCACCTCGCAGAAACGACTCGAGCTACCGCCGAAGCTAACCGGTGAGTTCGTCTACGCCCACGACGTGCGCGTGCCCGGAATGTTGCACGGCCGCGTCGTTCGTCCCCCAACAATCACATCGAAGCCAGCGAGCATCGATGAAAGCGCGGTTAAAAGCATTCCCGGCTTAGTAAAAGTTGTGCAAGAGGGAAGTTTCCTCGGCGTCGTCTGCACGACGGAATGGGCAGCCATAAAAGCGGCCAAAGCGCTAAAAGTAACTTGGTCGCAACCGGCTACGAAAATGCCCGCCAATTCGGAGGAAGTTTTTACTTATCTGAAGAATACCAAGAGCCTGCGCGATCAGGTCACGGTTAACCGAGGCAATCCGGACGCGGCGCTCGCGCAGGCGAGCAAAACCTACGAAGCGATCTACCGCTGGCCGTTTCAGATGCACGGCATGATGGGTCCGTCGTGCGCCGTCGGCGATGTCGGCAAAGATCAAGCGACGATTTATACCGGCACCCAAGGTTCCTTCGAAACACGCACAGCCGTCGCTGAGATGCTCGGTTTTCCCGAGAAAAACGTGCGCGTGCTCTGGCGCGAAGCGTCAGGTAGCTACGGCCGCATGGGCGCCGATGATGTCGCCGAAGATGCCGCTCTGCTCTCGCGCGCGGTCGGCAAACCAGTGCGGGTACAGTGGATGCGCGATGACGAACATGCCTGGGAGCCGAAAGGTCCGGCGCAGTTGGATTTAGCCCGCGCCGGCGCCGACGCGCAAGGTAAGATCATCGCTTGGGACTTTGCCGACCGCGGATTTCCTCTGACCGCCGCTTCGGGCCGAGGATTACGCCTGCTCGCCTCGCGGCAAATCGGCATGAAACCCACGGCGGATGGAAATTCCAACGGCACCCAGGGCGGCGGCGAGATGTATACCTTCGAAAACCAAAAGTGCGCCGCACCGCTGATCCCGTGGGTGCAAGCCGACGAGACTCCGCTTCGCACCGGCTATCTACGCGCGCCTGGCGACATCGCTCGCTGTTTCGCCAGCGAATCGTTCATGGATGAAATCGCCGCAGACCAGCATGTCGACCCGGTCCAGTTCCGCTTCCGTTACCTCGGCGGCAACAAACGCGGCGCCGACGCCTTGACCGCCGTGACAAAGCAAGCCAACTGGCAGGAACGACCCTCTCCTTCTGCGCCATCGAGTGCAACGAAGGCAACGGGCCGAGGCGTAGCGATCTCCAATCGCGCGAATGCCATTTGCGGCGCCGTCGCAGAAGTGGAAGTCGACAAAACCACGGGGAATGTTGCGGTCAAACGTTTCATTCTGTCGCATGACTGCGGACTGATCATCAATCCCGACGGGCTAAAAAATCAGATTGAGGGAAATATTATTCAGGGCGTCAGCCGCTCGCTCATGGAAGAAGTCAAGTTCGATTCCACCGGAATCAAGACGCTTGATTGGAGCACTTACCCCATCCTTAAATTTCCTGAGGTTCCTGAAATCGAGATCGTCTTGATCAACCGCCCGGAGATGCCCGCACTCGGCGGCGGAGAACCGTCCAGCGCGCCAATCGCCGCGGCCATTGCCAACGCGATCTTCGACGCCGTCGGCGTGCGCCTGCGCGAAGCGCCGTTCACGCCCGAGCGCGTACTGGCGGGATTGAAAAAAGCGTAGCTTGGGGACTGGCTACTTTTTTTGCTTTTAAAAAAAAGTTGCCTGTCCCCATTCCCTATCCCTTTCTACCTCATGTCTCCACTGCTTCGTCGCGGCTTTTTTGCCTTCCTGTCAATGATTGCAATTACCCCGACTCCCACGCTATTCGCCTGGGGCGATGAAGGCCACGAGATCGTCGGTGTCATTGCCTACGCGCGCCTCACGCCGGCAGTCAAAAAGAAAGTTGATGCGCTGCTCGCCGCCGACAAAGATGAATTGACCGCGGCGGATTTTGTTAGCCGCACCACATGGGCGGACAAGTATCGTGACTCCGACCGAGCCACCACAAGGATCCGTTACGATGCCACCCGCAACTGGCATTTCGTCGATATAGAAATCGCTGACGGCAATATCGCCTCCGCCTGTAACCATCACCCGAAGTTGCCGGCGGGCACAGCCGCGAGCGCCGGTCCCGCTAGGGCCTGCCTGGTCGATAAGATCGATCAATTCATCGCCGAGCTGCGCGATGCCTCGATCGCCAAGCCCGAGAAGATTCTCGCGCTAAAGTTTCTGTTACATTTCATCGGCGACCTGCACCAGCCGCTGCATGCGGCGGACAACAAAGATCGCGGTGGAAATGAAGTGCCGGTCTTCTTCGGCGATCCCACGACGCCTGGTAACCTTCACTCCTACTGGGACAACCATCTCGTGCAGCGCCTCGGCAATGAGCCAAGGATCGTAGGAGCATCTCTCAACAAACAGATCACCCAAGCAAAGGCCGACGAATCGTCGAAAGGAACGCCGACCGACTGGGCGAAGGAATCGTTCCGCCAAGCGAAGAAAGTTGTCTACAATTTCGCCGGCACGCAGCGATTCATCGACAATCACGGCGCGAATGGCGTACGCCTCGACGCCGCATACGACAATCGCGCACTGCCCGTCGTGGGCAACCAACTATCCAAGGCCGGTGTGCGGCTCGCGTCCGTTCTGAACAACACCCTGAAGTAATATAGCAACGCTTCTTGCGCCGGGCGCGTAGGTCGTTCAGTGCGCACGGGGTGCTCTGGCTAGGCGGAGATCGCAAAGAAGCGTCGCGCAGTTCGATCCTGGGATAAGCAGCCCGACTACATCGCGGGCTGATATCCCGATGCACCGCCCTTTGCTGGTGTATGAAACAAATCAATTTTTGTGTTTGAAAGAATCTCTTGAAGGTAAGGGTTATTTTATCTGCCTCTTTGTGCGAAGAACACTGAACTAAAACTTGATACACTGCCGCAATCTCGGCAATATACTCAATGACTTTCCGAATTAACGGATGAAACTACCCGCAGCAGCAGAACGTGCAGTCATTGCACCGGCCAAGATTCGAGATTAGCTTCTCTCGACGTCGCACCCCGTCGGGCGCTTCAAGGCCCCATTTTTCGCCAACCTCGGTTACACGAGTGCCGACTGGCAGCGTCTTGAGCAAGATCTGCTTACTATAGCGGTTTCGGGCGACGCGGAACGAGGGAAGGACACCCCGTATGGCCAGAAGTACGAAATTCGTGGTACTTTAAGCGGCCCTTCAGGGAGGTCTGCTGGAGTGTTGACTGTCTGGATCATCTTGTTCGGTGACGACGTCCCTCAGTTCGTGACTGCTTTCCCGGAGGAAATAACATGATGTATAAACTCCTCGATACGGTGGTGCTTGACCGAGACCTATCACAGCATGGTCTTCGCAACGGAGACCTGGGGGCCGTCGTGCAGGTGTACGAGCCCGACGGATTAGAGGTTGAGTTCGTGACCGCATCCGGCAAAACCCAGGCGCTTGTCACCCTCAACGTCAACGACGTGAGGCCGGTGCAAGATAGCGACCTCATCGCGGTTAGGTCCGTCGCTTAAAGCACGTTATACCGCCCCCCGCATGATCGGATCCGGCTTCAGATGGACCGTCGGGGCGCGGTAATTTATCGACGGCGTCAAGGGCATACGCCTCGGCGCCGTCTACGACAATCGCGCCCTGCCGGCAGTGCGCGAGCAACTATCGAAAGTTGGCGTCCGGCTCGCGACTGCTCTGAACAACACTCTGAAGTAATGCAGCAACGCTCCTTTCGATCACGCCCTATGACCGCTTTCGCGCCTGTGACTCGACATGACTAGCGTTTACCATCTAGAACTCTCGCCGCCCCGGTATCAAATAAGCTCTGCAAAAGAGCTCGTGTGCTGAGACCATTGGCGCGCCGCTGCCGAGATAGGCTGCCAGCCCTGTGGGGTTTGGTGCCCGGCAAAATGTTGAGAAGCTGGAAAGGCCGGTGGATATTGCAACCGATTTGGATTTGAATGGTAAAGTCGTTTCAGGAAATAGGCCGACGAGCTTTTGTCGCCTCTTAAAGCGGCTCACTTAATAATTGGACATTGATGAGTGACCTCCTTTTCCACTTTGGCACTACCCGTACTGAGTTTTCCGATGCGGCCTACGCCGCGATTGGCAGAGCGCTCGCGTTTGCAATTCGGTTCGAAGCAAATTGCCGCGCGCTGGCCGCAGTCATCGGCGTGCGCGAGGCGATGAAGGCTCGCACTGCGCCGGATGGCGAGTCAGTCGACGATCTCTTCGAGCGTCTCACGCAGGAATATTGGCAGGTCCGGCGACTGCGGCATCATGAGACAGCCGTTGCCCTTTACGAGAAGTTGCCGCAGGATCTACGCGCGATCTTGCGAGTCGGCCGGCAGGCGCGGAACGAAATTGCGCACGAACTCACTTTAAGTATCGAGCCAGAAATCCAAACCGAAGAAGGTCGAAGCACTCTTTTGCGGTCATTACGCACCACCGTGGCGAAAATCGCCGATGCTGACCGGATAGTCTGTGTTCTTGCTCATCTTGAGACACGAGAACCACTGCCAACGGTCGCGGCCTTTGAGGAGTTTCCCAAAAGAGTTGTCGAGTGGGTCTGCGACGTCGAATAGTAAGAAGACAGGTCTAAGTCTGTGCTTCGGACCGAGCCTGGAAGAGTACCAGCTGAGTTTTGCGTTAAACCGAAAAACTACTGAGGATTAAGTGAGCGCGATTGAAATCGTTCTGAAGGAAGGTCCGGTGCGGATTCGGTCCCTTACCGGCGCGGGCGTGGACAAAACGTATCCGTTGTGGGGCGAAATTTCCGCGTCGGAGTTCCTTCCTCCAAATATTGAGTCGGCCTTCTATGTTCTTTCCCTTCGAAAGCGGGGTCCGCGACCCGGCGAGGTTGCCGAGGTGGACTGCGAACTCGTTTCCGCTCTCAGGCTGCTTGCGACAGCTTGGCCGTTCTCCAGCGGATCATTCATGGTGCTAGACTCTCGGGACGCGCTCGTCTCGCCACGATTCGAGAGCAACGCCGAACGCGTGCGCTCAGATCTCCTTGCCTCTGCCGGCAAGAAAATGGCCTGTTCACCGGTAACCATAGCCTATGAAACTCTTGCGACGTACAACTCCCCGCCGCTTGATGTCGCATCAGTCGTCGCGAAGGCTGCGACGAACGACTACGGCCTGCGTAGGCTCTTGGGCTATCACCAAACGGCGTGGGTTGGATACTATGGCCGCGCAAGAAGCGACCGCTCGTCATGGTTCATCGACCTATACAAGGTCCGCGATCTCCTTAAAAAGCTATATGGTGGAGGGAAAGCTGCCAAAGCGCAGCTGGGTATCGTCGACAGCGATTGGTCGTTCTTCGGCCAAATCCTAAACAATAACGACCTCCGTCATGCCGAAGTAGCTGGAGTGATACCGGCGGTTGCTAAGGAGGACGTTGACCGCTTGTATCGTTTAGCCCGAACATGGACGCGATCGCACCTGAAAGTGTCGGGGCTTCCAATCCTGTGACTCGAAGAATCGGGGCCACTCGAAGAATTGGGGCCAGGTCTTGCAATCAAACATTGTCGCAATGCAAGACCCTAAGCTTCGGTGCGCATCGAAGTTTCATTCTGAGCGGTTGGATTGCGAGCCAGGCAGCTTCGCCCGTAGTTCCTCTATCTTCACGTATTGCGTCCGCAGGTCGCCCCAGCAGACCCATACCCGTCCCATTTTAGAGAACAGGCCCGCGTTGTTATAAGTCATCACCAAAGCGCATTGTCTTTGGGATTGGGCTTCAGGTCGTCGCGTCAGACGATCGCTACGGTGTCGCTTTCGATCAAGGTCTTCCAGTACGGGCTTACTTGCGGAAGCGAGGTTGAGACCAGATCATCTGCGGCTGTCGGCCACCGACTCGTCGCGTTGTGGAATTCCTAAATGTTCGAAGCCGTGAGTCTGAGATGGCGAAGACCGGCACGCGCTCCGATCGGCCGAATTTGCTATCAAGTTATCAATCCGGGAACTCTTTTTTCATCAGCGGATTGGGTTGAGTTGATTGCGACATAGCTTGGCTTAGAGGCAAGCTTGCGGCCCCGGGTTCAACCACAGAAACAACGGGGAAAGTAGAATGTCCCCTTTTCTTCCTCCCCTTTTCTTCCTTGCGCAGAATTCGTTTTGGGGACTGGCTACTTTTCTCGCGTTCTTAACAGAAAAGAAAAGTTGCCTGTCCCCCTTTTCTCATGTAGATGGTTATCAATCTAAAAGGTCTCAACTTGTCAGGTTGGACCAATTGAATCCAGCGCGCACCGCCAATATGACCAGACTCACGAGATGATTTTCTTATGCCCATTAATTGTGCAGTAAGGTTTTAGATAAACTTTCACCTCTCAGCTCCGGCTGTTGTTCGAGTTATCAACAGACTTATCAACAGGTGTCGGAAGCTTCTCGATTACTTGAGCGAGGGACTCAATCTTGGTCCCTAAATGCCCGGCACATCTTTTAAACGGGGTACCGAATATTCTTCTTACAACCCTTTTTTAAGAGAAGGGGCCGGCTTAAACGCAACAGTCCGGCTTGCCTTGATGTGAATGATGGCACCGGTCTGAGGATTCCTTCCCTCTCTGGCTTTTCGTCCGCGCACGGTGAAGGTACCGAATCCCGG
>DASYUV010000146.1:0-16347 GCA_036000865.1 Binatia bacterium | reverse complement strand
ATCTGAAAAGACAACGGTAATAGAGGATCTCTTGCGGGAGAAACGCGAAGAGATTCTTCGAATCGCGGAAAAACATGGGGCGCGAAATGTCCGGATATTCGGATCGGTGGCGCATGGCGAAGCAACCGAGGCCAGCGACATCGATCTCCTCGTGGATACGGCAGAACAGACGAGCCCGTGGTTTCCCGCCGGGCTTGCCGCGGAGCTCGAAGAGCTTCTCGGCCAGCGAGTGGATGTGGTAACTTCGAACGGCCTTTATTGGTTGCTCCGTCGGCGCATTTTAAAGGAAGCCAGACCCTTGTGAAGAAAGATCCGCGCGTCTACCTCGCCCATATTCTGGAGTGCGCGCAAAAAATCGAGCGCTACACTAAGGGCGGCGAGAAGGAATTTCACAACGATACGATGCTTCAGGATGCTGTGATCCGCAATTTTGAGATCATTGGTGAAGCGGCGAAACGAGTGCCTGAGGCGTACCGCAGAGCGCATTCTCAGATCCCATGGCGTCTGATGGCCGGTTTCCGAGACGTTCTGATCCACGCTTATGAAGGCATTGATCTGAAACGTGTATGGTGGATCGTGCGGCATGATTTGCCGGTAGTTAAGGAAGCGGTTGAGAAACTCTTGCCGCCGCTGGAAGAACTCGAAAAAGAGTTGGCAGAGCTGGAAACCGACAAAGAGAAATCCAAAAAATGACAGTCGAATCGGGGAATCGGCTCCGGCTTAGGAGATTATCCAGCATGAAGCTAAAAAATTCGATTGCATCGGAAAAATTAGACACCAAGGAACAGAAAAAAACCGACGGCGCGACTGACAGTTGACGTACCGCGATTTACAAAAAACCGTTTGATCAAAGGGAGACCGGGGTCCTCTTCCCTTTTCAAAAAAGCTCATCGTTTCACCTCGAACGGTATTCCCGTCTTCTTCGAGATATCCAGCAAATCATCCACGACCGGTTTGACCAGCGGAATTCCTTCCTCAATTCGAATCGCTTCCGCCTCTCGCTCGGGGTCGCCGGGAATCAGCGGGCCGTGGGTGCCGGGGGCGGGCTTGGTTTTGCGGAAGACGTGAATCCAGTCGTCGATCTGTTTTTTGAACTCGTCTTTGTCGATGAAGCCTTCGATCTCCAGGGGCGCCGAAGAAATGGCCAATGCCTTTGCCGACACTGAGTGGAAGTTCTTGCCGGCAGCCGGGCGTGTCTTGTGCCTGCGACTCAATCGCCCAGCAGAACGGCTTTCATCTTTGCCACCAAGTTTGGTTCAAGCTGAAAGAGGCTGTTGATCGCTTTGCCCGTGTCCTCGCCGGTAGTGGGATCGATCTCAAGGTTGGATTTTTTGGCATCGGCTAAGAAGTCCGGATCCTTCATGGTTTCGATAAAAGATGTTTGAAGAATATTTACGCGGTCTTTCGGAGTGCCTGGCGGGACGGCGTACAGGCGCGTGATCGGCGGAGTGGTTTGCACGGCGGCGGTGATGAGTTTACGCGCTTCATCGCTGTTGACGAGGTTGAGCGCTAAGGGCACCTTGGGCAGGTCGGTTAAGGGCTGGGAAGTCATTTGGACAATGATGTTTACGTCGCCCGACTGCAAACCGGCACGCCATGTGGGTTTGATCGACTCCCACTGCCAACAACCGCCCGCTAATTCTCCGCTCTCGGCGGCGAGCCGGATGGGCGCGGTGCCCGCATATCCCGACACGAGATGGACTGGCAGGCCAATAACGTGTTTGAGCACGAGCGCGGCGTTATCGGTGATGACCAGTCTTCCGGTGCCGCCCAGTTTGACCGGAGTCTTGGAGGTTTTCCAGACGTCGATGCTCCCAACGCCGCTCGCCTTGGTCAGCGCGCACACGATGTTGTCTTTGACCGGGACGCCGATCCATTGGAACTTCTGAAAGTCGAAATCGACTCCGGGTTGCTTCAACAAGCGGCCAAGCGCGATATCGGCAATAAAGTTCCCGATGGTCAGGCCGTCGGGTTTAGCGCGAAAAGCATTTTTGGCGGCAAGCAGAGTGGCAGCGCCCGCCTGGTTTTCAATCAGGAGTTGCGGGTGGCCCGGAATATGTTTGCCCCAGTGACGGGCAATCGCTCGCGCGTAAACATCAAAGCCTCCTCCCGGCGCCGCCCCGACGACGATTCTGACAACTTTACCTTGATAAAAAGCGCTCTGTTCCGCGGCGAGTGCGGCAACATTGGCTGCACCTCGCAAGCAAAACGAAAAGGCCAAAATAAATGCCAGCGTCACGAGGGTTTTGCCGCGGTGAGAATCAAAGCGCATCCGATAGCCTCCGTCGCAAGCTGCGGGAATAACTTCGGGTGACGCTGGCAAGTTACGACCTGATCGTTCAGACGAAAACGCTGCCATTCCGTTAAACCGGCCAACCATGTTCCGAGACGTCCACCCGATTGCCTTCCGGGTCTTGTATCCAGCTCTCGGCGACGGCGCCGTAAACATTGGCGTTTGCCGTGGTGCCACAAGATTCTTCGATGGCCTTGACACTGGTCACCTGGAAACCGAAGTGATGGATGCCCCAGGGGAAGATCCTGCGTGTTGATTAGCGCGATATCGACGAAGCCGTCGGAAAGGTAGATGGTCCCATTTGGGCCACGTTCTTTCTCCTCAAGCTTGAATATGTTCTTGTAATACGCGGCCGCTTTTTCCCGGTCTTGTACGTTGATCGCAATATGTCGAATTCTCGGCTTGTCCATGAGTAATCCCCTTTCATGTACAGTTGATAGCTTTCAACCTATGCGCAGCGAACATTATCCTGCAAGTTTATAGCCCATCTCGTAGTGAATGTAGATGCCGTCGAAAAAGAGCCAGCGCATGCGCGCGCTCTCGCGGGCGTAACGGATCGCGAGCTGTTGAAGCTCCGGCGTGGTGGCGTATCGGTCGAGGATATCGAAACCTTTGCCGCCATGCTCGACATCAGCGACGGAGTGAAGCCAGAAATGTTCGATGTCTTTCTCGTCGAAGCGGTAAATTTCGCGCAAGGCGGGAAGAAGCTTGCTGTAGAGCATCGGCGACTGGGATTCGGTGCCGATGTTCGTGGCCGCGATGCTCGCGATAAACGATTCCTCCTTGCACACCCGGTTGAACCAAGCCACCCATGCTTCGGTGGTGGGTAGACCGCGGCCCCGCTTGACCTCGTCGACATTGGCTCCATTGGCCGCGGCAAATTTGAGAATGATGTCCAGATGCGGACGCTCCGGGTCCACTTCCTCCAGGTAATTCCCGAGCAAGAACTTCTGCGATTCGAGCGGCGTATTGGCGGCCTTGAATAACTCGCCTCGATAGATGTTGCTGATCCAGTGATATTGCTCAATGGCCCAGCCGGCCATGGCATTGCGGCCAAGTTTTCCCGCCGCCCATTTTTCCGTCAACGGATGGTTGGCGCAGTGGCGTTCTAAAACCGCGGCTTCAAGGTTTTCTCTAAGAGCACTTTTACTTGTCATTTTTTCGCGTCCTCCTTAATTGTCGAGATGAAGTTTTTGATGCAGTGTGAAATCTGTGCGTCCTCTTACTTGAGCGCCTCCTTAAGTTTCTCCAGAAGAACCGGATCGAGTTTGAAGAAACCTGCGATCAGTCGCTCTAAATCCGTTCCAGAGGTCGGATCCGACTCCAACTTTGCTTTCTCGGAATCGGCTACGAAGCCAGGATCCTTGAAGGTCTCAAGGAAGGCCTTTCTCAAAACTTGCACATGTTCTTTTGGCGTTGCCGGCGGTAACGCGTAGGGGCGTGTGATAGCCGCCGGCTCGTGAATGCCGAAGCGAATCAGCTGGCGCGCCTCTGCGGAATTCGCGAGGTCAATGGCATTCGGCACCTGCGCCAGTTCCGGATGGGGCCTGGGGTTGGTTTGCAGCACGACCATTGCTTCTCCCGTGTCGAGACCTTTGCGCCATGTGGTCTTGATGGACTCCCACTGAAAACACGCCCCAGCCAATTCTCCGCTTTCCGCGGCCAAGCGCATGTCCGCGGTTCCTTTGTAGCCCATCACGATCTGAAGCGGCAGGCCCAGAGCCTCCTTGAGAATTTTAGGAGTAGTCGAGGCCGTATCGCCCGGCGCGCCGCCGCCCAATTTGACCGGCGTCTTCGCGCCTTGCCACTTGTCTAGACTCGTAATCCCGCTTGCTTTGGTCAACACACACGCGCCGTTGTCTTTAACCGGGACTCCGATCCACTGAAAACGCCGGGCGTCGAATTCTACCCCCGAACCTCCGAGGATCTGATTCAGAATTTGGTTACCGTGAAAGTTCCCGATGGTGAGCCCATCGGGCTTGGCAATCTTGTAAAGATAGTTAGCAGAGATCAAGCTTCCCGCGCCGGTCATGTTTTCCACGACCACGGAGGGATTTCCAGGGATATGTTTCCCCAGATGGCGCGCAATCGCCCGCGAGTAGGTATCGAAACCGCCTCCGGGAGCAAAGCCGACAATGATGCGAACCGTTTTGTTCCTGTAATAATCATCGGTCGACGCGCCCGCGACGGTGACGGCAAACGTCACGCTCAGGAGAGCGAACCACTGAACGGCAAGTTTTCTATCCACGTGACTCACACCTTTCCACATCGGCCTACTGCAAGCACCCTCTGCGCGGCTAACTGTCTAGAACAGAAAACTCTCCGCGCCTAAAATCCTTTTTCTGTCGGAGGCTACCGAAGTCAGCGCGTCGATGTCAACCGAATATTCGGGTGGAGAAACAGATTTGTGCCGCAACGCGAGGGTGGAAAAATTTTTTAGGCCGCCGCTAAGAAAAAGCATGCTACTATTTCTTTGCTAGATTGCTGCAAACGGTATCCCCGTCTTCTTTGAGATATCCAGCAGGTCATTTCACCACCGGTTTGAGCGGCGAATTCCTTCCTTGCTCCTGATCGCTTCAGCTTCTCTTTCCGGGTCGCCGGGAATCAGCGGGCCGTGGGTGCCGGGGGCGGATTTGGTGTTGCGAAAGACGTGGATCCATTCGTCGATTTGTTTTTTGAACTCGGCTTTGTCGATGAAGCCGTCGATCTTCATGGCGCCGAAAAAGTGGCCGATGCCTTTGCCGACGCTGCGCGCGGGAATTTCACTTGTCGAATTGGTCAATGAGCCGGATGATGACGTAACTAGAACATCCGGATGGAAGCGCGTGAGCTTTACGCCCATTATTGCTATAATCCATTTGCCTGGATAAACAGGGATTAAAATCCATGAAGAAACCTCTTACCGAAGTCGAACGACAAGCACTGGCTCGTTTCAAAGCTGCTCTTCAATCCTTACTGGGAGATAAGCTGTTGTCGATGCGTCTCTTTGGCTCAAGGGCGCGCGATGAAGGAACCGAGGAGTCCGATCTCGACGTTTTGGTGGTAGTTCAGGACAAGGACAGAGCGCTCTATCGCCGGATCGTTGAAGAGTCTCTCGATATCGATCTCGCTTATGACATGAATCTCGCCCCGACGATTTTAAGCGATGAAGAATATCGCCAGAATCGTGAATATGGGACACCTTTCTATCGTAACGTAGAAAAAGAGGGTATTGCTCTTTGAGTGATGAGGCACAAGAACGAAAAGCGCTCAGCTTAGCCCGGCTTAAGCGGTCTCGACAGCATCTGAAATCAGCGCGCGATCTTATTCGAAACGACGACTATGCGGATTCCATTGGCCGATCTTATTACGCGATGTTCCAGTCGGCCAGAGCCCTTCTGGCAATTGACGGACTCGATAGTCGCAAACATTCCGGAGTGGTTTCGCTGTTCAATCGGCATTTCATTAAGTCGGGCAAATTGGACAAGCACTGGGCAGTCGTTTTGAAAGATGCTCGGCGATCCAGAGAAATGGCTGACTATACCGAAATCGCGGAATTTTCGCGCCAGGATGCCGAAGAGCAAATAGCCGACGCAGAAGCTTTCGTTCGGGCAGCGGAAAATTTGATTGCCAAAATGGAATAAGTACTATCCGCTCTATTTCGACTTAAATTGAATCCCCGTCTTTTGCGAAATATCCAGCAAATCATCCACCACCGATTTCAGCAGCGGAATGCCTTGCTTGCTCGTGATCGCTTCGGCTTCTCGCTCTGGATCGCCAGGAATCAGCGGACCGTTGGTGTCGAGCGCGGGTTTGGTGTTGCGAAAGACGTGGATCCAGTCGTCGATTTGTTTTTTGAACTCGTCTTTGTCGATGAAGCCGTCGATCTGCATGGCGCCGAAGAAATGGCCAGTCCCATTTAGTCACGAGGCGGATGGGCGCAATATAAAGCCGGTTGGTGAGTGTGAGCTTTAAGTCTAATATTGCTATAATTCGTTTAGGTTGAGACGGCGTGATCCGATCTTGCGGTTAACAAGGAGTCTCGTGTGAAGACGAAAGAAGAAATCTTGAGGATATTACACCGGGAGAAGCCGGAATTGGCCCGCCTTTACGGGGTGAAGAGACTCGCCCTTTTTGGTTCCTACGCCCGCGAACATCAGAGGGAAGAGAGCGACGTGGATATTCTGGTTGAGGTTGATCCTTCGATCGGCCTTGGCTTTGTTGAGCTCGCGGAGCGTATTGAAGACGCGCTTGGGGTCCGCGCCGAGGTGGTGTCGCGCCGGGCAATTAAACCGCGCTATTGGGAAGAGATCAAAGAGGATTTGGTCGATGTCACGTAGGAGCCCTCCTCTCCTGGTCGAAGATATTTGGGAAGCGGTTGAAAAGATCGAACGCTATGTATCCGGTATGGATCACGATGCGTTTGTGGGAGATGAGAAGACCATTGACTCGGTCGTGCGAAACCTCGAAATCATCGGAGAGGCCGCCAACCGCTTGCCGCAAAATTTCAGGACGCAGTACCCAGAAATCAAATGGCCTCAAATTATTGGTCTCAGACATCGCATCGTCCACGATTACTTCAATATCGACGTTGAGATCGTCTGGCAGATTATCCATACTGATTTGCCAGTTTTCAAATCTCGGATTTCGCCCGCCCGCGAACCTTGAAAAGAAGAATTTAAGGTCTGTCCCACGGAGGATTACATAAAGCTCAAAGTCGTTTTAGAGCCTTCCGAGGAAGGCGGTTTTACCGTTTATGTGCCATCTCTTCCCGGATGCGTATCCGAAGGAGAAAACGAAAGCGAGGCGCTTCAGAACATCCGCGAGGCGATTGAGCTTTATATCGAGCCAGTTGACGACGACCTTGCCGGAGTCGGGAAAGATGTTCGGGAAATCGTTTTGTGAGCTAACTCCGAGCCTATCTTTCGACATTAGTTTGAGTCTCCATTTCTACTTCGCTTCAAACGGGATTCCCGTCTTTCGCGATATATCCATCAAGTCATCCACCACCGGTTTCAGCAGCGGAATTCCTTCCTTAATTCGAATTGCTTCCGCTTCCCGTTCCGGGTCGCCGGGAATCAGCGGGCCGCGCGTGCCGGGGGCTGGTTTGGTGTTGCGGAAGACGTGAATCCAGTCGTCGATCTGTTTTTTGAACGCGTCTTTGTCGATGAAGCCGTCGATCTGCATGGCGCCGAAAAAGTGACCGATGCCTTTGCCGACGCTGCGCGCGGGAATTTCTTGGCGGAGAGCGAATGGCGGGGCGAAGGGTCCCCAATTGGCTCCGCTAAGCACACAACAGAGTATGTCCACCATCGATGCCAATCCGTAGCCTTTGTGACCGCCCATTTCGCGTTCTGATCCGAGCGGTAATTGTGCGCCACCCGCGATCATATCCTGCGGATTGATCGTGTCACGACCGTCTTTGTCGATAATCCAGCCTTTGGGAACCGGTTCTTTTTTTCGCAAGGCGATTTCGATCTTGCCGTAGGCAACCGCGCTGGTGGCCATGTCGATCACGATCGGCGGTTCTTTGTCGCCGGGAAAGGCGATCGCGATCGGATTGGTCCCGAGCATTCGTTCCGCGCCCCAGAGCGGTGCGACGAGCTTGGTCGAATTGGTCATCGCCCATCCAATCAGATCTCTTTCCAACGCCTTCAATGGATAGTAGCCGGCGATGCCGAAATGATTCGTGTTACATACGCTGACCCAGCCCGAGCCGTGCTGTTCGGCTTTGTCCATGGCGATCTCGTTGGCCTTCGGCCCGACCACGAGGCCAAGCCCATTGTCGCCATCGACGGTGGCGACGCTGGCTTTCTCGCGGACGATCTTGATCCTTGGTTTGGGATTTATTCTGCCGAGCTCAAGCATTTCGAAATAGGTGTGCAGCCGCGCCACGCCGTGGGAGTCGATGCCGCGAAGGTCGCTCTTGGCCAAAACATCGGCCGCCTGGCGCGCGTCTGATTCGGAAACGCCAAAATGCATGAATACCTGCGCGGAAAAATTGCGCAGATAGGCGTCGGGAAAAATTTGCACGACTGCAGCGTCGGTTATTTGGCTCATTTCGGCCCAAACTAACTACGGACGTGCGTCGGTGTCAATGTATTAAATGTCCGTATCGGGAATGGTTGAAATCCCTCGCCGCGAAAGTTGAAAGTTCGTCATGCCGGCGCACGCCGGCATCCAGGTTCGTCCGGCTTGAAAGGGCCGAAACCGACTGGATTCCTGCCGGAGTCTATCCTGAGCAAAGTCGAAGGGCCGGAATGACGGACTAGAAAGTCGACTTCTCGTGGACGATCCTAGGACCATTCGGCTTCGAGCCAAGGGTTGTTCAATTTTCTCTGTTAGGCAGGAGAAACTGTATTAGCAAGGTTTGCTGGAACGGATTGTAGTTATCGTCGGACACGATGTAGATCATCGTTCCTTTTGAAGTCTGTTGAACTGCGACGCCCTCAAAATTGTCCACCGCGAGCGGCTGTTCCAATCGTAACAATTCTCTGCCCCGGAGTTTGCTGCCGGGCTGAATGCTTTTGGCGTCGACGAGCGCCAACCGCGCCGACCAAATGTCGAATGGAACGTAGCGGCGCTCTAGAACGAGCACGTCGCCATTGTCGAGCACGGCACAGTCGGTGACACGAAAATCCTTGGAGGGAACGTAGGATAGCTCTGCGAATTGGCCGTTGTCGATCAACCAGCCCTTGAAACTTCCATCCGGATTGGCAAATTCCTCGGTCAACGCCAGAAGCCGTCCGTCGGGAAGCACCGTGAGCCCCTCGAGCCCACCGTTACTCGGCGCACGTGTCACGTCGGCAGGAATAGCTACCGGAAGCGGGGTCGATTCAAATGTCGCAGGAAGTGGATCGTATCGCCAAATCCGGTGGACGCCTTCAAAGGCAACTAAAAACGAACCGTCCTGTGCCAGCGCCAACGCCTCGGCGTCTCTCAATGCTTCAGTAACGGGCGTGTTCGCCGTTGTCAGCATGGGCGCAATCTGCCAATCCATCAGATCCACCAGCGCGCCACTCGGATTCGTAATAATTTTGGCTGATATCCAAAAGCCATGGTCAGAGATCGCGTAGAGTTTACCGTCCGGTCCAAAGGAGAGGCCCGACAGCCCGCCGAAACGTTTATCTTTCGACTCTAACTGGTAAGCGCTCATGAAGGTGAGAGAGCCAAATTGTTTCCGTTCCGGGTTTTTTCGATCGAGCTCGAAGGGAACCAACTCGACCAGCCGACTATTCGATGGGATGTGAGCGCCGGTAAGACCGATACAGGAAACTAACGACACTTGAATCAGGACAAGTGAGATAACTTTCGGCAAATCATTTTTCCGTGGTGCCCGCATCAATGCAAAAAGGATCGCACCGATATTGGCGATGCTCAAGCTCTCAGTGATGAATCATCCTTGACAGCAAAGTATGCCCGTTATACGGGAGGGATGTCTCTACCGCGATTGATTCATTTCATCCGATTTCCCCAGTGCGGAAATCGGCGGAGTGGAAGGGGTGTTTAAGTGAACGCAAATTTCCGCGACTTGTCGATCGTTGGCCGGTCCGTTCCGCGCGTCGACGGCGTCGACAAAGTTACCGGTAGGGCGAAATACGCCGGTGATCTTATTATTCCCGGCATGATCGAAGGGAAGTTCCTGCGTAGCCCCTATGCGCACGCGCGTATCCGTTCGATCGACACCCGCGAAGCTGAAGCGATGCCCGGTGTTGTTGCGGTGGTAACGAGCAAAGACTTCACCGACATCAGCCCCTATGCGGGGCGCGGCAAAAACAAGAACCATCCGATCGTCGCGGTGGGGCGGGCGATTTTCGCCGGTCAGCCGGTGGCCGCCGTGGCAGCACTCGACCGTGCGACGGCGGAAGCGGCATTAGAAAAAATTACCGTGGATTACGAAGCGCTGCCCGCGGTCATCGAGGTCGACGAGGCGATAGCGGACGGCGCGCCGCTGGTGCACGACTTCGCCGCGAAAAATATCTGTTTTCAAACCGATCTCGTGAAGGGAGACGTCGAGAAAGGTTTCGCCGAGTCGGATGAAATTTTCGAAGACGAGTTCGAGTTCCCGATGATTTACCATTTCTCGATGGAGCCGCACACCGCCATCGCGCAGGTCGATGGCGACGGCATCAACATTTGGACCTCCACCGGGCATCCGTTCGGCGTGCGCCAGGAGATCGCCGAGATTTATCATTATCCGTTATCGAAAATTCGTGTCCACGTGAATTTCGTCGGCGGCGCCTACGGGAGTAAGTCGGGCGGCAAGATCGAGCCGTTGGTGGTCGCATTGGCGCGGAAGGCGCAGCGACCGGTTCGTGTTGTTCAGTCGGTTTCCGAATCAATGGCGACCTGCCGCCGTCACGCGATCAAGTGCAAACTCAAAACCGGCGTCAAGAAAGACGGCACATTGGTCGCCAAACAGGCGGAGATTTTTCTCAACACCGGAGCTTACACGGAAACCGGACCGATCGTTACGGGTCGCACGCTGACACGCATTCTCGGGCCGTATCGCTATCCGAATCTCAAAATCAATTCCTACTGTGTTTACACGAACACGGTTTCGGCGGCTTCGTTTCGTTCCATCGGCGGGCCGCAGACCGCCTGGGCGACGGAATCGCAGATGGACATCATTGCGCAGAAACTGGGCATCGATCCCGTCGAGCTCAGGCGAAAAAATTTGGTGACCAAAGGCGAAGAGATCAGACCGAAATTTCGACCGCTCGATGCCGATCTTACTAAAGGCTTCAAGCTCGTCCTTGACAAGTTGGGTTGGGATGGGCCGGTTTCAAAAGAAGGTCACGGCAGAGGAGTCGGCTTCGGCACGACCGATCCCGGCGCGCCGCTGGCATCGACTTCTACCGTTCATGTTCTTTCCGATGGCAGTGTGACGTTCATGTGCGGCACGGTGGAGCTCGGCCAGGGCGCCAAGACGATCATGAGTCAGATTGTCGCCGAGGAGTTGCGCGTGCCGCTCGAGCGCGTGGCGATTCGGCCCATCGACACGGCGTTCACTCCGTTCGATCGATCCACGGGTTCGAGTCGTTCGACAACGGTCATGGGCAAGGCCGTCCAACTCGCAGGGAGCGACGCGCGCCGGCAAATTGTCGAAATGGCAACCGAACATTTCGAATGCCCCGAGGAGGCGGTCACGCTGAAAGACGGCGAAGCGATCGCCGGCGGCAAAAAAATTACTTACGGCGAATTGATTCACAAGCACTTTGCCATGCAAGGCGGCGAGCTGGTCGGAACGGGTTACGCGCACAGCGGGATGGCGCCGACTCCGGCCAATCCGTTGTTTTGGGAAATCGGCATCGGCGCCGTGGAAGTGTCGGTCGATCGTGAGACGGGCAAAGTGCATGTCGAGAAATATATCACCGCCGCCGACGCCGGCAAGGCGATCCATCCGCTGCAATGCGAAGGACAGGACGAAGGCTCGGCGATGATGGGCTTTGGCCACACTTTCTATGAGACCTACCAGTACGATGGCGGCCAAATCATCAACTCCACATTGGTCGATTACAAGGTGCCGACATTCGACGACGTGCCGGACGAGTTCGAATCGATCTTGATCGAAGACGGCAACGGGCCGGGCCCCTACGGCGCCAAAGGTTTGGGCGAGGGCGGCATTATTCCCGTGGCGCCCGCTGTAGCGAATGCCATTTTCTGGAGCACCGGCGCGCGCATCAGGTCGCTGCCGCTGACGCCGGAGAAAGTTTGGCGGGCAATCAAGGAGGTTTCCCATGAAATCAAATAAACGGGCGCGGAAGCTCGCAGCTGTTGCACTAGCGAGTGCTTTGTTGATTTGCCTTTCTTTCTCATCCGGTTTTTCGCAAGCCCCCTTGTATCAAGGTAAGACCATCACCATCATTCGCGGCAGCGCGCCCGGCGGCGTCGGCGAAATGCGCACCAGGGCGGTGGCGAGCTATCTTAAAAAGCATGTCCCGGGAAATCCAACGGTAGTGATCGAGTTTATGGCGGGCGCCGGAGGCACCAAGGCCGCTAACCATCTTTATCGCAATGCACGCGCGGATGGCCTTGTTATCGGCAGCGCGCCGAGCGGCATGGTGTCGTCGGCGCTTTTGGGCGAGGCGGGAGTACAATACGATCTCGACAAGTTCATCTATCTCGGCTCGCCGAACAGCGAATCACATTATGTGTTTTTCACCAATCGAAAACTCGGTTTGGGTAGCATGGAAAAATTGCGCGCTCACTCGGGGTTGCGGATCGGCGCTCAGACCGTCGGCCATCCGATTTATCTAACCGGCCGTCTGTTTGCTTTGATCCTGGGCTTGAAGGATCCCAAGTTTGTCGTCGGCTATTCTTCCCCGGAGCTGGACGTAGCCCTGCTGAACGGCGAGCTGGATGCCACTCCGGGCGTCGCCAGCAGTGTCGTTAAGCAGAACCCCGAGTTTCTGGACAAGGGTTTAGTGGATTTCCATGCCATCGTGGAGATTCCTCGCGGGGACAAGCATCCGCGCTTCGCCCAGCTGCCGGAACTGGACAGCTTCGTCAAGTCGGACAAGGAGCGCAAGCTGCTCGCGCTGCATCGCACCTTCAGGCTCGCCGGCTCACCCTTCATATTGCCTCCCGGCACGCCGAAAGATCGGGCGGATATCCTACGCGAAGCCATGCGTAGAATTTACGCCGACCGGGAATTTCTTGCTGAATATCTGAAATTAACCGGCGAAGAGGCGACGCCTCTTTTGCCAGAAGCCAACGACAAGGCGATCAAGGAACTGCCACGCGATCCTGAAGTCATCGAGTTCTACAAATTGCTTGGCGGCACCCAAGCGCTTCCACCGCGTTGAGGGAGCGTGTCGCAATCGCGAAATTGCTATGGCTGTCATTCTGAACGGAGTGAAGAATCTCGACCGATTGATAGGTTATAGAAGACGAGATCCTTCGGCTTGGCCTCAGGATGACATTACGACACACAAGCTTTGATAAGGAGAAACTATGAAACCCGAAAAAGCCCAACTGGTCATCCAGGGGCTAAAGGAAGCCGGCGTCGATTTCGCCGCTGGGGTTCCCGACGCCCAGTTCATCGAAGTCTACAAAATGCTCGCGGAAGATCGCGACATTCACTATGTCGGCGCCGCCAACGAAGCGGAGGCGACCGGCATCGGCTTCGGCGCGTGGTTCGGCGGCAAGAAGCCGGCGTTGATGCTCGCCACTTCCGGTTTGTTGGTGGCGACCTATCATTTGGCGCGCATTAACTTGCTGCACGAGGTGCCAGTATTGGTGGTGATCCCGTACCGCGGCGACATCGGCGATCCACGCTGGATGGGTCTTTATAAGAAAACCACAGAGCCGGGTCTCAACGCCATGGATATTCCCTATCGCGTGGTGAGTCGGTCGGCGGATATCGTTAGAACCATCAAGGATTGCAATGAGAGCGCGCGTGCCTGGCTCAAACCAGTCGCCGTGCTGCTGAACGAGGAGGCTTTATGGTAACGCGATTCACATTGCTCAAGGAATTCTCGGCAATGGTTCCCGATGACGTTTTGGTGCTCACCAGCATCGGCAACAACAGCGGCTTTTGGGGCCAACTCAAAGATCGCGAAGCTAATCTGTTTCACCTCACCATGGGCATGTGCTCGTCAACGGCTCTGGGTCTCTCGCTCGCGCTGCCCAACCGAAAAATCGTTGCGCTCGATTCCGACGGCAATCTCACGTTGAACTTAGGCGTGCTCGGCACCATCGCCAACGAGGCGCCGAAGAATCTGACCATCATCGTCATGGACAATGGCAATTACCTCGGCAGTCACAAACACGCGCCGGGCATGCCGACGGCGACCGCCGGCAAAATGAATTTGGAGGCAGTAGCCAAAGCATGTGGGATCGCGAGCGCCAGCACCGTGGAAGAAGCGTCAGCATTTCGAGAGAACATTCAAGGTGCTTTATCCAGCGCCGGTCCGCACTTTATCCGCGCGCGCGTCGAAGCGCTCGACACGGATGGGCCGAAGAAAAGCAAGCGCGTCCCCGACCCGCGTGAGAACAAATACCAGTTCGCGGGATACATCCAGAAAACCGAAGGAGTAGAAATTCTCGGCAGCGGGCTCGGTGGAGGATGAGATGAACCAGGTTCTTTATTTCTTTGGCACTTCCGGGTTTTCTGTGAAGAGTTATTCACCACAGAGGTACAGACTTCGCGCTGTAGGGGCGACCGGCTGGTCGCTCCTACTTCTGGTTGCGTTGTGCTCAATCGTTCTCGCCTACGCCCCCGCCCATGCACAAACCAAAATGACCGTTGCCTATTCCTCGATCGGTCCGATGGCGGCAGGCGTCTGGATGGCGAAGGAAAGTGGCGCTTTCGAAAAATATGGGATTCAAACTGACATTATTCTAATAACATCGGGTCCTGTGGCTGTGCAGGCACTGATCGGAGGCGATCTCCAGGTGGTGAGTGCAGCCAGCAACGCGGTCATCAATGCTGTGCTGAGTGGTGCGCCGATTGTCGCCGTCGGGGGCACCGCCAACCGTCCCTATCACAGACTCTTCGTGCAACCGGAAATCAAACGTCTGGAAGATTTGCGCGGCAAGACGCTGGGTGTTACGCGCTTCGGATCAATCACCGATAATTTAACGCGCATACTCTTGCGCAAAAACGGTTTGGAAGGGGCGGTCAATGTTCGGCAGATGGGCGGGACCATCGAAGTCGCGGCGGCCTTTCAGAACCGTTTGATCGCTGGCGCGGTCACCTCGGAACTGCGCGTGACACCCCCCAGCGAACCCAAGATTCTCGTACGACTGGTGGATATGGGAATTCCATATTCGATGAATATGATCGCGGTCCAGCGCGACTATTTGCGGCGTAGCCCGGAGGCGGTTGAAAGCATGGTGCGCGCCTATGTCGATGGCCTTGCGTTTATGCACCGCAACAAAGAGCGAGCGCTTAAGATCATCGCAAAATACGGGCGTCTCAATGATGCGAAACTTATCGACCAGTTTTATGACGACGCAATAACTTATTTGGACCGAGTCCCGCGCGCCGAGCCCGAGGCGGTGCAAACCATACTGGAGTTCGTGGGTAAAAAAGGCGTTCCAGTGGAAACTTTTCAGGACAATTCGATCATCGAGAAGCTCACGCGCGAGGGGTTCTTCGATAAGCTGTATAAGAAGTCGTAGCGGAAGATAGCGGTCAGGTGATGAGCATTTACTCCCTCGCCCGCAACGCGGGAGAGGGAAGGGGTGAGGATCCTCTCCCCCACAAAAATGTGGTGGAGAGGGAATAATATTGTGCGGTTCGAGGCTAATTAGACTGGATTCTCCCGCCGTTTAGCGAAAGCTCAGAGATTTCAGAGGAGTTGAACATGACAACTATCGTTACCCGCAACTTGAAAGAAGAGAAAGACGGTATTCAGGGTTACACCGCATATCCTGAGCGTGCGGAGAAAGGTCCCGGGCTGCTGCTCATTCATCAGCACTCTTACCGGTTATCTCAAGACCGCGGCTTACCGATTCGCTCAGCTCGGTTATACGACGGTGATTCCGAATCTCTATCACATGCTCGGTTATCCGGCGGAGCAGCACATCGACACGGGCACCGAGATTCAAAACAAGACGCCGGATCCGGATTTCGTCCGCATCATCGACCGCGGCTGGCGCTACTGCCTTTCGCGCAACGACGTCGACGGCTCGCACGTCGGTGTGGTCGGCTACTGCATGGGCGGGCGCATCGGTATTCACTTTGTCGCTGCCACACCCGCGGCGCGCGCGTTCGTCGCTTACTATCCGTCGGTGCGGGACGAACAGCCGAGCAAAATCCGGCCGCGACATCCTTATGAAGCCGCGCGTGAAATCAAATGTCCTTCCATGGTGCTCTACGGCGGCCAGGATCGCACCAGCACCTTTCCGATCCAGCAAAAGCTGTTGGAAAGTCTTCACGCCAACGGCCAGCCGTTGGAATCGCACTACTTTCACTTCGGCAATCACGGCTTCGCATCCACCGAATCGGACGGCTACCAGCCCTACCTCGCCGATCTCACCTGGCCGTTAGTGACGGAATTTTTAGGACGCGAGCTCATCGGGCCTGCGCTGTAGCGCGGGAAATAGCGTCGTCGCGAAATAAATAT
>DASYUV010000145.1:0-10287 GCA_036000865.1 Binatia bacterium | reverse complement strand
GGTCGACCACCGATCGAAGATGCAGTGATCGTCGTCCAAGGCGAGCGCATCAAAGCGGTCGGCAAACGCGGCGACGTCCCGATCCCCCGTAATGCTCGCGTCATCGACGTCAAAGGCAAGACCATTCTTCCGGGGTTGATCGACGGCCACTGTCACCTGCTCGACTTCGCCGGCGAGATTTATCTTCATCTTGGGATTACCACCTGTCCCGATATCACCCAGAATGACGATGAATGGACGCTCGCGCAGCGCGACGGCACAAACCTCGGGAAGATTCGCGGTCCGCGCATCTGGTCGACGGGCTCGCGTCTAGTCGGTCCGCCACCGGCTTGGGCGCTCCGCGGTGAGCGCGGCTATTTGATCAAGACGCCGGAAGAAGCCCGGCAAGTAGTGCGCAAAAAGAAAGAGGCGGGCATCGAGATCATCAAATTCAACGAGTACGTCTCCCCCGAAGCGATTAAAGCCGGGGCAGAGGAAGCGCATCGCTTAGGTCTACCAATCACTTGTCATTGTCTCGACGTGTTTCTCGCAGCCGAAGCCGGCTTTGCCGGGGTAGAGCATCACTGGGCGCCGGGCATGACCTCCATCGGCGATTTAAAAAAGCGCTGGGAGATCCATGAGCGGCGTATGACCGGCAAGATCAATACGGCCGATCTGTCCTATTACTACGAGCCGGAAAATTTCGACAAGATCGTCAAAGCGATGGTCGAGAAAAATGTCAGCTGGAGCCCGACCATCGCCACATGGTATCGACCACTTTCGCCGAGCGCAGAGCGCTTCAAAGAACGCGAGCTATCGATCCTCGATAAGAAGAACGCCCGATACTTACCCGGGGTGCTGCGTGAGCAAGCGCTCGGCCAGTATGAACGCTATGCGAAGTTCGCTCCCGAGCGGCTCAATAATGCGCGCGAGGGCTACAAAAAAATCGAGGATTTCATCCGCCGCTTTACTCAGGCGGGCGGAATTATACGCGCCGGTTCCGATCCCAATAATGGCCTGCCAGGGCTCGGCGTGCACCAGGAAATGGTGATGTTCGTCGAGGCGGGACTGACGCCGATGCAGGCGATTCAGGCGGGAACTATCAACGTTGCCAAAGCATTTGGCAAGGATAAAGACTTTGGCACCGTGGAACCGGGAAAGGTCGCGGATATCATCGCCATTGACGGCGATCCATTGAAGGACATCTGGGCCGTGCAAAACGTCAAACTGGTCGTGCTTGGCGGCAAGGTCGTCGATCATGAATTTCATGCCAACTACAAAAACCCTATCCCGGCGATTCGCCCGTGGCGCGCGACGCCGCAGGAAATCGAGATTTCCCCGCGCGCTGTCGTCCAAGGCTCGGGACCCGCGACATTGAAAGTAACGGCGCGACGCGGCTTCGACCGATTTCACCGCGTAACGTTGAACGGCAAGGAGTTGGAAACACGTTTGGTAAGCCCGAGCGAGCTCGAAGCTACCGTACCGCCACAACTAACCAAAGAAGTCGGCACGTACCCGGTCATGGTCGTCGGCCAAGGCGACTTTGCGTCGAAATCGGCGCCAAGTTACTTTATCATCTCATTCAAAAAGTAGGAGTCGGATGCCATGCAACCGCGAACTTTCGTCGCTCTAATGTTGATCTCGTTGCTGCCCTCCATTCTGATGGCGCAGACTGATCCTGTTCGCGTCGTCTACTACCCACCGTGGAACATCAGCAAATTGCCGATGTATCTAGCGCGTGAAACAGGAGTATTTGAACGAAACGGTTTGACCATCGCGTGGACCGATCCCGGCTCCAATGACAAACTGCTCGCCACCTTGAAAAAAGGCGACGCCGACATCGCCGTCGTCAGCGCCAATCACATCGTTCACAACAACGCGACAGGCGGCGCGGCGATGATCTTGATCGGCAACACCGGTTACAACTACTCCGCCTTCTTTGCCGGTGCATCAATCAAGAGCGCTGCCGATCTAAAGGGGAAGAAGATTGGCACCGGCGAGCCGGGCAGCACGCCCGATCAATTGACGCGTCTGGCGCTGAGGAAACTCGGCATCGATCCCGACCAAGATGTGACGCTGGTCCACTTCGACGAAGGCCGTAATACAGATCGAGTGAGGAGCCTTCTCGCCGGAGATGTCGCCGGCATGATGGTGACCGCGGAAGCAATGTACGATCTGGAGAAGACCGGGCAGATCAAGCGTCTCAACCGACTCACCGATCACAAGCAGCTAAAAATCTACGCCGGCGGCGGCGCCGACTATGCGATCTCCGCGGCATTCTTGAAGAGCCGGCGAGAAGATGCAAAGCGGTTTATGAGCGGCATCTGCGAAGGTATTGCGATAGCTAGAAAAGACAAGGCGAAAGCCCTGGAGTTCGTTTCCAAGAGCGGCCGAAACCTAGATGCGGCGGGGATCGAATATCTCTATCGGCTCTACATTACAGAAGTGATTCCGCCGCGGCCCCATCTAAAAATCGAAGGGATCGAGCTCGCCACGCAGATGTCAGCGTCGTTACTTCCCTCAGCTCGCGCGATCAAAGCCGAAGAGCTAATCGACGCCACGGTCGTGCCGGAGCTTGAGAAACAAGGACGGTGCAATTTCTAGATTTCGGGCAAACTACCAACTGAACGATGAGCTAATCTTGCCAAGACTGCCGAAATCGCATACCTTAATTTCATGTTCGGCATCGGCATGCCAGAGTTGCTCTTGATCTTGGGGCTGGCGCTGATCGTTCTCGGACCCAAGAAACTGCCAGAGCTCGCCAAGGCACTCGGTAAAGGCTTGGCGGAGTTTCGGCGCGCCACGGATGAGTTGAAGAGCGAATTCAGGCAAATGGAGCGAGAGGTCGACGAGGCGTCGGCCGGCGCCACGGTCAAAGACGATCCGGTATTGGAAAAGCCGGCCGAACCAGCCGCAGCGAATCCCACTTCCGATTCTGAGAAAAAGTGAGCACAAGCCAGGGTAGCGGGCAGTTGTCTGACGTCCAGATGCCCTTTACTGCCCATCTGGCCGAGCTTCGTTCCCGCCTGATTAAGAGCGCCCTTGCGGTCGGAGTCGCTTTCTTCGCCTGTTTTGCCGTGGTCGACGAAATCTTTGCCATTCTTGCCGCTCCTGTGCGGCGTCTCCATATTCGCGGCCTGATGCTGATCGGTACCGCCGTTACCGAAGCATTCTTTACGAAGATGAAGGTTTCTTTCGTTGCCGCCGTGATGCTCGCCTCACCGGTATTACTCTGGCAAGCTTGGCAGTTTATCGCGCCCGGGCTTTATGAGCATGAGAAACGCTATACTCGCAGCTTTGTCTTTTTTGGTTCGTTGTTTTTTATTGCCGGCGCATCCTTCTGCTACGCCATCGTGATTCAACAGGGACTCAATTTCCTGTTGCACCGTTACGAGGTGATCAATATCCAGCCCATGCTCCAGGTCGGTGATTATCTGTCGCTGGTCTCCCGCCTGGTGCTCGCCTTTGGCGTCATGTTCGAGCTCCCGGTGCTCGCGTTCTTCCTCGCACGCGTGGGGTTGATCGACCACCGTTTTTTAATTCGCCATAGTCGTTATGCGATCGTGGCGATCGCCGTGTTCGCTGCTGTTTTGACGCCGCCCGATTTGATTTCTCAAGTGCTTCTGATGGTGCCGTTAACTCTACTCTATGTCCTGAGTATCGCCGTGGCTTATGCGGCGCGCTTCAGAATGAATCGTCGGGAACGAAACGGAGAATAAAAAAAGGCCAACCGACGGATTGGCCTTTGTAGAAGCGATTCGAAAAGTTGACGAGCGAGTTTAGCTGTCCTCGTTGACAAAAGCACAGGCGGCAAACACAGTTGTCCAAAGCCCATCTTTGTTGCCGATGGCGGACTGAGTGATGTTCGAAGTGCGAACGATCTTGCCGGACATTTTGAACAGATTTTCTCTTTCGTCCCAAGCGATGTCGGGGTCGAATTCTATACCGAGCGTCGTCGCCAACATGCTGGCCGCCAAATCTTCCGCGTACTCGCCAGCCTTTTCTTCGGTCTCGCCGAAAGAATGATGCTCGGAAAGGTAACCATATTGTTCTTGATCGGCCGGTATGGCTACTCCAATCGACGCTGCCACTAATCGGTTCGGCTCGTTGGTGCTTTCCCGGTCGTAGACGCAAAAGACGATTTCTCCCGGGCGTAAAAGCTTGATTCCCTCTTCCTTGGAAATGCGTTTGCACCCCGGCGGATAGATGCTCGACACCAAAACCAGATTGCAATACGCCAGCCCGGCCGAACGCAACGCCAACTCGAAAGACGCCAGCCTTTCTTTGTGAACGCCGACGCCCTTAGTAAAAAAACATTTTTTCGGAATCATCGTGCGCTGCTATAACATGAAAGAAACTCACTGACAAGAATTTGGCTCAGAAAATTCGTTAAAATAGTGTTACTCGACGACCACGAGCACCGCCCCGCCTTCGACCGTCTCTCCGGGTTTGACTTTGATCTCCTTGACCGCGCCGGCAATCGGGCTACGCACCTCGTTCTCCATTTTCATCGCTTCGACGATCACCAACCCTTGCCCCTTCTCAACCGCGTCGCCTTCGGACACCAGGACGGCAATCACCTTCCCGGGCATCGGCACAGACACCCTTTGCCGGCCCTGAAGCTCCACGCCCGATTGCGCCCCGCCGACGCGCACGCGTCGTTCATCGACGAGATGGATCCGATAATTACGCCCATCAACTAAGACACGATACTCGTCATCGGTATTGTCGACTTCGATTTCAAAGGAGCGATTATCAACGATCAACGAGTAATTGGTCCGCCCGGTTTTCTTTCCGTCGACCAAAAATTCGTTGCCATCCACCGCCACGCGATACACGGACTTGCCGATCTCTTCGATCTCGACGGTGTAACTCTGCTCGCCAAGCTTGGCAATGAATGCCATGAGGAGGCCCTACGAGCGCCGCCAACCGTGACTGCCGAGCGAACCGATACGGCGCAGCGCGTTCCGCTTGCCCTGTTCTCGCCAATTAGACGGCTCGGCTGCTCCTTTAGCCAGCAGCTTCAGAGTCTGCTCCTGTTCTCCGTGCAACGCCGCAATGGCCGCGGAAGCGAGCGCAATCTCTTTGTGTGGCAGGACTTCTTCGCTGTTCGACGCCCGATATTCTTGGTCGATGAAGCCGGTATTGAAATCGCCGGACATGAACCTTGGGTGCCGCAAGATCCACTGGTGAAATGGGATGTTGGTTTTGATGCCGCGAACTTGGTACTCGCGCAGGGCGCGACGCATGCGCAGGATCGCCTCGACCCGGTTCTCGCCCCAGCAAATCAGCTTGGCGATCATCGGGTCGTAGTAAATCGACACTTCCGCGCCTTCATAAACGCCGCAGTCGTTCCTCAGTCCGAGTCCTTCCGGCAAACGCAACCCCTCGATCCTTCCCGGACACGGCATGAAATCTTGCTCCGGGTCTTCGGCATAGATGCGACACTCGATGGCATGGCCGGTCTGCGTAATATGACGCTGGCGCCACGGCAAATATCCCCCCGCCGCCACTTCGATCTGCGCCTTGACCAGATCGATGCCGACGACCCGTTCCGTCACCGCGTGCTCGACTTGCAAACGGGTGTTCATCTCGAGGAAGTAGAAGTTTTGCTCTGGATCCAGGAGGAACTCCAAGGTCCCGGCGCCGACATACCCGACAGCGCGCGCTCCCTGAATGGCGATGCGGCCAATGCGGCGCCGCGTGCGGTCCTCCAATCCCGGCGAGGGTGCCTCTTCGATCACTTTTTGATGACGCCGCTGAATCGAGCATTCCCGGTCGTAGAGGTGAATGACGTGACCATAATTGTCGGCGAGGATTTGAATCTCGACATGACGCGGTCTTTCGATGAATTTTTCGACGTAAAGGCGCGGGTCGCCGAACGACGAAGCAGCCTCCGATCTCACGGCTCGATAAGCGGATGACACTTCGCGCCGCAAACGCACAAGCCTAAGTCCTTTGCCGCCGCCACCCGCCACTGCCTTCAACATGCACGGATAACCAATCGACTCGATTGTCTGCAGGACTTCTTCCTCCGAGGTCAATATCCCGTCCGAGCCAGGCACCACGGGCACGCCGGCGGCCTTCATGATCTCGCGCGCTTTCACCTTGTCGCCCATCTGGTCGATCACTTGGGGCGAGGGGCCGATGAACACGATCCCTTCGTCTTTACAGCGCTGGGCAAATTCCGTGTTCTCCGCCAAAAAACCATAGCCCGGATGGACCGCTTCGGCGCGGCTCTTTTTGCAAACGTCGATAATCCGGTCGATCGCTAGATAGCTTTGCTTCGAAGGCGCGGGACCGATGGAGAACGCGTGGTCGGCGTATTTTACGTGCAACGAGTCGCGGTCGGCTTCGGAGTAAACCGCAACTGTTTCGATGTCCAACTCACGACAGGCGCGTGCGATACGGACCGCGATTTCTCCCCGGTTCGCGATGAGGATGCGTTTAAACATGCGGACGAGAGTGTGCAGCCCGAGGCGTGAATGGGTAGGGGCGGGTTTCAAACGCGCCCGTACAGTTGCCTATTACGTCATGCCTAACGCCTTCTTCAGAGTGGAATATTCCCATGCTTCTTTGGCGGATTATGGTCCTGTTTGTTTTTCAACATTTCGAGCGAACGAATCAGCGTCGGGCGGGTATCTTCCGGATAAATCACCGCATCGATGTAACCCGACTCGGCGGCTTTAAATGGGTTGGCAAAGGTTTGGCGATAGTTGTCCACCATCTCATCGCGCGCCTTCGCCGGATCGCTGGCCTTCTGCAGCGCTTCCCGGAAAACAATGTTGATTGCGCCTTCCGGCCCCATGACGGCGATCTCGGCGGTCGGATACGCCAAATTGATGTCGCCGCGCAGATGTTTACTCGACATGACGATGTAGCCGCCGCCGTAGGCCTTGCGCGTCACGACGGTGACTTTGGGCACGGTCGCTTCGGCGTACGCGTAGAGCAACTTGGCGCCGTGGCGAATGATGCCGTGATATTCTTGCTCCGTTCCCGGCAAGAAACCCGGCACGTCGACGAAGGTGACGATCGGAATGTTGAAGCAATCGCAGAAGCGAATGAAGCGCGCGGCCTTTACCGAAGCGTTGATGTCTAAACAGCCGGCTAGATTGGCCGGTTGATTGGCGACGACGCCAACCGAGCGACCACCGAGGCGGGCGAAACCAACCAAAATGTTGCGGGCGAATTCCGGTTGCACTTCATAGAAGTAACCCTCATCGACGACCGCAGTAATAAGCTCCTTCATATCGTAGGGGCGGTTGGGATTATCGGGAACGAGATCCTTCAATCGCTTATCACGCCGCAATGGATCGTCGTTGCTCGGGCGAAAAGGTGGATCTTCCTGGTTGTTGCCGGGAAGAAAACCGATCAGCTCGCGGATCATCAGCAGACAATCCTTTTCGGTATTGGCGGTGATATGTGCCACGCCGCTCTTGCCGGCATGGGTCTCGGCGCCGCCCAAGGCCTCCTTAGTCACGTCTTCATGGGTCACGGTCTTGATCACGTCCGGTCCGGTGATGAACATGTAGCTGTTTGTCGTTACCATGAAGATGAAATCGGTAATCGCCGGCGAGTATACAGCGCCGCCCGCGCATGGCCCCATGATCCCCGTGATCTGCGGTACGACGCCGGACGCCATGACGTTACGCTGAAAGATTTCACCGTACCCCGCCAGGCTGTCGACGCCTTCTTGTATGCGCGCCCCGCCGGAATCGTTGAGGCCGATGATCGGCGCGCCGTTCTTTACCGCCATGTCCATCACTTTGCAGATTTTGTCCGCGACAACGCGGCTCAGGCTGCCACCAAAAACAGTGAAGTCTTGTGAGTAGGCGTAAACCAAGCGCCCGTCGACGGCGCCGTAACCGGTGACCACGGCGTCGCCGAGAATTTTTTGTTTGTCCAGCCCGAAATCGGTGCAGTGGTGCGTGCGCAAACGATCGAGCTCGACGAAACTACCGCTGTCGAGAAGGATGTCGAGGCGTTCCCGAGCTAGAAGTTTTCCTTGCTCGTGCTGACGGCGAGCACGTTCGGGACCACCGCCGGCTTCGGCTTTTTGATTGAGCTCGCGAAGCCTGTCAGCATTATTCGCTATGGCCATGAAGAGAAAGTCCTTGGATGCGAAAGAAAAGTCATTCAGTTAGCGAGTGGCGGCATCATAACAAAAGCCTCTGTCCTGTCAACCGAGTTGGCAGCAATGAGGCACAAAGCGACGGGCAAAAGTTGCGCTCCGCGACGGCTCGCGTTACTATTCTAACACGTTAACAACCGACCAACGTTCCCGCGAGCGCACGATCATGTTCGAATCAAAAAATAACCGGGTCCCGAGGCAAAAACCAGTGGACGGTAGCGAATTGAAACTGCGAAACGATCAGGCGCTTTTGCTGGTTGCGGCCAGCGAAGGCGACTCCAATATGCTCTACGCCGCGGGCTTCTTCGTTCCCGACCCATTTATCTTTTTTCAACACAAGAAAACCAAGTATGTCGTGATGAGCGATTTGGAAATCGATCGCGCCAAAAAACAGGCCAATGCCGATCGGGTGCTGTCACTTTCTCTCTATCAAAGGAAGTTGCGAAAGCTCGGCAAGACTCCGGCTACGACCATTGATATCTTGGATCTCCTTTTCCGCGAAAGAGGGATCCGTTCGTTGATTGTTCCGGCCAACTTCTCCGCCCTGCTCACCGACCAGCTCAGAGCCAAGGGCTACAGCGTGCAGATCAAGCGCGATCCGTTTTGGGCGCAGCGCGAAACCAAGAATGCCAACGAGGTGAAACAGATTACCGAATCTTTGCGGATCGCTGTGCTCGGTCTTGAGGCGGGCATCCGAATGCTCAAGCGCACCAAAACCAAGCGCGACGGCTATCTTTATCTCAACGGCGCGCGGCTGACGTCGGAGATGCTCAAGACCGCGGTCAATACCACCATCATGGCGCACGGCTGGCTGCCCAGCCATACGATCATCTCATCGGGCAATCAATGTGTCGATCCGCATCACGAAGGCAGCGGGCCGATCAAGGCGAACACCTCGATCATCTTCGATATCTTTCCGCGCTCCCAACGCAACGGCTACTTCGGCGATTTGAGCCGTACCGTCGTGCGCGGTCGTGCCTCGGATAAGCTCAAAGAAATGTACGCAACGGTGCAAGCAGGTCAAGGAATTGGCTATCAACAGATCCGCGACGGCGTGAACGGCAGGGACGTGCACCAGAATATTTTGGCTCTCTTCGAATCCCGCGGTTTTCCCACTGGCAAGATCAATGGCAGGATGCAAGGATTCTTTCACGGCACCGGTCATGGGCTCGGCTTGGACATCCACGAGCCGCCGCGCATCGCGCCGATCGATGCCGTGTTGCGCAGCGGTCACGTGGTCACTGTCGAGCCCGGGCTTTACTACCTCGGAGTCGGCGGCGTGCGTTTGGAAGACGTCGTCGTCGTGACGCCAAAAGGTAATCGCAATCTTACGGACTGCCCGCAGTTTCTTGAAATCTAGCAAGCCGGGAATGAACTGCGCCATTTTGAATGACCCATTCGTAGCCCCAGCTCTAACCATCGGTTTGAACGAATCACATCCGGCGGCATCTGGTTCATCATGACTGACGACGGCCAGGTCGCGAATTTGATTGCCGATCTCGACCATCCCGACAAACCGACGATCCGTGCCGCTGTCGATGCGCTCATCGCTTTCGCGCCGGCATCGACCGACCTCCAAAAACTTTTGCATCAACGCCTGACCGAAGACGGCCATAAGAATTACTGGCCCGTCGCTTACATCCTCGGCCACCTTGCCCAGCCGTCAGCTATTACGATTCGCATATTGATTGATGCGCTCGACCATCGCGAACCGGATATTCGCTGGGCCAATGCATTGCTGCTCGAGCGCATCGCTAAGAGCGAAGGATCCGTGATCACTTTGTTGATCGAATTATGCGACACCGGAACGGCCAATCAGAAACGCATGGCGATCTACTGCTTGCGCGATTTAGCGCTGGCAGATTCACAGAGCCTGGCAGCGATCGTTAAGTCACTGAGCGATCTCGACCCGACGGTTCGCGTCGCGGCGACGACCAGCTTGAAGAGCCGCAAAGATATCAATGATATCGTCCGTCGGACGTTGCTTCAGGTTTATTTGAACGATGCGGATGAGAGAGTGCGCAACGCCGTGGCGGTGACGCTGGCAAGTTTCGGATCGCCGGCTGAAGAGTTCGTGCAAGCATTAAGCGCGGTGAGTAAAAGCAGCAACGCGCAAGCAAAAAAGGCCGCCGAAGCGGCGCTTAAACTACTGCAAAAATGAGAAGGCCCGCTTCAAC
>DASYUV010000144.1:0-6105 GCA_036000865.1 Binatia bacterium | reverse complement strand
TCTACACGCAGAGTCAAGCAAATTCTTTTATTATCTCCGAATATTAGTGCCCCTATGATAATCGCCCAAATGCCGGCTCCCCTCTTGATTTCGTTAGGGTTTTTCTGCTTCAACCGCCTAAACCCCGCAAACATGCGCTAGCAGCGGGGCGACCCAGTTCTCGGGTCTTGAACACTGTCTTCGTCGCGGACTGAGGTCGTCGATGCATGGAGCGGAAATGCGGTGCAAGCGCTGGTTGCCCGGCTCCGCCGGATTTCGACGGCGGAGCCCACAACCAATGAGACTCCAAGAACAGCGGCGGTCTTCAGCGGCGTCAAATTTGCCCCATCAGGGCAAAAACCAGTACGATGATCAAGATCAAACCGAGTAGTCCACTAGGTCCGTAGCCCCAGCCGCTGCTATACGGCCATGTCGGCAAGGCACCGACTAGCAACAGAACCACAAGAATTAAAATTAGTAACGACATGTTATACCTCCTTTGTCGAACAACCATCGATCCGCTGCATTAACTTGCGCAATATTATTTTTGTGGCGGCGCAAGAGTGGAAAGGGTTTCGTGTATCTAACGGTGGACGGCAAGATCGTCCGGGACGCTGATGAACTGCGGCGCTTTAAGTCACTGGCTATTCCGCCGGCGTGGCGCGACGTGTGGATTTGTCCGTTGGCGCACGGCCATCTGCAAGCCACGGGAAGAGACGCCAGGGACCGAAAGCAGCACCGCTATCATCCACGTTGGCGCGAAGTGAGGGATGAAACCAAATACGATCGCATGCTGGCGTTTGCCAAAAAACTGCCGGCGATTCGCGACATTGTACAAGCCATCGAAGTTGTCGCCAAAAGGTTGGGCAATACCAAGGCTGTGTGTCGCAAATGTTATATCCACCGGGCGGTGATCGATGCTTACACGGACGGCTCCTTGTTGCCGCTGTTGAGGCGACCGACAAAAAAAGCGAGGGGCTCCGGAAACGTGCTAGCCAGCGAAGAAGCCGCAGTGTTGACATTGCTCAGTCGCAAAAAACTTGTCGACAGGCGGCATAACGGATCCAATTTGCGCCGCCAACTAAAACAATCACTGCGCGGCACGAAGAGCGCGTAAATCAGTAGAGGGCGTGACGATGTTGCGCCCTCTCCCGCTCGGAGACCGCGTCTTAATGTCATTCTGAGCCGAAAGGCGAAGAATCTCGTCTTCGTAACTGACGGAAAATGCGAGATGCTTCGCTCTGCTCAGCATGACACTTGAGGGATTTTTCGAATTGCGCCACAGTCTCTCGCGGAGAGGGAAGGGGTGAGAGTTCGGAGGGCACGGCATGCCGTGCCCCTACAGTTGGGTCTCTTGTTTGTCCTCTGCGAATTCTGCGTCCCTGCGAATTCGGAAAATTTTAAAAGCGCTCGATATCGATCGTTGCCACCAGCGGCAGATGGTCCGAGGCGACGCGGGTGACGGACGTGATGTAGGGTTCCACCTTGATCAACGCCGCACATGGCTTGACCCAAACCCGATCGAGAGAAAACAGCGGAAAAAAAGCCGGGAAGCTCCGAAAGCACGGCGCCTTGCCGAATTCTTCATTGAAACGGAGAATCGGCGCGCCGAGAGGAAACCATTCGTTAATGTCGAGCAGGGCGACGATCGGAGAAGTCTTCTCCTGCCCGAGAAGTCCGAGCAGCCGCTTGGTTTGATAGCGCCGCTCGCGCGCGCGTAAACCGAGATGGGAAACGATCACCCGGACGACATGGTTGCCAATGGCAATATCCGCGTCAATGGCGCCGCGCGCCTCGCGTCCTGGAACGCTCAGGTCGAGACGATTGACACGAACCACGGAGTGACGCGTCAATAGGACGTTGCCATATTCGCTGTTGGCTTTCGTGACATTCGGCCCGCTGACGACGTGGTTGCCGGTGCTCTCGGCGAGATATCTCAACTGATAGGCCTCAAAGGTGCCGTCGTGAGCGGAATGCACTTCTTGCAGACCGATGATATCGGCATTGAGCTCTTTTAAGATAGCGGCGATGCGGGTGGCGTCCCGGCGCCGGTCAGAGCCGACGCATTGATGAATGTTGTAGCTTACCACGGAAAGCAACCGCGGTGTTGTTCCAATTTGATCGGCGCCCATTGATGATTAGTCTATCATCTTCATTTCTCGTCCGCCGCTCTAGCGTTCTTCCTCTGGCGTTCATCTTAGGGTGACCACGGCCTACATGATCGCTCAGGCGTTCAAGAGCCAAATGCATCTCTTCTCCAATAATATAATTTTATCAACCACACGTTCGTAACAGAGATCGTTTCAGCGATCAATGATTGTGTGCCGCCCAATCGGAGTGTATTCGCACATCACTGCAAATCAACGTTATCGTTCACGACTGGATACTCGGGCTAAATTGCGGCGTCATCTTGGCTGAGACTGTGTGGACGCGCTTTCCGTGTTAGGGGAGAGCGACTGGCGCGTCAGCACATCGTCCATGGTGCCGCCGATTAAAATCAGCAACCAAAAAAATCCTGCAGCTGCGAACACCCAGGTGAGACGATCGCTGTAGCGGACGTGCATGAAGTAGAGAATGACCAACAATGCTTTGCCCACCGCGATGGCGAGGGCGACCATCGTGTTTATGCTCCCGCCGAGATCCAAGAACGCGATGGCGGTGGTAAGTCCTGTAAGTACAAGCAGGGCGAGGAAAACGAGAGCGTAAGTTCTTATGGAAACATGAGGTTCGGATTTCATAAGTGGCGTCCGAGCAAGTAAAGTAAAGGGAAGAGAAAAATCCACACGATGTCGACGAAATGCCAGTAAAGACCCGTGAGCTCGACGGGAGTGTAATAGAAGGATGAAAATCGACCCCGTCTCGCTTGAAAGATCAGCGCCGTCATTAGCCCGATGCCGATAATCATATGTAAGGCATGCATTCCAGTCATTGCAAAGTAAAAAGAAAAAAAGATCTCCGCCGGATGCGCTAACGATGCTTCAAAACTAAAAGAACTGCCGGGTACGAGATGCTCCTCGAATTTGGTGTGATATTCGTAAAACTTGATGCCCAGGAACGCCAGTCCCAAAACGATGGTGAGCAGCAAGAAGGCGATCAGTGGTTTCCGTCTGTCCGTTTCCGCTCTGTGAACGGCCAGAGCCATGGTGAAGCTGCTGCAAATCAACACCGCCGTGTTGATGCCGCCCAACAGAACATCCAGGTGATTGCTCGCCGCCGCAAACGTCTCCAGGTACCAGTGTCGATAAACGAAATAGCACGCAAACATACCGCCGAAAAACATGACCTCGGTTGCAAGAAACACCCACATGCCGAGCCACGAGGCCTCGTGCTGCTGCCCGACATCGTCGAAGTGATGCTGCCGAAAGACTTCTACCTTAGACATGGGCCGGCTTCCCCAATGGGTAAATCTCTTCAGGATCCTTTTCGTAAGCGTAAGCGCCTTCGGTCACTATCGGAGTCCGTTCAAAGTTTTCCGTGGGAGGCGGCGAGGGAGTTTGCCATTCGAGACCTCTGGCGCCCCAGGGATTTCTCCCGGCAACGGCGCCGTAGCGTAAAGACCAAATCAGATAGGTCAAAGGGAGCAGATAGCCGACGGCCAGAATCGAAGCGCCCGCCGTCGACATGACATTCAACACTTGGAACTCCGGCGGATAGACGTGATAGCGGCGCGGCATGCCGATATAGCCGAGGACGAATTGCGGAAAGAAGGTCAGATTGAACCCGATGAAGATAATCAGCGCTGCAAGTCTGGCCCAGCCTTCGGGATATCTTCGACCGGTCATCTTGGGCCACCAGAAATGAATGCCTCCCAAGTAGCCCATCACCGATCCTCCCACCATAATGTAATGAAAATGGGCGATCACGAAATAGGTATCATGGACGTGGACATCGATGCCCAGCGTGGCGAGAAACAAACCGGTCAGCCCGCCGATGGTGAAGAGACCGATGAATCCCAACGCATAGAGCATGGGAGCATCGTAGGAGACCGATCCTTTGTAAAGCGTGGCGGTCCAATTGAAAACCTTGATCGCCGACGGGATCGCAACCAAAAAACTTAACAATGAAAAAATCATGCCCGCATGAACCGACTGTCCGGAGACGAACATGTGATGGCCCCAGACCAAGAAGCCGATCGTCGCGATGCCGAGGCTGGCGAAGGCCACGACGCTGTAGCCGAAGATCCGTTTGCGCGAAAAACAAGCGACGAGCTCACTCACGACACCCATGGCGGGCAGAATCATGATATAGACCGCAGGGTGCGAATAGAACCAAAATAGATGCTGAAACAGCACCGGATCTCCTCCCAAAGCGGGATCGAAGATTCCCAGGTGAAAAATCCGTTCGAGTGCCACCAGCACCAAAGTGATGGCGATGACCGGTGTGCCAAGAATAAAAATAATGCTGGTGGCGTAGTGAGTCCAGATGAAAAGCGGCAAACGAAACCACGTCATCCCGGGTGCGCGCATTTTGTGGATCGTGACAATGAAGTTGAGCCCGGTGAGAATCGAAGAGAAGCCGGTGATAAAGACCCCGACAACCGTCAGCACGACATGGGTATTGGAATAAATGCTGCTGTAAGGGGTATAGAAAGTCCATCCCGTATCCACCCCGCCGGCAGCCGCCGCCATCAGAGTGAACGCTCCCCCAAGGATGAAAATATACCAGCTCGCCAGATTGAGGCGTGGAAAAGCAAGGTCGCGCGCCCCGATCATCATCGGGACCAAAAAGTTGCCAAGGACCGCCGGAATAGACGGGATCAGAAAGAAAAAAATCATCGTCACGCCGTGCATGGTAAATAGTTTGTTATAGGTCTCCGATTGGACTAAATCCCCTTGGGGCGTCAGTAACTCGAGCCGAATCAACGTCGCGAATATGCCACCGATGAAAAAGAACAAAGTCACGGAAAGAAGATAAAGCCAGGCGATGCGTTTATGATCGGTGGTCAAAAGCCACGATCGAATACCATAGTTGATATTCAAATAATGCTCGCGACGCTCGATGTCAGGAATGTTCATCTTTGTGCTGGCTTCCTTTCTACGGCGTGCAAGGATTTAATGTACGCAATGAGTTGAAGAATCGCTTCTTCACTCACCAGGCCCTTAAACGTCGGCATGATCGGCTGATAGCCGGCAACGACTTTCGCCCGAGGTTCGAGAATAGACTCACGGATGTAATCCTCGTTGGCGGTCACCGTCTTACCCCCCTGGAGTTGCACGGTTTTCCCAAAGAGGCCCACGAGGGAAGGGCCTTGGCTTGTTCCGCCGGCTCGATGACACGTGCTGCAACCGAATCTCTGAAAAAGACTTGCGCCCAGATCCACCATGGACATGCCCGTCGCGCCGCCGCTCAACCATTTTTCAAACTCGGCCGGCTCCAGGACCACCACCCGCCCGAGCATCCCTGAATGCTGCGTGCCGCAATATTCGGCGCAATATAAAGGGTAGACCCCCGCCTTCGTCGCCTGAAACCATAGCGTCGTATAACGCCCCGGAAGAACGTCTTGCTTGATGCGAAAAGCCGGGAGAAAAACATCATGGATGACGTCCTCCGACGTCATCGTTAATTTCACCGCCTGCCCCACCGGCACATGGAGCTCGTTGATCTCTCTTTGCCCCTCAGCATGCTGAGCCTTCCACATCCACTGCCTTCCGACGATGCTGATCTCGAGAGCGTCGTTCGGTGGATTATAAATGTCAAAATAGATGATCGCGCCCCAGACAAACATGACCATCGTCAGACCCAACGGGATTGCCGACCAAAAAATTTCAAGCCAGAAGTTTCCCTCCATGGGTCGCGGCCGTTCATCCTCCGAGCGACGGCGATATTTGACCGCGAAGACGACAATCACTAAAAAAATCAGTGCAACAAAGAAGACCGTCACCGCGACGAGAAAAAAAAATAGCGCATCCACCCGTGACGCCATTGTGGATGCTTGCTCAGGAAATAAAGGAAAACCGAGATTCATCGCTTTAGGGGCTCTTCCTCGGCTGCAACCCCCGATTTCGATCCCGCCGGAGCATGACGGCGATGAAAGCAACCAGAGCCAACACGGTAGCGATTCCCGCGAGGCGGACCATATTCGTGACGAGGAGACTGTACTTTCCTGTCGCAGGGTCGTAGTGATAG
>DASYUV010000143.1:0-64417 GCA_036000865.1 Binatia bacterium | reverse complement strand
TCTACACGCAGAGTCAAGCAAATTCTTTTATTATCTCCGAATATTAGTGCCCCTATGATAATCGCCCAAATGCCGGCTCCCCTCTTGATTTCGTTAGGGTTTTTCTGCTTCAACCGCCTAAACCCCGCAAACATGCGCTAGTTGACATAAGAGCGCCTTTTCGAGTAGTTTTCCGCCCTAGCACCCTTATTGGAGCTTCGGACTGGTTCTTGGCTACGGAGTGATTATTTGACTCGATCTGGTTACTTTGAGGAATGCTATTCATGACGTAAAAGCAAATTCGTACCAGTGACATAAGAAGGATGCAGCAATGGAGAAGCAACCCGTCCCGCCTTCAAATCTTCATGTTTTAGTTGTTGATCATGATCGCCTCATTCGCGAGCAGTTGGAGCGGCTGTTTAGTCACATTGGCTACACGGTTTTGCTGCTTGCGTCCGTTGAAAAGGCGCAAGAACGGTTAAGACTAGGTGACCTCGATCTTGTGGTCACTGAAATTCAATTCCCAGGATTGGGCGGAGTTGAACTGATCAAGTGGATACAGCAGGCCTGCCCCGGCGTTCCTGTGATCGTGATCACCGGACAGAGAAATCTTGAAACCGCCGTTACTGCCCTAAAGCTAGGTGCAAGCGATTATCTTGTTAAACCCTTCAGCGAAGAAGCGATTCAACAATCCACCCAGGCTGCATTAGAAAAGGCGTCGCTGTTTATAGAAACTCAATCTTTGCGACGCGCCGTCAGGGATTCTTGCGAATTTGAAGGTATGCTTAGCAAGAATCCCGGGATGCACCGAGTCTTTGAGATCATCCGAATGGTATCTGCCATGGATGTAACGGTGCTGTTGGAAGGAGAGACAGGAACGGGAAAGGAGATGGCTGCGCGGGCCATTCACTCCCGGGGCCGGCGTCGAGAAGGACCGTTCATTCCCATCAATTGCGCCGGAATCCCTGAGCCCCTTCTCGAGAGCGAACTCTTCGGTTACGAGCGGGGTGCCTTTACCGGTGCGGACCAAACGAGGGCAGGGAAGATCGAGTTGGCCCATGGCGGGACCCTTGTCCTCGACGAAATTGAAAGCATGCCGCTTTCAATGCAGGCAAAACTCCTGCGCGTTCTAGAGGACAAAAAGGTTCAGCGTTTGGGCGGAAGTCGAATGACCCAGATCGATGTCCGGGTAATTGCCGCCAGCAACGTTCGACTCAAGGATCTCGTCGAGCAAGGAAAGATGCGAAGAGATTTTTATTACCGGATCAACGTAATCTCTATCCATCTCATACCTCTGCGTCAGCGGCGTGAGGATATCCCACTGCTGGTTCAAACTTTCCTCCAAAAGAATCTCTTTGCCCGCCAAAAAGGGATCACTGAAATATCACGGCGGGCAATGGCCCAGCTCATGCAATACTCCTGGCCAGGAAATATTCGGGAACTTCAAAACGTGCTTGAGAAAGCCGTTGTCCTAGCCAAATGGCGGCTCCTTCAAGAGGTAGATCTGTCTGATGAACTATCACACACTCAAGGGGTCGGAGAGCAAATCTCACTGAGCCTTCCTCTTTCCCAATGGATAGTGGAAATGGAAAAGCAATATCTAACCCAGAAACTGGATAGTTTCGGAGGTAAGATCGTCCCTACAGCAACATCTTGTGGAATAAGCATTAGAACCCTTTCACGCAGGATGCAGCTTTACGGCCTCAATAGGCGAACCGCTCATCGTGGGCTCAAGAACCTTTGATTGGTTGTTGTCAATCGTGTTTCGACGTTGAGACTCCCCCTGCCATCGAGTTCTAGCTAAACCATTCTCGCTTGCCTAACGACCTCTGCGATTTCCCCGCCACTGCTCGCTCTTTCAAGGTTCCCGAGCTTCATCTTTATACGTGCAGGTTCGCGCGTCGGCGAAGTTCCCTCGACTAGGGTTGTGCTGTTCAGTTTGGTGAGCCGATTACGCGCAAACGTGCTGGAGAATGACAAAACAAAAAAACACTTGGCAAGATCTGTTTTCGTCGGAATGAGGGCCCTCGGTGTGATCGCCAACGTATTCCTGTGTAGGCGGAGTGCGACACGTGTCAGTTCTTTACGATCACATTGGTGAACGGAACGTCGCAAATCGCTGACAAATGGCTGGTGGCAATCGGGCATGTTACTTGCCCAAGCTAATACGCATCCCTATCCAGAGTCGCTTGTTCGCCGATGACTCAGCGATGATCCAGCTAGAATTTGTCTTTTTTGAAAGACTTGAGCGATGAGGGGCGGGCGCGCAGGGCATCATCCTTGGTGACTCGGTCGAAGACGTGAACGCCGCGATTGTGCAGCAGCGTCGGCTGGGAAATAATTCGTTTGGCTTGAGCCGGGCAAAGCTCGCAGCGTTTTAACGGCCTATCGGTGACTTTCTGAATCGCTTCGAATCGGTGTCCGTCGGCGCACTGATATTCGTAGAGCGGCATGATCGGTATCCGTTGCTATCACAATGATCGTGTCGTCTCAAACGGGGCCTGTTATTGCTGCCTCAAACATTTCCTGGTATAAGATTTTATGTTTGCATTGAATCATGCAAGAGCGCGCAAAACCCAGGCGGAGGTCTGGGTTTTTTTTTAGCTAGGTTCGGAGGTGAACGATGCTGGAACAGGAAGTCTTACCCGTCGGTTTGACCTTCGATGATGTTTTGCTGATCCCGGCGGAGTCGTCCGTATTACCGCGAGACATCGACGTTTCGACCCGATTGACGGAGCGGATCAAGTTGAACATACCGCTCGTCAGCGCCGCTATGGATACCGTGACCGAGTCGAAAACCGCCATTGCGATGGCCCAAGAGGGCGGCCTTGGCATCATCCATCGAAATCTTTCGGTAGGGGTACAAACCAGCGAGGTCGAAAAGGTCAAAAAATTTGAGAGCGGGATGATCTCCGACCCGATCACGGTCGCGCCGGATCAAAAAATTTCCGATGCCAAAGAAGTCATGAAAAAGTACGGCATCTCCGGGCTGCCCGTGACCCAGAATGGCCGATTGCTCGGTATCCTCACCAATCGCGACTTACGGTTCGAAAAAAGGCTGGATCGTGCGGTTTCCGAGGTCATGACCAAAAATAACCTGGTGACGGTAAAACCGAGCGTCGACCTCGACGAGGCTAAGGAACTCTTGCATCAGCATCGCATTGAAAAACTTCTAGTTGTCGACGACGAGTTTCGCCTCAGGGGTTTGATCACGGTTAAGGACATCGAAAAGAAAATCCAAAACCCCAACGCCAGCAAAGACGCGCGCGGCCGCTTGCGAGTCGGCGCGGCGGTAGGCGTCGGGGAGGATTGGGAAGAGCGCGTGGATAGCTTGGTACGGGCGGGCGCGGACCTGATCGCCGTCGACACCGCCCATGGCCACTCGAAAAACGTTCTCGACGTGATCGGGCGGATTCGTCGGCGCTATCCCGATCTCGACCTGGCGGGGGGCAACGTGGCCACGGCGGAAGGCACGACGGCGTTGATCGAAGCCGGTGTGAATGTCGTCAAAGTGGGCGTAGGACCAGGCTCCATCTGTACGACGCGAATCGTTTCCGGCGTCGGCGTGCCGCAGATTACCGCCATTGGCAGCTGCGCCAAGGCCGCGGCGCGTCAGAATGTGCCGATCATCGCCGATGGCGGCATCAAATATTCCGGCGATATCACCAAGGCGTTGGCTGCCGGTGCCCATTCCGTGATGATCGGAAGTTTGTTCGCGGGCACGGAAGAAAGTCCGGGCGAGATGATTTTGTATCAGGGACGAACTTACAAAGCCTATCGTGGCATGGGATCGCTCGGCGCCATGGGGCATGGCAGCCGAGACCGCTACGGTCAAGCCGATGTGGCCGACAGCAACAAACTAGTCCCTGAGGGGATCGAAGGCCAAGTGCCTTACAAAGGATCGATGTCGTTCAACATTCATCAACTGGTCGGCGGTCTGCGCGCCGGCATGGGATATCTTGGCTGCAAGGACATCGCCACGCTTCGCGCCAAGGCCAAGTTCATGCAGATTACCGCGGCGGCCCTTAAGGAAGGACACGTGCACGACGTTTTCATCACCAAGGAAGCGCCCAATTACAGAGCAGAATGATACTCGTACTCGATTTCGGTTCCCAGTACACCCAACTCATTGCGCGTCGTATCCGAGAGTCCAAAGTCTACTGCGAGATCCATCCATTCAACCTCACCCTGGCAAAAATCAAAGCGCTTAACCCGGAGGGAATCGTTCTTTCCGGTGGGCCGGCGAGCGTTTACCAAGAGAACGCGCCCAAAGTCGATGCCGGCCTCTTCAATTTGTCCGTGCCTTTTCTCGGCATCTGTTACGGCATGGGCATCGTCAACTTAGCCTTTGGCGGCGAGGCCGGTCGCGCTGATCATCGCGAATACGGCCCTGCCGATTTGACCGTCGATATCGACACCGATCTCTTTTGCGGTTTTTCCAAGCATGAATTGACCTCGGTCTGGATGAGTCACGGTGACAAGATGACCGCCTTCCCGAAGGGCTGGAACGTGCTCGCGCACAGCGGCAATTCGCCGATCGCTGCCTTTGCCGATCCGACGCGACGCTTCTTCGGGGTGCAGTTTCATCCCGAGGTCGCGCACACGCCGCGTGGACGGGAGATCTTGGACAATTTCGTTTTTCGTATCTGCCGCTGCGAGCCCAGTTGGACGATGGAACATTTTGTCGAGACCGCGGTGCAGAAAATCCGCGCCGAGGTGGGCGCGGGCCGGGTTCTCTGCGCGCTCAGCGGTGGTGTGGATTCGGCGGTGGCGGCGACCTTGATTCACCGCGCGATCGAAGAACGGCTGGTCTGCGTTTTCGTCAATAACGGACTCCTGCGCAAGCACGAAGCCGAACAAGTGTGCGGCCTATTCGTCGAGCGGTTTGGCCACAGCTTTCACTACGTCGATGCCAGCGAGCAATTTCTTGGCGCCTTGAAGGGCATCGAGGAACCCGAAATCAAGCGCAAACGCATCGGCCATAAGTTCATCGAAGCGTTTGAAGAACAAGCACGCAAACTGGGTGAGATCGAATTTTTGGCGCAGGGAACACTTTATCCCGACGTAATCGAGTCGGTCTCGGTTCTGGGACCTTCGGCGACTATCAAGTCACACCACAACGTCGGCGGTTTGCCCATCGACATGAAATTCAAATTGATCGAGCCGCTGCGCGAGCTTTTCAAGGATGAAGTAAGAATCTTGGGTAAAGAGCTCGGTTTGCCCCATGAAATGATCCAGCGCCAGCCGTTTCCCGGTCCGGGCCTGGCGATCCGTGTGTTGGGCGAAGTCACTGAAGAGCGGTTGCAAGTCTTGCGTGAAGCGGACGTGGTCGTGCTCGATGAAATCAAAGCGGCGGGTTACTACGACAAGGTTTGGCAATCGTTCGCGGTTTTATTGCCGGTCAAAACCGTCGGCGTCGTCGGTGACGAGCGCAGCTATGAGAACGTCATCGCGCTGCGCGTGGTCGAGAGCCAGGACGGCATGACGGCTAACTGGGTGCCGTTGCCCTATGAGCTGCTCGGCAGAATTTCTAACCGCATTTTGAATGAAGTGCGCGGGGTGAACCGCGTGGTTTACGACATCTCCTCCAAGCCGCCAGCGACCATTGAGTGGGAATAGCCTATTCCGTTTTCGTCGCTCACCGTCGTCATTGAACAGAGCGATCAGATGGGTGATGATATTCTCGCCTATGGCACCCGATAACGAAATCATTGCCATCGACGGCTGGGGGGATCGACGCCCGGTGCTCCCGAAGTCGTGCGCTTTCTCGAAGGAGTGTTCCATGAAGCATATCGCGCAGGTGCTCTTGTTTGACCGCAACCAGAAATTGCTGATCTATCTGCGCGACGACAAGCCGGATATTCCGTTTCCAAATCACTGGGATTTCTTCGGCGGTCATGTCGAGGAAGGCGAGACGCCGGAACAGGCACTGACGCGGGAAATCAAAGAAGAGTTAGGCCTCGACTTATCGGCGTGGCAGTTCTTTCGTCGCTATGAGTGCACGGAGGGCGACGCGTATCCCAATGTCAAATACATCTTTCGCGCCAATATCGACAAACGGCCGGCGGAACTCGTTCTTTATGAAGGGCAAAGATTGACCAGCATTGCCATGGAGCAGCGGTTAAACTTCTCATACGCCAATATCCTCGGTCGCGTCCTGGAAGACTTCATCGCCGCCAGTTGGTGGCCGCAAGCTGTGGATAACTCTTCGAGTAAAATTACCGCGAAATAATTGTCGAGCCATTCGCTTTGTGCTAATTGATTAATACCTGCAATGGAACATTCTCGTTTCGTTCATCTTCACTGTCACACCGAATATAGTCTGCTGGATGGCGCGAACAAAGTCGATAAATTGTTCGAGCGTATCAAAGCGCTCAAGCAGCCGGCCGTCGCCATGACCGACCACGGCAACATGTTCGGCGCCGTGGAGTTTTACCGTGAGGCGATCAGTCACGGCATCAAGCCGATCATCGGCTGCGAAATCTACGTCGCACCCGCCAGCCGCTTCGAAAGGAAAGGCGTCGACAAAGGCCCCAGGGAATATAACAACCACTTGATTCTTCTGGCGATGAACCAGCAGGGTTACCGCAATCTCTGCAAATTGGTGACCCTCGGTTACATGGAAGGTTTTTACTACAAGCCGCGGATCGATAAAGAGTTGCTGCAGGAATTCAACACCGGCCTGATCGCTTTGAGCGCCTGTCTGCAGGGCGAGGTGTCGCAGGCGCTGTCCGCGGGTCATTTTGAGAAGGCGAAGCTCGGGGTGGAAACCTACGCGTCCATTTTCGGCGATCGCTATTACATCGAGATCCAGGACAACAAACTCGCCGAACAAGAGAAGGTCAACCGTTTGCTGGTGGAACTGGCCAAGGAAACTTCGATTCCGGTCGTGGCGACCAACGACTGCCATTACGGTGAGCGCGAAGACTTTCACGCGCACGACGTGTTGCTCTGTGTTCAGACCGGCAAGACCATCACCGATGACAACCGACTCAAGATGGAAACCGACGAGCTCTATCTCAAGTCCGCCGAGGAAATGACCAGAGGATTCGACTACTGTCCCAGCGCGGTCGAGCGCACGCTGGAAATCGCCGATCGCTGCAATGTCGAAATGGAATTCGGCAAATATCATTTTCCCACGTTTACCCCGCCCAAGGAGATCAGCCTCGATGACTACCTCGATGAGCTGGCGCACCAGGGCCTCGAAGAACGTCTCGAAGGCGTTACCGACCCGGAGGTCAGGAAGAGCTATGCCGATCGGCTCGAGTACGAGCTCGATGTCATCAAGCGCATGCAGTTTCCCGGCTACTTCCTGGTGGTCGCCGACTTCATCAATTACGCCAAGCGCAGTGGTATTCCGGTCGGGCCGGGGCGCGGCTCGTCGGCGGGAAGCTTAGTCGCCTACGCGCTGCGCATCACCGATCTCGATCCGATCCGCCATGTGCTGCTGTTCGAACGGTTTCTCAATCCCGAACGACGATCGATGCCCGATATCGACGTTGACTTCTGCATCCGCGGCCGGGCTCAGGTCATCCAGTACGTCAAAGATAAATACGGCGCCGATCGGGTCGCCCAGATCGCGACCTTCGGCACCCTCAAAGCCAAGGCGGCGATCAGAGACGTCGGTCGAGCGCTCGGATTTTCCTTCGCCGAGACCGACGCGATCGCCAAGCTGATTCCGGCGCCAAAGCAGGGTTTCGATTACCCGTTGGCTGAGTCGCTGAAAATGGAGCCGCGGCTGCCTGAGCTGATCAAGAGCGATCCTCGGGTGAAGACTTTGATGGACCATGCGCTGCGCTTGGAAGGACTCGTGCGCCACGCCTCGACCCACGCCGCCGGCGTGGTCTTGTCGAACTTGCCGCTGGTCGATCATCTGCCGCTGTTTGTCGATAAAGAAGGCGGTATCGTCACGCAATTTGATATGAGCTGCGTGGAGAAGATCGGGCTGGTCAAGTTCGATTTCCTCGGCCTAAAGACGCTCACGCTGATTCATGATTGCTTGAAGCTGATCGACGCGACTCTTGGCGAAAAGCTCGATGTCAACCGCCTACCACTCGATGACAAGAAAACTTATAAAACTCTTTGCAACGGCAACACCACCGGCGTGTTCCAACTGGAAAGCGGCGGCATCCGTGAAATGACGGTAAAAATCCGGCCGAATTGCTTCGAGGACCTGGTCGCGATTCTGGCGCTCTATCGGCCCGGTCCGCTCGACAGTGGCATGGCCGAAGAATACATCAAGCGTAAACACGGCAGAGAAAAGATCAAGTATTTGCACCCGCTGCTCGAGACGATCCTGAAAGACACGTACGGGGTCATTGTCTACCAGGAACAGGTCATGCAAATCGCTCAGGTGCTCGGCGGTTATACCATGGGCGATGCCGATATGTTGCGGCGGGCCATGGGCAAGAAGGATCCCGAGGAGATGGCGGCGCAGCGCGAGCGCTTTGTCGAAGGGGCGCGCGGCAAGAAGATCGATGACAAGGTCGCCGCGGAAATTTTCGATCAGATGGAGACCTTCGCGCGCTACGGGTTCAATAAATCCCACTCCGCGGCGTACGCGCTGGTGTCCTATCAAACAGCGTATCTGAAGACGCACTATCCGGTGGAGTTCATCGCCACGTTGATGACCTCCGAAATGGGCGACACCGACAAGGTCATAAAAAATCTCGCCGAATGCCGCGGCAAAGACATCGAGGTATTGGCGCCCGACATCAACGAAAGCCGCGCCGACTTCACTCCGGTGGGAACCAAGATTCGCTTCGGCCTGGCGGCGGTTAAAAATGTCGGTGAAAAAGCGATCGAAGTAATTCTCGAAACCCGCGCGCAAGATGGTCCCTTCGAGTCGCTCTTCGATTTTTGCCGGCGCGTCGATACGACGGCGGTCAACCGGCGCGTCATTGAGAGCTTGATCAAGTGCGGCGCGTTCGATTCGACGCAGGTTTCTCGCGCGCGCATGTTCGGCGCGCTGGATGATGCGATGAAGGCCGGCCAGGCGCATCAACGGGATCAGTCGAGCAATCAAATCGATATCTTCGGCATGCTCGGCACACCGACCCGAGGAGGCAAAAAAGCCGGCGATATCTATCCCCAGGTCAGTGAATGGTCGACTCAGGAGGCGCTGGCGTTCGAAAAGGAAGCGCTCGGTTTCTACATCACCGGCCATCCCTTGGATAAATTCGATCGCGTGCTTAAAAAAATTGCCAGCGGAACGATTGCCGCGTTAAAAGAAAGAGCGCAGCCGGGGGACGTTAAGATTGGCGGCGTGGTCTCGGCGTTGCGCCTGCGCAACACCAAGAAGGGCGACCGCTACGGTAGTTTCAATCTCGAGGACAAGAGCGGTTTCATCGAGGTGCTCGCTTGGCCGGACACCTACAAAAAATGTGCGGGCTTACTCGGCGCTGATGATCCGATCTTTGTGAAGGGGCGGCTGGAAGTGGGCGAGGAACGCATTCAGGTGATCGCCAACGACATCGAGGCGTTGAGCGAAGCCGCCAAGAATCAAAAATACGCGACCGTCAATGGCAACGGCGAAAAGATCCATCTCTACGTTCGTGAAGCGGAAGTTTCCCCGGAAGAATTGGTCATCCTGCGCGATACTCTGCTCGATTTTCCCGGTCGGTCAACGGTTTATCTCCACCTGCTGCAATCCATAAACGGCGAAACCGTCATCGAGCTTCCCGATCAAGTGCGCATCGCGTCGACGCCGGAGCTCGTCGGCACCGTAGAACGGCTCTTTGGCGCGCGCGTCAGTTTCCATTCGCTGGTATCTTGAAACAAGTGATTTCCACGCAACGGTCGAAGGAAAAGGCCCTGTTGGTCGGTATCGAGCTGCCGTCGCGAGATCACAAGGTCCCGCTGCAGTATAGCTTGGATGAGCTCGAGCGCCTGGCGAAAACCGCAGGCGCGTCGGTTCTAGGCAAACACAGCCAGCAGATAAAAAACGTCACACCGGCGACCCTGATCGGCAGGGGTAAAGTCGATGAAATTCAAAAAAGCTTACAACAAGCTCGTGCCGATCTCGTTATCATCGACGAGGATCTTACGCCGGCCCAGCAGCGCAATTTGGAAAGCGCCTTCAAAATCCGTGTTATTGACCGCAGCCAATTGATTCTTGATATTTTTGCGCAGCGCGCGCGCAGCAGCGAAGGCAAACTCCAAGTGGAGTTGGCCCAGCTGGAATACCTGTTGCCGCGCCTGACGCGCCAGTGGACGCACTTGTCGCGGCTCGGCGGCGGTATCGGCACGAGGGGACCGGGCGAAACTCAGCTTGAAGTGGACCGCCGACGCATTCGCGAGCGCATCGGCCATCTCAAGCGGCGGCTCAAAACCGTCGAGCGCACGCGCACGTTACAACGCAAGGAACGCGACGCCGTGCCCTTCGCAACGGTGGCGTTGGTCGGCTATACCAACGCGGGAAAGTCGACGTTGATGAACACGCTCACGCGCGCCGGCGTGTTTGTCGAGGATAAGCTCTTTGCCACGCTCGATCCGACGACGCGGGCGATGCGCTTGCCGAACGGCGACAAAGTGATGATCGTCGATACCGTCGGCTTCATCAATAAGATCCCCCACTCATTGATCGAAGCGTTCAAGAGCACGCTGGAAGAGGTCAGTCGCGCAGACCTGCTGCTGCATTTGGTCGATATGGCCAATCCACTCTACGACGAACACGTCGACGTGATCGAAAAAGTGCTCAAGGAAATCGGCGCCGGCGAAATTCCTACGGTGCTGGTGCCCAACAAAGTCGATCTCGCCTCATCGTCCGGGGCGAGGCAATTTAAATCGGCAAAGGACTGCGATGTGTGTCCCATATCGGCATTGACCGGAGCCGGCGTTACGGCGTTAATGGAGACCGCAGGCAAAATTCTCGACCGAAAAAAAGAACGGTTTCACGCCTGCTTTACACCGGCTCAAGGCGGGCTGGTTGCGCTACTACGCGAGCGTGGCCGTATCGTCAAAGAGAAATATGACGGCGATTTGCTCCGCGTCACCGCCATGGTCACGCCAAAGTTGGCCGGGCAAATGCGCAAGCTCTTGAACGCTAATGGAGTTCAGGCGGAATGGATATCGTAAATCGCGATGTTGAATCTGCCCAATTGTTTAACGCTCGTTCGCATTCTGACGATCCCGATCTTTCTGGAATTTCTCGCCTACCATTTTTACGGGGAAGCGCTGGCGGTTTTCATCCTTGGGGGGTTCACCGATTTCTTGGACGGCTTGATCGCCCGCAAGATGAAGCAGCAAACCGCTCTCGGCGCTTACCTGGATCCGGTTGCCGATAAACTCCTGGTGATCACTTCTTTCGTTATGCTCGGCGCCATCGGGGGTATTCCCATGTGGCTCGCCGTTGTCGTCATCGTCAGGGATATCCTGATCATTATCGGTTACGCGATCATCTACGTGCTGGTTGAAGAACCCTTGCAAGTGAAACCGAGCCGGCTCGGGAAGTGGAGCACAACGCTGCAATTGGTGACCTTGGGCGTGGCGCTGGCGTTACTCTATGACCCCACAGTATTTAGCGCGTCATTTCTGGATTTACTTGTCTGGGCGACCGCTGTCACCACCGTCGTGTCGGGTTGCCAATATCTTTATCGAGGACTGCTCTGGCTGCAAAATCGAGCCGCCAGTATCAACCGTCCCGGTTGACACGCTGGGGAAAAATTGGTAATAAAATCGATCTCTTGCACTGTTTAAATCTATCGTTGTTCGGTCCCGGTAAAGCGCCCATGTAATGCGTTCAGGACTCGCTAAGTCGACTCGTTCGGGCCACTCCTGTTCGGTCTTGCAGGCACGTAGCTCAGTGGGAGAGCGCTTCCTTGACACGGAAGAGGTCGGCAGTTCAATCCTGCCCGTGCCTACCATTTTTTAACCCGACAGCATGGAACCTATCCACGTCACCCTACCTGACGGAAAATCCGTCGACGTTCGTCCTGGGACCAGGATCGACGAAGTCGTCGCTTCGGCGGGTCTGAAGAAGGACATCATCGCGGCGAAGGTCGACGGCCGTCCGGTGGATTTGCAGCATGCTTTGGAGAGCGACTGCGCGTTGGAGTTGATGTCGCCGAATAGCGCCGAGGGCCTCGATATCTTGCGGCACTCCACCGCCCACTTGATGGCCCAGGCGGTGCAGCAGCTGTTCCCCGGCACCCAAGTGACCATCGGCCCGACCATCGAGGATGGGTTTTACTATGACTTCAAGCGGGACAAGGCTTTCTCCCCGGAAGAGTTGGAACAAATCGAAAAGCGGATGCAAGAGCTGGCCAGAGCCAATTTGACCATCACTCGTGAAGAGATGCCGCGCGCTCAGGCGATCGATCTATTCCGTAAGATGGGCGAGAATTACAAAGTCGAGATTATCGAAGGCATCCCGGATGAAAAGGTCTCGCTCTATCGCCAGGGCGACTGGGTCGATCTTTGCCGCGGACCTCATGTGCCGAGCACGTCTGCGCTCAAGGCATTTAAGCTAACCAGCCTCGCCGGAGCATATTGGCGCGGAGACTCTCGCAATGAACAGCTCCAACGAATCTATGGTACGGCGTGGGCCAACCGCAAGGACCTGGATGCCTATCTCAAGCGCATCGAAGAAGCCAAACAGCGCGATCATCGCCGTCTGGGCCCGGCTTTAGATCTGTTCTCGCTTCATCCGATCGCGCCGGGCTCGCCGTTTTTTCATCCCAAAGGCACGATCGTCTACAACATACTGATTCAGTTTATCCGCTCCCTTTACGATCGGTACGGCTATACCGAAGTCGTCACGCCGCTCATTTACAAGACCGATCTGTGGAAAACTTCGGGACACTACGAGGCCTTCAAAGACGACATGTTTCTGATGGATGTGCACGATGGCGAATACGGCGTGAAGCCGATGAACTGTCCGGGGCATTGTTATCTCTTCACGACGCGAAAGTACTCCTATCGCGATCTTCCCATTCGTTATGCCGACTTTAGTCGCCTGCACCGCTTCGAACCGTCGGGCGTCCTTTCGGGTTTGACTCGGGTGCGTTCGTTCGCCCAGGACGATGCGCATATTTACTGTACGCCGGAACAGCTCGACAGCGAGCTCGAGCAATTTGTCGCGATGACCAAGGAGGTCTATAAGGTCTTCGGCTTCGACCGCATCGAAGTGACGCTCCAAACCCGTCCCGAAAAATTTCTCGGTCGCATCGAATTGTGGGACTCCGCCGAAACCGCTCTCCGCCGCTGTCTTGAACGGTCGGGCTTTTCAGTGAAGATTCTTCCGGGGGAGGGAGCCTTTTACGGACCCAAGATCGGCTTCGATTTTCGCGATGTGCTGGAGCGGTCGTGGACGCTTGCGACCGTGCAGATCGACTGTGCCATGCCTGAGCGGTTCGGCCTCAAGTACGTGACTTCGGAAGGAACCGAGGCAACCCCGGTCATGCTACATCGCGCCGTCTTGGGGTCCATTGAACGCTTCATCGCAATCCTTCTGGAGCATTGTGCCGGCGCTTTTCCGCTGTGGCTCGCGCCGGTGCAGCTCAAGATATTGACAGTGACCGATAATCAGATGGAATATGCTAAAACGGTATTCGCTCAGCTGCGCGCTGCGGGTTGCCGAGTCGAGTTGGATGGGCGAAACGAAAAACTCGGTTACAAGATTCGCGAAGCCCAACTGGCGAAAATCCCTTATGCCATTGTCATCGGCGATAAGGAAGCTGAGGCACAGATCGTCGCGCCACGCCGTCGCGGCGGCGAAAACCTGACGCCTCTGCCGCTCGGCGAATTCATCGAGCGGCTGCGCGGCGAGGTTGCACAAGAAATGGGAGAAGCATAGAGATATAACAATCGAACCACGGATGGAGGTGGCTTATCGCAAGAGAAGCGAGGATCAATCATCAAATTCGCTCCCGTGAAGTCCGGGTGATCGGACCGAAGGGCGAGCAGCTCGGAGTGCTGGCGTTGCATGAAGCGCTCAAGCAAGTGGAAGCGCTAGAGATGGATTTAGTCGAAGTGGCGCCGGACGCCCAACCGCCGGTCTGCCGCATGATGGATTACGGCAAGTTTCGCTACGAGCAGAAAAAGAAATCTCACAGCGGAAAAAAACACTCGGTCGTCGAAGTCAAGGAAGTCAAAATGGGTTCTCGCACCGATGCTCATGACGTCGAGCATAAGGTCCGCAATATTCGCCAGTTCATCGAGAAGGGCCAGAGAGTCAAAGTATCGGTCTTCTTTCGCGGGCGGGAAATCACTCATCCCGAGCTCGGCCGGCAGATGCTCAGCGGCGTGGTCACTCAGGTGCAGGACATCGCCAAAGTAGATATCGAGCCGCGCCTGGAAGGGCGCAATATGGCGATGCTATTGACGCCCAAAGCATGATGACGGTGATGTTGAGTAGGATCAAAATCTGAGGAGTCACAGGTGCCAAAAATCAAAACCAACAAAGCGGCAGCGAAAAGATTTCGCGTAACGGGAAGCGGAAGAATTAAGCGCAACAAAGGATACAAACAACACATCCTTTCGTCCAAGAACAAGAAGCGCAAACGCCATCTGCGCCAGTCGACGTTGGTGGCGGCGGTGGAGACGAAGAACATTCGTAAACTAATACCCTACAAGTAATGAGTGCTGACTTATGACTACTGAGTTTGGAGGAAGGAGAAAGTTTCATACTCAGGACTCAGCACTCGTTACTCAGGACTAAGTAAGAAGGAAGGAGAGTTTTACGTGCCTAGAGCCAAAGGTGGAAGTAAATCGAGACAGAGACGCAAGAAAATAATGAAGCTGGCCAAAGGCTACGTCGGTGGCCGGGGCCGGCTCTATCGTTCGGCGCGGGAGACCGTCGAGCGAGCGCTGGCGTTTGCTTACCGTGACCGACGGATCAAGAAGAGAACCTTTCGTGGATTATGGATTACCCGCATCGGCGCGGCGGCGAAGATCAACGGTCTCTCTTATAATCAGTTAATCAGAGGCCTCAAGCAGGCCGGCGTCGAGTTGGACCGCAAAGTTCTCGCGGAAATCGCCATCGCCGATATGCCCGCTTTCGGCCAATTAGCCCAGACCGCCAAATCTCACCTAGGTGCTTGAGCGCCTGAGTATTTCAGTCGAATGAACGATTCACTGGAAGCTCTCCGAGGAGAGGTTCTGGCCCGAATCCAGCAATCTAACTCCGCTGAGGAGCTTGAACAGATACGGGTCGAGGTTCTCGGCCGCAGCGGTCGCGTGACGCTCATGCTACGTGCGCTCAAAGATCTGCCGGCGGAGCAGCGGCCGAGCGCCGGCGAGCGACTCAACCAGCTGCGCCGCGACCTCGAACAGGGTTTGGCGGAGCGCCTGAGTGCGGTTACGCAGCAAGCCAAAGCGCAGGCGCTAAAAGAAGAACGGGTCGATATTACTCTCCCCGGAAGTCGCTGGGCGAGGGGGAGCACTCATCCGCTGACGCTGGTGATCGATGAAATCATCGACATTTTCTGGGGAATGGGCTTTGAAATCGCCCGCGGGCCCGATATCGAGGACGATTACCATAACTTCGAAGCGCTCAATATTCCCAAAGACCATCCGGCGCGAGACATGCAGGATACCTTCTTCGTATCCAGCGGCCGTTTGCTGAGAACGCATACATCGCCGGTACAGATCCGCACGATGGAAAACCGCAAGCCGCCGCTGCAAGTGATCGTACCGGGGGCGGTCTATCGCCACGATGACGACGCCACGCACTCGCCGATGTTTCATCAGGTCGAGGGGTTCATGGTCGATCACAGGATTGCCTTCTCTGATCTCAAAGGCGTGCTGACTCATTTTTTACGGCAGATCTTCAACCGAGACGCGGGCGTGAGATTTCGTCCAAGTTTTTTCCCGTTTACCGAGCCGAGTGCAGAGATCGATATTCAATGCGTGATCTGCGGCGGTAGCGGAGCGCATAAGTCGGGCCAAGCCTGCCGGGTGTGTAAGTCCAGCGGTTGGCTGGAAATCCTCGGCGCGGGGATGATCGATCCGGCGGTTTTCAAATTTGTCGGCTATGATCCAAAAAAATTCTCCGGCTTTGCTTTTGGCATGGGTGTGGAGCGGATCGCCATGCTGAAATACGGTATCGATGACATTCGGTTGTTCTTCCAAAATGATCTGAGGTTCTTGAGGCAATTTAGCTGAGATGAAGGGAATGATGGAGTACTGGAGTTTTGGAGTAGTGGGTTTTAAAGGCATCACTCCATTACTCCATCACTCCATTACTCCAATCCCATGAAGTTCACTTTCAACTGGCTGAAAGAGTTCGTCGAGGTCACGGCTGGTCCTCAAGAGCTGGCCAAGCTGCTCACCATGGCAGGTCTTGAAGTCGAGTCCCTCGCGCCTCAGCGCGAAGCGGAGACGAACGCCGAAGACTGGTTGTTAGAGATCGCGGTCACGCCTAACCGTGGCGATTGTTTGGGCATCGCGGGCATCGCCCGCGAAGTCGCAGCTCTGACGGGTGGTAAACTGCTGTCGGTGCCATCGAGCCCGGCCAAAAAAGATTCGACGACCAGCAAACGGATTAGTCTGATCATCGAAGACCCGCGTCTGTGCCCCCGGTATTCGGCGCGGATCGTCGACGAAGTTGAGATTTCCGCCGCGCCCGCGTGGTTGCGTTACCGAATCGAGTCCTGTGGGATTCGCGCGATTAACAACGTGGTCGATATCACCAACTACGTGATGCTCGAAACCGGCCAGCCGCTCCACGCCTTTGACCTCGACCGTTTGCCCGCCAAACAGATCGTCGTGAAAGCCGCCGGAGGGGTCAAGAAATTTACCACGCTCGACGGCGTGGAGAGAGAGCTAACGGCGGAGGATCTGCTGATCTGTGACGGCGAGACACCTGTCGCCCTCGCTGGAGTGATGGGCGGCATGGATTCCGAAGTGAGAGCATCGACACGCTCGATCTTACTCGAGAGCGCCAATTTTGCGCCGACCTCGATCCGCCGCACCGCCAAACGGCTCGCGCTCCGTAGCGAAGCCTCACATCGTTTCGAGCGCGGCGTCGATCCTGAAGGAACGATTGCGGCCCTCAATCGAGCGGTCTATTTGCTGATCGAGCATGCCGGCGCCAAAGCGATGGCGGGCGTGGCCGATCGCTATCCCGGCAGAGCGAAAGCGCCGACGATTTTGCTGCGCGAAGAGCGCATCGAGAAACTTCTTGGTTTAGAGCTAGGTCGTAAACAGGTCGAAAAGCTGCTTCGTTCCCTCGGCATGAAGACCGAGCAGCAAGGGCGAAGCGATAGCCTGAAGGTCATTCCGCCGACGAGTCGTCCGGATATTTGGCGCGAGGCGGATGTGATCGAGGAGCTCGCGCGTGTGCACGGCTACGATCGCATTCCCACCACCTTGCCTTTGGTCAGATGCTCAGGCGGAAAGCACGATTCGCGCCTGGGATGGGAGAGAAAGCTCCGCTCTCTCTTGGCCGGCGAAGGAATGACCGAGGTTATTAACCTGCCGTTTACCAGCGAGGCACTCAATCGAACTTTCGTCGGACCATGGGAAAGCGCTCCCGCGCCCGTCGCTGTGCTTAATCCACTGGCAAAAGAAAACGCCGAGATGCGCGGCAGTCTGTTGCCCGGACTGCTCGACAATTTACGGCTTAATCTGGCATACCAAGCGCGGAGTTTTTGGGTGTACCATCTGGGCAAAGTCTTTCGTTCGACCGCAGGCGGAGAGAGCACGGAACGGCAGTGTGTCGCTGGTTTGCTGTACGGGGCCCGGCCGCGCTATGGCCTGCGGCTTAGCGAAGAGTCACCGGTGGAATTTCTCGATTGCAAAGGGTTGGTGGAAGCCGTTCTGGATCTATTCCGCGTGCGCGAGTTGGTGAGTTGGAGCGCCACGGCACCTGGAGTTTTACACCCCGGAAGATCGGCGAGCCTGCGCTATGGCGGGACCGAGCTGGGCTATTTGGGCCAGCTCCACCCCGACGTTTGCGATCAACTGGCCGTGCCGCCGGTGTTGCTGTTCGAACTTGACTTCGAGAAACTGCTTCAGTATGCTCCGCGGCGAATAACGACAAGGGCGCTTCCGCGTTTTCCGGCCGTCGAGCGAGATGTTGCGATAGTGGTGGATCGCGACTTTGCCTCGCAACAAATCGTCAGTTGGATCCAGAATCTCGGCGAAGCTTTGATCGAACATGTTGAAGTTTTCGACCAGTACGTTGGCGCTCCGATTCCTGAAACGAAGAAAAGCTTGGCCTATAAAATTTCTTATCGCGCCGAGGACAGAACCCTAACAGACAGTGAGATTAATGAGCTGCACCAGAGCCTGGTGGACCGGCTTGGCAAGACGTTTGGCGCCGAGCGGCGCAGCTGACTGAGCTGAGAGAAGAGGTACGAAAATGACGAAAGCAGAAATCATCACGCGAATCTACGAGAAAGTCGGCTTCTCGAAAAAGGATGCTACCGATGTGGTCGAGGCCACGTTCGACATTATAAAAGGCTGCCTGGAGCGCGGTGAGAAGGTCAAGATCTCCGGCTTCGGCAACTTTGTCGTCAATACGAAACGGCCGCGCAAGGGCAGAAATCCGCAAACCGGCGATGAGATCATCATCGTCGGCCGGAAAGTGTTGACCTTCAAGGCCAGTCAAATCATGAAGAAGAGCTTGAACAGCATGGGAACAGCTGCGCCGTCATCGTCGCCGAACTCGGCCGCATCCGAATAAGCCTTGGCGATGCCTCCCCGTCTGCCGGAAAAAATTTACTTCAAGATCGGCGAAGTGAGTGAAATCGTCGGCGTCGAACCCTACGTTTTGCGCTATTGGGAAACCGAGTTCGACCTGCTCAAGCCGTCGAAAGCGCCATCGAAACACCGGCTCTACAAAAAACGCGACGTCGAGTTGTTGCTCGATATCAAGCGGCTGCTTTACACGGAAGGCTTTACCATCGAAGGCGCGCGCAAGAAACTGAAAGAAACCAAGAAAGAAGAAAAGGACCAACTCAAGCTGCCGCTGACTGAACAGAAATACAAAAGCGCGCTGGTAAAGCTCAGAAAAGATTTGGAATCGCTTCGCAAATTGCTCTCCTAGTTTTCTTTGTTCTCAACTCTTCATCCGCTGGCCGCGCTTGCGCGGAGCGCGCCTCTCATCAGCCACCAACGAAATTGCTTTAACCCCGACGGAATGGTAAATATCCTGCAGCCAACAATGTCGGGGCGTAGCGCAGCCTGGTAGCGCACACGCTTGGGGTGCGTGTGGTCAGCGGTTCAAATCCGCTCGCCCCGACCATTCCTTTTTCAATTCTGCCTATAGATTGACTTATGTAACGAGACAAATGGCGCCTACGTCGGTAACTTTAAAGATAATACGATCAGCGTCGTTGATCTTGAGCTGAAGCGCGTCACGGCAACGATCCCGGGTCCGCCCGGTCCACACGGTATCGCCATTACACCTGATAATCGATGGGAGTATGTAGCCAGCGACGGCACATCAACCGTCAGCGTTATCGATACCGCGACGGACAAGCTGATCGAGAATATCGAAGTGGGCAAGAATCCCCATGGCGTTGCCGTTACCCGGGACGGTAAGTATGTCCTCGTCGGCGTATATGACGCCGATTCCGTCGCTGTCATCGACACTGCCGCTCGCAAAGTGATCGGCAGCGTTCCGGTGGGAAAACCACACAACATTGCCGTCCATCCAAACGGACGGGTCGCCTACGTCGGCTCGCAAACACCGGGAAAATTCTCCCTGGCAATCATCGATCTAACCACACGCAAGTTAACCGATACTGTAGCTCTGGAAAAGACGCCGCGGGGATTGGAATTCGACCCGAACGGAAGGCACTTGTACATCACACAAGCGGGAATTGACTCCGTGGTGGTTGTGGACCCGGGGAGCAATAAAATCGTCACCGATATCGCGGTGGGCGTGTCACCACATTACGCGAACTTCACGCCGGATGGGAAGCGCGGCCTCACGGCGGTTCAAGGGCCGAGCCTTCTGAGCGTCTTCAATACCCAGACCAACAGCGTTGAAAAATGATCAAAGTCGGATCGCGCCTGCATTGGGTAGCCAGCGGTCCTGGGGGAAGAACCGCGCTTACGACGAACGAAGATTCCAACGATGTGTCCGTCGTCAATCTTGAAAGCGGCGCAGTGAGCAATATCCCCGTCGGCAACACGCCGCGAAAGATCGTGGTGCAGACGACCGCAGCCCAGGCACAATCTTCCAGTCGCCGCATCACGATCAGCGGGTTCGCTTTTAAGCCTGCGACATTGGAAGTGAGCGCAGGTCTCCCGGTTGCAATCGCAGGTACGCCAGTTGGCTGCTGAAGTGTGTTTTGCCGTTATCCCTAGACGAAAAACCAGCGATGATTGATAGAGCCAGAGAGCTCTCCGGCTGTCTGTGCTAGCAGCGCCTCGAGGCGGCGCTCCTTTCCGGTCCCACCGCGCTTCTTTTCTGAAAAATTTCACTGTCACTCCACGATCACGGTCACACTAGCCGGCGATTTTGGAAGACTGTGAAGAATACTTTAAGAAATTAAGTCGTTCACCACTTACTTTCTAAAAAAGCAGATACAATTCCTGTCCGATCGGACGTATTAGTCCGATGATGGTTACGCCTGTTCTCTACTTCCACTCCTTAGTCTTACCCTGTGGTCTACGGGCTGAAAATAAATTTTTTTTTCTGCATTGGGGCAAGCATCGGACAAACTTTTCCGATTCAATGCCGATCAAGAAATTACGTAGCTCACAAAAAAAACGTCAAGTTCTTCTCTCAGCAGTACTTAGACAATGTCCATTTCACTGGCACGGTGATTGCGGACGAGTTGCACCAACCCAAGCAACTTAAATATAAGCACGCAAAAAAAATGGCTGAACTTGAGAAGCACTGGTTTGCGGTCTACACGAAACCACAAAAGGAAGACTACGCGGAACTGAATCTTAGACTGAGAAGAGTCGATACTTTCTTCCCGAAACTTTTTCTGCCCAAGTCAGCGAAGCGAAAGAAACAAGTCGTTGCTCTTTTTCCAAACTACATTTTCGTTCGCTGTGAAACCGATTCGGAGGAGTACGGCTCGATCGTTTGGTGTCCCGGAGTGAAGCGGCTCGTGAGTTTCAATGGAACTCCGGCGATCGTTGACAACTCGATAATGGAGTTTCTTATGGCTCAAACAGGATCGGGTGGAGTGATAGCAGCTCGTTGCAACGTTGCGGTTGGGCAGCAAATTTCTATCACGGGTGGCCCGTTTGACGGACTGGTTGGAATTATCCAGGAACCGCCTAACGCAAAGGGGCGTGTGAAAGTGCTTTTGCAGCTACTTAATAGACAGACAAGTGTTGACGTTCCTGTTGAGTTCATAAAAGCAAGTTGGGTGACTCAAGCGCAACCGGCAACGGCTTGAGAGTTTCACTGCGCATTTCCTGGCGGTAGCAACTCAAAGCTAAGCAGGAACGAAAAAACTTCCAGCGTACTGTTGTATTATTGCACACTGTCGAGAAACGTTCGTGTTCGATGAAATTCATATTAATGAGATACCACCAGTTCTCACGAACTGTTCGCTTCCTCGACACGAGTTTCTCCGTCCGGTGCTAGAGACGAAACTCTCTTAGGTTCGTCTTCCTTGTCCGAAATTTAAGAGAGGCTTAGGGCCAACAGGGCGGAGCTATGTCCATTTCACCACTCAACCGCCCAATGATGAAAAAGCTCGCTGTTGGAAAGCATGTGCAACCAAATCCTTACTGAGGATTTGAGACGCGAATTTAGTAAGGCTGTGACAGAAGAAATCCAGACTCTTTAAGCGCCCTACAACTGTGATTTGCAAGGAGAGAGCATGAACAAGCAATTGCTCGCCTTTAAGCTCCAAACGTCGGTTGCCATGTGGCAAAGAACCAGCCTTTTATGGAAGATCATGGGTACCTTCCTCGGGACAATTCTCGTCGTTGGGTTACTTGTGATTGTAGTCGTTTACCGGATTACAGGACGGCTCCTTCACGACGAAATTAATCAGCGGGCTCTTGCCATTGCGACAAACTTGAGTGATGCCGCGGCCGGAAATGCAGCGACGAAAAATCTCCTGGCGCTGCACGCGCAGGTTTCCAAGTATGCCCTGCTCGATGGTGTGGCTTACGCGTTTATAGAAGATCGAAACGGAAAAATTCTCGCTCACAGCCTTGGAATCTTTCCAGAGGAGATTCGTCCATCAATAGATCTGGACAGGCGAAGCCAAGCGCAACGTCGCGAGTTAATGTTTCGAGGAAGACCGGTATACGAAATGATGGTTCCCGTTCTGGAAGGAAGGCTTGGAACTGTCCATGTCGCGAACTGGGGCGACGTGGTCGAAAAAGCCGTACAGCGAGCTATCTTTCCCATGATAGGACTCATTGGGCTTTTTCTTTTCTTTGGAATCGTCATCTCTCTTATGCTTTCGCGACAGATCGTACAGCCGATCATTCGCCTGCGATCCATAGCAGACACTATGAGCAAAGGTAATCTAGATACTCCCGTAGGCATTGATTCAGGCGACGAGATCGGCGAGCTTGCGATCTCCCTGGAGCGCATGAGAGCAAGCTTAAAGGCGTCGATGGTGAGACTCAGTCAAGCCAAGCCTAGTCACTCAAAGTCCGCGAAGGAAGGAGCAAAGAATGAACAGATTACTGCGTAAACAGTCCCGATTCTTGTGTTACCTGAGTGCGTTCGCATTCTTAAGTTTTTTGTCTGGAACTTCAACCGCGGTTTTCTCAGCGGAAAAGCAAACCAGCAATTCCTTAGAAAAGATTCGCGTAGCCTATAGCTCGATATCGGGCAATACCGCTTCCCTCTGGGTTGCTTACGAACACGGCTTTTTCCGCAAGTACGGGCTCAATGTCGAGCTTGTATTCATCGAAGGAGGGTCGACGACCGTTCAAACCTTGATCTCCGGAGATGTTGCGCTAGCCCAAATGGCAGGTTCCGGCGTCATTCAAAGCCATCTTCGTGGAGCGGATGTCGTGCTGATTGCTGGCTTGATCAACACGTTGACTTTCCAGGTCATCGTTGAAAAAGGAATCTCCCAGCCCGATCACCTCAAAGGGAAATCGGTTGGAGTGACTCGATTTGGCTCTTCCACTGACTTCGCCGCGCGCTATGCATTGGACAAGTGGGGACTGACTCCACAGAAAGAGGTCGCGTTGATGGAGCTCGGAAGCATGCCGAGTCTCCTCTCGGCCCTCACATCGGGAAAAATTCAGGGAGCGATGCTTTCCGCGCCTTTCACGTTGCATGCGAAAAAGTCGGGGTTTCCAGCTCTGGCCGATCTGCAGATGCTTGGGCTTGAGTACCAACATACTGGAGTGGCAGCTACCCAGACACTGATAAAATCAAAGCCGGATCTGATGCGTAACTTCATGAAAGCCTATGTTGAGGGAATCCATTTCTATAAGACACATCGACAGGAGGCGCTTGCTGTCATGGCGAAGTATCTCAAGACCAATGATATGGAGGCTCTGACCGAGACCTACGAGACGATCGGACTGACACTGCTTCCCGAAAAACCTTATCCTACGCTCAAAGGGATCCAGCTCATGTTAGGGGAGCTCTCTTCCAAAGAACCGAAGGCAAGAAGTGCTCGACCGGAACAATTTGTCGACACTACCTTTGTTCGAGAACTTGACACTTCGGGATTCATCGATCGTCTTTATAAATCTTCGGTTTCCGTCGCAAGGCGGGAACAAGCTCGGCCGCCCACGCCTTTCAAAACAGAACTGACCGCGCCCGTGGAAGACAAGAAAAGTCTGGTATCAAAGTCTGTTGCCGTTCCTCAAGGGAAAGCGCTTGAGACTCCGATAAAACCGACGCAGTCCTCGTCCGCAAAAGCCGATGTTGCTCAGGAGTATACCATTCAGGCGGGGGACACACTGAGTAAGCTGTCAGAGCGCTTCTATCAGTCGCAAGTGAAGTGGACGATTATTTACGAAGCCAACAGAGAAACGATCAAAAATCCGCATTATATTTACATCGGACAGCAAATCCGAATTCCTTCTAATGGCAATCAAGGAACTTGACCCGAGCGTTATGCGACCATCCAAGCCGACCGGTAGGGAGTAGTAAATTTGCGGGCACGGTTTTGATCTCATGGAACCGCGTGCGCCGGCAGCATCCGACGACGCGGTAGTCAGGTAGGGGCAGGTTTGAAACCTGCCCCTACCTCGGAGACCGGCATTTGATCCTTTCATCCTCGGCATCTCAGCGTATTACCACGACTCCGCGGCAGCTCAGATTCGAAACGGGCGAAATCATAGTGGCAGCTCAAGCGGAGCGCTTCACAAGGCGGAAAGGGGACCCGGGCCGCGATAGCTTTAGGTTGCAACAAGCGGCCATTGGCACTGATCAGCTTGACTATGCGGTGTTCTACGCGAAACCAACCGGTGAAGTCTGTACGAAAATTTAAAAGAGGCTTAGGGCCAACACGGCGGAGCTATGCGCATGAAAACTCACGCAAGCATTGTTATCCGATCATTTCTATTGTCGCTTGTTAAATTCTTAGCGTCCGGAGTTCGCGTGGCCCTAGTATTGTGGGTGCTATTTACGTCCTGTACTCCAAACGCTATCCAACCAAGCATCCCCCATACACCGTCTCCTAAAGTAAACGGTACGGCGGCCTCGGAAATCAATAATGCGTTGGCCACGATAGCGCGGAATACCTCGTTGCCGACAGCGGACTACCAAATCGGCCCTGAAGACCTCCTGCAAATCACCGTCTTTAATATTCCGGAAGCTGACGTGAGAATAACGCCTAGAACGACAACAGTTAGGGTTAGCCAGCAGGGGATGATTTCTTTGCCTCTAATTGGGGAGATTAAAGTAGCCGGTTTAACCCCTTCTGGATTGGAGCGAGAGCTCAGGAATCAATACGATAAATACATATACAGCCCGCTAGTTGGTGTACTGGTGACAGACTACCGACAACGAGTCTCGCTCATTGGCTCAGTCCAAAAGACGGGAGTATTTGAGCTTTCGGGACCCAAGACGGTGATCGATATACTTGCCATGGCTGGTGGCGTGACCGAAAAGGCGGGAACCCAAGTCCACATCTATCGTCAAGGACCGAACGGACGCGAAAGTCACGTAATTGACCTTTTAGCTCTCGCCAGTAACGCAACGCTAATCAACGCGAGCAATGCGGGACTAATAACTATGCCTGTCCAGGGAGGTGATGTCATCAATGTTCCTCCGGCTGGAACGTTTTTTGTGGATGGGGCGGTCAGAAACCCTGGCCCCTATCCTTTGGGGCGACGCTATACACTAACACAGGCATTGACAACCGCGGGTGGAGTGGATCGGGACCTCTATTCTGCTGATATCACGATCTTCAGGCGAACGGGGACGGCTGGACTAGAACCCATTTCTGTTGACTTAAGTGCGATCTGGGCGGGTTCGGTCACCGATCCCCAAATTGAAGCGGATGATATGATTGTAATACCCGTTAGCAGCATCAAATATGTTTATCACCGTGCATTCGGAACGTTACTTGGGTGGGGAACTACAATCTTGGGTGTAGCAGCTATGTCCGGAAGCTGAAGGCTCAAACGTCCCTATCCTCCTCTCGTCCCGGTGGCACCGAGACAGAGTATGTCTACTCTTCGGCAACTGGAGAAGTCTAGCTACGGGATTACTGGATAGCTCAAGCGGCTTATCAATATCCCTTGAGACGGAAGATATTATCAACGTATCTCTAACCGGAAGCTTCTTTGTCGACCGAGCGTTGTGGAAATCCGGGCACATATTCACGTTAGGACCAAGAAACATCATCACACGGCGATCGGGCGTCGAGTCGCAAAAGATAAGCGTCAATATCAACACGCATCAACACGCTCGTGGGCGGGTCAATTGCGAGCGCCGGACCGAACCAGATCCTATAGGTTTCGCTGTGTCTAGCACCATTAGGTATCGTTCATTCAATGTTTCAGGGATGTATAGGGTTGGTTGACATGCCGAATATTATTCCGATTCCTGTAATGGAGGCATTCGGAAAATGAGAGAACCCCGAACGCCTCGATTAGAACCACCGGAGGACATTGAGGATGCGGAATATGTATCCCTGCCGGATAGCGAGAAATTTCACATTCGCTCCTATTGGAAGATCTTAGTCCAAAGGCGGCGTCTTGTCCTTTTAGTTTTCGTGATAGTTGTTGGCATCGGTTTCTATATCGCCGCCACGTCGACACCGGTCTATACGGCCAGGGCGACGCTCAAGATTGAACCTCAAGCTCCAGCTTTAACCGGGCTAGGAGATTTTCTAAATGCGCAATCCAGTCAGACCGTAGAATATTTTCAGACCCAATATGCACTCTTGGAAAATCGTGCCCTGGCCGCCAGTGTTATAAACTATCTTGGATTGGAACGGAATAAAGCGTTCACAAGTGTCCCGATCGTAACCTCAAGTCCAACGGCCCGGGTGACCGGATGGTTTTTCAGCGTTCTCCAGCCGATTTTGAACGCTGCGACATGGTTCACAAACCTTCTTAAATCGACGCCGGTGCCGACAACGCCGACGCAACCGGCTGTTAGGCCGCCGGCGCCTACTTCGAATGTCAGCCCGGCTCTAATTGGCCGTTACCTCAGTTTTCTCAAGGTCAAGCCAGTGAAAAATACTCGTCTCGTGCAAATTGAGTTCACGACTCCCGACGCTCAACTTTCCCAAAATTTAGCGAACGGTCACGCTGAAGCTTTCATTCGCTTGAATATACAATCTCAGTTTGAACTCACCAAGGACGCGCGTGATTTTCTCGATAAAAAGAATGCGGAGCTTAAGGCCAAGTTAGAGAAATCAGAGCAAGCGCTCAACGAATTCCGACAGAAGCACGGAGTGGTATCGCTGGACAAGGGCGAAAATGTCCTTGTTGATCGCTTTGTGGAAGTTAACCGAACGCTCACCGGCGCACAGATGGATCGCCTACAGGCCGAGTCGCTCTATCGGGTGGTGCAGAACAAGGATCCCCAGTATATCTCGCAGGTCACGAAAGATGGCCTAGTGCAGCAGTTGAGGAGCAGTATTGTTGCGCTGGAGGCGGAAAAAACTCGGCTGTCGAGTGTGTATAAGCCAGACCATCCCCGTATGGCGGAGATTACCGGACAGATCAACGAAGCACGCCGAAGACTTGACCTCGAATTGAATCATATGGTCCGTAACATCGAATCCAGTTTTGCAACCGCGCGTGCACGCGAAGCGGCACTTCAGGCTGAGGCGGATAAGCTGCAGGAACGGGCCCTAAATCTCAAGGAGCTCGGCGTCCAGTATGTAGTTCTTCAGGAGGAAGTTAATGTAAGCCGTTCTATGTATGAAAGCGTTCTCAAGCGTCTCAGCGAAACCAGCGTGTCGAACGATTTAGCGGTGTCTAATATTGCGATAACCGACCGGGCCGAAAAGCCTTGGGCTCCGTCGGCTCCTCAAATACAACAGTTATTTCTTCTTTCGCTGACTGCGGGATTATTTCTCGCCATCAGTATGGCCTTCTTCCTGGACTACCTGGACTCTTCGGTCAAGACCACGGAAGACATCTCTAGTTTTATGTATCTGCCCACGCTTGGGATTGTTCCTCATGTCAACTCTGTTCGCCGGCGGATTTACGGGTATCATCAGCCCAACGGGCATTTTCTGCGGCACCTGCCTCAAATTTTGATCGAGAAGCCAGAGTCGCTCCTGCTCATCAACCAGGAACCGCTCTCATTGATTGCAGAGGCGTACCGTTCCATTAGGACTAAGCTAGTCCTATCGAACCAGGACCAGCCTCATCAAGTAATCCTGATGACGAGCGCGCAACCGGCTGAGGGAAAGACGATTTCTACCGTTAACTTGGGTATCGCTTTGGCGAACAATGGACATTCAGTCCTTGTTGTCGATGCCGATCTGCGCAGAGGAATTTGCCACAGATTGCTTGGAACCAAAAACACTCCTGGATTGACCGACGTCTTAGTAGAGCACGTTGAGCTGGAGAAAGGGATCAAGGAAACCGCTGTTACAGGACTCTGGTTTCTCTCCAGGGGACGGATTGTGCCTAACCCGGCCGATCTGTTGAGTGGTAATCGGATGAAACAAGTAATCGAAGAGCTCAGGGGACGTTTTGACTTTGTTCTAATAGATTCACCTCCGGCTATCGCTGTGAGTGACGCCGCGATTATTTCAACAATTTGCGACGGAGTTGTGCTCGTGGTTCGAAGTCAGCGCACGAGCCGTGAGACAGCGCGCCGCGTCATGGAGCGTCTTCAGGGAACTCGCACGACAGTCATCGGAGCAATTTTGAACGCCGTCGATATCCGCAATCCGGATTACGTTGACTATCGTCATTATTATTCTCACTATGCGCTCAAAAATCATGATGTGGATGAGCGGGTGCCAATCCCGCCTCCGCCTGTGGCAGTCGAAAGCGACGGCTCATCTGCACCTCTTCAGGCTCAGGCTGATAGCGTGCTAAGTCCAATAGCTAAATTTGTCATCCGTGACCACATCGCCTCCCTCGGCGAGTCGTCCAACAAGTTTCCTCGATCTCGTTGGCAGGAACTCGTAGTCAGAGTGAGCGAGGAGATTCTGAATCCTACAATCCGAGATAAATTTCAAACCCGCATGGCCCGGTATCTAAACGCCTCTGATTATGCGTCCGCAACCCGGGAAGTGAATGAGCCGGCACCAATTAGTCCAACTGCACCGGCGGTGGCGGTCGAAAGCGACGGCTCGTCTGCACCCCTTCGGGCTCAGGCTAAGAGCTTGCTAAGCTCAGTCGAGTTCCTGGATTATCTGCTGCGCGAGCTTATCGACTCTATGGGTCCTATAGCTAAATTTGTCATTCGTGACCACATCGCCTTCCTCGGCGAGTCGTCCAACGAGTTTCCTCGATCTCGTTGGCAGGAACTCGTAGTCAGGGTGAGCGAGGAGATTCTGAATCCTACAATCCGAGATAAATTTCAAACCCGCATGGCTCAGTATCTAAACGCCAATAGCGACCAGCCTAGATCAAGTGCCTAGCCAGGACGCATCCGCTACATTTCTCGGCATGACGCCCCCGGGTAGCAGCAATAGCCAGCGGACTTCGCAAAACCAAATTCCTCGCCGATTGACCGAGAGGTGAAACAACTTATCTGCCGTGTGGCAGAACTCTTCGACACCTATGAAGAAAGCTTTGATTACAGGCATTACCGGCCAGGATGGAAGCTATTTAGCGGAACTCCTCTTATCAAAGGGGTATGAAGTTCATGGCTTGATCCGCCGAGCCTCGACCTTTAACACCGTCCGTATTGATCATATCTACCAGGATCCGCACGACGCCAATGCGCAAATGTTTTTGCATTACGGCGATTTGGCTAACCTCGAGCAAATCACTCACCTCGTTTATAATGTCCAACCGGATGAAATCTATCACCTCGGCGCGCAGAGTCATGTGAAAGTCAGTTTCGATATGCCGGAATATACCGGGGACATCACCGGGCTCGGGACCACGCGTCTATTGGAATCCATTCGCCGAAGTGGAATCAACGCAAGGTTCTACCAGGCATCGAGCAGTGAAATGTTCGGCGCGGCTCCACCACCCCAAACCGAAAAGACGGCCTTTCAGCCGCGCAGCCCCTACGCCGCTGCCAAAGTTTATGGACACTGGATGGTGGCCACGTACCGCGAGGCATACAATATCTTCGCCAGCAACGGAATTCTCTTCAATCACGAAAGCCCGCGCCGCGGCGAGACGTTCGTAACGCGTAAGATTACCCGAGCAGTTGCCCGAATTCTGTCTGGGCAGCAACGCAAACTTTATTTGGGCAATTTGAAGGCTAGGAGAGACTGGGGGTTTGCGCCGGAATATGTCGAACTCATGTGGCGGATCCTACAGCAGGACACACCGGGAGATTTTGTCATCGGCACCGGCGAGTCACACTCGGTGGCCGATTTCGTAAATGAATGTTTTCACTACGTCGGTTTGGATTGGAAGGACTATGTCGAAGTCGATCCGAGGTATTTTCGCCCCCTTGAAGTCGACACATTGATCGCGGACGCTTCAACGGCGCGGCAGCGGCTAAATTGGGAACCGAGAATCGCTTTCTCGGACGTCGTTAAGATTATGATGGACGCAGATATGGGTGATTTAGGAATTCAGCCGGTGGGGCAAGGCATCAAAATCCTCAAGCAGAACTTTCCTGACTGGCGGCTCTGGCAAACTGGATTCTTGCCACAGTGTGTCCATCAACTCCAGGGACTCGACTGAACTACGGCGATGTCCTACTGGACGGGCAAACGAGTGTTGGTAACGGGCGGCTCAGGGTTCCTGGGATCGTTCGTCGTGCAGAAGCTTCAGGAGCGGGGAACGGCAGAAGTTATAGCGCCGCGCAGCCAGGACTGCGACCTCCGCGAATCCAGGCATATTGAATGCCTGTTCCGATCCCTTGCATCGCGTGGCACGCGATCGAGCTTAGATGTCGTCATTCATCTTGCCGCCCGAGTCGGCGGAATTGGCGCGAATCAAGCGCATCCGGCGGAATTTTTTTATGACAACCTTATGATGGGAACTCAATTATTCCACCAATCATGGAAGAACCACGTCGGGAAATTCGTGGCCTTAGGAACCGTTTGCTCTTATCCTAAACTCACTCCCATTCCGTTTAAAGAGACCGACCTCTGGAGCGGATACCCAGAAGAGACCAACGCGCCGTACGGATTAGCCAAAAAGATGCTGCTCGTGCAGAGCCAGACCTATCGGGAGCAGTACGGCTTTAACAGTATTTTTCTGTTGCCGGTCAATCTTTACGGCCCCAATGACAACTTTGATCCCAAGAGCTCTCACGTCATCCCAGCGCTGATCAAAAAATGCTTGGACGCGAGAGACGCCAGTCTCGATTCAATCGAGGTTTGGGGCGACGGCTCGCCGACGCGAGAATTTCTCTACGTCGAGGATGCGGCTGAAGGAATTCTTCTGGCGGCCGAACACTACGATGAGAGCCTGCCGGTCAATCTCGGCAACAGCGATGAGATAGCGATTCGAGATCTGGTCGACCTGATCGCCCGCCTGACGGGCTTTAGAGGTGAGATCGTATGGAACACAAGCAAACCCAACGGTCAACCCAGACGCAAGCTCGACACTAGCTTGGCACAAGCCAAATTTGATTTTCGTTCGCGCACCGACTTTGTAACGGGTCTCACTCGCACGATCGCGTGGTACGAACATCAACGCCGATCGCAGGCGGCAGGATAATGACATCATGAAAACAGCGACAAAAGAACAAACGGCAGCGATGGAATTCACGCGGGTGAGAATTCTGCCGGACCGGGGGCTTTTACAACTCGACCTCAAGGGGGTTTGGGACTACAGGGAGTTGCTGTTTTTTCTCATCTGGCGTGACGTTAAGGTCCGATACAAACAAACGGCGGTGGGTGCGGGTTGGTCGATCATCCAACCGTTGATGACGATGGCGATCTTTACGATCGTTTTTGGAAAGTTCGCCAAGTTTCCCTCCGACGGCGTACCCTACCCGATATTTGCGTTCGCAGCGTTGCTTCCGTGGAATTATTTCGCCAGAGCTTTGGACCGTAGCGGAACCAGTCTGGTAGCTGGCAGCAATCTAATCCGCAAAGTTTATTTTCCAAGATTGATCTTGCCGCTTTCGGCGGCCCTTGCCCCGGTTGTCGATCTTGCCGTCGCATTCTTGACCCTGCTCGGAATGATGATCTGGTTTGGCATCTCGCCCACGTGGGGCGTCTTGGCGCTGCCGCTGTTCCTTTCATTGGCGTTTCTCACCGCTCTTTCAGTTGGCCTATGGTTATCGGCAATTCACGTCCGATTCCGGGACGTGGGTTATCTCATTCCGTTTCTGACGCAGTTTTGGATGTATGCGTCACCGGTGGCCTATTCCGTTTCCATGGTGCCTGAAGAATGGCGTTTACTCTACAGCCTCAATCCAATGGCGGGAGTCATCGAAGGTTTTCGCTGGGCTTTGCTCGGAAAGGAAAGTCCAGACTTCGGCGTCATGGCAGTCAGCGCGACGGTGGTGCTGGCTCTTTTTGCTGGCGGAATCATTTACTTCAAGGCGATGGAGAAGACTTTCGCCGATGTCGTCTGAACGCCTCGTTACGGTTGCGGTTCCGGTACACAAACGCCTGATCTATCTTCCTGAGGTTTTGCGCGCGATCGCCGCGCAAAATTATCCACAAGTTGAACTTATAGTATCAGACAATGGCACCAACGGCTGCCGGATTCCGGAACTCGTCAGACAGCACTATCCCAAACCGTTCCGTTTTCGGCAGAATCCGGTGACTGTGGATTTGCCGATACATTTAAATCAGCTGGTTGACCAGGCCTCTGGATATTATTTTGTAATGGTTTGCGATGATGACTTAATCAGTGGCAATTATGTTTCCAGTTTGGTCGAGAGTTTAGAACGAAACCCAGACGCGTCTCTGGCTATCTCCAAATTGGAAGCCATGGAGGAAAATGGGGAAACCATTTACGCTTACGATGGAGAAATTCCTCAGTATCTGTCCGGAATCGATTTTTTGAAAGCGTGGAGTTGTCGCGCGCCATGGCTTGTCGGGCCTTTAGCAACGAATCTGGCCAAGACGGCGGATCTGAGGCGATGGGGCAGACATCCCCATTGGCCGAGAGCGATCAATACCGATTTTGCTATTATCGTTCGGCTGGCGCTAAACGGCTCCGTTGCGCTCAATCCGCGCTGTACTTTCCGTCAGCGGCGGTATCGATCAGGGAATCATAGCATCGTCGCGTCAGCGGAAATCCAAGAATTCGCGGAAGCGACGAGAAAGTTTCTGACCTTTTTAGAAGAAGATGCTACCGTCAGCGAGTTTGCTATTAACCACTCCGTAGTTTGGTCGCAGTTGCGTGTTCTCCTGGTTCAAAGAATCTGGACCGATTATTTTCACTGGTGGCTGCATGTCTATAGATGCAAACTGACCCGGGGGGATTGGATTAGAGCGGCCTTCTCGATGCCGTACATTCCATCCTATTACGCCTCGGTATTCTCCGCATTCTTCCCTCGTACCTACGACGCTTACCGCGCCGTGCTCGGCCGTCGCGCGCGAAGGTAACTGCGTTATTTTTATTTCATTGCGTCCGTCGGCGACAAATGCCTCTGAGAATCATACATCTTAGCACGTATGACACGCGGGGCGGCGCCGCTATCGCTGCTTATAGGTTGCATACCGGTCTGCGCAATCTCGGACATGAGTCCTCGATGTTAGTCGGCACCCGATTTGGCGGCAATCAGAGCGTCGTTCAATTTAATCCGCCTCGTGACCTAGCGAACCGATTGAAGCGACGGCTTCGTCGAGGGCGCATCCAAAAATCTTTCAAATCTTATCTGACCACGCGACCCGGGGGCTACGAGCTCTTTAGCGACGATCGCAGTGAACATCGCGCAATTGACATGGAACAATTTCCGACCGGCGATGTCATTAATCTGCATTGGATTGCTCGTTTCGTTGATTTCAAGTCTTTTTTCTCGAATCTACCCCCGAAGATTCCTGTTTTCTGGACCCTGCACGATATGGCGCCGTTTTGTGGCGGATGTCACTACGACAACGGCTGCAAAAAATTTCGCACCGGTTGCGGCGCCTGCCCGCAACTCGGTTCCGAAGTTGCCGGGGATCTCTCCAGACAAATTTGGCAACGCAAGGCGGGGGCACTGGCGAAAATTCCGTCTAGCAAATTGCACATTGTCGCTTGCAGTCGTTGGCTTGCGGATGAGGTGCGTAATCAATCCATGTTCAGCCGATTTCCCATCAGCGTGATTACTCCTGGCATCGATCTTAAGACGTTTGCCCCCCGGCATCGGTGTTTTAGCCGGGATATTCTCAATTTGCCGGCCAACGCACGAATCGTGCTCTTTTCCGCTCATTCGATCGACATCCCGCGCAAGGGCTTCGATCTTTTGCAGCAAGCTCTTAATCAGCTGGACAAGATTCCCAATTTACTCCTGGTGTCCCTCGGTCACGGGACCCCTCAGATGAAAACGTCCATTCCGCATGTCCACCTGGGGCACATTGAGGAAGAGCGAATGCTTTCGATCGTTTACAGCGCTGCGGATATTTTCGCCATGCCATCGCTTCAAGAGGCCTTTGGTTTTACCGGTTTGGAAGCCATGGCGTGCGGAACGCCGGTCATTGCCTTCGATGTAGGAGGGATCCGAGATTTCGTTCAGCCGGGCTGTACCGGATTTCTGGTTAAGGCAGGTGACGTGACCGGGTTAGCAACGGCGATAGCGGAAGTACTAAAAGACGAACAGCGGCGCTTAGAGATGTCGGCGCAATGCCGACACTCGGTGGAAGAGAAGTTCCCGCTGAAATTACAGGCGCAACGCTATGTTGACCTCTACCGATCGACATTGCCTGCGAATTGATCTCATCCAAACGCCATTCCGATCTAGAAAACCAACGAGTTATGAAAAAGTTGCCACAGGGTCGCTGTTTAATCATCGGTGAAGTCGCCCAGGCTCACGATGGGAGCCTAGGGATGGCTCACGCCTTCATCGAAGCCATTGCCGATGCTGGGGCGGATGCCGTCAAGTTTCAGACTCACATCGCTGCCGCCGAAAGCACGCCGGCCGAACTTTGGAGAGTCAAATTCAGTCACCAAGATGCGTCTCGCTATGAGTATTGGAAGCGCATGGAATTCAGCGAAGAGAATTGGCTCGAACTTAAGACTCACGCTGAAGAACGTAAACTGGTTTTTCTTAGCTCGCCTTTTTCCGTTGAGGCGGTGGAGCTTCTAACTCGCGTTGGGATGGCAGCTTGGAAGATTGCATCCGGAGAAGTCAACAACACTCCAATGCTCGAAAGAATTGAGGCCACGGGGCTGCCGATTCTTCTATCCACCGGCATGAGTCCTCTCGCCGAAATCGACCGCGTCGCTGCACGCGCGGCATCGCGCCGCATCCCGCTCACAGTCATGCAGTGCACCACCGCTTATCCATGTCCTCCGGAGCGTGTTGGCCTGAATCTGATCGCGTTCTTTCGCGAGCGTTACGGCTGTGCGGTCGGACTTTCGGACCATACCGGAACGATCTATTCGGGACTGGCCGCCACGGCCCTGGGAATCGACGCGTTGGAAGTTCATGTGACGCTCAGTCGGGAAATGTTTGGCATCGATGTGCCCGCCTCGGTGACCACGGCTGAGCTGCGCCAGCTGGTGAGCGGTGTGCGCTTCATCGAACGAATGAGAGCCAATCCTGTGCAAAAGGATGATGTCGCTCAAGAGATGAAAGAGCTTCGCGGCCTGTTTACTAAGAGCCTAGTCTTTGCTCGAGACCTAAGCGCTGGAACGGTGCTCCAGGAGGAGCATTTTAAAATGAAGAAGCCGGGGACGGGACTCGAACCGGCTAAACTTCCAGCCTTCCTTGGCAGACGGCTGGTTCGGGATGTGAATGCAGACGATTTGATGCAAGAAACGGACGTCGAGGTCTAGGTGAAGAAACGGAAAATTTGTGTCGTTGTGACGGCCCGCCCCAGCTACAGCCGTATTAAGACGGTCCTACGGGGAATCAATAACCATCCTGATCTGGAGCTCCAACTGGTGGTCGCCGCATCGGCGCTATTGGACCGGTACGGCAATGCCGTGAAGTTTATTGAGGCCGATGGCTTCGAGATTGCCGCTCGCGTTTACATGGTGTTGGAAGGTGAAAATCCAATTGCCATGGCGAAGACAGCTGGCATTGGATTGATCGAGCTGGCGACGACCTTCGATCATCTTGCGCCCGATATAGTCGTTACCGTCGCTGATCGCTACGAAACATTGGCAACAGCCGTTGCTGGTTCCTATCTCAATCTCCCGGTCGGCCACGTTCAGGGCGGAGAGATCACTGGGTCGATCGATGAGAAGGTGCGTCATGCGGTCACCAAGCTTTCTAATGTCCATTTTGTGGCCACCCAGAAGGCGGCAGAGCGCGTTACTCGTATGGGAGAAGATCCGGCTGCAGTATTTGTCACGGGCTGTCCTTCCATCGATCTCGTCGCCGACATCTTGAAGAGTCCCGGTTTGAACTTCGATCCGATCGGGAAATACGGCGGCGTCGGATGCGAGCTCAATTGGCACAACGATTACATTGTTGTCCTGCAGCATCCGGTTACCACCGAGTATGAGCTGGCGAAATCTCAAGTTCTGGAGACTTTGTTTGCTATCCGAGATCTCGGCGTTCCGACTTTTTGGTTCTGGCCCAATGTGGATGCGGGTTCGGACGGTGTGTCCAATGCAATCCGGGCTTTCCGCGAAAACGAAAATCCAACTAACATTCACTTCTTCAAAAATATGGCGCCGGAAGATTTCCTCCGCCTTCTCTATAACAGCCGCTGCATCGTCGGAAACTCAAGCGTTGGCATTCGAGAATGTTCCTACATGGGGGTGCCGGTCGTGAACATCGGCAATCGCCAGGAGGGCCGGGAGCGGGGGAACAATGTCATCGATGTCGCTCACAACCGCTGCGAGGTTTTCAGGGCGCTTAAGCACCATTTGCGCAACGGTCGCTATTGCCAAGATCGGCTTTACGGCGACGGTAAGGCGGGAGAACTTATCGCGCAAAAACTCGCCGAGATACCGCTGCAGATTGAGAAGCGGTTAACCTACTGAGTTTGACCATGCCCGGACTAATCGGACACTGCTTTCCTCCTTCGCTCCAAACTCGCGACAGGCAGATCTTCGATGAGCGCGTCGAGGCTATTTGCCATGAACCGTGGTACCAGAAAGTTCAGAGCGAAAGCCGTCAAGGACAATTCGCATGCGTTCATCTCGGGCTCTTTAACCATCGACTCAAAGCCGAGCGCGCCGAGGTAAAGGTCGGTATTATGATCGACGGCTGGTTACACGAGGTCCCGCGCGCCGCCAACGGAGCAAGCGAAACCGATGAAGCGGAATTGGCGTTGCAAGCTTATTTGAATGAAGGCATCGCCTTCGTCGAGCGACTCAATGGCCAATTCAATCTGGTTATATGGGATGACCGACAGAATAAAGTCTATCTGGCAAACGATCGTTACGGGCTCAGGCCGCTCCAGTACGCGATCGTCGACAACGAACTCTTTTTTGGGCCGGAGGCGAAGGCGGTTTTAATCGGTAATGGTCTACGGCCGAAGATCAACCTGGATACGGTGGTTGGGTTCCTCTCGTTCGGGCGGATCTTTGTCGGAGATTCGACGTTTTTTGAAAGTGTTGAAGTGCTGCCGCCAGCATCCATTATTTGTTTCGAACAAGGGAAAGTCGCGCGCCGATCTTATTGGGACTACGTGTACCGGCCAGTGAAAGAGATCGATTGCTCTTTTGTATCAACCTTGGTGAAAACCTTTACGCGGGCGGTGGACCGTCAAACTCGTTTCCCGTTGCGCTACGGAATCAGTCTTTCCGGCGGCCTCGACTCTCGGTCGTTGCTCAAAGCGGCGACCATGTCCCGGTCCAGTCAGTTGAGAACGTATTCTTGGGGAATGGTCGAACCCAATGACGAAAATACCCTTGCGCAGCAGGTCGCATCTCGGCTCCATGTTCCGTTTCATCGTATGACTTTGTCGCCGACAGGTTTTATCGCAAGAGCAAATGAAGGCGTAACCGTTACCGAGGGGCTGGATCTCTGCGTGCAAAGCTATGCTTTAGAGATTTTCCCCGCGCTCAGGCACCACACGGATGTGCTACTCACGGGCTTGGCCTTGGATGTGACTCTGGGCGGTAGCTATCTCTCCCCTGAGTTGGCTAGCGGGCAACTCAGCGATCAAGAGGCTCAAAAGCACCTCGTCTCCAGGCTGTCGTACTTTACGTTTGACGATTGCGAGAAACTCGTCCGGCTCCAAGATGTTTCTGCACGACTGGACCGACTAACCGGCAAGATTCAAACTGATTGGCATGCGGGGAGTAATGATCACACGGCGAACCAAGCCGACCGCTTTATGCTGCGCTACCGGGGAAGAGTCCTCTTCATGCGCCAAACCCTACAGCGTCTTTTTGTCGAGGACATCGTTCCGACATTCGATAACGATTTCATTGACCTGATACTGCAAATTCCGCCTGCCGAGCGCTACGGACATCGCATTTACCAGCGCTTTTTGGCGGAGCTTGCACCTGAACTGATGGATGTTCCGTATCAAAGGACGCTATTGCCACCTTCCGCTCCGTTGAGATTCTGGTCCGCTGGGGCGCAAATCGAAGCGGAAAAAGAAAAACTTTTACGCGCCGTTTGGCACGCCAGTAACGGCAAGATATTTATTCCGTACCGACGATACTGCACGAATTATGATGAATGGATGCGCACGGATCCGAATTGGATCGCTTTGGTCAACGACCTTCTGCTCAGCGACGATAGCCGCAGCTGCGCCATGTTTCTAAACCAAGACTGGATCAGAACCCTAGTGGCTGACCACCGAAGCGGCAAGACCACCCATCATCACCGTATCCTAAACCTAATGACGCTCGAACTTTTTTTGCGTCAGTTTTTCGATTAACTCTGCCGTGCGCACGCTTGGAATTATAACCGCCCGCGGCGGATCAAAAGGCATTCCGCGTAAGAACATCAAGCCTTTGTGCGGGAAACCTCTGCTTTGCTACACCGCCGAGGCCGCTCTTGCTGCGCGCCGCCTCAATCGCGTGGTTTTGACTACCGATGATGAAGAGATTGCGGAAGTGGGGAGACGCTACGGCGTCGATGTGCCGTTTTTAAGACCCAAGGAATTGGCCCAGGATGACACTCCAAGCCTGTTAGTTGTGCAGCACGCTGTCGCTTTTCTCGAAGAGCGTGCACAACGTTACGACGTGATCTGCTTGCTGCAGCCAACGTCGCCGCTACGGACTTCGGCCGATATCGACGGTTGCATAGAATTGTTGGAGGAAAGCGGAGCGGACGCAGTCGTGAGTATTGTGACGGTGCCGATTCAATTCAATCCACATAAGCTCTATCTGCAGGATCAGGAAGGATTCTTGCATCTCATCACCGGCGAACGTGAACCTATCCCTAGAAGACAGGATATTCCTCCAGCCTTCCGGCGGGACGGTTCGGTATATCTCACGCGCCGCGATGTAGTTATGAAGGATCACAGTCTATACGGCAAACGCGTCAAAGGTTTCTTGATGAACGGCGATAGAAGCGTCGATATCGATGGACCAGAAGACTGGGACACAGCCGAACGAATGCTCGCGTCAGAGTCCTCTCGATGAGTGCAGGGAACCGCGTCGCCGCTCACCGTCCCGATCAAGTAGATTAGTATGTCATCTTTCGAAGCGGGCTTGCTTCCTGCGCCTCCTACGAATCGAACAGGGTGGCCTTGGATAGCCGAGGATTCGCAATCAATAGGAGCCGGTTCTGCCGAGTCTAAATGGCCGAAGATCAGTATCATCACGCCCTCATTCAATCAGGTTACATTTCTTGAAAAGACCATCCGTTCGGTATTGCTCCAGGGCTATCCGAATTTGGAATTCATGATTCTGGACGGAGGAAGCACCGACGGTTCCGTTGACATCATTCAAAAATATGCAAAGCGGATCACGCACTGGCGCAGCCGAAAGGACGAAGGCCAAAGCGCAGCGATCAATGAAGGGATGCAGCGCGCAACCGGCAAGATCCTGGCATGGTTAAACAGCGACGACTGTTATCTGCCTGGAACGCTTTTTCGAGTCGCACGAACGGTTTCATCTGATCGAGCGATGGTGGTAGGCGCCGCGCTTATCGCCAACGAATTTGCCACCGAAACCGAACATGTTTTCAAGCAGCCGAGTTTTCAGGAAATGCTCTTCGAAGGACATCTGGTTCCTCAGCCGAGCACGTTTTGGACCGCCGAGCTGTGGAAGATCGCCGGGCCGTTGAAAAAGAATTTTCACTACGTCATGGATTACGATTTATGGATTCGGATGTTTGCCGCCGCCGAGGAAGTTAGATTTTGTCCTGAACCTTTATCTCTTATACAAAATCATGGCGAGCAAAAAACTCAGGTGCGCAACTACAACAAGATTCAAGTAGAGAAGTTTTTGGTCGTGATGGAAAACTTGCGCTACCTGGGTATGAGCGCGGCCACCTATACGTGGCGTAAATGGTTGCACGTCAGAACAAAACGCAGCGGAATCTACCGGCTCCTTCCCGTCCCGCGACGCAGTGAGCTGGCTGCGCTGATTTATCCGATATCGCCGGCTGCAGCAATTCATTTGGTTTCAGGCGCATGAAATTCACTGTCATTATCCCGACCAGAAACAGGGATCGCTCGGCTCTGGAATTGCTATTTTATTTGCGGCGATCTTTAGAATGGGGTTGTCCGATCGTCGTGGTCGATCAAAGCGATGACCGAGGCAAGGAGTTAGCGAATCAGATCAAGGATTCCCAGCTTAATGGGATCTTGCATTTCGTACACAACCAACGGGGGACGAGCGCCGGACGCAACCAAGGTGCACGATTGGCCGCCACCGACTGGTTGCTGTTCCTCGATGACGATGTTCGGCCGGCAGCGGGTTACCTGGAATCAGTAACCAATTACCTCAAGCAGAATCCGTGGATCGACGCCGTGCAACCGGGCCTGGAGCAACAGGTTGCGTGGCAACAGTACCGAAAGGATCCTAAGAGTTGGAATCGTCAACGGCTTGACGTCCATGTACGTTTACCGGAGAGCGAAGACAAAGACGGTGTGCTGTGGTTTACCAGTTCCGCGGTAGCGGGGTTCGAAACGGCGACCATCGGTATTGCCTCAGGTAATTTTGCAATCTCGCGCGCGGCCTATTTCGGCGCGGGCGGATTCGACGAGCAAATGGAAGGTCTCGGTGAAGACCGGGAGTTCGGTTTAAGACTCTGGTGGTATGGCTATCGAGTATATCTGTATCCGCAAGCGGTGGCGTTTCACCTGCGCGAATCAGCGGGCGGGTTACGTTACCGAAAGTCACGTCTTTCGAGGATCTTCGATCCGGAGCCCGCGGTAGGCTCGGTCTATTTCTACTTGAAGTGGTTCCCTGGAAAGCCCTATCGTCGCATGATTGGCGGTCATTTTTGGAAGCAGTGGAAGAGGCCGTGGGTGGCACCACTGAAGGTTATTAGACTTTACCGGGCAATTGCTCAAGCGAAACGAAGGCTGGCTCGTGGCGCGGTCTATCTTGCGAAACCGCGGCCGCGATTTCAAGTAATTGGAGCGCCAGGCTCTTTGTTCCAAACCGAACGCCGCGCGATTTAACAGCATGGATATTACTTGTATCTACGGAACCGGTCCTGTGTCCAGCGGGTCGGCGCGTTCGGTGCCGCGTCTTTTGGCTCAATTGCTTGAGGGACTATCTGCCCGTCAGCCCGACTGGAGTTTTCACGTCTTATGTCCCGGGGGCGGAACCAGTAACGGCCTGGTCTTTGAAGATATCCACTTGAACCGAACGGAACATATCTTGCGCCGCTTGCGTGGCTCGCAGATTACGGACAAGCAACTGTGGGTGAGAAAGGCTATTTCAAGCTTTAACCGTATCGGCGGGAGCCCTGGTGTAATCGTTTGCGCTACAGTGGATGCGGTGATTACCACGCGGCAACTCATGCCAGAGGCCAAGATCGTTTATTGGATCCACAGTCATCCCGGTTACTCTGGACTCGATGGCGATAGGCAAACTCTCAGAGCCGCTGAGTGTGCTGACATGGTCGTTGTGCCGTCCAAAGCCATGTATCTGGCGCTATGGGAATTGTACATTGGAAGAGGCTTCCCCGCCCCCGTTAGGGTCATCCCAAACTGGGTTGATACGACGCTCTTTTGTCTTCCATCCGCCGACGAAAAAACACAATGGAGAAATAAATTTGGCATCGCGTCGGATGAATTTGCCATCGCCCATATCGGCGGCAGCGACAATCCACGCAAGGGTTTGCGAATCGTCGAACACGCTTTGTTGTTTTCTCCGCCAAAGAAGAAAGTTGTAATGCTCTCGGTCGGTGGCAACACGCCGAAACGTCGAAAGGTCGCCGATGGTTTAGAGATTGTCGACCTGGGGCTTGTGCCGCCGACAAAAGTAGCCCGAGTATTCCAAGCCTGCGACCTCGGTGTAGTTCCAAGCGTTTCGTTCGAATGTTTTGGTCTTGCCGCTATCGAGATGATGGCCAGCGGCCTATGCGTGGTAAGCTCAGGTACCGGAGGCCTCAAAGAAGTCGTTCAACCCAAAATTACCGGATTGCAGGTCGATCTTCCCAACGAGATTGAGGCTTGGGCGGGAGCGCTTGAGCGCTGCATGGCAGATCCGCAACTCCGAATCCATCTTGGCCAAGGCGGCCGAGACAAGGTGGTCAGGGAATTTGATGGTCGACAATCGATGTTAAAATGGCAGCATTTGCTCGGAACCATAGTGCGGCACAAGAATGTATCTTCTTCTGGTTACGATGCTAAAAGAACGAATCAAGACACGATTCCCAATCGCGAGTAAAGCCACACGTTTTATCAGGGACCAGATTAGCCGATTTGAATCCGTCGACCGAAAGTTTCTTCGCATCTATGCGAAGAATCATTGGGGCGATAATGAGTCCGTGTCTGGCCCCGGTTCGAGCTTGTTCCAAACCGCAACAGTCCGTGCGGCGTTGCCCGGGGTGATCCAGCAGTTTGGCGTAAAAAGCATGCTAGATATCCCGTGCGGCGATTTCAACTGGATGAAGGAAGTAACGCTTGACGTAGACCGTTACATCGGTGGCGACATTATCAAGCAGCTCCGCCGCGATTATTACCGTATCCGCTACGACCAGACCGGGGAGCCGTTTTTGATGGTGCGATCCGGTTTTTCGGATGCGACCGAGCACTTGTGCTTCCAAAGGCGGTTGTAAAATTCACTGCGTTTCAGTGTTTCGGATCTACGGGTCGAATTGGAATTAGATCGCAACATTCTTTGTGCACTTCTACCAGTTACTCGCGATACCGTGCTGTAAAATATGAAATATCTTCTTTTAATTCCTGACGGCGTCGGCATAAGAAACTTTCTTTTTAGTTCGTTCATCGATTTGCTCCTTGAGAAAGGCAAAGTCGTCGTTTGGCATGCGTTACCATCGGTGTCTATTGCGCCATTGCGCGAGCGCTGGGGATGTCGTGTCAAATGGGAGCCATTGCAGGAGTTCGATGATGCGCCGGCAGTCAGATTCCTACGGCAGTCAAAGATGTTCGCTCAACTGTTTTGGCACAACGACGGCCATTTGGAACAGCTCCTTCGCAACCGGCTAGCGAGCGGCGATTGGAAAAGCTGGTTTTTCAAACAATCGGCAAAGAGCTTAGGCCGTCTGAGCGCGGGGCCATGGCGCATGGCGTGGCTCGAAAGGTGTTACATTCAATGCGCGTCCCGGGGCGACTGGATGCCGCAAGTGGAAAGCTACTTACGTGCGGAGAAGCCGGATGTTGTGTTCTGCACACACCAGCGGGCTTACCGTGCTGTACCCGGAATGCTGGCAGCCCGGAAATTGGGAATTCCGACCGCGACATTTATTTATTCGTGGGACAACCTGCCGAAAGGAGAGATGGCCGTTACGTCGGACTATTTCTTTGTTTGGAGCCAAGCGATGCAGGACGAGTTGCTCCGTTATCACACTAACGTCACGGCAAGTCAGGTATTCGTCGTGGGTACGCCGCAATTTGAACCCTATTTCAACTCGGCAATGATTGAGTCCCGGGACCAAATTTGTCAGAGCCTAGGGCTGGATCCTTCCCGTCCGATCGTCTGTTTTTCCGGGTCCGCTATACCGACGTCGCCGTACGATCCGATCTATCTCGGGGATCTCGCCGCGGTATTTAATGCAATGCCGGAATTGGTGCGGCCGCAGATTCTGTTTCGCCGTTGCCCGGTGGATTTTAGCAAGCGCTACCACGAGGTTTTATGCAAACATCCTGAAATCGCCGAGTCCAAACCGGCCTGGGTGCCCTGTAAAGACGGGGACTGGTCACAAATTGTTCCTACGTTGGAAGACGTGCGATTATTGACAAACGTGGTAAGGCATTGCGACATGGTCGTGAATCTAGGTTCTACGATGGCAATGGATTTTGCGGTGATGGACAAGCCGGGAATTTATATCGATTATGATCCGAGTTCTGTAGAGGGGTTACAACAGAATAGTATCCATGCAGTTTATCGACAGCCCCATTTCAGATCAGTACACCGATTCCAGCCAGTTTATTGGGTCAAATCGCAGGAGCAGTTAGGAGATACCGTCTTGCATGCCTTAGCGCGGCCAGAGGAGAAAGCGGAGGCACGACGGCAATGGTTAAAGGAGCTGGTCATGGAACCTTTTTCTGAAGCCAGCGCACGTTGTTGTCAGGCGTTGCGCCGCGTTGTCGCCCTCGGGCCGGCTTAAATTCGCGACGGTGATCTTAGGCCAATGAATCTATCCTTTGTCTGCTCCGAATATCCTCCTGGTCCACATGGAGGGATAGGATCTGTGGTCGAAACTTTGGCTCGATCGCTTGTCAAGATGGGGCACCAAGTACGTGTAATTGGCTCGTATCCTGCCAATAGTCCAAGCGCTGATTACGAGGAAGTTTCAGGTGTCCGAGTATGGCGATTACGCGAGCCTTCTCACCGTTTTGGCTGGGTGCGATCTCGACGGCGGCTTTTTAAGATCCTATCTGATTGGTGTGCCAAGGATGAAGTCGATCTCATCGAAGTTCCAGATTTTCACGGGCCCGCAGCCTTTTGGACAAGACTCACGGTCCCCGTGGTGACACGTCTGCATGGATCTGCAAGCTATTTCGCTAAGGAAATGGGACAGACTCCTGAACGGGTGACTTATGCGTTAGAGAAGCGCTCTTTGCGTCGGGCCGACTTTACTTGTTCGGTGAGTCAGTATGCCTACGATCGGACCGTCGCGTTATTCAATCTGCGCGCCGGCGCCGACGTGATCTACAATCCGGTCGAACTATTTCTGTGCGTCCCGATGGCGAGGCGCGACCGGAATCGAGTTGTGTTCACCGGTACTCTAACAGTTAAAAAAGGAATCGTATCGCTAATTAAAGCATGGCCCCGGGTTAAGCAGCTTTGTGAATCCGCTGAGCTAGACATCTTTGGAAAGGATGGGAAAACGGATTCCGGGGAATCTATGAAAAAACATCTCGTTTCACTGTTGGGCGACGACCAGAGCTCGGGTGTGCGCTTGCATGGTCATGTATCGAGGGAACAGGTGGTCGCGGCCTTGAAAAACGCGCGACTCGCGGTGTTTCCATCTTACGCCGAATCTTTTGGTCTTGCTCCAGTTGAAGCTATGGCTCAGGGTTGTCCCACCATTTATACCCAGAGACCGCCGGGTCCAGAAATCATGCGAAATCGAGTGGATGGATTGATGGTCGAACCTGACAAACCGGCCGAGATTGCAGATGCGATTGTCAGCCTACTTAAAAATGATCAACTTGCCGAGAGTCTCGGAGCTGCAGGTTACAAACGGGCAAAGGAAATGTTTTCCCTAGAAGCGGTAATTCCTCAAAACGAAGCCTTTTATCTTCGATGCATCGATGAATTTCGATTTGCTGGCGACCAAATACTTCGATCTTCGGTGCGGCGAGAGGCAGCCGCTGGCGCGGTTGGTTCAGTGGATGGATGCTAGGCCAAAGCTGCAAAACCTCTTGGGCTGGAATGTCTTGGGGGGATCATCGATGGCACTTGATGACTGCAGCCTTGTGATCGCGACCTACCAACGCCCGCGAGAGACGACAACCTTACTCACGGCGATTAGTGGATTGCCGGATCAGCCTGCGGAAATTGTGATCGTGGATGGTTCCGAAGGAACGGACACGGAAGCAGCAGTTCGCCGCTGGTCGAAAGATCGGGGTTTGTCATTTGCGTTGGTCTATGTCCGAAGCCCAAAGGGCTTAACCCGGCAGCGCAATGTCGGCATCGATATCAGCCGAGGCCAGTATGTTTTTTTTCTCGACGATGATTGCTTGCCGCTGCCGGGCTACTTTAGCTCCATGCGTAAAGTATTTGTTGAGGACAGATCGAAGCAAATCGGCGCAGTGACGGGGCTTATCGTCAACGAGATGAACAAGCCGGTCCCCCGTCGCTGGCGAATCCGTCTCGCTCTCGGCCTTGTGCCGCGTTTGCCGCCACGGATATATCATCCGTCCGGAACCTCTGTACCTAGAAATACGATTCCGTCCTTCTCCGGCGTTCGGTCAGTCGATATTGTTGACGGCGGCGCATCCGCTTTTCGGCGAGAAGTATTCGCTGAACACCGCTTTTCGGAATTCTTCTACGGCTACGCGCAAGGCGAGGATTTGGAGATGTCACTTCGAGTTCGCCGGCGTTGGCAGGTTCTCTGGTGCGGCGATGCGCATGTGAATCACAATCATGCCCCGGACGGGAGGCCGACCTCATATCGGAAGGCGTTTATGGAGGTTCGCAATCGCTACTTTATCTGGAAGCGTCACTCTGCTGATGCAAAGATGGTGGACCGAGCGCGCTTCTGGCTCGATATCTTATTTTTGATGATCATGGATTTGGCGTGGTTTCTAGCGCGACCCACGCGCCCGCGTGTCCTTGCTCATGGTTTTGGTTTGGCAAGCGCGACGCTCCGGTGTTTGTTTTCACCTCCGTCCTATACCGAACCAACGCCACGCCGGCAATACGCACTCCAGGTGGACGAGGCGCAGTCATAGTTGAAGAATCAAGCCCGATGAATTCCACACGTGAATTGAGTTCTCCCATCCCGGTGCCCCGTAGACAGCATGCACATTCGCGGACGCTGGTGGCGAAGCGGGCGAGGTCTCATGCGGCGATCAAGCGGCCGCTGCTGATTCAAATTTGTCTTTGTGTCATCCCGGCTATGGGGCTAATGGCCCTCGGTTCCGTGGGCTGGGCGGCTCTTTGGTTTTTTGCAATCTTCCTCCTCCTCGTCGTTCGTAACGCTCTACATCGAAATCCTGTAGATCTGGCAACCTTGGTCGTCGGGACATTACCCGCGTTGATGTATCTACGGGAATTGTTCTTTTATAATTCAGTGCTGGTGGCGTTCGGGGCGATAGTGCTTATTTGGCATATCGCAAAGCCTGAGGGTTACCGCCGTTTGTGGGATAATCTCCGTTTGCGCTGGCTGCTCATTGCCAGCGCGGCTTATTGGGTTATTACCCTAATGCTGACGGGGGATTATTCTGTAAATCTGCGGATCCTAGAGATGTCTCTGAGCGCCGCGGCCATATACCTCCTTTCCTGGCACCGCTCTTCGCTAGCGACGGCGTTTTTTGGGATCTTACTGTCCGCTGTGTCCATTGGTCTAGCATTTCTCGCCTTTGGTGAGCGGCTGGGCATGGGTGAAATCAATGGGGTCAGGATCGGCAATCCGATTACCCTTGGACTTCCCCTTACACTTGCGTTTGTTCTTGCGCTCGCTGACGGAGGCAAGTGGCTCGGTTTGGAAAAATCTCCTCTCCTGCGCCAGATCGCCCCGCTGGCTGCGGGCGGGCTTCTCTTGCTTTCGACGTCCAGGGCTAGCTGGCTTATTGCGTTGATTGCCCTTGGAGTCTTGTTTGTCCTGCAGAGTGAAAGACGAGCGATGCTGCTCCGGTTCGCGGTTGTCGCTGTTTTTGGCGTGCTAATTCTGCTTCAATCAGAACGCGGTGAGTATGTGACTCATTGGTTTGATAAGACGGTCTCAGATGACCAGACGATTATGCAAAAATCGAGCGGACGTTCCGACCAGTGGATGCTTTTTCCTGAAGTGTTCCTGGATTCCCCTGTGTGGGGTTTCGGTCCTGGCTCCGGGCAGTCTATTTACGCCCAATATTCGCGGACCAGCTCTTTCGTGACGTTTCAAGCCGGCAAAGAATTCATGTGGCATTCTTTAGTTATGCACCTAGGCGTCGAGACGGGTATTATCGGGTTGACGGTCCTTTTCTTGATCGTCGGTGGCTTGGCGGTCCAGGGGTTCAAACATCATCGCTATTGTGGGGAAGTCGCGCCTTTGCTTGGAGCGGTGGCCTACCTTACGATTGCTATGACCGTAACTGCTATGGATGCTAACTCGGGGGCGTTCTTGGGACTTGGCTTTTTATCCTATCTAAAGACTCCAGAAAACAATGCAAATACGTTTGCAGGAAAATTTTCATCCAGGACAACAAAGGTTTGGCGAGGCTAAGTGTGCATCGGGCGGGGCTTGGTTTCCTGATGGGGCCTTTGTGCGTCGCTCAAATCGCGGCGGTTTTGGCTGCGGTGATTGCCGCGCTGAAACTCATCTGATGCGAGAGTTAAAGGAGCGCAACGCTTACTACGTGTCAATGGAAAAAATTCCTGGCAAATATTTTTCCTCAATGCCGCCGAACGTCCGGAAAACTACGGGCTAGTTTTGAAGAAAGAGTTTGTCGGTACCCGCAAAGAAAAGCTTTTGCTTTTCAAGGCGAGCTAACGGAGGCTAAGATGTCGCAACAGGGCAACAAAAAAGCCAAAGTCATCGTCGTCATGCCCGCGTATAACGCGTCAAAGACGCTCAGGATTACCTACGATGGGATTCCCAAGGAGAATGTCGACCAGGTAATTCTCGTCGACGACGGGAGCAAGGACGATACCGTAAGGATCGCCAGAGAATTGAACCTTGAAGTTTTCGTCCACGCGCGGAACTTCGGGTACGGAGCCAATCAAAAGACCTGCTACACCGAAGCTCTCAAAGCTGGCGCCGACATCGTGGTTATGCTCCATCCGGATTATCAGTACGATCCAACTTTACTTCCGGATATCGTCGAGCCCTTGAAGCGAGGCGATGCCGACGTAATTCTTGGCTCGCGTTTCATGGGGGAGAGTGTCATGCAACAGGGGATGCCGTGGTGGAAGTTTGTCGGCAATCGTTTTCTTACTTGGCTGGAAAATTCAGTTTTGGGACTCAATCTTTCAGAATATCACACTGGATATCGGGCCTTTAGCCGTAAAGTCTTAGAGGAAGTTCCCTTTCTTATGAACTCGGACAAATTCGTCTTTGACCAAGAGATGCTCGTGCAGGCGGTACATATAGGGTTTACGGTCAAAGAGATTCCGGTGCCCACCCGGTATTTCGCCGGGGCCTCGAGCGCGAGCTTCCGCGCCAGTGTCCTTTACGGGCTTAGCATACTGGCTGTATTGGCGCGCTATCTTCTTCACCGCTTTTCACTGCTGCACCAGAAACAGTTTGAATGTTTTTCCGCTCGATATACGAGAGCTGACTGAGAGAGTTACCTGAAGCCTGCGGGCATGATCAGCTGACCATGTTGGCGCTAAGGCGCGCGGGATGAGCTGCGGTTCGTCATTACGTTTGTGGCTATTTAGTTGACCTCTACCTTTTTGGCGCGCGCCCGAATCGCTGCGTTGCGCGCGAATTCCGGTTTCGGCGCTTCCCGCGGAAGCCTGCTGGTTTGAAGCCGAGAATACCGGCAGCGTAGCAACACACGCTTGGGCCAAAGTTGATCTTCGAGAAGCATCCCACCATCGCCAGTCCGAATGAGATCGCTTGAATCCTTCGAATGATGGGGACTGCATTTGCCGTAACCTGTGTCGGCATCAACAATTACCGGCGGATCGCCGAACAATTCTCTGAGCAGCGCTGACAACTTCACTCTGGGTAAGCAAACCGAAGTCTGGCTCACTAAGTAGCGGCGTAAAGACATAGCCGACTATAAAAATGACTACAAGTCCGGCCCGTGCGGCAAGCTTTGCCGGGGAAATCAAACAGCAGTCTTACCAGCTCAAACGTTTTAAGTATAACAGCCATTATTGGATCCTAAAATTTTTATCCGAAGCGAACCGACCGTTGCGCATTTTGGAAGTTGGCACGGCAGATGGCTATTTCGGCGCAATTTTAAAGGAGCAGGGTCATTACGTGGCCGGGGTCGAAAGAGAAGAGGCGCTCGCCATGAAGGCGCGGCATCACTACGATAGTTTCTACCAAGCGGACATCGAAGAGTTCGATTTTCCCTTTCGCGACGGGTTCGACTATATCTTATTCGCCGACGTTCTTGAGCACCTGCGCGATCCCGCCGCCGTTCTGCGCCGCTCCCTACCAGCGCTTAAACGAAACGGAGAAGTTGTCATATCAGTGCCCAATGTTGCCAATTTTACGGTTCGGCTGAGCCTGCTTTTCGGCATGTTCAACTACGCAAATCGTGGCATACTCGACAAAACACACCTGCGTTTTTTTACCCTTTCGACAATAAAGAATTTATTACAGGAAAGTGGCGGGCGGATCGTTGAAGTAGTTCCTTCACCCATACCCGTACAATTAGTGTTACCCGTCACGGAAAAACGTATGTTCTACCCGTTGCATGAATTCAATTACTTTGTGACGAGATTGTTTAGGGGTTTGTTCGCATATCAATTCGTCATGCGCGCAAGGGCGATGCATTAGCATTCCTCGGGTCTTCAAAATCTCCACCTAGTTGTTCGTGTGATGAAAATCTAAGTCATGTCATCGCGTGATCTTATCGGATTAGTGGCGCCTGGCTTTTTAAGCTCTGGGATGTTTATCGCTGAAGCTGCGGCGGTTTTGGTCGCCGTGCTCATCGCGCTGCTTTTTCCTAAATGCGGTTCTAAAGGATTTGCCTCGGTAGAGCACGCAATTGGTCGATTAGTGCATAGACGCGGGCTTGCCGTAATCAGTGTGGGAATTATCAGCTTGTTCCTGCGAGGAGCATTGCTGCCGATACTGCCCGTACCGATGCCGAGGACTCACGATGAGTATAGCTATCTGCTGGCGGCTGATACGTTTTCGCACGGGCGGTTGTCTAATCCCACGCATCCGATGTGGACTCATTTTGAGAGTATGCATATTAGCCACCAGCCCACGTATCAGTCGATGTATCCGCCCGTTCAAGGACTCATTCTTGGGGCGGGGCAGGCACTGACCGGCCAGCCCTGGGTCGGTGTATGGTTAAGCATCGCGCTTATGTGTGCCGCCATCTGCTGGATGTTGCAGGGGTGGCTTCCTCCCTCTTGGGCACTGCTTGGAGGATTACTTGCCGCGTTACGGATCGGCGTGTTTAGCGATTGGGCCAATAGTTATTGGGGCGGGGCGCATGCGGCTATTGGTGGCGCATTGGTACTCGGCGCGTTACCCAGGATTTTTCACGACCAACGTCCTAGAGATGCCTTGCTGCTGGGACTGGGCTTGGCCGTCTTGGCGAATGGGCGCCCCTACGAAGGTTTCGTTCTTAGTATACCCGTCGCAGCCGCGCTAATAGGTTGGGTTCTCAAAAGACGTCAATCTTCGCTCGGCATTGCATTCCGGCAGATTTTATTACCGCTGGTTCTCATCATGTCCGCAACCGTCGCGGCAATGGGTTATTATCAATTTCGGGTTTTCGGTAGTCCGTTTAGTCTCCCGTATCAGTCGAATCGTGCTACTTACGGCGTGGCACCAGTTTTCGTCTGGCAGTCCCCTACTCCCATCCCAAAGTATCGAAACGAGGAAATGAAGCGGTTTTACTTAACGTGGGAGTTGCCCAAGTATTATCGAACTCAATCTTTGTCTGGTTTGGCACGCGCGATGGGCGAAAAGATCGGCATTATAGTATCGTTCTTTATCGGTCCGGCTCTAGTATTCCCCTTGGTGATGCTGCCCTGGGTGATGCGTGATCGACGGGTGCGGTTTCTCATGATCGTTTTAGCCGTCATGATCGTGGGACTATTGCTGGAAGTTTGGCTGGTCCCTCACTACGTGGCGCCAATCACCTGCGTTATCTACGCACTCATATTGCAATCAATGCGGCACTTGCGCGTTTGGACGTGGCGTGGGAGACGGTCCGGCCTACTCGCGGCGCGGGCCATCCCCGTCATCTGCTTACTCTTATTTGTAGTGCGCGTCAGCGCCGCAGCCCTCAATCAGACGCCTCGGTCGCCCGGCTGGACCTGGTATTCGTCTTGGTCAGGCAATTGGCGCCGCTCTCAGTTACTTGATCAACTCGAACGGTCGGGTGAACGTCACCTTGTTCTGGTGAAGTACACGTCGGATCACGACATTCACGAGGAGTGGGTATACAACGCGGCGGACATCGACGGCGCCAGGGTCGTCTGGGCCCGCGAGATGAGTGAGACTGAGGATCGGGCGCTAATCAGGTACTTCGAAGGTCGCCGCGTTTGGCTGCTCGAGCCGGACTATGATCCGGTGCGTTTATCGCCATATCAGCCAGCAACAAACAGCGCTCTAGTTATCACACCGGGGGATCACAATGAGTCGTTGTCACACGGAAGTAACTAATGAGATCAGGCCGTGTGTGGCTTTGGCTATCTGCCAGAGAGAGATTACTATTTGGCGCACTGATTCTTTTACACCTTGTACCGATCTGGGCTTTTCAATACTTCCCTTCGGGCGACGGACCGACGCACCTTGATAACGCCAATATCATCCGTGAATATAACCTCCCGGCGCTCACAACCTTGCGGGAATATTATACGATCAACACAGGGATAAGCGCCTTTTGGTTGGGACATGTCGCTTTGGCGAGTCTGATGAGCTTGGTTCCCATGTTAGTGGCTGAAAAAATTTTCCTCAGTGGTTACGTGATCTTGTTACCACTCTCGATACGGTATGCGATTCGATCGATCAATGTCGAGAATGAAGCCGTTGCCTTCCTGTCGCTGCCGTTGATTTATACTTATACGTTTCACATGGGGTTTTATAATTTCTCCTATAGTCTGGTCATGTTCTTTTTTTGCATCGGATACTGGATAAAACACCGAGAAAGATTTGGTCTGCGGCACGGGCTAACCCTGGCTCTTATCTCCACACTACTCTACTTTTTTCACATCGTGTCGTGGGTACTTGCCTTTGTAACTGTGTCGGTCCTCGCATTGTCGGGGGCGATGCTCGAAAAACCTAATCGAACGAAGGAAAGACGGCTTCGTCGCGTTAAGGAAGTTCTCTTATCGCTCAACGTGCTTTCCCTGCTATTCTTCGTACCCACGGTCGTTTTGGCTTGCTTGTTTGTACAAGATTCCGGTTGGAACGCACGATACGATTTATCGGCGTGGAACCCCAAAATGATTGTGTGGCATTTGCTTTCGTACCAACGCGCGGAGATGCTGGTGTATCTGCCGTTCACGTTGGGATTCGCATTTCTCTTGACGTTCTTACTGACTTCAAAGATCGTGAGACGCGATTTTCGCCGATGGGATGTATTGCTCGTCGTTTTCATTTCATTCGTGGTGATCTACGCCCTGGCACCGCGAAGTGCGGCGGGAGGCGGAGTCATTCCACCAAGGCTGGCGCTATACCTGTTTTTTGCGCTCATTCTTTGGTTTGGGGCCCAGCGTTTTTCGATGGGTCTCAGCCGCGTCGTTATTGGAACCTCCGTGGTCTTGTCACTAACGCTACTCGGCATAAATTCAATGCAGTACGCCGATATCAACAGATATCTACGGGAGTACGTTTCGGCCAGCAAATTTATTGAGCCAAATGCTACTCTCCTGCCGGTATCATTTTCCAATCGGGAGAGAGTGCCGGGTGGGCATTTTCTCAAGGTCGGACCATTCATGCATGCGGCTAGCTACATCGCTGCTGAGAGAAACGCGGTCTTACTGACCAACTACGAAGGCTACAGCACGGGGTTTCCCATTAAGTTCCGCCCGCAATTAAATCCCTTTGTGCACCTGCGCAACTTGGAAAATCTGACGTCCGCCGATGAGGTCTTGAGCTATGCGGATCGCACCGGAGGACGAATAGATTATGTTCTTGTGTGGGGCATCAAGGATAATCAGATTCAAAACGATGATTTGGCTCGTCCTTTCTTCAAGAGACTGAATACAGCGTATTCCCGGATTTTCGTTTCCTCCGAAAACGGCCTGATGCATTTGTATCGGCGTAAGACGTAAACCATCTCCGCCTGCTGTACTTACTCACCCTGAGAACATTGACCTGTGCGCCTACTGATTGTGTCCCACGTCGCTCATTTTCGATCCGGCGGGCGTCTTTACGCCTACGGCCCCTACGCTAGGGAAATCGATATGTGGGCGGATCTTTTCGCTGAAGTGTCGATCGCGGCACCGTGTCGACAGGGTGCCGTGCCTGACGATTGCTTGGCTTTCACGCGCGACAATATCTCTATTGTACCGCAGTTGGAGACGGGCGGTGAAAGGATTACGGCGCGTCTAATCCAGCTGTTGTTGTTACCGGTCCACCTCTGGAAGTTAAGTTTTGCGATGCTTAAAGCCGACGCTATTCACATCCGGTGTCCGGGTAACTTAGGGCTTCTCGGCGTGTTGCTGGCGCCTCTATTTTCGCGCTATCTCGTGGCGAAATATGCCGGGCAATGGAATCGGTTCGACGATGAGCCTTTAACGTGGCGTTTGCAAAAGGGCTTATTGAGATCGCGTTGGTGGCAGGGGCCTGTGACGGTTTATGGTCACTGGCCAAATCAACCGAAACAGATCATTCCTTTTTTCACCTCGATCATGACCAACGATCAGGTTGCACACGCGCGCGCAGCCGCGGCCAATAAGAAGACGAACCAGCCTCTAAAGCTCTTGTTCGTCGGCCGTCTTTCCAAAGAGAAGAATGTCGATGTAATCCTCGACGCGATCGGCCGACTCAAAGAGGATGGGATTGCCATGGAAGCGACGATCGTTGGCGATGGTCCGCAGTTTGAGGTTTTGCAGAATAAGGCATCGTCCTTGGGTCTTGGCAAGTATGTAACGTTTGCCGGTGCCATGAGTTTTGACCAGGTACTGGATTTTTACTCGGCGTCCGATGTGTTGGTTCTCGTCTCAAAAACGGAAGGGTGGCCGAAAACGGTTGTTGAGGCGATGGCGTTTGGGCTGATTTGCGTCGGGATCAATCAGGGGGCTCTGCCGGACATTTTAGGCGAGGGGCGCGGAATACTTGTTTCCGAAAAAGATCCAGATAGCTTGGCTGACGTACTCAGATCAATCGCAGCTGAGCCGCAAAAATTGCAACTCATGAGGGCTGAGGCCAGCGCTTGGGCGCAGAAGTTTTCGCTGGAAGGGTTGAGAGATGCGTTGAAAGCATTGCTAACCGAGCGGTGGGGCGTGTCTTTTGGCGCCGTCCCAGCCGACGCAACGCACCAGCGAAGTTTTGATCTCTCGGCATGAAGCGAATCGCCATAATGCAGATGACAGATTCGCTCAACGTCGGCGGAGCCGAGCGAGTCGCGGTCAATCTGGCCAATTACCTGCCGCGAGATTTGTATGACAATTTCCTCTGTACGACTCGAAGGGAAGGTCCGCTAGCGGGACTGATCGCGCCTGACGTTGGCCGCTTGCAGCTAGCTCGCAAATGGCGCTTCGATCCCCAGGCCATACGCCGCCTGGTTGAATTTGTTCGATCCCACGAGATCCAAATTCTCCATGCGCATGGGACTGCGGTATTTATTGCCGCGGCTGCGGCCCATTTTCCGCCGTATCCGGTAGTCGTGTGGCACGATCATTTTGGTCGCTACGCAGTAGAACAAAGGCCGGCGTGGCTCTATCGTTTGGCGGTGTCTGGCATTGGTGCAGTGATCGCGGTTAACGAACCGCTCGCGGAATGGTCGCGCGCGAAACTTCGCATTCCGGCGCAGCGAGTTTGGTATGTCCCGAACTTTGTCGGTCAGTCAGAATCTAACGGACACCGATTGGAACTGCCGGGAAAACGAGGCAAACGTATCGTCTGTATCGCCAACTTTCGGCCAGAGAAAGACCACTTGACCCTGCTTCACGCGATGTCATTGGTGCGCCACAGTGCCCATGACGTGCACTTGATTCTCGTCGGGCAAAAGGGAGACCCGAGCTACTTCGAGGTGATTCAGCGTGAGATTATCGCTCAAGGGCTGAGTGATAATGTTTCAGTTTTAGGCCCACGGACGGATGTTTTAGATATTCTAAGAGCATGCGACATTGGAGTTTTAAGCTCGAGATCAGAAGGACTTCCATTGGCGCTCATCGAGTATGGGATCACGGGATTGCCCTCTGTTGCTACGCAGGTTGGACAATGTGGAGAAGTATTGGAGGAAGGACGATCCGGTGTTCTCGTCCCACCGGCTGATCCAAGGCGGTTAGCAGAAGCGATTTCGTCCATTCTTTGCTCGTCTGACCGTAGAGCGATGCTGGGAAAGCGTTTTAAGCAATGGGTGGAGAAACGCTACAATCCAAAAACGACGATTCGGTTAGTATCGAACATTTATCGTACTCTTGTGCCCGCAAGATATATGGGTGCCCGTGTTCATGAATAGATCTGCTAGTACTCTCGTGTCCGGAGTTGGTGCAGCAGAAATACGACTGAAACGAATCGCCGCACCGCTGGTCGGCACAATTAGTCTGATTCTATTTTTAGGAATAGCAGAATATATTTTGTCGACATTTGCCCCGATTCCCGATCCATACCAATCCTACAAGCATCGTGAGCTTAATCATTATATTCGAGCCACATTCCCGGCCAATTTTCGGATGATTACCGAAGCTGAACCGGGCCTGCCGGGTCTCGAAGGACAACGTCAGTTCAGCACAAACAACATGGGATTTAGGGGAGAGCATTTGCACCATCCTAAACCGGCCAATGAAATCCGTGTTTTTCTCGTCGGCGGGAGCACGACGGAATGTTTTTATTTGGACGATAGCGAAGCCATCGATCGCGTCCTGCAAAATGAATTGAATCAATTCCGAGGCGGGGCCACGCGCGTAAAAGTATACAACGCGGGGCGATCGGGTGAGGCGTTGGACGATCATCTGTCCATGATCGTGCATCGTATCCTACATTTACAACCGGATATCATCGTGGTGTTCTCGGGAGTCAATGATCTTACGAAGTCCATCTATGGTTTTGACTATTTGCACTACAGCATAGAGCGGGGAAACAGTTTTTCGTTGTCAACGTTGTTAAAGTTCATCGGCACGGAATTTCAGATTGCGCGACGAGTGCATAGCCTATTTCATCGGACCGGCTCACAATCGGAACGGCAGATACTTGAAAATATTACTCAGGTGTCCAACTACAAAGAAAAAGTGGCGTTGCGAAGGGCGGCAAAGACGACCGACGACAAACCCAGGCTGGATCTCGAACCTTACGAGCGCAATCTAAAATCGATCATGGGCACGGCGAAGGGGCACAACGTCAAACTGGTTTTAATAACTCAGCCATCAACCTGGAACGGGCAAGATGGGAAATCCAAATCTTGGCAATGGATGCTCTATCGAAATGGCGTAACCTATCGAGAGGATCATATGGATGCGGCGATGGAATCGTTGAATCGGGTCGTGCGTCAAACCGCAACTCAGCAGAATATTCCAGTTTACGATGCCGCTGCCTTGATGCCCAAGACGTCGGCTTTCATTTATGACGACGTTCATTTAAACGTTCGTGGCGCCCAGTTTATAGGTAAAGGATTGGCGAATCTGGTGCGGGAAAAAGGTTTGATTCCCGACGCGTAGTGAAAAAGCGACTGCAATGAAATCAATAATCTTAAAAATTTGGGAAAATTGGAAACGCATTGGCAAAAGGATCGGTGAATTTCAGTCTCGGATTATTCTAGGTTTGTTTTACTTCGTCATCGTCTGCCCTTTCGCTCTGGCTATTCGTTTGGCCTCCGATCCGTTGGGGATTAAGCCGGGACGGACCCGCGGATGGCAACCACGAAAAGATGGCGCGGAAGTTTCGTTAGAAAATGCTCGGAGGCAGTCATAGATGAATATCCTCGGAATTTCTTGCTACTTCCACGACGCCTCGGCTGCATTGATTCGGGACGGCCGGCTCATTGCGGCCGCGGAAGAAGAACGGTTTACGCGCAAGAAACATGACTATGATTTTCCCCAAAGCGCGATTGATTTTTGCTTGAGGACCGGCGCGATCAATAGCTGTGATTTGGACTATGTGGTGTTTTTCGAGAAGCCATTTGTGAAGTTTGAACGTCTGATTCTGTCGTCATTGCAATCATTTCCGCGATCGCGCCGGCTGTTCGCCGAAGCGATGATCACGTGGTTGGGAGACAAGCTGTGGATAAAGCAACTTATTCAAAAACGGCTTGGTGTCTCACCGTCGCATATTCTGTTCAGCGAGCACCATCTTTCCCATGCGGCGAGCTCTTTCTTTTGTTCTCCGTTTGAAGAAGCCGCAATCCTTACGGTCGACGGCGTCGGGGAGTGGACTACGGCGAGTCTCGGTGTTGGGAAGGGAAAAGATATCAAGCTTCTACGGGAGATCCGCTTTCCCCATTCGCTCGGACTGCTTTACAGCGCCTTCACTGCTTTTTTGGGTTTTGAGGTCAACGAAGGCGAATACAAGGTCATGGGGATGGCGCCCTTTGGAAAGCCGCGGTACGTCGACAAAGTAAACAAGCTGATTCACATGAACAGCGATGGAAGCTTCGAACTTGATATGGATTATTTTTGTTTCCATCACTCAACGGAGAAAACCTTCAGCCGTAAATTTGAGGAGCTGTTTGGCGTCTCCCGCGATCCCAAAGCTCTATTTTTTACTCCCAGCAGCGGTTATCCTTCTTATTTCGGCGACAAGCCGGGGAATTACAACGAGTTAGCGAAAGAGAATGAATATTACGCTGATTTGGCCGCGAGTATTCAAGCCGTAACCGAAGAAGTCCTCCTGAAATTGGCTCAAACGGCCTGCCAAGAAACGGGTTTGACCAAGCTCTGCATGGCGGGTGGCGTGGCACTGAACAGTGTTGCCAATGGGCGAATCATTCGCGAGACGGCAGTAGAAGAGCTTTACGTCCAACCTTCCGCGGGGGACGGCGGGGCCGCCATTGGCGCCGCGCTCTATGCATATCATTCGATTTTAGGAAAACCGCGGGATTTCGTATTGGAGCACGCATATTGGGGAGAAGAAAATAGCTTAGAGGAAATCGAAGGATTTCTGAAAAGAACCGGCATTCGTTATGAATGTTTCGGTGATGAGGACAAGTTAATTGAACGCGTAGTTGACAGCATTCAAAGTGGCAAGGTCATCGGATGGTCTCAAGGCAAATTTGAATGGGGACCGCGTGCTTTGGGAAATCGCAGTATCATCGCTGATCCGCGCCGGCGAGAAATGAAGGACATTGTCAACGTTAAGATTAAATTTCGCGAACCCTTTCGCCCTTTCGCTCCATCCATACTCGCCGAAGAAACGGAGAAGTATTTTGCCCTTTCCCATGCAACGAAGCATTATCCAGCGCGATTCATGCTCTACGTTGTCGACGTAAAGGAAGAAAAGAGAGATATACTACCGGCCATCACCCACGTCGATGGCACGGGCAGGCTCCAAACGGTATCCAAAGAATTCAACCCTAGATACTATAAACTGATTGAAACCTTTGGTCAGGCCACTGGCGTTCCCGTTCTTCTCAATACGTCGTTTAATCTAAAAGGCGAGCCGATCGTGAATAAACCACATGAGGCTTTCAATACTTTCATCAAGAGCGGAATGGATGTTCTTGTAATGGGAGATTACGTCGTCGAGAAAGATTCACCACTACACTAAGGAGTAAAATCTATGCGCTTTGTGGAAAGTTTAGCAGGTAAACTCGGAATTGCGGGAGAATTACTCCTTTTCTTTTTGCAACACAAGTGGTGGTGGTTGACCCCGATGCTTCTTGTCTTGTTCGTTATGGGTGGGCTTTTGATTTTTGCACAGAGCTCCGCGGTCGCCCCCTTTATTTATACCTTGTTTTAGGTCGCCTCCTCGCAATAACTCGTCAGACATTCGGATTTCGCAACTCATTTCCCATCGCAATGCCGCGGTGGCGCGCGGCAACTCGTTAGATTGTCCTGGCATCATTACGGAAGATATCCGCGAGCGCCATCCCTATGATTAGAAATTCACACTCTGAAGAGCGGAGCGGCGCGTTGATCGTTGGGAATTTTTTGTACTCATCCCGCGGGATACGGAGCATCTGTGAAGATCTGGCTGCGCGTTTGTCGGAAGCTGGATGGCCGATTATTACAACTTCAAAGTATCCCGGCCGCATTGCGAGACTCGTCGATATGATGACTACGGTGTGGAGACAGAAACAGCGGTACAAAGTCGCGCAAGTCGACCTCTATAGTGGACCCGCCTTTATTTGGGCTGAAGCGGTGTGCTGGTTCCTCCGGCGGATTGGCAAACCCTATATTCTCACGCTTCACGGAGGAGATTTGCCGGCCTTTGCCCGGAGATATCCCAGGCGTGTGCGCTACCTTCTTAATTCCGCGGCGGTTGTCACCACGCCTTCAAGTTATCTATTAGAACATCTGCGCTTTTGCCGGCGCGATATCCGGTTGTTGCCAAATCCGTTCGATTTGAGTGCCTATGAGTTTAGACTCCGAAGTTCCCCGAGACCCCGACTTGTGTGGCTGCGGACGTTTCATAGCTTATACAATCCTCTGCTTGCTGCGAAGGTTTTGGCTGAGCTGGTGCCCAGTTTCCCGGATGCCCAGCTCCTTATGTTAGGTCCAGCGAAAGACGAATCGGTGCTGCAGCGGTTTAACCAGCTAGCAACCGACTTGGGTGTGGCCGACCGCATCCAGATTGCTGGAGGAATTCCCAAGAGCGACGTCTCAAACTGGTTGAATCAGGGGGATATTTTTCTCAACACGACGAACGTCGATAATACTCCAGTCAGTGTTATGGAAGCGATGGCCTGCGGTCTGTGCGTCGTTAGCACATCCGTGGGAGGTATCTCCCATCTCTTGGAAAACGGACACGATGCGTTACTTGTTCCGGCAAATAACCCGGAGGAAATGGCGGCGGCAGTTCGACGGCTTCTGTCAGAGCCGTTGCTGTCGCAACAATTGTCGAAGAATGGCCGCAAGAAGGTCGATGCCTTTGACTGGTCGGTCCTTCTGCCCCAATGGGAAGAGCTTTTTGCTACTTTGGTGAAGTTTCAAAGATAGGGGGAGGACGCTTTGGCACATAGGCTGGAAAGATTTTACCCTTATGCGCCCGTTTGGGCGCAAAACCTTGGTATCAGTCTCTATGGAGTGCTTTACCGCCGAGAAAGAATGAGTGGCGACTACAACCGATATGTCGACGGTTTTAGAGAGCGCGATCGCTGGCCCGAAGACAAAATGGTCGCCTACGTGGATGCGGAACTAAACCGGATACTGCTGCACGCATTTGATCACGTTCCTTATTATGCGCGGCGATGGAAGCAGGCGGGTATAACTCGGTCGGATCTTTCGCGTCTCGGTGCGTCGAATCTGTCACGGTTGCCTATCACTCCGAAGACAGACCTTAGACTACGCCCTGAATCATTTGTCGCGGAAAAAGCTCGCCAATCAGAACGCCTGACTAAGTATTACAGCAGCGGCAGCACCGGTACGCCAGTCACGACTATTTTTAGTGCCGATGTCCACCGGAAAACTGTTGCGGGTCGGGAGGTTCGTTCTTTCGGGTGGGCAGGCACGAGTGTTCGTTTTCCTCGTTCTATGTTGGGGGGAAGAATGATTGTCGCCCGCGGCGATGAAGGACCGCCTTACTATCGCTACAATTGGACCGAACAACAGGTCTATTTTTCGGCCTACCATATCTCACCGGACACGGTGTGGAATTACGTCGAAGGATTCAATCGCTACCGCCCGCGGTTGCTGACGGGTTATGCTTTTTCCCATTATTCTTTGGCTCGCATGATGTTGGAACAGCGTCTGACTCTTGATTATCAACCGGATGCAATCGTTTTGAGTAGCGAGAAACTGACCGCGCAGATGAAGACTGCGATTGCTCAAACCTTTCGAGCCCGTGCTTACGAAGAGTACGGCGCCGTTGAGAATTGCATGCTCGCTACTGAGTGTGAAGAGGGCAATTTACATGCGAGTCTGGATTTTGGCATCATCGAGATCGTGGATGACACGGGGAATCCGGTACCTCCCGGTGTGGAGGGGCGCGTGCTATGTACTGGACTGCTTAACCATGTGCAACCTCTTATCCGCTACGATATTGGGGATTGTGCTGTTTGGTCCGGCGAGCCGTGTGCCTGTGGGCGACGGCACCTCCCCGTTTTGAAGGAGATTGTCGGACGGCTCGAAGATGTTGTAGTCGGACCGAAGGGTCGGGAAATGGTGCGGTTCCACGGAATTTTCATTGATCTTCCGAATGTTTTGGAAGGTCAAGTCATTCAGGAGGAACTTGATCGGTTGAGGGTAAAGGTTGTGGCTTTGCCTGGGTTTGGGATCAATGAAGAGGCCTTGATCCGTCAACGGTTTGAAGAACGACTGGGTCTGCTACGGATTGAGATCGAACGAGTGCCAGAATTGGAGAGAACGGATCGAGGAAAGTTCCGGGCAGTCATTAGCAACCTGGCAAAAAGTCAACGGGAGCCCGGTACCACGGAAACCGTGGTACCGGGGTTACAGTTAGCGACCGATTAAAATGAAGGTTCCGAACTCCGGTGCCGTATGCTCCGGCACAACCGGCACGTTGCCGACCGGCGCGGCCACAGTCAATCCGGTCATTGGGAGAGAAATTGATCCCCCATTATAGGTGCCGCTTGAAACCGGCGCACCAAAGAAATTCTGCGCATCCCTGACCTCATAGGACTGTCCGACGCTAAGCACCGACGATGCATCTACGGATACGGTCGGCTGTTTTGACCAGTTGTAAATTACGATATTAGCTCGACCAGGTTCATAAACGTTCGGACGGACGATAACATTAACACCCGATGTCGGCCTTGGTGACACTGTATTTAAACTTCGGTTGAGCTTGGCGTCTCCGGGATCGGACTGTTCACCGACAATGGATACATAAAACTTGTTGCCGGTTGCATTGATGCTGCGCCACTTGTAGAAGTTTACACCGCCCGCCGTAAAATAATTGTTCGTCAAGGTCAGATTGTCGTTTAAGATATAGAAACTGTAGGCGTATCCGAACTCGGCAATGCTTCCGCCATTCAGTGTGTTGTACAGATGGTTGTTAAGTAGAGTGATGTTGTTTGCCATACCTCCCGCGCCGGTAAGCACTCCATATTGTAGTTCGCCGGCGATGGCGCCGTTGTTAAAGATGATATTGCCGTCTAGAGTGTAGTTGTTAGCGAAATCGCCTGAGCCGTAGGCCTGGATGCCCAAATCGAAGTTGTTGAAGATGAAGTTGTCAGCAATACGTTTCACTGGATCTGCATCCTTATTCTGGGTGTAGATGCCATGGGCGTGAGGGCGGTCCGGACCTTGCCATCCGCTGTTATAAATTAAACTACCGTAAATCTCTGTACCCTGAGAAGAGGACCACGCGGCAATTCCATTGTTATTACCATCATGCACCACGAGGTTGATCAGTTTTACGCCTGTGCCAAGAATGACTCCGCCTCCATACACGTCTGTACCAACGACGTCGATCCCGCCTCCTATGAGGTCCGAAGGCGTCCAGGTTACGGCGATTGCTGAGCGGCGATTGGAGTCTGGGCCCTTTACTTCGAAGCCCCACAGCCAAACATAAGACCCCGAAACAAACAGGTGCCCGTTAATGGTCGCTCGTTCGCCGGGATATTGGCGTACTATGATTGGTTTCTCCGCCGTACCTTTGAGAACCACACCATATATACCGTTATATGTTCCACCCCGTAGCCAAATAGTGCTGCCTGGTGTAACCGCAGCGGGTTGAGACAACGCGGTATTTAAATCCCATGGGTTGGAGATGCTTCCGTTACCGGCGGCCGTTCCGTTCGGTGCCACGTAAAAGACATTTCCAGATGTCGAGGGAGGCGGCAGGACGGTCGGTGGTGAGACCGATGGCGGCAGGGCGCTGACCGTCAGGCTAAACGAGGTGGTCTTAGTTAATTGGCCGGCCGTGCCAGTGACAGTGATTGGGTAAGTACCGTTCGGCGTAGTGGTCGCTGTATTGATTGTCAGAAGCGAAGAGCAGGAAGGATTGCACTGAGATTGCGAAAAGCTCGAGGTTACGTCCTGAGGTAACCCGCTCGCGGAAAGCGTTATAGGTTGTGAGGTTCCTGATGAAAGAGCGCTGGAAATGGTATTTGAGGCCGAAGAACCTTGAGCTACAGTCAAGTTCGCGGCACTGGCCAAGGTGAAATTGAATGCTTGCGGCAATGCATTGATCGTGGTTTTAGCGGTCGCGGTACTGCCATCGGCGAAAGTAGCCGCTAAAGTGAATGTGGTGCTTGGATCGAACATGCGATTCTGATATTCCGAGGCGAAGATTTTAAAACTTCCTCCGTCCGATAACGCCATGTTCACCGCATCATTAGCCGCATTGAGTAACGCTGTGTCCAACCCGCTCGCTGCCCCTAATGTCCAGAACCCATCACCCGATACCGTGTTCCAAACACCTCCAGGAGTGTTCGTCAGATGCAGGCGCGTGATAGTTCTGTTGCCACTGCCAGCATTCAGCGTCACAGTAAAAACTCCGTCGAGCGTGCCGTCTTGCTTTAGGGCTTGTTCTGATTGGCCGACGCGATCGCGCAACCGGCCGTCATAATTTAGAGTGATCGTCGCACCAGAGGAAGGCGGCAAGGGCGTCGGAGTAAGAGAATTGACGGTCAGACTAAACGAGGTGGTCTTGGTTAGTTGGCTGGCCGTGCCAGTGACAGTGATTGGGTAAGTACCGTTTGGCGTAGTGGTCGCGGTATTGATCGATACAAGCGAAGAGCAAGAAGGATTGCACTGAGATTGAGAAAAACTTGAAGTTGCGCCCTGAGGTAATCCGGTTGCGGAAAGCGTTATAGGCTGCGAGGTTCCTGATGAAAGAGCGGCGGAAATGGTATTTGAG
>DASYUV010000142.1:0-140581 GCA_036000865.1 Binatia bacterium | reverse complement strand
CAGCTTCTGGCGGAGGCAGAAAAGGCGAAGCTCGAGATCGACCCGATCGATGGACCCGGCATAGAAAAGATGGTGAACGGCTTGTATGAAATCGAGCCCGCCATCGTGAATCGAGTTAAACAGATACTCGAGTCAAAGTAGCAGTGACCAAGGCGACTTCCGGGGTCGAAAGAGAAAAAGGGGGACAGGCGACTTTTCCGTTGAACGCGTGTCTGCGCGGCGTTGTAAGCGAACGTGCTTTTCGCTGTCCCAAGGCGAAGGGGCTATCGTTTTACAACTTTGATTGGGCGAAGGTTTCCGTCGTCATACAATTCGAAGAATTTTTCATTCCACTTTTTAGAAAGAAATTGTTTTACGGCGCTGAGCCAGATTTCAACTCGTCGATCTACCGCCATCGACTGGGAAACACGCGACCAGACGATGCTCGCCTTGCAATCGGGTGCCGCGTCTACAAAATCTTCATCTTGCGTCAAGAATAGCAACTCCTCCTGACTTAGTCGGACGATGATTTCTCGGTCGTGCATTCCTCTGTGGGTGAGTAAGATATGCTCTACCGAGAACCCTTCGCGTTGAAGCCGAGTGTAGAACCTCAACGGAAAGTTCTCATCCAGCAAGATGATCATGCGGATTTGACGGCGGGAGGAAGGTGCTCGGCTACGTGCGTCGCGTATGCGAGAGCGGCCATAACCTGATCGCGGGTGAGCTGATAATCTTCCTGGATGTCTTCGACCTTGTCCCCCGCGGCAAATCTACCGAGTACAGTGGCGACGTCGATTCTTGTACCCTTGATGCAGGGTTTGCCGAAGCGAACTCCCGGGTCCATCGTAATGCCAGGATAGACTTCCATTGAACCCTCCATAGCCGTTGATTATATCCAATAGACGTGCCGAAATGCCAACCCCAATGATTTCAGGCAAAGGCTCTTGTCAGATTAGCTGACTTTCACATAAGATTTGCGCAAAGTTATTTTCCTGGACCCCTAAAGGCCGGTGCTGGGGTCCCATTAGCAGGCAGGTCAAGGAGCACAGACGTTTCCTGTGAAAAGAATTTTTTTCTTTCCCTTTTTTCCCTTCTCGCACAGTCGGTGATCTTTCGGTAACGCGTCCCTGTTTTCTTTTCATGCGGTGTCGGACGCTGGTCCGCACCAATCACCCATCAGGATCAAGGCATTGGAAGATTTCTAAAGGAGAATTCTTTCCGCCCCTGGCAAGTCTGCTTGCCCCAGAAAACTGTCGGTACCACGTCGCCTCCAACGGTAGCGGATTCACAGATCCTGTGGCTCTCCCTCTGAGGAGTCCAATCCCTTTGTGGCTCACGGCGTGGGCGTACCAGCGGATCACAACCCCTGCGAGTTGTGTCTGAGGGACGGGACAGCGGCTAATCAGACCTTGTGGTTCTGAGCCAACCCGAATACGAGCTCACTGCCCCAGGGTCAGGCTAAGGGGTCAAGTATGGAGTTGAATAGTTGCAGCATTTTTCTCACGCTGCTTCCCACTGAGCGAAGAGACGTTAGTTGCGAAACGCCGTTCCGAAATCTCGCATTTCAGTCGACTAAAATTTATCGCCTCCCGATCGTCTTTCCAGATTTCGTCCGGCTATCCCCCACAACTTCACATCGGTGTAGTGAACCAATGCTCGTGGTTTGGGAGCACCGGGGCAAACGCGCGCCATCACAGTCAACCAATGGGCCAACTCATCAACGGTGATCGTCCGTTCAATCATCTCGTTCTAAAGAAAGGTTCAAGCCGTCTCAAACGTTCAAGCAGTTCAAGTCGTTGAAGAAATAGCTTCTCGGAACCGAGACCTTTCTGAGAAGCTGAACACTGGGCAGCGTTTGATTAGAATCAAATCGCCTTGACTCTCGGCTCCCCGTGTTGGAGAATCCCGCAAAACCCCCACCCGAATGTTTTTTCGAGGCCTAGTCAGAGTTTCGCTGTGGTGAGCCAAGTCGAACCACCGCTAAAAGCATGCGGGAATGACGGACTTTGTTAGGACTAGGAATTGTCGTTCCGCAGCAAGCTGCGGGGAAATGACCCAAAGAGATTAAAAAGGACCGTTCAATGACCAAACATAAAATCATCGATGGCGACGGCCATGTCGTGGAAGACATCGCGACGATTTGGAAGTACATGCCGGATGAATATGTCGGCAAAAGCTTTTCGGAGGCGCGCGGGCGGAGCCCATTTCCGCCCATCGATCATCTGCACAATGCCAATCGCCACTTCACCCCGAAAGGCGCTTTCGCCAACGTTGGGCGCGAAGGCTGGGAACTGTTTCTCGACGACGTCGGCATCGGCACTTCCGTGCTCTACACCAGCGCCGGGCTCGCCTTCGGCAAGATCGTCAGCCGCGACTGGGCGATCGAGCTGGCGCGCGCTTACAACAACTGGATGTACGACACTTATATTTCGAAGAGCCCGCGCTTCAAAGCGATGGGATTGATCCCGCTGCAAGAACCGGCGGAGGCGGTGATCGAGCTCCGCCGCATCGTGCGCGATCTTGGCTTTTGCGGCGCGATGCTGCCGTCGATGGGTGCGAACATGCCACACCTGGGCTCGGACAAGTATTGGCCCATTTACGGCGAGGCCGAACGTCTCGGTTGTGCGATCGCCGTTCACGGCGGCGCGCACGAGGGGTTGCTGATGGACGACTTCAGCCCGTATGCACCGGTCAACGCCCTCGGCCATCCGATGGGACAAATGATCAGTTTCGCGGGCATCATCTTCAACGGTATCTTCGACAAGTTCCCCGGCCTGCGCATCGGTTTTATGGAAGCCGGCTCGGCCTGGCTGCTCACTTGTTTGGAGCGCTTCACCGGCTCCTGGGAAAGCCACGTGCAGCACGATCCGCGCGGCCGCTTTCTTCAACTCAAGAAAGGCGAAAAGATCATCGACTATGTTTGCCGCCACATTGACGAAGGGCGCATCTTTTTGGGGGTGGAGGGCGAAGAGTTAACGATCGCGGAAGCTCTGCGCATCGTCGGCAATAAGCCCTTCGTGTATTCGACCGATTACCCGCATGAAGTCGACGCGGATACCTGCAAACACGAACTGGAAGAACTGCAGGAAAACCCGGCGCTCACGGCGGTAGACAAAGAGGCGATTCTGTTTCGCAACGCCCAGCGGTTCTATCAATTGACCCTCTCGTAACGAGAGGGTCATCCTGAGCGCGAGCGAAGGATCTTGTCCTATGTCGATACGAGATTCTTCGGCTTCGCCTCAGAATGACACGCGTTCATTGCGAAATGGAATACCGAGGAGGAACGGAACCATGAGTACCAAGAAACATAAAATCATCGACGGCGACGGCCACGTCATGGAAGATCATGCGGCGATCGCGGCGCGCATGCCAGAGGAGTATCGCGGTCGCTCTGACTCGGGCCGGTCGCCCTATCCGCCGAACGATCATCTGCATGCAGCCAATGCTCACATTCTCGTGCCCGGCGCCTTCGCCAAAGTGGGCCGCGAAGGCTGGCTCCAATTCATGGAAGACGTCGGCCTGACGAGCGCGGTGCTCTATCCCACCAATGGCTTGTCTTTCGGACGCGTCATCAGCAAAGACTGGGCGATCGAATTAGCCCGCGCGTACAATGACTGGATGTACGACGAGTATCTCAGCAAGAGCTCGCGCTTTCAGGCCCTCGGCTTGATTCCGCTGCAGGAACCGGCCGAAGCCGTGACCGAGCTCCGACGCATCGTCACAGAGCGAGGTTTCTGCGGCGCCATGCTGCCAAGCACCGGGCCGATGCAAAGCCAGAATCAACTTGGCGACGAGCGCTATTGGCCGATTTATGAGGAAGCGAATCGGCTCCAATGCGCCATCGGCATCCACGGCGGCGTTCACGATCATATGGGTCTCGACGACATGAATCCGTACGCGCCGGTGAACGCGCTCGGTCATCCGTTCGGCCAGATGGTGAATTTCGGCGGAATCTTGTTCAACGGCATTTTCGACAAGTATCCCGACGTTCGTTTCGGCTTTATGGAAGCCGGTTCGGGCTGGTTTGTCGGCTGCATCGAACGCTTCGAGCGCTCGTGGAACAGCCACGTGCAGTACGATCCGCGCGGCCGATTCTTGAAATTGCGCGAAAATGAATCGATCACCGGCTGCATCAAGCGTCACGTCGACGAAGGCCGCATCTACGTCGGCGTCGAAGGCGACGAGCTTACCCTGCCCTTCGCCGTGAGCATCGTCGGCAACAAACCTTTCATCTTCTCCTCGGACTTTCCTCATGAGGTCAACAACGAAACCTGCAAAGCCGAGCTCGAAGAGCTCGACGAGAACAAACGGCTCACCGAGGAAGACAAAGACGCCGTGCGCTATCGCAACGCGGAACGGTTCTACGGGCTGCCAACCCATTAAGTTTCGCCGTGTCGCGGCGCCGGGCTCCTTCGATTGCTGAGTCCGGCGTCGTGTTGGCTACTATTCTTCACTTCCCATTTTCGTGTTAGCTTCGGCCGGAACGGCCTACGGCCACTATTCGGCGCCAGCAAATCTTAAGACAGCATGCTCGATATCCCGATCAGTTATTTTTGGTTATTGCCCCTCGGGATACTGATCGGCGCTTTCGGCACTTTGATCGGTGCCGGCGGCGGCTTCATTCTGGTGCCGATCCTCTTGCTTCTGTATCCCAATGAAAATACGGAATTGATCACGAGCATTTCTTTGGCTGTAGTTTTCTTCAACGCACTGTCCGGATCGTGGGCGTACAGCCGGATGGGACGGATCGATTACAAATCAGGAATGATCTTCGCGGCCGCCACGATTCCTGGCGCGATCTTGGGAGCGGTGTCGACAGCATACGTGCCGCGCTACGCCTTTGACCTCATATTCGGCGTCTTAATGATCGTGGCAGGAGTATTTCTCTGGGTCTCGGCCAAAGACCATCATGCGCACGCGCATGCACCATCGAGCGCGCACGCTTCCGTCAAGAAGCCGGCGCGGTGGACGGTTCGCGACTTCGTCGACAGGGACGGCGTACACTATCACTACGAGTACAATCCGGTGATCGGCATCGTGCTCAGCATATTTGTCGGCTTTATTTCAAGCCTCCTGGGCGTCGGCGGCGGGTTTATTCACGTTCCCGCACTATCTCGACTGTTGAACTTTCCCGTCCATATTGCCACCGCCACTTCCCACTTCGTGCTCGCCGTGATGGCGTTGACCGGCACTCTCGTGCACGTTGCGCGTGGCGTGTTCGAGCACGGCGCACGGCGTACGGCGATCCTCGCCGTCGGCGTCTTGCTCGGCGCCCAAATCGGCGCTCGTATGTCGAATCGGGTCGGCGGCAAATGGATTATTCGCGGCCTGGCGCTCGCTTTGGTTTTCGTTGGCATCCGGCTGATCTGGTCGGAGCTATGAAATGACCGATCTCTTAACTCAGTCGGCAGGACGCTTTGACAGGCATCGCTGTCATGATTTAGGCTCCGGGTCACTATGAAAATGACGACATTCGAGGAGATCGGAATGAAAGCAGTTGGCAACCTTACTAGAAATCGGCCCCACCACTCTTTTCAATTGGCCGTTACGGCATTTTTTGTTCTCGTTCTCGCACATCCAGCCGCGCCGCAAACTCTCACCAGCTTTCGCATTGCCAACGGCACCAGCGGCGAGAATCCGGCGGTGCTCTGGGTCGGCGTCGAGCAAGGCTTTTACCGCAAGCACGGTCTTAACGTCGAGGTCATCTACATGCGGGTTGGATCGCTCGCGGCGTCTGCCTTGGTTTCCGGTGATGTGAACGCGGTTCTAACCAGCTCCAACGCCGTTTTGAATCTCGCTGCCGGAGGGTTGGATGTCGTGATCATCGGGGCGCTGTTCCACCGCCCCGAAGGGGACTTCATGGCTCGCCCCGAGCTCAAGAGGCCCGAGGATCTTAAGGGCAAATTGGTCGCGATTCAAAGTATCGGCGGCGGCGGTTGGGCGAACAATATGCTGGCTCTGGATTACCTCGGACTCGATCCGGACCGCGACAACATCCGTTTCATCGTTCTTGGCGATCAGCCCTCGCGCATCCAAGCTCTCGAAACCGGCCGCGCCCAAGCGTCCTGGATGGGCTCGACCTTCAGCGCGCCGCTCAAGAAAAAAGGCTACACGCTTCTGCTCGATTTAAGCCGTGCGCCGATTCCCTACGTCGGCTCGTCCTTGGTGGTCAGGAAGACCGCGGCGCATCAGGAGGCAAAGACTTACGAAGCGTTGCTTAAGGGAACCATCGATTCGCTGCGGTTCTTTCAAAAACCGGAAAACAAACCGGTTGTCCTAAAGGCGATGGCCAAACATCTCCGACTAAACCGCGTGGAAGATGCAGACACCGGCTACAACGCGATGGTCGCAGCCTACAGCAACGACTTGAGGCCCAAACCCGAAGGCCTCCAAAAGATTTACTCTATCCTGTCCCGAACCAACCCCAAGCTTTCGACGTTGAAGCCGGAAACAATCCTTGACGCTACGTTCATTCAGAGAATCCAGTCGAGCGGATATTGAACAAAGGAGTTCGTCATGAACCAAGCGATTTTGCTGATCGCGTTCGCGCCGCTGCTATTTACCGCCCAAGGCGTCGCTCAAACGCAAAAGTTCCGCGCCGCTAACGGCGGCTTCGGCACGGCGATCAATGCCATCCTACCGGGCGCGTACCACGCCAAGATTTTTCAGAAGTACGGGCTGGAGGCCGAATACATCGCGCTCGAGAGCGGAACCATAGGGATGCAAACTCTGCTCGCCAACGAAGTCCAGCTCCTCTTTACAACCGGAGCCTTGGCGGTCACGGCGAACCTGCAAGGCGGCGACAGCACGATTATCGCCGGCGGAATCAACTTCTTTCCCTTCAAGCTCATCGTGCGCCCGGAAATCAAAAGCGCCGCCGAACTCCACGGCAAAAAGCTCGCGATCAGCCGCTTCGGTTCCGCGTCCGACTATGCCGCCCAGCTAGCCGTTGAAAAACTCGGTGGCGATCCCAAGCAAGTGACGATGCTTCAGCTCGGCGGCAACCCAAGCCGACTTGCTGCGCTTACGTCCGGCACCGCCCACGCGACGGTCTTTAGCGAACCGTTTGCCAGTGTCGCGGTCAAGCAAGGCATGCGTTCGCTGCTCGACCTGGCCGACAGCGGTGTGCCCTTTCCACAAAACACTTTTATCGTCCGCAGAAGCGTGCTGGCCGAGAAGCGCCCGATGGTCGTTAACGCGATGAAAGCATCGCTCGAAACACTCTATCTGTTAAAGAAAGACCGGAAGTTCGCGCGCGACGTTTTGAAGAAATACCTGCGCATCGACGACGACGCCATGATCGACATCGGTATCGATTATTATCTCACCAAGCATGGTGAAGGCGTGCTGACGTTGCCGGATCGAAAAGGACTCGAATTCGTCATCGCCGACACGGCGAAAACCAATCCAAAAGCGAAGGGACAAACCCCAGAGTCGCTGCGCGTCCTCGACGGCAGTGTGCTGGATGAAATCAAGAAAAGCGGATTTATTGATAAGGTAAAAGGCTAACTGGCCTCGTTATGATGATGGCATCTTGCGGTATCGACCTCTTAACGACTTGAGTTCATTGTCGCTCCATTTGAGGGGGCGAACGAAACAGGGGGTGATCATGATCGCTCACGTTGGGATCCAGGTTACCGACATCGAGAGAAGCAAGAAGTTCTACGCCGAAGTACTCAAACCGATCGGCTATGGATTGATACGCGAGTACGGCATCACGCCGACCCGCCTCACTGCCAGCGCCGGATTTGGCGAGCCGCCGCGCGCAGATTTTTGGATTTACCAAGGCAAGCCGGGCGACGTCACCACGCACGTCGCCTTTCAGGTGAGCAAGAGAGGGATTGTCGATGCCTTCTATCAGGCGGCGATCGCGGCCGGCGGCAAAGACAACGGCAAGCCCGGTCTCAGGCCGCAGTACAATCCAAATTATTATGGCGGCTTTGTGCTTGACCCCGACGGTCATAATATCGAAGCGGTGTGCCGGGAAGCGGAATAGGTAGAAAATTCTACAATAAGGTCGGGACAATGTGGCAAATACCACTGACGATTTATTGAGAACGCTTCCGTCCAACGTTGGAGTTTTTCTTCAACCAATTTTCAATCATTTTTCTCTTGAAGCGCCACTGATTGCCCACCTTGAAAGCTGGCAGTTCCTTATCAGCCAATAAGCGATAGACCGTAAACTTATCGACGTTCAAGTATTCGGCGACCTGTTCTAAGGTCAAAAGTGGCTCGGGCATAGCCTCCATTCCTCTGCGCGTCGTCCTTGTAGTGTAAACTTCCCTTACAACTCTTCTTTCCGTCCCAGCCGTTGATTTTGGGGATGGATAAATAGTTCAAATGAACGAGAATAGCAAGCGGAGAATTCTGGCGAGTTGACTCAGGTCCAGGCACGGTAATTTCATGCCCAGATGAGAACGAGTTCCTTCAAGGTATCGAGGCAAGCGTGAATAAACGCCAAATTGCGGTTATCGAGTTACTTCGCGGCGCAGACCGTGATTTCGACCAGCGTCCCCGGTGTGAGCGCTGCGCCGACCGCGGTGCGTGTCGGTAGATTCGACCGGTCCACCCACGCCATCCAAGCCTCATTCATTTCGTCCTTGAGAGACGCATCGGCCATGTAAACCGTCGTGCTCAAAAGACGCGCCTTGTTCGTTCCGGCTTTGGCGAGAACAGCATCGATTTTGCGCAGCACCTGCTCTGTCTGGCCTTTCATATTCAACGACTTGTCATCGGCGACGACGCCGGAGAGAAAAACTAGATCGCCAAACACGGCCGCGCTGCAGTTCCACTCCCGTGGGTTGATGCGTTCGATGTCCATGATGTCATTCTCCTCAATGTGGGGGTAAATCCACGTAAGGCACGGCATGCCGTGCCCCTACATTTGGGTCGTGCCTGGTGCTAAATGGGCGGTCTGCGTTCATACCACTTCATGTGCTGTTGGTAAGTATACCCCGCGCGAAGAATCGTCAGCTCGTCGAACGGTTTGCCGACCAGCTGTAGCGCGATCGGCAAATTAGTGTCCGAGAAGCCGCAAGGCACGGACAACGTCGGCAGCCCGGTTAGATTGAACGGACCGTGATACTCGGGGACGACGTGTTTGAACAAAGTGTCGATCGGCCCCACATCCTTCACCAGCGGCGCCGGACTAGCCTGATTGGGCAATGCCAGGCAATCAACTTTGCCAAAAACTTCCGCCAACTCCGCTCGGCAACGGCTGCGAATTCTTTGCGCTTGGATGTAATCTGCCGAACCGGTGAGTAAGCCCAGGTAGATCCGCGCGCGCCGCTGCGGCGCGCCGTTTTTTAATACCGCTGCCGCGTCGCTTTTGTGCGCCGCCCAGAATTCATTGTAATAGATCACCGCATTGGCGATGGTCGCTAAGCCAAGGGTCGGAATTTTGACTTCCTCTACCCGGGCGCCGAGTGTTTTCAATTCGTCGATCGCCTCGCCGACAAGCTTGAGAACTGCTCGGTCGGTGCGTGCTCCACATTCATTGATGTAGTCGCGTGGCACACCGATGACCATCCCATTGACGTCTTCGCGCAGCGCGCTCGTGTAATCCGAGAGAGGAGCAGTGCTCGACGTCGGATCACGAGGATCATTGCCGGCGATCGCGTTGAGCAGATGCGCCAGATCTTCAACCACACGCGCCATCGGTCCGCAGTGATCAAGTGACCAGCTCAACGGTGCCAGACCGTAGCGGCTGACCCGGCCATAGGTCGCTTTCAGCCCGGCGATGCCGCAAAAAGCCGATGGATTGCGGATGGAGCCGGCGGTGTCTTCGCCGAGCGATCCGAGGCACAGTCCGCCAGCCACAGCCGCCCCGGAGCCCGTGCTCGACCCGCCGGTGATATGTTCCGTGTTCCACGGATTGCGCGGCATCGGCAGTTCGGCATCAGGCAAGCTGCTCATGTGTAGTTTCCCCATCATGATGGCGCCTGCCTCGCGCAATTTTCGCACGGCGGTTGCGTCGCCCACGCCTTTGGTGAATTGGCGAATGCGCGCCTGAGCACCCTCGACATCCAACTGATCTTTGACGGCGACCGGAATGCCGTGCATCGGCCCGCGCCAATTGCCGCGCGTGACTTCCGCCTCCGCGATGCGCGCTTCTTCCATGGCGCTGTCGGTCATCAAATTGATGTAGGCGTGAAGTTTTCCGTCGACGGTTTGAATACGATCAAGAACCGCACGTGTGAGCTCTACGGGCGATAGTTGACGCCTCTGAATGAGCTGCTGCGCTTCGTGAATCGACAAGTAATAGAGCGGCTTTTCTGCGACGGCCATGACGACATTCCTTTCTTTGTCGAAAAACAAGACTAAGATTTCTCGCTACACACTCGAAATGATAGTCAGCGGAGTAGCGCGACGAACAAAGAGAACTGCATTCCGAACCCTTCGACTTTGCTCAGGGTAAACTCCGTGAGGAATCTTTCATTCTCCAGCTATTTCCCCGTCCATTCCGGACGAAACACTGGCCCCAACTCCTCCGCGCCGAGATTGACCGAGTGGAGCTGCTTGAGATTTTCCACGTAGAGCTCAATGATTTTTGCGAACTGTTCCAAGTCGCCCTCTCTGGGTTCCAGCCCCTCGCGCGCGAGCAACGCGGTCAGACTCTGCTCGATCAATTTGTCCATCTCACCCTCCGGCAACGCGATTTCCGTATTAGCCGAGGACTCTATCGCTATGCCGCAATTTACGTCAAGCTCTCTTTACGATTGCCAGACGCGCCGATCTAGAACCCGTTTAGCCGCAAAAAATGCCACCGTTGGTCAGGCTTGTTCGCCTTCCGTCATTGAGATCAGCAAAAAGATAACCCGAAACCCTCCAAAAGTGCCCGCTAGCTCCCAAAAACGCGCGTTGGCATACGGCTTGCTGCCATGTCTGTCTTCGGTGGCCAATTCTTCCAAGGAGCAGCCTGCGGATACCAAATTCTTATGCTAAAGTCTCTCTCTAGCTTGAGATCAAGACTTATTCTTCTGATTCTCATAGCGGTTGTTCCCGCCTTCGGCTTGATTCTCGATAGCGCGACAAGGCATCGAGAATTGACTGCCAGCCAGGTCAAACAAAATGCTCTCGTGGCGGCACGGCTAATCGCCTCCGAGCAAGATCGGGTTCTGGAAAATGCCCACGAATTCCTGGTCACATTAGCTCGAGTTCCACAGATCCGCGAAAGCGACAAAGCTGCATGCCGCAAGATCCTTTCGGGGCTGCTGGAACCGCGTTACGCGGACCTGTTGGTTGCCGACAAAAACGGAAATCCCTTGTGTACCGCGCTGCCGGCAAGCAGTTCTCTAGCCAGTTCAAGAGGTGTACATCACGCTCGGAGTTTAGAGACTTACGATTTTTCCGTCGGCAATCTGCGCTACCATCCCTCCAGCGCGAAAATACTTTTAGACGTCAGTTATCCTGTGTCGGACCAACCCGGAGTCGTGCGCGCGGTCGTTTCTGCTGCTTTGGACATGTCTTGGATCAATCACCTTATCGTCGACAGCCATTTATATCCGGGAGCGACGTACACTCTGGTCAGTAGCACCGGCACTGTGCTCCTGCGGTATCCTGAGCCGACCGACTGGATTGGAAAGCCGATATTCGCCGAACCCGCCGGGCAGAGCCTGGCTTCCCGTAATACCGAAAAAACCATTGAGGCTAACGGACCGGACGGGGTTCGCCGCATGTTTGCTTTCAGTCGACTGAAAAATCCCATCGGCGGACAAACTGTCTACGCCGCCATCGATCTTCCAGCCACGCTAGCAATTGCCAAGACAAAAGAAATTCTAGTTGAAAATCTAATCGCCCTCGGCGTCGTTTCCGCCATCATTCTCAGTTTGGCCTGGTTCGGCACCAATGTTGTCGTCCTGCGCCGCATCCGCGACATCATCGCCGCCACCAACAGAGTCGCCGAGGGAAATTTGAGCGCTCGAACCACGCTGGCCTACGAGAATAGCGAGCTCGGCCAAATGGCGAGAGCCTTCGATAACCTCGCACAGGCCCTGGAAAAACGGCAGGTGGAAGCCGTTGAATCGGCGCAACGAATTCACAAACAGCGACAACAGCAAGAGGTGCTCTACGATCTCAACCGCGGGATCACCTCGACGCTGGACCTTGACAGTGTCCTGAGCATCTTGCTGGATCATATCGCCACGCTGTTTCCAACTTGCGCGGTCACCGTGAGTTGGATCAACAAGCAAACGAACGACCTGGAACCCATCGCGCGCCGAGGTTTTGACGATATCGAGCAGACGGAGACGGACCTCGAATCGGGGCAGCTGTTGCCGCTTCTTGTGCTGAAGCAGCAGTCTCGGGTGGTGATCTCCAACGCGCGACGAGACCCGGATGGGTCAAATCATGATTTCTTGCTCCGTCATAAACTGACTTCTTATCTCGGGCTACCATTGGTTGCGAAGCGCGAAATATTGGGAGTGCTTTCGTTTTACACTCGCGACGAGCGTGAATTTAGTCATGAGGAGATAGATTTTCTAAACGCCCTGGTAAACGAGGCAGCCATCGCGATCTACAATTCCCGTCTGTTTGAGCAAACCCGAGAACAGGCAATCGAACTGGAAAAATCCAACAAAATCAAAGATGAATTTCTCGGCGTTATGTCCCACGAATTGCGAACGCCTCTCAACATCATCATGAATTATTCGGAGGCGCTAAAGATGGGGACCTTCGGCGATATCAGCGCCGATCAGGGACGGGGCACGGACAAAATACGCACGCAGGCAAGACAGTTATTATTCCTAATCAACGGAATCTTGGAAATCACCAAGATTGAGAGTGGTACGGCAACCGTTCAAACCGATCATTTAGATATTGTGGATTTCATGGCCGAGACCAAATCCGATTATATGTTGTCGATGGAGAAAGATCTGATTCTTGAATGGGATTACGCGACTGACCTGCCAATCATGGAATGTGATCGTGTCAAACTGAAGCAAATTTTGACCAACCTGATTAACAACGCGATCAAATTCACGGATACGGGGTACGTGCGGGTATCGGCCCATGCGTTAGTTGACGAAGGCATTCTTGAATTCCGAGTAGCCGATACTGGTCCCGGCATACCCGATGAACTCCTGCCATTTATTTTCGATAAATTTCGCCAAATCGATAGTGCGACCACGCGTAATTACGGCGGAGCGGGGCTCGGACTCTACATCGTGAGAAACTTCGTCGACCTACTTGGGGGAACGATCAACGCACATAGTAGAGTGGGCGAAGGATCGGTTTTTACGGTACGCCTTCCGATCCAACCAAGGCGCGCTCGAACCCAGACAGTCCATTCACAACCCAAACCGGCCGTCATTAATGCGCTCTAGCTGGGAGAAGTGTTTCATGGATATTCCGATTTTTTGGCGACTGATTCTTGGAAATGCGGGAATTTTATTTTTGTCCGTCGTCGCCTGTTTATATTCCATCATCCAGCTCGGCACCCTAAGCGGGACCGCCCGCGCGGCGTTGGATATAGACCACCGCATGATCGGTTATCAGGAAGCATTGACGGACTCCTTCCTTTCGGAAGTTCGATATGGCGGGAAATACATCTTCACCCATGCTGAAGATCGGCATGAACAACTCGGCCAATTTAAAAATGATTTTGCCCGGTATCTGATGGAACTTAAGTCGCTGACGAAGTCTGAGGAAGTCGCCAATTCACTGGCCCGGATTGAGCAATTTCATGGTCAATACCACGAATTGTTCGATGGAGAAGTTGGCTACATTCGCGCTAAACAAACCTACGCTCAAAGCCGCTACCAACAAGAACGGGACAAGGTCTTCGAAAGTGCCATGAATGAGCTCGAGCGTTTAAAAATACTCTTGCAGACAAACTTGCACGATAAACTCCAGGGAATCGATCGCGCCGCCCGCGCTGCCCGGCAAATCGCCATCACCATGATGCTGACAGTAATACTTTTAGGAACATGGTTTTCCTTCAGAATTAGTAAGAGCATTTCCGTTCCACCGAAGGAGCTAAAGCTAACAACAGAGGCTGATTTTCTGATGCGAGCAAAGCTCTGGTCGAGACGACTAACTACAGTGGCAAGCAATACCTTGACCTCATTGAGGCGACGTCTGGCGCTTTCAAAAGATCCAGCGACGCGGAAAGGAGCAATTAAGCGATGAAAATCTTTTTCAATATCCGTGATGGAAAATCTCACCGACGCCGAGGGGTTTATGGCACGGCGGCGGCGGCGATCGCCGGCCTTACATTGGTCTCTTGTGCCAAAGTTACCGAGATCGTGCCAAGCCCCGCTTCTGAGCAAATCAACCATTCTCCGATTGTGATGACCACGCCAGCGAACTTCGATGTCGCATTGAAGGAAAATCAGACGGCGCTCGCAGCAGGTAAAATCGCCCCGGACGTCGCGCTTTACAACACCGGATTCCTTTTGGCGCATCCGTCGAATCCCAAAAAAGACTACCCAAAGGCGATCCTTTCCTTCCAGACTTTGCTCGCCGAGCACCCTCGGAGTTCTTTGCTAGAGCCAGCCAAGACTTGGATCCAGGTTTTGGAGCAGCAGCAAAAGGTCGCCGAGGATAGACGGAAACTAGCGGACGAAAAGCGCGCTTTGGATCGAGAGCGAGAGATGCTGTCGCAGGAACGACAAAAACTCAATTACGCCAGCGAAAAATCGCGTCAACTCGATTTGGAAATCGAAAAACGCAGAAGACAGTCCCTAAGTAAATAGTTGCGTAGAATCTTACGATCAGGCTGGTGAAAAAGCCTCTGTGCTCAATCGCAGCGCTACACGGTCTGACGAGTGGAGTACTGGAGTGATGGGTTTCGAACCCAATACTCCATGACTCCGACACTCCATCACTCCATTTCCCTCGGCAAGCGATCTATCGAGGCTGGGTAATCACGTCGACCACCGCGGGCTTGCCGTTCTCGACGATTTCAATCGCTTTGTCCAGTGTCGGTCCGAGTTGTTCGGGTTCAATGATCGGACCGAACCCGTCCACATGTAATGCCCGAGCGATCGCCGCCAGATCCGGGGCTGGCTCTTCGATGCGAATACCGATTCCCTTATTTTCAATGGGCCGCTGGCGCCAACGGGCCATGCGCTCCTGGTGTTCTTCGTCGTTGTAATAGGATCGATTGTTGAGTACCACGACTAGCAGCGGAATCTGATACTTCGCTGCCGTCCAGAGCGAATTCGACGTCATCAGAAAGTCGCCATCGCCGACAATGCTGACGCACAGGCGTCCACTGTCTTTGAAGCCCAGCGCCGCACCGATGGATGACGGCAAGCCGTAACCGACCCCTCCGCCGCGACCCCCGCCGATGCCATGTATCGGCTCGGTAACGTCGATCGCCTCGCGCCAGCGCCGGCCATGCGAGGAGACCAGCGCCCAGGGTTTTCCTTGCACGCGCTTGTTGATTTCGCTGAAGAAGCGCGCCTGCGAGATCGGTTTTTCATCCCACGTCTTTTCGATCCATTCCTGACTCTTTTTCCGCGTTTCGCGATAGATCGCTTCTATCTTAGCGCGACGCTCCTGAACCTGGCGTGATGAATGTGTGTTCGCCGCCAAGCGCTCGCGCACCTGCTCGAGCAATTGCGGCAAGACGACTGAAGTGTCCGCTGCGATCGGAACATGCACGGGCAACAGCCACATGTTGTCACTCACCCAGCTCTGCCGTTCAAGATCGAGCAATGTAATGTGAATGACTTTACAGCTCGGCGGAATCACGGGCGCGAAGTTGCCGCGCTCGCGCACCGATGGACCGAGCGGAACACCCAAGCTGGGAACATCTAACGCCAGCACGACATCGGCGCCACGCAGCGCCTCTTCGCGTGCGCTGGTCAAATTCAATGGATGCGTGCTTGGAAACGCGTATCGTCCGTCAGAGTCCACGACCGCCGCGCCGAGCGCTTCCGCCATATCAAGTATAGGCGGCAGCGCCTTTGGATTGCGCCCCACTTCGCCGGCAACGATCACTGGCCACTGCGCTTCAGCCAACAATCGCGAAGCATTGCGCAGCGCTTCGGGATTGGCTCCCGGCCCCGCAGGCGGACGGAAAAATTGCGCGTGGGGCACGACCATCGGTTTCTCGATTTTGGCTTCCTGAACGTCGGTATCGAGGCAGACATACACCGGCCCCTTCGGTTCGGTCATCGCGATGCGATAAGCTTTCAAAAAAGATTCCGCGACGGCGTCAACCGAGCTCGGCTGGTCGTCAAACTTGACGTACTCGCGCACCGCGTTGCCTTGAACTAAAGCCGTGTGCACCCAGTCGGTCGAGCGCCGATTGGTCGTATCCTGCGGCCCGCCGCCGCCCAGATTGAGAATCGGTGTGCGGTCGCACCAGGCGTCGAAGATCGCCATACTCGCGTGCTGAAGACCGACGATGTTGTGTAAACCCGTCGCCATGATCTCGCCGGTCGCGCGCGCGTAGCCATTGGCAAGCGCCACGGCGATCTCTTCGTGCGTGCACATGATCAGCTCCGGCCCCTTGCCCGATTCGAAGTTCACCATCGAATCGTGCAAGCCGCGATAGCTCGCGCCGGGATTGAGCGCGATGTATTTGATGCCTAACTCGCGCAACATTTCGACCATCAGGTCGGAGCCGTACTGCGCGTTGCTCTTGCGGCCGATCCCCGCAGCCCAGACTTCCGGTGTTCCCTTAGTTTGCTCTGCCACAGTTTTTCTCCTTCATCGCTTTGATAATTGTTATATCGAGCCAGACGTTCTTATTTACACGACTTGACCAAAGTCGAATGGATTTGCCGCCTGACCGGTCAATAGTTTGCGTCATTTGCGTACTTTGCGGTTAATCGTCTCAATCGCTACCGTCCCAGCCGGTCGAGCGTCGCCACGTAATCGCGCACGCCCCGCTCGACATCATACGCCGGCTCATAACCGATGTTCCTTTTTGCGGCGGAAATGTCGAAGACACAGTAGCTTTGTTTGCTGCGTCCGAGCTTGCTCGGACCCGGCCCGAGCTCGATTCGATGATTAGGAAAAAGCTTTGCCGCGGCATCGAGAAAATCTCTCGGCGTCCAAGCTCTAGCCGTCCCGATGTTGAAAGTCCAATCTCTCGGCGTCGACGCCTTGATGGCGAGATAAACCGAACGCGCCACATCGCCGACATATACCGCATCGTTGAGTTGGTCGCCGCCCTGTGGGATCGCCCATTTCTCCCCGCTGCGCGCTTTCTCGATCAGTTGCCCATAGAAGGAAAGCGGACCATGACGTGCTTCTTTGCCAGGACCGTAGATCGAGACAAAGCGCAGCGCGATAAACTCGATGCCGTAGGTTTCACGATAGTAGCGGCCAAGTTCTTCACAGCAGACTTTGATCGATCCATACAAATCCGCCGGTTGTTTCGGATAGTCTTCGCGCACGGGCTTGCACGTCGGTGGGGCGTACTCCCCTGTGATCTCGCCGTACGCCGCTTTCGAGCTGGTAAATACGACGCGCCCTATCTTCTTGGCGCGGGCGACTTCCAAGACGTTAGTCGTGCCATCGACGCCGACTCTGACGCCGAGTCGTGGATTGGCTTCGGCCGGCTCCGGCATCAAGGCCGCCAGATGAGCGATATGGGTTATTTTGTAATCGTCAACCGCTTTTTCCAACGTCCCCTGGTCGCAAATATCGCCGATAACGATGTCGACCTGATCTTTGATGTCGCCCATTAGAGTCACGTCCATGCGGTTGTCCATCAAAACCGGGCGCAGGCCGTCCTGCACCATCAAACGGGCGGTCACCGCGCCATTAACGCCCAGACCACCGGTAATCAGCACTTTCATCGCTCTGACTCCCTGTGTTTTTCGCTAGCCTCAGGACAGATTTCCTTCTAGCCGGTTGCGCCCGCTTTGTCCATCCTAATTGGTTCCCGGCTGATAGACGGAACGGGGATGCCGGAGACTCTACACTTGAAATGGCGGAGTCGAAAATGGTCCCAACGGTGTTGACATACCTTTGCATGCCCTTGTAGAACGAAATCAAGATTGCAGAGTGAAAATCGATCGAGATCGCGTACAGAAAGGCGATAGAAATGTCTACAGAAAAACAATATTGGCAACCGCCCGAGTTTGTTTCTCGCGAACAGTGCATCAAAGATACCGAAGAGATGCTCGGCAAGCCCGATCTTCAACTGAAGCAAACCGAGGATATTTTTCGCATCAATGTCCTCGGCATGGAATGGGATCTCGGCATGATGGTGTACGAGCCGGACGATCCCGGCAGAATTCCCACCGGCGCCGACGGAAAAAAAGCCGGCTTTTTCTTGCTCCACGGCGGCTCGGGCGACTTTCGAGGCATCGAACGCCATTCCAAGCTTCTCGCCAACAAGTTTGGATTCAAAGTTGTCGCTGGAACCTTTCCGGGAAGATTTTATTTTCCCGATCCAAGCAGAAATTGGCCCGATGATACGATCCATGCCGATGGCACCGTGCGCACACCGATATGGAAACAAGGCGAGTTGATTCAACGGGACGAATATGACGTTGTGAAAGATCCCTCGAAACGCAATCGTTATGGCACGCGCACACTGGCGCGCGCGAAGCCGGATACCAACTTCTGGTTTCGCATGGCTGCTTGGCCTGCAGCATTTGAAGAAGGCATGATCGAAGCTTGCCGCAGGCACTTTCCGGAAAACGAATTCTCAATCTACGGCCAAGGCCACTCCACCGGCGGTCCGTTTATCTGCATGTTGTCGCAGCGCATACCCAACATGGCCGGTGTGTGCGCTACCGAGCATTCGCCCTTTGGCTATCTGTGCTGCGAGCGTGACAAATGGGGCGGTGACATGGGCAAGATCAGCGGCTTCGAAAAGGTTGAAAAGCAGGGCAAAGCACGCACTGATCCGTTCAATGAGCTTTACATCCGAACATGGCGCGATCTGGCGCGTTACCAAGGACCGGAAGCCCTGGGTCAGGAAGGGCCGACGGCTTTGATGAGACTGCCGGCGATCATGGAAGATATTCTTGATGCCTGGGAAACCGCTAAGTCGCGTCCGCAGTTCAAAGCCGAATACCTCGTCACGCACGCCATAACCGATTCGCTCGCCGAAGCCGCGCGGGTCAGCGCGGCGCGCTTAAAGATGAACCGGGATGAAACCGACGCGCTGGTAAAACGTTTCGTGGGTTATACGCGCGAACGGTCAGGATCGGACCTGAAGCCCGTGCCGGCGTTCTTGTTCGAAATCTCCAAAGACAGCCGCGACCACAGCCCCGAAGTCTACGAGGAAGTGATCATGCCCGGCTTCCGTGCCATGAAACCCGCGCCAAAAATCGGCATCACCCGCTTCGGCGCCGGAGTCCACAGTTTTTGGAAGGCGGAGAAAGATCTACCCGTGGGCATCGTACCATCGGTGCTGAAATCCTGGGATCAAGCAGTACGAGGCGGGTATTTTGTAGCATAACGGGGCGTAGGCAATACGTCAGCCTACCCCAAATATCATAGCGAGTAGCTAACACGCCGTACGATCACCCGCCTGACGTTGACGTTGGTGTATTGAAATATTGACGTCCAACGCGGTTCTACTATGCTCTTTAGGTTCCTTCATGCCGCACAGCCGCGTCGAGCTGCCGCGGCGAATTTTCTCCTTGTCTTCTCTCACAAGTCTCGTCATGACCTTGATCGCTCGATAATAGTTCAGCGTCTAATGTCGTTTAGACATTAGAGTCGAACTTAACCAACGTGCTGATTCAACTCCGATCTGCGGTTGACGCTCACTCGCGCAACCGATAAATTTAACTGCGACCGACCCGCGATTTTCGCATCACGTGACAGACGATCAAGACAACAGTTCCGGCCAATCAAGCGGCCCCATCCGCCCCTGGTCTTCGCTCCTGATTCGCGATTATCGTCTCGTCTTCGTCACCATTCTCTGCGCCAACACGGCCAACCACATGCGCAATGTGGCGAGCCTCTACCAGGTTTACCAATTGTCGGGATCTTCGGTGCAGCTCGGATTAGCCGGATTCTTTCAGGCTTTGCCGTTCATCATCTTCGGTTTATTCGGCGGCGTGTTGGCTGACACGTTAAATCGCAAGAAGTTGATCGCGATCACGCATACGTGCAACGTGGTTCCCGGATTGGCCCTAGGAATTCTGACCATCACCGAAGATGTTCAAGTCTGGCATGTCAACGCCCTCAACATCATTGCTTCTTCTTTGCAGGTGCTCGGCGGCCCGGCGCGTCAAGCCATCATCCCGAGCCTCGTGCCGCAATCGCATCTTCTCAATGCTATCACCATGGCAACACTGCTGATGCAAGGAAGCCAACTCACGGCCCCCGTAATCGCCGGCTTTCTCATCGATTTATTCGGCGTTCAAGCTTCCTATCTGACCGACGCAGCGCTGCTGCTGCCCTCGGTGCTTTCTGTGCTGCTGATTCACGCCTCGGGCCAACCGCAGGGCGAGCGCAGACAGATCCGCTGGCGTAGCTTGATTGATGGCTTCGAGTTCTTGTGGCACACGCGCATCATTCTGTCTTTGTTTGTCCTGGATTTCTTTGCGGTGCTGTTCGGATTTTACCGTCCTATCCTACCCATTTTTGCTGACGCCGTGTTCAAAGTTGGCGCGCGTGGACTGGGACTTCTCTACTCCGCGCCCGCGATAGGCGCCTTGATCGGCTCCGCGATTTTGCTCTCGGTCGGCGATATCAAACGTAAAGGGGCCATTTCGATCATCGCGACGCTCGCGTTCGCGCTAAGCCTCGGTTTTCTTGGGCTGTCAAAATCGTTCTGGATGGGATTGCTCGCCGTTGGCGCACTGGGCTTTAGCGATGCCATCAGCGTGGCGATTCGCCGGACAGTTGTCCAAATTCTCGCGCCCGATGATATGCGCGGACGGGCGACGAGCTTTCTAACTGTCTTTGCCCAAACGACGAACGGGATCGGCGCAGTTATCGCGGGGGCAGGCGCAGCGCTGCTCGGCGCACCCGACGCGGCGCTGGCGGGCTCTGTGCTGTGTGCGCTAACTTGCTGGGCGATTCCCCAGCTGTGGCGTTACAGATCGGCCTGACGACTATCCCGAAACCGGAGTCCTGAATCTCGCGCGCGGAGTTCTCGCGAAGTCATTGTGCTGCTCACGCGTGCGGCAACGCTTTGTCAAGCAAAACCACCGTCTCTACCTCTTTGGTCTGAGGAAACATGTCGAAAGCCTGGATTTGGTCAATCCGATAATGCGCCGCGACGAATCGGTCGAGATCCCGCGCCAGACTGTGCGGCGCGCAAGAGACGTAGATCACCTTCGGTGCTCCGAGCTCCAATACGGCTTCCATCGCCGCGGCCTGGACGCCTTGGCGCGGCGGATTCAAAATCGCGAAATCAAGGTTCGGCAGCGTTCCCTTGATGTCCCGAAGCTTCTCGGCCGTATCACCGGCGACGAAGCGGCAATTTGAAATTCCGTTGCGCCGCGCGTTTTGCTTCGCCGTTATTATCGAGAGTTCGTCATTGTCGATGGCCCAAACCAAACAGGCCTTTCTCGCGAGATAAAGAGAAATCGGCCCTACGCCGCAATAAAGATCAACCACGGTTTCTTTGCCGGTTAGCGCGGCCCATTCAGATACCTTGGAGTAGAGCTTTTCCGTGACGGCGGGATTCGCCTGGGAAAATACACCCGCGGGAAACACCAAGTTGAAACCACCGATCCGTTCGAGAATCGTATCGCGCCCGGACAGCGTGCGGTAACTTGCGCCCCAAATGACATTGCCGCGTGATTCATTGACGTTCTGAATCACTCCCATGACGAAGGGAAATTTACGCTGCAGGGAACGCGCCAATTTCTCGCCTTGGGGCAACGAAGCATGCCGGCTGATCAGCGTCACGCTGACTTCCCGGCGGGCGAAGCTGTAGCGCATGTCGACATAACGAAGATCCCCGCTGTCGCTGCGCTCGTCATAGGGCGAAATGCCCAGCTCAAGCACCTTGCGCTTGAGATGGCCAATCAATTGGTTCACCGGCCGCGGGTGAACCGGGCACGACGATATATCGATGACTCGATGACTCCCCGGCACGTAAAGGCCGATCGCGACGTCGTTGTGATTTTTCCGCACGACGAGTTTCACCCGACCTCGATAGCCCAGCCGCCGCGGCGACGGAACGACCGGTGGAATTTCTAGGCTCGCGAGCGATGGAAACGCGGCGAATGCTTCCCTCACGATGTCGCGCTTACGCGAAAGTTGCTCGGGATAAGGAACGTCGACCAATGGGCAGCCGATGCAGTGCGGATAGTGCGGGCATGGTGGCCGATATGGATCCTCCGGGCGCGTCTTCACGGCAGGTTGCTTTGAGTCACCGCGCCACCCAAGCTTTTCTCCATATCTGGAAGCCGCCATCCGTCGCCCCGGTTTTCGATCATTCTCCAATGATCTTCACCAGCACGCGCTTGCGTCGCCGGCCATCGAACTCACCGTAAAAGATTTGCTCCCACGGACCGAAATCCAATTTACCGTCGGTGATCGCCACCACGACTTCGCGTCCCATGATCTGCCGTTTTATATGCGCGTCTGCGTTGTCTTCTCCGGTATCGTTGTGGCGATACTGCTTGATCGGCTCATGCGGAGCCAGTTTCTCAAGCCATGCCGTGTAATCATGGTGCAGTCCCGATTCATCATCATTGATAAAAACTGATGCGGTGATGTGCATGGCGTTGATTAGCGCCAGCCCGTCTTTGATACCGCTCTCGCGAAGGCATTCCTGTACCTGCTGCGTGATATTGACGAACGCAATCCGAGTCGGCGTGTTGAACCAGAGCTCTTTGCGATAGCTTTTCACGGCTCCGCTCCTTGATCGTTTGATCTATGACGCAGGAGTTTATACAGATATCAGATGTCCGTCATACTAGCGACGCCCAGAATAAACTGAACCACCCTCGGCTCCAAGCCGAGGGGTTCTGAGTTGGTCGACTAGAAGTCGACTCTTGTTCCCGTCATTCCGGCGCAAGCCGGAATCCAGACGGTTTTTGAACTTGAACTGAAACGAACCTGGATGCCGGCGTTCGCCGGCATGACGAGCTTCACTTCGCCTGAAGGCGAGGGATTTCAAACATCCCCGAGAGAGACATTAATTAGCTCATGCAAAAGTTGCGCGCTGGCATTTCGACCGAAGGGAGAAATCTTACTTTGCGGTTAAACTTCTTCTTCCCTTCGTGGCCTTCGTGTGCTCCGTGGTTAAAAAAAACGCCCTACCGCCCGCCGAAGATCTCATGAAATATCTTGGCGTAGCGCTCGAAATCCTCCAGGACTTCGCTCGGCGCGAAAGCGGGCTGGATGTTTTCACTCAGGCGCGCTAGTCCCGGCGGCGTATCGATGCGATCGGGGATGCGATTCATGCCGCGGATGACCTCTTGACCGCGCTTGGAAAGCACGAAGTCGATGAACAAGCGCGCGGCGTTTGGATGCGGCGCTTTCGCGGCGATGCCGGTGGGGTGAATATTGGCAAAGACGGGATTCAAATACACCCAATCAACCGGCGCGCCGGCGGGCTTCAAAACCTCGAACGTTTGCGAGTAGCCGGTGAGCGCGCCCTTGAACTCGCCGGCTGCGACGAGCTGAGCCAGCAAATTTCGACCGGTGCGCAGTTGCGTCTGCTTGGCCAACTCACGCATGTACGCCATGCCCTTTTCCTCGCCCATCGCTTTGACCGTCGTGCCAAACCACTCATAGGCGCGGCCTTCCATGGCGATCTGCCCTTTCCACTCGGGCTTCAATAGATCGTTGAAAGATTTCGGCACGCTCGCCTTTGCCACCGCGCGCGTGCTGTAACCAAAGGCGCCATAGTTCGTGTAGATCGACGTCCACTGCGCCTGCGGATCTTTATAGCCCTCGCGGAAAAATTTGCGCTCCGGCGAATCGTAAGGAGCGAACAGCCCGCGTTTTTTTATGTTGTGGCCGTAGAAACTCGTCGTCACGATCACGTCGCAGAGATTTTGCCCGGCGCGGTTTTCGCTCAAGAATCGCTCCATCAGGGCCGAGTCATTGCTGCGATAGTACGCGGCATCGATTTTCGGATAAACCTGTTTGAATCCGTCGAGCAAAGTCTTCGAGTCGGCGGCAGTGAAAGTCGCATACATCATCAGCTTGCCTTCCGCTTCCGCCTTGGCTCTCACATCCTGCGCATGGGCTGGAACCCTCGCGAGCACAAATGCAAGGCTTACCGTAAAAAGCAGCGTTGCGACGATTCGGAATCTTCCCATCACTCCATTACTCCAACACTCCAGCACTCCAGTCTTTACGGCATTTCCGCCAACAATCGCCCGTAACCGGTGACCGGCTCGTTCAGATGAAGTATTTTCTTGGTTGCCCATACCTGCGCCGGAATGCTCGAAAGCACCGTGGTCTTCAAATCCTTTTCGAGCATTTCAATGACCGGCAGGTTATGCCAGCCGGCGCCGAGCATGTAGATGCCGTCCGCCGGACCGTATTCGAGAAATATTTTCTTGGCGAAATTGTAAATCGCTTCGGGAGCCAGCTTGCCGGCGTCTTTAAAGGGAACATCGATGCCCTTCATCGCATTGACTTGAAAACCGTCGTCCTCGAGAAACTTCGCGAATCTCTGGTTCATATCGTCCTGAAAATAAGTAATACCCACGAGCTTTTTCATACCCAAAGCGCGAAACGCATCGACCTGAGCGATCGTCGCCACGGTAACGGGGATTTTGTATTTCTTCGTCAGCGAATCGGCGATCGCCCGGTCCGCGCCGTGGCCGCGCACCATCGTCGGCGGCGCGCCCATGATCATCACCACGTCCGCGCCCAATTCCGCCAAACGCGCGACCTTTTTTTCCGCCACCGTCAAAGCCTCTTGAAGCTCCTGTTCATTGCCTGCGCGAATGCCGGCATGAGCCGGAATAAAGCCGACTCCCTCCGGCATCAGCTTGATGAAACTCTCCATCGACCCCGGCCGATAGGTGGGTTTTACTAAACCGACGATTCCCCGCGCGCCGTAGTACATTGAATGATTCTCCTTGATAGAACTTATTTGCTCCAGCAACGACCAGCGGCCAATCAGACGTTCAAGTCTGGAGTATCGAGTTTATATTCCCGCATTAACCCCAGACTCGAAACCCTAGACCCGAGACAATCTAATTTACGCAACCGTCTCATTCAAGAACCCAAACGGCGCGTTCGCGAACGGCATCATACATCGCATCCGGAGCGAGGTCGGCGCCATTCGGCCACTGAACGACGCCCAGCACGACTTGGGCCTGAGAAAACGCCGCCGGGTCCCGCAGTGGCTCGAAGATGGTTCCGTCAATGTTTGGATTACTTAGAAACCCGCGCATATCAACTTCGCCTGTCGTCCCATCTACAAAAGTCACGCGGAGCCGGGAATCCGGCAAAGCGGTCACAGAACTCACGCGCCAGGGAACGGTATGTCGTATCGCCGGTTCTATTTCAGCGGTTCGATTGCTCTCGGGGTTTTCATCTGGCTGCATAGATTCCAATCCTCCATGAGTTCGTCGCGATGATCCGCGGCCCACTCCAATACTAACGCCATTGCCCGGCGGGGCAAAGAGCCGCGTATGACACGAAAATCTCGCAGGTCGATCAACGCTTCGTGCTCGGCGTAAAGAGCATGGAAGTGCGGCGGCGCATGATCCCGCCAAAACATCTGAATCACAATCCCATAGAAAACGCTGATCGTCGGCATAAGAGTTTAAAACATCCGCTCTACAGGATATTTCGCACGATACTACGCAGGGACTAGATTCGCGAACTCACGTAGACCTGAGATGTGACCATTCTCCCGCCCCGGGCTCATGAATGAAAACCATTTGCTTTATATTCCCTCCTGGTCGGCAATAAACAACGTCCCTAATCTTTTCGTTTGATTCTGTCAACGACTTGAACGGCTGGAACGGCTGGAACGATTTGAACAAGGTGGAAATTGAAATGTGGGGCCGCGCACCGGCGTTTCGAAGGGGCTAGAGAAACAATCCAGCGCAAACCGTCAAGAGCAAATTACGAAGCAGACTTATATTTCAGCTTCAAAACGCAAAGGAGAAAAGTTCCGGCGCGTTACGCAATTTCCGCAAGTCTGGCACCACCGTTACACCAACTGGCACCACGGTTACACGCCCAGATTGTGCGGCAAACCGTCAAGAGAGCACGACGAAGCAGATGTCATTTCAGCGACGATCCGAGCCGTAAATTGCAGCAGACAAACTAGTACCCCCGGACTTTATAGTCCAATGTCATCTCGTAGGAGAAGGTCATGAAAGGTAAGCGCATCGAAACCGCCACGAACCTTTAGTGTTCCGTGCCCGCAACAAAAGACCAGCGCAAATATTCGCATTGGCGATCTCCTCATGGGCACCGACACTCAATTCAACACAAACCGGATAATCGATGCAGCCACTCGCTCCGGGTCCTGACGGTAAAAAACTAAGTCGCCCGCGTCGGGCAAACCCGACAAGCCCACGGCCCCTGTTCTCTGATTAAGAATCAAAAGACCAAAGCCTGACACGTGGCAGAGACGCGCGTTTTTTATGCCGCTGGTGTGAATATCAGCGAAGGCCGAGACTTCGATCAGTCAGTTACGTTTCTTCCAGACTCGGCGAGACATGCCCCGTAAGCGGATCCTTCTTCCACACGACAGAACTAGCTAGTTTCTGTCGCGTAAGTAATGAAATGATCGCTCTTTGCGGCTCGCAGCAAACGATTCTATCACTCTGAAGCGCAAGAGATAGAGGGAACAGTGAGTAGAATTCGTGGAGCGAGGTTTTTGGAAGTCTCAGGAAACACTTCACCGTGGCGTCTCGATGAGAGTGCCAGCCAGGGTAGAGCGCGAGATGCTATGCCGCTCGTCGGTAGCGTTTCTGTTTTTCGTTTAACCGGTGGGCGATCGCCATGAGGTTGTTGGCAAGCACAGCTGCACCAATGAGCACCTCGAAGCGCTGTGGTCCCTCGGCGAGACAGCGCTTCATGCCACGGCCGCGAAAGAGCACGGAGATGCGGCCCTCAATGCCTGCCCGGAAGCGTTGGCCTTTCTTGAACTCAGGGCTCTTTTCGAGCGCTTCGCGTTGGTAGGTCCTTTTGCCACCGCGCTGCGGAATGCAGACGAGCTTCACAGCGCCATCCTGGCCTGCTTTGATGTTCTCAGCGCTGAAAAAACCTCGGTCGGAACTGTACCAGTCGGGAGCCCAACCGAAAGTTTTTTTATGACGCTTCAGCGACGGTGTGACGTGGATGTGATCGGAGGGATTACCTTCAAGCACGCGGTATTGGGTGATCAAACCGTGGGCACTTTCAGCGAGAAAGATCTTGTGGCCAAACTCCAGCGGTTTTTGTACTTTCCCCCGCTTGATCAGATCGGTGTGGATTTCGAAGATCGAATAGACTTTCTCCTCGGTTGGAACCTGCTCTCTCTTGAGCACGCGCCGGCTGCTCTGATCGATGACGCGCACACCGAGTTGGCAGTAGTGATCGATCTTCCTTCGAAGCTCGCCGATGACCAGGTCGTCCATCAGCTCAACGGCGCATTGATCTTTGGTCTTTTCAAGTACCCCTCGGGCATTTTGGACGACCTGCTGGGTGATTGCGATGAGTTGACGATATTTTTTCTGTTGCTGGCGGTGGCGTTGCCGCGCAGTCATGCGTTGGATCGCCTGCATCCGACGCCGTGCCGAGCGTGTGCGGTTAGGAAAGTTATCAATCCCCCTGGGAAGATGCTTTGCGAGACGACCGATGAGACGCGTGAGGACGCGCACCACATCCCAGAGCAAAGTATTATCGGTTGGATGATGGATATCGGTTTCGGTGACCGTCGTATCGACGCGCAGTCTCTTGCCGTCCTCCACTCCGAGCTCGACGGCAGCTGCGAGGACCACGTCATTGATGGCTTGCAGGGTTTGCGGCCGAAGTTTATTAAAGGCCCGATTGAAAGCGTCGTGCTTGGGTACGCGCCGGCTATAAAAACCACTGAATCGGCGCAACGTGTATCCATCGGCAATCCGCTCGCGCAGGTCCCGATAGTCACAGTTCTTAACCCTCATGAGAATCAGCGAGCGCACCACCTGCGGCACTGTCATTCCAGAGCGCCCCATGGCAGGTTTTTTCAGACCCCGCTCAAGATCTTTTCCAACCAGCTTTACGATCTTTGGATGATCGTCGAGGATCTCGGAGATCCTCTTGAGAATCGGGTCGAGATCGATCCCCTGAGTGACAAACTCCAGATCAGCGAAGCTGATTTGCGGCTCGGCGACTCTTGCCATGGTTGATCTTTTGAACCTTCCTGGCCCTCTGATGCTTGAGAGCTTTGGTATATCGAATAGCGGTTTGATACAGCAGTTCCTGAAGAACACGGCCGTTGTCGAGGCTAAGCCGTATCTCTGGGACCAATGGCTCTGGGATGTAAATCGCAAAGCGGCGCCCTTTGATGCGGACGTAAAGGACATGACTGGGGTGCTGTTCGCCCGAGCGGCAGGCTGCGCAATGTTCGCGCACGCAGGGACTTCGCCGCAGGCTCAACGACCCCAGAAAAGCGGGCCACAGCCCGGCGGCTTGTTTTTCGAACCATTGCTCGACATCGGTGAGAGTCTCAGCTTTAGGTGGCATGGTCTATGTGTGCCATAAAGCATACATGCCTGTCAACTAAAAAACGAAAAGGAGTGAAAAATTCTTTGATTCAGCAATGAGTTGCGAGTTTCGCGACAGAAACTAGCTAGCCACCGTTCCAAATGTCGGAATTCGACCTCGCTTTATTTCTTCACTCAAAGTGACCAGTCCTTCTTGCGTATGCACAGATCGACAAAGAGCGCTAACAATCGAGGATGCCCATGTTTCGCCACCCCTCGCAATGGTTCAGGAGAATTGGCGTCCCAAGCCTACTTCTGGATACTACACCTACCGCCGTAGCGATACTGTGGGTTCCAACGAGATACTCGACCGACCGCCACAATATCAGAGGGCCACCGCTCATTCCCGCCACGCTTGGAATGTTCACTCGATACATTGGACTACGGAAGCCATCGGGTTTAGCGACATACTCACCGATACGTCCTGCTCGTACAGTGAGTTCTTGTTGGTATAATCCATGCGGAAACGGATCATCCTCACTCGAAAGCGTACGCCCGCCGTCAGTGAATCCAGCCATTAAAACTGGTTCGTCAAACGAAAATGGATCTGCATCAATGGGCAGGATTCTGAAGTCATGTGGATTTTTCCCCGTGGGCATAGACAGTTGGATGACTGCTACGTCCATGTCAAGCGGATCTGCGTTTAACGACATTCCCTCAATGGAACAAATACAGCCGGTCTGCGCGCCCCTCGGCGATACAAAAGCCTTGATGTGCCCGTTGTCCACTACTTGTCGCATTCTGGTTTTCAGGTTCTCGACATCACCCTGAACCCCGCGCAGCGCGTGGGGCTTCGGAGGCAGTATTTGGTCGGTCCACCACGAAAAAATGTGCGCCGCACTGATCACCACCAGGGTACGCCCAGCAGCCACAATGAACCCGGATCCGAGCGCTTCGCAACGGTCAGGCGTGCCGGGTCGGGGATCATAGCCAACGAACATGACCAAGATCTCAGAAAGCGCGTCAAGGTCCGCTTCTGTTAACGCGGGACCTCCCATTGCGGGCCATTTGGATTCTTCCAATCGAACAGGCGAGGGATTCTCATGCGTTACCAAGCTGCGCTATGTAAATTCATACCGGTGTCACCCGAATCGTCCGGCTATGGATAAATGCGATCGACTATACTCACATCAAAACAATCCGCTATTAAACCAGAGCAACTTTGTGCCACACCGGCTTTAATAAAACCGACTCCAAAAACTGCCCAACAGAAGAAGGGAAACCGCCGAGAAGCCTCTTTGATTTTGACCGGGGAAACCAGCCCAAAAATTCATCCTTCGGGGGTGGCGCGGGGGCAGGCTTAAACAACCCAACCATCTTGCAACGCTGATCGAATTCTCCCGGTACAATCGGACCCGCAAAAGCGTGTGATATCGTATTATCATGTTGAACCGTTCGCCTCGCTCTTCACACTTTTCTTAACCGTTGGTTGCATCATGCGCTCCGGGATCTTTGCTTGTGATTTTAGACTTAATTAGCACCCCAACTCTTAAGTCGTGCCCAAGGACGACCTGAGAGTAGTCAACAACGTCCCGATATCTGTCACCCTCTCTAGCCCCAGAACTAGGTCTACACTACGCTCTATGTCGTCCGGGCGCAGCTGGCTGCGCCCACACTCCCGGTACTTGGCCAGCAGCTCGTCGTCGGTCAGTGGCAAAGCGGGGTCGCCACGCGGTATGTCCACCCGTGCGCTATAGCTTCGCCCATCCGTCGTCCGGATTGTTACCGGATTACCTACGAACTCGGTATCCGGGCCGACGTCCGCGAGGCCAGGCCAGATGGGCACATCGGGAAAAGAAAGGTGAACCTTCTTCTTGGCCTCGACAATGCCGCGATCTTCCATTTTGTGAGCCGTGAAAGTGTCAAGCGTCACCTGATGATCCACCACCGCGGCGGCAATGCAGTAAGGCATGCTGTACTTGGCCTGGTAGGGTGTTTCGGGCTCGGAGAAGGCGAGCACGCGCATGGCGCGCTCCGAGGTGCCCACGTTGACTTCGGCGATGTCCTTGTCGTTGAGGCGGTGCTCCCGTATCAACTGGAAAACTCCGTCGAGAGCCCGATGGGTGTGATAGCAGCTTGGATATTTTTTTAGCCCGATGCCTGGAGACTCGATGTAAAAGGGGTTGCCAAGATCCTCCGCCATGCGCTCCGCGTCGTAGTGGCCTGGGCCGACCAGCGTATCGTAGAAGCCGTTCTTCGCCTCGATGATGTCGGGGTTGGCCGTGACGCCCTCCTGGGCCATGAGCGCGGCAACCACGCCGTTGCGGCAAGCGTTCCCCGCTGCCATCGCGCCGGCCATGCTACCGTGATTGGCCGACAGCCCGCAGGCAAAGTTGGCGGCGATGCCCAATGCCATTCTAGTCTTCGCTACATCCAACCTGAGGAGCTTCGCGCAGGCGGCAGCCGCTCCTACGGAACCATACCAGCTCTGGTGGTTCAGGCGGCTCTGCATGAGCTTGAAGTCGGCATGGAGCGCGAGCTTGCCTTCGATCTCCAGTCCCAGGATGTAGGCAGTGAGTATATCCTGACCCGAGGCGCCCAGCTGCTCGCCAAGGCTTAACACGGCAGGAAGAACCAAGACGCTGGGGTGGCCAATCTTCACGCCACAGTCATCATAGTCCAGAGCGTGGGCAATGGAGCCATTGGCCAGAGCAGCGTCTTGAACCGAAACTTTGACACCAGCGCCAAACACGGATGCCTGGGGCGGCCCGCCGACCTTCGTTGCGTAACCTGTGATGGTTTGGCTGACCGGCTCGCCCACACCGGCCAGGGCCGCTCCCATGCAATCCAGCGCCGTGCGCTTGGCCTTCTCCACCACGTCGCGCGGTATGTCCTCGTAGTTGGTGTCAACTATGAACCTGGCAATCTCCTCAGTCGCGCCCATCAGTCACCTCGTCGAGGACGGCGTTGAAAATCGAAGGGCGGGTTTCAAACCCGCCCTTAAAGAACTCGATCTCACCACGGAGGCCACGAAGAGCACGAAGTTTAGTAGTGAAAATTATTCCGACCTTCGTGTGCTTCGTGCCTCCGTGGTGAATCCTACTTTTTCCCTTTCGGTTGCGGTGTAGCGCTGGGCCCTTTGCAGTTAATTTTTTTCTTTACGCCGCGGCTTGCAGCGCCTTACCGTTGCCACCGCCGAGCACGCTGCCGGGAAGCGCGCCGCTGTGACCGCCTTTTTCGACGAGCACTTCACCGTTGACAATCGTCATCTCGACACCCAGCGCCTTTTGAATGAAGCGCTTCTCGTTGCCTGGCAAGTCTTGAACCATTTCCGGCTCGCATTCTCGGATCGTCGCCGGATCGAACAGGACCAAATCCGCCGCCATGCCGCGCCGGATTAAGCCGCGGTCATGGAGGCCGAAGATCGACGCCACCATGAAGGTAAGTTTACGCACGCCCTCTTCCAAGCTCATGATGTTTTTCTCGCGGATCCAGTAGCCGAGCAAACGCGTCGCATAACCGAAACCCGCGTCGTAGATCAAATGCGCGCCGGCGTCCGATTGACCGACGAGGACAAACGGGCTGCGGATGATTTCCGCCACCGCCACCTCGTCGCCGTTGGTGCTGGAGGTTTGGAACTCCGTATCCAATCCTTCTTCCAGCGACAGATCGAGGAAAGCATCGATAATATCTTGGCCGCGAATCTTGGCGATCTCCGCCACGCTCTTTTTTTCCAGATGTTTGTTCGCCGGCGTCGCCGCATTGATCAAGTAAACGAGATCCCAGCGCCGCGAGAAGCGCGACGATTTTTTCTCTTCAACGGCTTCATAGCGCATCTTCTTGCGCGTCTCCGGATCTTTGATCGCCGCGATGCGCGCTTCCAGCGGCAAGAAAAGAATCGTCTTCCACGTCGGCAGATCGTCGAACACCTGGGCGTTTTTCATGGTCAGCCGGTTGTTGAACAGGCGCGCGTTGCACAGCGGATACGACTGCACGCCGCGATCAATCGATTCTTTGGCGAGATCCAGAAGCTGGCGCCATTCATTGGGCTTGTCCCAGCGATGAGTCACGCTTTGCCAGATCACCGGCCGCCCCGAGCGGCTGGAAATTTCGTCGAACAACTGCACGCTCTCGCGCATCGGCACCGACACGCCCAGCGAGCCGCGCGAGATCTGCACCGCGCCTTGATTGATCTCGCCCAACGCGCAGGCAAGCTCGATGATCTCTTCGTCGGTGGCGAAGCGGCTCTGAATCGGCGTGCCGTCGGCGTACATATGAACGGGATTTTGATTGGTCGAAAAACCGATAGCACCGGCGCGCACGCTGGCTTTGAGCACTTCTTTCATCTGGTGAATTTCCGCCGGCGTCGCGGCGCGCTCGATGGAAGCATCGCCCATGACGAATTGACGCAACGCGCAGTGGCCCATCAGCGCCGCTACATTGACGCCGAGATTGCCGCGCAGCGTGTCTAAATATTGCGGAAACGTCGTCCAGCCCCACTTCACTCCCGCTTTCAGGGCCTGAAGCGAAATCGCTTCGACGCGCTCGAAACTTTTGAGAATCGTCTCGTGATCCTGTTCCTTGCACGGCGCCAGAGCCAAGGCGCAGTTGCCAGGAATGACGGTAGTGACGCCGTGGAAACAAGACGAAGTCGCCAGCGGATCCCACAGGAGCTGGGCATCGAGATGGGTGTGAAAGTCGATAAAGCCGGGCGATACCGCCAGACCGTCAGCGTTGATGACGCGCTTTGCGCCGTCGCTGATTCTGCCTGTGTCAACGACACGACCGTCTTGAACCGCGACGTCGCCGAGATAAGACGGTAAACCGCTGCCGTCGTAGATGCGCCCGCCCTTGATCAAAATGTCGTAAGCCATTGAAGATCCTCCTTAAGCATCGGGCCTTTTCCGAGCTTACTCGCAGCCCCGACAGGATGTCAAACCGCCTGTCGACGAAAACGCGCTCACCACGAAGGTCACGAAGCGCACGAAGTTTGAGCTATCTCGCAGTGAACCGCGGGGGGGATCGCAAGGACGCGTTGAGAGTTTACCAATAGCGTCATCCCCGAATGTTTTTATCGGGGTCCAGTCCGGAACTCGCCTGGATTCCCGCTAATAAGCATGCGGGAATGACGGATTGCGCAATGAAAATCGGTTTAACGCAGCAAGGCGTGGACCGATCGACAGAGTTTGAATACGAAATGTCGAAATCCTTCGTGCCTTCGTGTCGTTCGTGGTGAGTCTCTGCGTCAATCGTCTTTAACCATTGCGCGGCAAAAACTTTTTTACTACTCTCCGCAGCCGGAGAGCCCGACGATGAAAATTTTATGCGCAATCTCGTTGATCATTCTGACCGCAAGCGCGCCGGCGTGGAGCCAAGCGATCAAACCGTCCAGCGCCGTCGAGCTCGCCGCCTATACCGGCAACGACCGGGAGCGAATCTTATTCGAAGGCGCGAAGCGCGAAGGCAAGCTAGTCTGGTACACCACGCTGGCCACCGACCAAAACAAGACCATCGCCGCCGCTTTTGAAAAGAAATACCCCGGCGTCAGCGTCGACACGTTTCGCACCGGTTCGAGCGCCCTGGCTCAAAGACTGTTGATGGAAGCCAAAGCGCACCGCCATATCGCCGACGCCATCGAGACGACGCCGCCGGGATTGATAACTTTCCGCGAAAACCAGCTGCTGCCCTACACCTCACCGCATCTCGTGGCGTTTCCCGAGGACGCCAAAGAGAGAGCGTCGAAAAATCTTGTCTACTGGACCACCGCGCGCGAGTCTTACGTTGGCTTCTCCTACAATACGCGCTATCTGAAGGCCGCCGACGTGCCGAAAAACTTCGATGGCCTTTTGCGGCCGGCTTTGAAAGACAACATGGGCATCGCCGGCGAAGACACCGGCGCGCGCATCATCGGCGCGATGATCAAGGCCAAGGGCGACGGCTTTGTCAGAAAACTGCGCGAGCAAAATCTCCGCATTCATATGATGGCCGGCAGCGCGCTCACCCAACTGGTCGCCGCCGGCGAGATCTACGCCTCGCCGAGCCAGTTCTACAGCGCGACCCACGTGGCCGCCAAACGCGGCGCGCCGGTGGCCTGGGTGCCGATGGACCTGGTGGTCACCAGCGCCGGCGGCGTCGCGCTTTACCACAATGCTCCGCGGCCGCACGCCGGACTGCTGTTCGCCGACTTTCTCCTCAGTCCCGAGGGGCAGAAGCTCTACGAAGATTTGTTTTTCGGCACCGCCCAGAAGGACTACGGCTGGAAGCGCTGGTATCCCGAAAAAGGTGGCACGCTCGCTCGATACGAAGAGGCTTTGGATAGCTGGCACAAACTGATGAAAGAAATCACTCGGCGCGGGCCGTCGTGAGTGAGGACGTGATCGTGATCGTGTTAAGGGATAGCTTCTCGCCTTAAGTGGCGGCGTAATAAATCACAGTGCGCGTTCGGTTTCTTTCCACGGCGCCAGTCGTTTTTGCAGCTTCTCGACAATGCTGCTGAGAATCATACCGAGCAGCGCCAGCAGGATGACTGGAACGAAAAACTTGTCGGTGGCGAGAGCGCTGGAGTAACGAACTAAAAGAGCGCCCATGCCGGTCACCGCGGTGAACATTTCCGCCGTGATGATGCCGATCAGTGCGCGCCCCACCGCCAGGCGGATACCGGCCATAATAAACGGCAACGACGCAGGCAGAAGGACCTTGGTGAACAGCTTTCCCTCGCCCGCGCCATAGGCGCGGCCGACCTCGACAAGCTGCGCGCTCACCGTACGCACGCCGCTAAAAGTATTCATCAGCACGGGAAACAGACCGCTCAGAAACACGATGGCAATCTTTGACGAATTGCCCAGTCCAAACCACAAGAGCAGCAGCGGGATCAGCGCCACCCGGGGCGTGGCATCGAGCGCATAAACATAAGGATCGAGCAAATATTCGGCGAGGCGATAGCGCCCCATCAACAAACCAATGCCAATACCGAGCACGAGCGCGGCACCCAAGCCGATGGCGAACACATGCAAGCTGCCGAGCGCGCTGCGCTGGAATTCACTGGTGATAACAATCTGCAAGAATGCGCGGCCGATGGCGCTCGGATAAGAGAGAAACAGCGGATTGACCTGACGGCCGAAGATTTCCCACAGCGCGATTATCACCACGATCGAAGCTGCACGCACGGCGCCGAGATGATCGACGAGCCGGAACGGCCGAGTTTGAGGCAGATTAAGCTCGGCAAGCGCTTGCTGCTCTAAAGAATTAAGCGCCATTACTCTGCCAAAGCTGAACGACGCTCGGTTTCAAGCCGAGAGGTTCTGAAATTGTCGACAGGAAGTCGACTCGCGTTTCCGTCATTCCGGCGCATGCCGGAATCCAGGCCTTTTTTGTACCTGAACCTAGAATGAACCTGGATGCCGGCCTTCGCCGGCATGACAAACTTTCACTTCGCCTCAAGGAGAGGGATTTCATCCATTCTCGAAAAAGACATTGAGCGTCATGACCCTTCCAAGGACAATTTATTTTTTTCTTAATTTGCATGATCAACCAACCGCCCTCTCGGTTTCTTTCCAAGTCGCGAGCCTGCGCTCCAGCCATTGAGTCGCGCGGATCAAACCGACGCCCAACACCGCCAGCACGACGATTACGACAAACATCTTCGCGGTTTCAAAAATATTGCCGTAAAGCGACAACATCGCGCCGAGCCCGGTAATCGCGGTGAAAAGCTCGGCGACGATCATGCCGACAAGCGCGCGGCCGATGGCGATGCGCACGCCGGCCATGATAAACGGCAGCGCCGCCGGACAAATGACTTTGAAGAGAATCTGTGCCGGCGGCGCCAAATAAGCGCGCGCCACTTCGACCATCGCCGCGCTGACGTTTTTCGCGCCGCTGGCGGTGTTGATCAGGATCGGGAAAAAGGCAAAAAGAAACACCACTGCGACTTTGACGCTGAAGCCGAGTCCCAGCCACATCATGAGCAGCGGCGTAAGCGCGACCTGCGGCGTCGCGTAGAGCGCATTGATCACCGGCTCGCAAAACGCTTCGGCTGTGCGCGACATGCCCAAGACAAGTCCTAGCGCGACGCCGAGAGCCAATGATGCGAGAAAACCAACGGCGAGCGCGCTCAAGCTGACGGCCAACTGTTTGATCAATTCCCCTGAGGCGATGAGTTTGACGAAAGCTTCGGCGACGGCGCTCGGATAGGTAAAAAGGATCGGATCGGTTTTGCGTCCGAAAAATTCCCAAAGCAGCAGAAAAACCGTGACCGACGCCAAACGAATGAGATTCGGATGATCGTAGATCGACCAGCGCCGCTCGCGTCGCAGACCTAATTCTTCGATGATCTGTTCGTCGGTCGGAAGCGCCATCATCAATCTCGCAAAGAATCACGCAAGCGCGCGCGCAGCTGCGCGAAGCGCGGATCAGCTTTGACGTCGCCTTCCCAGCGCGGCCGCGGCAAATCGATCATAACTTCTTCTTTTATTCGGCCAGGCCGCGCCTGCATCACCACGACCCGATCGGAAAGATAGATCGCCTCATCGATGCTATGCGTCACAAATACCACGGTGGTTTCGGTCTGCGACCAGATTTTTAACAGCTCTTCCTGCAGTTGCTCGCGCGTCTGCGCGTCGACCGCGCCGAATGGTTCGTCCATCAGCAAGATTTCCGGCTTTTTCGACAGCGCCCGCGCAATGCCGACCCGCTGTTGCATGCCGCCCGAGATCTGGTGCGGATAGTAATTCTCGAACCCTTTGAGGCTGACAAGCTCCAGATATTTTTCCGCTACGGCGCGCCGTTCTTCCCGCGCCATGCCTTCGATCTCCAGGCCGAATTCCACATTGCTCAATACCGTGCGCCAAGGCAGCAAGCCGAACTGTTGAAACACCATGCAGCGGTCGCGCCCCGGCGCCGTGACGCCTTGTCGATTCACCAGCACGTCGCCGCGGTCCGCCGCAAGCAACCCGGCGATGATCCGGATCAGCGTCGTCTTGCCGCAGCCGCTCGGCCCGAGCAGAGAAACAAACTCGTTTTTGCGAATTGTGAGAGAGATGTCGTAGAGCGCAACGAGTCCGGACTTGCGTGGATCGTTCTGCTCAAAGAAAATCTTGGAGAGACGCCGCACCTCCAGCATTCATTGGCCCCAACTGAGGTCAAAAAGATCCTAGCGTCAAGAGTCTATTTCCGGCCCAATTCCTTGATGGCGCGATCGACGAAGCGGCGGTCAAAGAATTGATTGTAAGGCATCGGCGTCTCGAGGTAACCGACCTTTTTCAGAAACTCCACCGTGAAGTTGTACGACCCTTCGGTAATATCACCGTTGACGCCCCACAGGCGCGGGTCGGCGAGATCGTAGGTTTTATTTAATACTTCCACAGGTTCGTCCGGTAGGATTTTTCTTGCGACCTCGATGGTGCCGGCCTTGTTCGCCGCAATCCAGCGGTTGGACTCGATGATCGCCTTGGCAAGCTTATAAAGCGTGTCCGCATTCTTTTGGATGTAATCGTCTTTGGCCATGCCGAACTCGTAGGGGATCTCGGGCACGAGCTTGGGCACATTCACGAGATCGATGATGTCGGGATAGGAGCCGAGTTTGGCTACTTCGGTATTGGTCACCACCGTGGTGTCGACCTTGCCGGCAATCAGAGCTTTGAAGCGATCCGCCGGCGAGCCCACGGCGACGTACTTGAACTTCTCCGGATCCAGGCCGCTGCGTTCGATCACGATGCGCGGGATATGATAGGAGATCGCGCCGATGCCCGAGACCGCCACGCTTTTGCCCACCAGCGCCTGCAACGTCGTTCCAGCTTCTCGCCGCGCGATCAGATGGTAAGGCGTGATCGGATTGGTCACCACCCACAGCTTGATGGGAACTTTCTTCGCCGCGCCGACGATGCCTTCCGTGGCGCCCATGTTAATCGACATATCGATGTCGCCCGAGAGCAGCGCCTTTACGTGCGTATTGTCGCCGCGGAACTCGACGACTTCGACGTCAAGTCCGTATTTCTTGAAGAAACCCTTTTCGACGGCGACGTACGGCGTGATCGACTCCAGCGAAGGCGGGCTTAACGATGAGCCCATTTTAATTTTCACGCTTTGCGCGTCGCCCGATGAGGGCAAAACCAAGAGGCTGGCTACACCGGTCAATGCCGATTTCCAATTCATGCTCGATCTCCTGCCGAAGTTCTTTGCTTGAAGAAACTGAGATTGCCACCCATAGCACGCCGTCAAAACAACTTCCACACGACGCTGTCCCAGGTGATGGTTCAGTCAGTTAAAGATCTCTCACGGAGTCACCTGAGTTTGTACCGAAGGGTTCGAGATGACAGATCCAGTTGCTTTGCTGTCATTCCGAGCACCAGACTGTGTGAAAACTCTTTCGGAGCCCTTCGACGGCGCTCAGAGCCCGTCCTGAGTCTATCGAAGGAGCGAACGGCTAAGTGCTTAATTTCAAATGAAGCGATTCCGTTCGTGGTGAGCCAGCCTGTCGTGAGCGAAGTCGAAGGAAACCATGAAGGTGGTTTTCACACAGTCTGCCGCCATCGAGGAATCTTTCTCTGCGGTACAATTCTTGGCGAACTCTAACTGAACCACTACTCGGTCCCACGACCGGATCGTTCCGTTCGGTCAAGGGGTGAAATCCGCGGCGCAGCGTCGCCCAATGCTTCACGACAACAGCAATTCCAAATCTTCCCGGGTGAGACTGCGCAGCAGACTATTATCGGCGGTGATGATCGCATCCGCTAAATCGCGCTTGGATTGTTGCAATTCCAAGACCTTTTCCTCCACCGTGTCGCGGGCGATGAGACGGTAAGCAAAAACTGGACGCGTCTGGCCGATGCGATGAGCGCGATCGATCGCTTGGGTTTCCACGGCAGGATTCCACCAGGGATCTAGCAAATAGACATACTCCGCAGCGTGGAGATTCAATCCCAGCCCGCCGGCTTTCAAGCTGATCAGAAACAACTTCACATTCGCATCGGTCTGAAACTGCTCCACCCGTGCTTGGCGGTCGCGCGTACGGCCGTCTAGGTAAGCATAGGAAATTTTCGCGGCGTCGAGCCGGTCACGCAAGATCGCCAGCAGGCTGGTAAATTGCGAGAAGACCAACACTTTGTGATTTTCTTCGAGCACCTGGTCCAACTGTGCCAGGAGCGTATCGATCTTGGCGCTCGACTCTGACGTTTTGCCTTTGTCGATCAGGCCAGGATGACAGGCCGCTTGGCGCAAGCGCAGCAGCGCTTCGAGCACTTGAAATTTGAATTGACCTGACCCTGTGTCCGCTCCATTCTTCAACAACCGGGCTCGGTAGTAATCGCGCAATTCGTGGTAGAGTTTCTTATCTTTCGCGTCGAGATCGCAGTAAATGGTCTGCTCCGTCTTGGCGGGTAATTCTCTGGCGACCTGGGCTTTTGTCCGGCGTAAAATAAACGGCCGTAGCGCGCGCGCCAGGATTTCACGAGTCTTGGGGTCCGGATTGCGGCCCGCGCCGCCGAAAATAGCTGCAGTGCCGAGCATGCCCGGATTGAGAAACTCGAACAGGCTCCATAGCTCGCCGAGATGATTCTCGATAGGCGTGCCGCTCAGGGCCAGTCGATGATCGGCGTTGATCAGCCGCGCAGCCTTGGCCGAAAGCGTGCCGGGGTTTTTAATCGCCTGCGCTTCGTCGAGGATACAATAATCGAAATGCACATTCTTGAAATGAATCGCGTCTCGCGTGAGCGTGCCGTAGGTCGTGATCACGAGATCATACTCGCCAAAGTGGTCGCTTGGTTTATGACGAGCGGCTCCCATGTGGTCGAGGACACTCAGTTGAGGTGCAAAGCGCGCCGCTTCTTCTTTCCAATGAAATACCAGTGAGCGTGGCACGACTACGAGGGACTGGCGCGGCGATGAGCCGCGGGCATTTTCCCGTTCGGAGCGGCGCGATTCCAGTAGCGCGAGAACCTGAATCGTCTTACCGAGCCCCATGTCATCGGCGAGGCAACCCCCAAAGCCGAACTGCTGGAGAAATTTGAGCCAGCCCAATCCCTCCTGTTGATAGCCGCGCAGCTCGCCGCAAAATGTCTGTGGCGGATCGGCGGCATTCACACCGGCGAAGCCGTGTATTTGGTTGCGCACCCGATCGAACAAGGCATCGGTGCTTATCTCTGACTCGGAAGCGAGCAACGCATCGAGCAGACCAACCTGTGGTCGCGTGAAGCGCAGCTGCTGACCACTGACGCTGCCCAGATCGGCCAGAAGACGATATTTGGCGAGCCATTCTTCGGGAATGATACCCACCGTGCCGTCGTCCAAACGGACGGTCTGCTCGCCATGTTTGATCGCGCGCAACAACTTAGGCAGTGACACACTAACGTCGCCAAATTGTGCAGCGCCTTCAAGGTCGAACCAATCGACGCCGGAGCTGATCTCCAGACGCATGGTTGCCGCGATGCGATAACGTTTGCCATCCGCCTCGACGCGCCAGCCTTCTTGAGTCAACGTCCGCACCACTTTGGCGACGCGCTCAGCCGGCAACTCCATCTGAGCCTCGCGCATCCAATAGCCGGCGCGGAAACCGAGTTGCGCGAGGCGCGTTTGGGCAGCGGCTTCAGTCTCCAGGTTGCGCTGGATCACCCGGCGGCGCGATTTTTGATAGACGCTTCGACCCATCCGGTTGCCGGCGATTACGTTGCCGTCATAATCAAAAGACAACTCGGCGGCGACATAGTTCCGACGCCATGGGTCGTGCTGTCCCGGCTTGATCACCAGGCTAGGCGTCGGATGAGCGACTACCCATTCGAATTTCAATTCCTCCGGCAGATCGAGGCGCGGTTGGGTGGGCAGCCGCAACAATTCATCCATGAACTCGTCCGCTTCCGCCTTGGCGATGAACAGCGTCTCCTGCGCGCGCAGAACGGAGATCCAGCCAAAAGCACCGGAGTCGTTCAAGCGGGCCATGCGCCCGTCATGACATACCAGTCCACCGGCGATCAGAAGGTCGGCCTGCGACAGCGGCAGCTCGGATTCCTTGCGAGTGAGAACGCCTCCGACACTGTATCCTTTGCGGTCATCGGACGGCGTGACGCGCAGACAAAGATCCCACGGATCGCCATCGTCCCATTGCAGCGGCACATGGTTTTCACCGATGAGGGATCGTTGCAGAGAGCAACGACCCGTAGAACACATGAGCGGTAGGACGAGGTCCCACAGAGTTGGCGAAAGCGTAAAGCGATTTCCAACAGAACCCGGGGAGTACGAAGAGGAGCCATAGTCGAATTCATTGTGCGCTCCGAGGAGAGTCGCCAGAATCCGCCGGTCGGTGGGATCGCTAAGTTGGAGAATGTCGTGCGTGTAGAATTTTTTGTATTTGACCTTGCCCCAGTTGCCGTCCAGCTTGCGCTCGCGCTGAGCGATTTGAATCACGAGCTGCCCCGTGGCGAGCGTGGCATGGGCATCGACGAGATAAGTCAACTCCCGTTCTGTCCCTCGCCTGGAGCTGAGACGCTCCGCGTCGGCCTCCATAGCTGCCCGGAGCCTCTGGAGAGGCTGTTTCCAGCTCGGCGGCAATACATTTCTCGCGCTCTGGCGCGGGCGTCGGGTTCTTTCGGCGTGCGGATTAGGCCGGACGCTACGGAGATGCGGCGCGGCAAGCTTGCTCAGCCCTTCCAAAAACCCGCTTTTCTCGGCAGCGAGCAGAGCGGCCCAGATATGCTTACAAGGAGCGAGCTCTCTATCGTAGAATGGGCACGTACACGACACGTTGATGACATGCTTTTCCGATGAGACATGCACGTCGTAGTGCCGGGTGCCTTGCACGCCGGCCTGTAAAGACCAGGCGTCGCCTTCGATGAAGTCGACTGCGCCGCGCGAAAAATAACGCTGGCCTCGCTCCTGAGAAAGTCGATCAACCTGATTGAAAAGCCGCGCTGTCAAAGAGTCAGTCACAAAGAATTGATTAACGTAGGGCAGCGAAAAAGTCTAATCGGCCGCAAAATCATGAGAAAAAACCCTTTTTTTGTGACCTTTGTGCGCTTTGTGGTTAATCCCGTTTTTCCTTTCCGCCTCTCATTTGCGAAACGATTCTACCGGCTATGAGATTTAGCCCGAATCGACATTTTGAACCTTGAACGATTGATCTTTTGACCGGCTTCGCTTCAAACGGCTTGAACGATTTGAACTAATCAAAAAGTTGTCCGCTTCGCAGTGCCGAAACTTACGCTAGCGCAGCCCAAAGATTTTTCGAAAGGCTTGCGGGTCCATTTCGTCGCTGCTCACATGCAGAGGAATCAAGTCGAGTGTCTTGGGATCCAAGCGTTTGGCGGAGGGCGAAACGTCGCTGCGCGTCGGTGCGCGCCCCATGGAATTCAACAGGTCGGCTCCCTCTTTGGATAGCACCACATCGGCGAAAAGGGTTGCTGCGTTGGGATGACTGGGACGTGCGGCTACGGCGATTGAAATCGGCGCCGCGATCATCGGTTTAACGGATATCCAATCGACAGGCGCGCCTCGCGCTCTCAAGCGTTCGACCAAATGCGCATAAGTGATCGCGACGGGAAATTCACCGGCTGCCAACAGATTAGCGATCAAAACGTTGCCGTCGCGGAAAGCGGGCTTATTCAGATTCAACTTGCGCATGAAATCATTCGTCTTCTCACGTCCCCACGCGGTCATCATGCCAAAAAACCAATCGTAGGAGCGTGGCTCCAAAGCGATCTTACCATCGCTCCACTTCGGATCGAGCAGATCCTCCCACCTGGCCGGAATTTCTCCGGACTTTAAGCGACCCGTGTTGTAAGCAATGGTGTAATAGTTGTTGTAAAGATCCACCCAACGGTTTTGCTTGTCCTTGAACTTGTCCGGATAAAACGCCAGCTCGTTGGAAATAATTCTTCCCAGTAGTCCCTTCATTTGTAACAACAGGAGATCGGCAACCTTTCCCGACACCACATCGAACAAAAGACGGTTGGATCGAGTCTCCGTCAAAATCCGATTCAAAAGCGGCGCACTGCCCGCGCGAAAGAAGGTCGCATCTACGAACGGGTAACGACTTCGATACAATTCGATTAATTTAGTCGAGTCTTCCGGCTGCATCGCCGTGTAAAGGACGAGCCGGCCTTCCTTCTTCGCGCCCTCGAGAATCGAATCCGGGCTTGCCGCAAGCAGAAGACCAGGAAAAAGCAGTGAAACCACCATGAATAGGGATAGCAATGTCTTACCCTCGCTTGCGCGGCTGTCTCTGCTGATTTGAAAGATGCTTATTTCTGTGCCTCTGGTTTTAAATACGGCATCACTGAGGCTATGACCGCGAGCATGTTGATCAGCAGCGGCGACGGAATCACTCGCAGATATTTCACCGGCTCGTCTGAGGTCACGAAGTGCTGATGAAACGTCTCGGGCGGCACATACTGCGCATCTCCGGGACCCCATTCGTACTTTTGATCGCCAATGATGCTGTAGCCTCTGCCTTGAATAAAATAAATGTAGGCCTCCCCATGGATGTGCCCATCGCTGGCCTGCGAGTGAGGCGGAATTTCCGATATGGCGATGTTCGCAAGCGTATTCTGAAAACCCATCCGGAAATCGATCAAGTTAGCTACCTTCACTCCTCCTTCAATCGTTTTCCATTGAAGCTCGTCCGCATGCATCATGATGCGTGACTTCTTCTTGCTCTCGATAATCTGATTGTAAAGCTCAAGCGCTTCTGGCGCACGCGCCGTAACCACCCGATCCTCGCTTGACTTGAACTCGCCCTTTGGCATGGGAATCCACATGATAATCCTCCTCTTTTTATTGACCGCTGTTTGTAGAGTAACGAGAAATCCTTGTTTCTACCGAAGGGAGAAATCTCTCTCAGATCCCTCGCATTCGCTCGGCATGACAACAACGTTTCGGCATGGTGCAGACGCGCGCCCCGCTACTGCACCGCCAACGCGTAGATAATCGGAAAATTCAGCGGCAGTCTTTCCCAGTTATCGCCGCGGTCGCTGCTATGGAACATTTCGCCCTTTTCGAGCTTGATATAACGCGCGCCTTCACCGCCCGTGCCGACGAAAACATCATTCGGCTGAGCGGGGTCAAACTCGATGCACTCGACCATGCTTTCGTATGGATTTGGAAATCCTCCGGTTAATTGCTGCCACGTCGCGCCCCCGTCAGAGCTGCGCATCAAAGCACCGTTGGCTTTGGTCGCGCGGTTCAGCCACAACGGCGGCGGCTCTTCGGCGACACCGAGAAAGAGCATCTGCGAATTCGACGGGTGAACACGCACGGGGACGGAGTAGGTTCGCAGCAGTGAATCGGAGATCGACTCCCAGGATTTGCCACCGTCGTGCGAACGATAGAGCGGCCTGCCTTTCGGTGGCGGTGTCGGATCGGGAAAATTCTCGCCGCCTCCCGTTGCCGCGTAGAGCACCGCACCGTTGGTCGGATCGAAAGTGACGGAATGAACGTCCATGTCGATCGGGTAGCGCACGTCGGTCCACGACTCGCCGCCATCGCTACTGAGAAGTAGACCGCCGACTTGGGCGGCCAGGCACAGTTTTTTGGAATCGCTCGGGTCGACCGCAATGCTTCGAATGTGCGGCTGAATCACCGGCACCGGATAGGTCCAGCGCCTCTCGTTCGCTAGTTGGCTGACGCCGGATAGTTCTTTCCAGCTGTTTCCACCGTCTTCGCTTTTCCACAGCGCCGGCGGTTCCGTGCCGACGTAAATCGTATCAGGATTACGTGGATCGAGCGCGAGCGCGCGAATCTTGTCGGACAACACCTTTTCCCCGAGTCGCCGCCAGTTTTTTCCTGAGTCACTCGTATGAAATAAGCCGCCGCCGCGGATACCGGCGTAAATAACCTCGCGCCTATCAGGACGAACCGCGAGCACGTTGACCTCCAGCCCCGTCAGATTGCTTGCCGCCAATTGCCACGAGTTGCCCGACGTGCGCGTGACTTTGAAAACGCCGTCTAGCGTGCCGACGAAGATCGCTTCCATGTTTGGCCTCCTGATTATTTCATTTTTTCCCTGCTGCGATCGCCCGCTCGGCGATGTTGTCGTAAATGAAGCGAAATACATTGATGCTTTCGCGCACCATTTCGAGCACCGCGCGACGTTGTTCATCCGATTTGGCGTACTGGACGAGGATGCGCAACGTTTCGTCGGCGTGTCCCCCTTCCCCGGGATCGGCGGCATCCGCAGCCTCCCAGTGGACCAGATACTTCGCATCTAAACCAAGCGACTCCCATTTCTTTCGGGCATTCAGTGCGATTTCGCCGTAGCGCGCCGCCAATTCGCCGTGATTGGTAAGTTCCAAAGAGCCGATCGCCGCAAAGCCTTCCAGCCAAGAGCGCGTGCGGCTGACGTTGTCCCAGTAGTGGATGCCCATACGCATGGGAATGCTCGGGACATGGTTGAGCACTTGCTCGCGCGTCATGCCCAAGCCTTCGCCGAACGTAACCATGCTGCCGTGATGCGTATCGTGAATCGTCGGATCGTCCACTTCCTCGACGTACATGTTGCCGATCATGTAGGCCCGCGGTTCGATAAACGGACAGTTGCCGATCACATTGCCGAACCAGCGCGGAAAATGCGCCGCAAAATACGTGTGCTCGGGAGTAAAAATCCTCGCGCCCTCGACGGTTAAATGTTTATTGACGAACTCGACGATTTTCGGTTTTCGCTCCCACCAGGCGTCGGCGACCGCTCCAAATACGTCTTCCTTGCTGATCATGGATTACTTCCTTTCTTCCTCTTTTTTACCTTTTTGCGCACCGCGCCTTTTTGGATGTGATTTTCGTGCGAGTCTGTCCTGAGCGCAGCCGAAGGACTCTAAATGACAGCCGGTGTCATCCCGAACAAAGTGAGGGATCTTTCTTCGACGCCACGTCGCAGATCGTGCTCGTCAATCCTCACACTTTCTTTCGGAACAAATGCTCCCACTGTTTCAAAACTGTTTGCCGGTACTCGGCACTGACGCTGCTCACCGCCGGGAATTCGTCCTTTCGCCCAAACGGTCTGCACGCATCGATAATGATGCACGAGCTCACTAGATCGTTCGCTGCCCTCTGTTCCGGCGTCACGGTCGGGTTGAGATCGCTCGCCGGAACGTCGACGATTTCGGATTGTCGCTTCGGGTCCCAGCGCGACGCCACCGCCCACAGAACTTCGTTGATGTTGGTGACGTCGATATCGTCGTCGACGATCACGATCATGCGCGTATCGCGACCCCCGTCGCGCGTCGCGAGCACTCCGTGTGCGACCTGGCGCGCGTGGCCGGCATAACGCTGGCGGATTGCCACGGCGACCACAAATCTGCCTTGCCTCGGGAACCAGACGCCTCGCACGTCGGGAATCCCAGCGCGCTCCATCGATGCCCAGATATTGGCCGCTCGGATGTGCATGTAGATGTCGGTATTGAGATAGGTCTTGAGCGGCGGATCACCGGTGATGATCGGATCATCGCGGTGATAGATGGTCGATACTTTGACCACCGGCCGGTCGATGGTTCCGGACGCGTAGTAACCGGGCCACTCGCCAAACGGACCTTCGGGACGCGAAAGTTTTTCCGGCGGCGGCGCATAGCCTTCGAGCACCAACTCCGCATTGGCCGGCATGGGCAACCCCATGGCTCTGCCCGTAGCAACGGGAACCGCTGTGCCAAGCAGCCCGCCCAAAAAATCGTACTCACTCATCCCCCAGGGAATGCCCACCGCGCTGGCAAGAATCATCGAGGGCGGCATACCGCAAGCTATTACGAATGGGCAGTCTTCGCCTTTGCTCCAGTATTTCTGCGCAATCAAGTTGCCGTGCTTCCCGGGAATGATCCACAGGCCGACGGTCTTTTCGTCATGCACCTGGACGCGATAGGTGCCGACGTTGACGTAGTCGCTATCGGGATCGCGGCAGATCACTGCGTCGAACGTGCCGATGTAGCGGCCGCCGTCTTTTTCATGCCAGTGCGGCGCCGGAAATTTGAGAACATTCACCTCGTTACCTTGTAAGACGTTTTGCAGCACCGGCGCGTCTTTTGATTCTTCAGGAGGGATCGGTTTAAGCTGCGCCAATCTGCTCTTGACGAGTTGCACCAGCGGTATACCCCGTAGCTCGGGCGTGACACCCAGAGCCAGCGATTGGCGCAGCGGCGAGAAAAGCACGTTGCTCAGCACCCGCCGACCATTCGGGTAACCCGGAATACCGTCGAACAGAAGCGTGGGTGTCGGCGTTTGTTCGGCGAAGAGTTCGGTCAATGCGCCGATTTCCAAATTCCAGTCCGCGCCGGATATTTCTTGCAGCTCCCCATCACTTTTGATTTCGTCGAGGAAGGCGCGCAAATCGAGCGCGCATTCCATGCGGGGTTTGTCGTTCATAAGATTGTCAATTTGTCAGCGCACCGTCGCGGCGCGCAACGCCTTCGCCTCAGCGAGGATACTGTTGTCCACCAGCCCTTTAAATAGTTTCTCCCGGTCGGCTGCCGACGTGACACCGATTCTATCGAAAACGATCGACAGCATGCGCGTCTCGGTCGTCATTGACTTGTTCAGATATTTTTCCGCGTACTGGGCGTAATCGGCATCGAGGAACTTCTCTTCTTTAACGCCGGTGAATCGGGCGAGCGCTTTCTTGCCGATCCGTGGGTTCTTTAGAAAAAGTTCCAGGCCGTCCAAGTACGAAGCGATGAATCTCTTGGCCAAATCTCTCTTATCGCGTAGAAATTCGCGCGTTGTGAGCGTCACTCCCTGCGGAAAAGACACGGCCATCGCTCCCAGGTCCAATAATTCACGATAGCCAAGTTCTTTGCCTCTGAAGGCATAGACCGATAGCAGCATCGCGCCATCGAGTTTTCCCGACGTCAAGCCCGCCATGATCTCCGGCATGCCGCCGGCTTGCACCAACGTGATGTTGTCTCGCTTCGGATCGAGTCCTACCTGTTGCAGCCCATAACGAAGAGAGATATCGAGGCTGCCACCGAATCGCGACACGCCTAAAATTTTGCCGCGCAAATCTTGCGGTGATTTGATCTCCGGCTTGGTGTAAAGCGAGAAAGTAAACTTATCGAGCTGTGTGCCGATGAGGGTCAGATTTTTCGCGCCCTGATGATAAGCGCGCACTACGGTTTCGCCGCTGAGGGTCGCGAGGTCGACTTCCCGCGTCAACACCGCCGGCAACACCACGGATGAAGACGCGATGTATACGTGAGTCAAATCGATACCGCGCCGTTCGAACAGCTTTTCGTCAATAGCGGTGAAGAATCCAGCGTTGGTCGCGCTGAATGAAGAAAAAGCCAAGCGCACCGTGTCCGCGGCACCCGCGGTTGCCAATCCGGATAGCAACGTCAGCACGAAAACGATCGCCGGCGTGAATCGCAGTGTCGCGTCAGTCTGCCATCTCATCACTTGTGACGTTCTCCATTCATCCTGAGCGCCGTCGAAAGCGAGACCCGACGCAGACGACCAACAACTAATGCCCATCGTCGCCAAGCCCATAGAAGCGCCGCGCGTTGCCGCCGAGCACAGCCTGTTTGTCGGCGCTGGTCAAATCTTCCCTGCCAAGCAGCTGGTCGATCTCATGGCGGCATTTCTCGGCATTGAAAACTTCATGGGGGAAATCACTGCCGAAAACAAACGCGTCCCGACCGGCCTTCTTAATCGCGAAGCCCAGGCCGTCATCGTCGACGTCGAAGCCGACATAGATTCTTCCCTCGCGCATTTGCCGACGCAAATAATCGCTCGCCTTCTCCCCCGCTTTGGGCCCGCCGACCGGTTGAGCGTTAAAATCCACCTGAAGATGGCCGGGATGATAGGAGCGGTCGAGGCGATCGAGAAAGAACGGCACCCAGGTCGACCCACCTTCGAGAAACGCGACGCGAATCTTGGGAAATTTTTCGAAGATGCCATGGGCCAGCAACCCAGCGGCTTGAATGGCGATGCCGAAGGGATGTCCCAGCGCATGAACCGGATAATAGGTGCTGAATCCGTCCATGCCCAAATGGTGCAATGAGCCGACATGCACCGCCAGAGCGCAGCCGAGCTTCTCGGCTTCCTCGTAGATCGGCCAATAGAGCTTGGCGCCCAGATGATCCTTGATGCCCTCGCCGTTAGATGGCAGCATGCCGCCCAGCATGCCGAACTCTTTCACGGCGCGCCTGAGCTCGGCGACGCTCGCCTCGACATCTTGGATCGGCATCAACGCCATACCCTTGAGCCGGGAATTCTTGCTGATGAATTTTTCATGGAGCCAGTTGTTGTAGGCCCGGCAGGCGGCAATAGCCCAATGTTCCGATACGAACCGCCCCACGGCCAAACCGAAGGTCGGATAGAGCACGCTGCACGAGATGCCGGTGTCATCGAGAAAGCGAATCCATTCTTCCACGCTGGGATTTTCCAGTGCCGCGCGGTTGCCCGCCGGCCGCAGATAATGAAAGTGCAGATGATCGAGCACCGGAAAGATTTGCGACGCACGGTTACCCACCGGCATATACTTGGCGATCTCTTCCTGTCCGGCAATATCGTTCACATGCCCATCGGCATCGATGATTTCCATCCTACCTCCCTTTGCGTACCGTCGCGTCAAGCGCCGTTCACTTCGAAGGAAATTCTTTGTGCATGGCGTCGGTAAAGCCCTCGGCTTCCAACCGGCTCATGATCGAAGTATCAACGTAGTTCTCCGCCCGCTCCTTTTTCCAGGTCGGATCCGTTTCAGCCATCATATCGAGGGTCGTCCTGGTCGACTCAAGGGTCACGTTCGGGACGGCGAAATAGGCGTCTTTGGCGAAGAATCCATAGGAAGCGGCCAGGCGGGCGTCGGTGGGCGGTAGCTTCATGTAGCGCGACATGATTGCCTTGGTCTGATCTTCCGGCCCCTTGCCGAGAAAGGCCTGGCCACGCACCACGGCGCGGATGGTCGCCTCGGCTAGACGCGGAAATTTCTTCAATGTCTCGCTGGTCGCCGCGATGCCGCCGCTGCAGTAGGGAATTTTCATGTCGTAAAGACTGATGAGGTTGTTCAATCCCTGCTGCGCCAGCACCGGCTTTACCAGCGCCGCCTGTACCGCGGCATCCACCGCGCCAGTGCGCAGGGCGACGAAACGCTCCGGCGTCGAACCGACCTGAATGAAGGTGACGGTATCGGGGTCGATGCCCACGTGGCGCAGCGCGAAGCGCGCCGACACATGGGAGGTGTCACGGAACTGATTGATGCCGATCTTCTTGCCGACCAACTGCTTCGGGTTAGTGATCTCTTTGCGCGAGGCGATCAGATAAACGTTTACCGGCGCGACATCGGCGACGACTTTGAGGTCAAATCCCGAGCGCTTGGCTTGAAAAAACTCCGGACAACCCGTGCCGACAAAATCGAGCTCGCCGGCAATCAGAGCTTGTACGCCGGTCACCGACCGGCTGAAAATGATCTCCGCGTTCAGCCCTTCGGCGGCAAAATAGCTCTTCTGCGCGGCAATCCACATCTGCGCGAATGCCCCCGACTGGGACGCGTAGCCGATCTTCACTGTCGGCTTTTCGGGCTTGGCCTGCGCCGCCGACAAGGGAGTTAACTGGCAGATTGCGAAATACAGAATCGGCACAATCGCAAAGATTATTCGTGTGTAACCGGTTCCCATCATTTCCCTCTTGAACCACCCATAAGTTTCATCAGCTGATCGCCCGGTTGGCCGCGTAGCCCCGTCCCAGCAAGATCTTCAAATGCGCCTCTCTAGTCAGCATGAGATGTTGCTCCATCAGATCGGCGGACAACTGGCCGTCCCCTTTCATCAGCGCGCGCGCGATAGCGATATGCTCTTGATTGATTTCTCGGAGACGCTCGTGAGCTTGGCGGAACGGAATGCGGGAAACTTCGATTAGGGTCTCCATGCGGTTCAACAAATCTTTCATGATCACGTTGCCCGACGCATCGACGATCAAGCGGTGCAGCTCCGTTCCAAGCTCCTTCACCTGATCGAAGGCGAAATTCTTTTTTGAACCTAAGACTGAAGCCTTGGCGATGATCGTCTCCAGGCTGGCCTTTGCAATTCTTCCGGCCGCGTCCTTCGCCGCCGCGCTCTCCAACAGCGCTCTAATTTCGTAGATGTCGTGTACGTCCTTGGGCGAAAAATCTCGAACCACGACCCCCTTATTTGGCATCGCGACCACCAAACCCTCGGCTTGAAGATGAGTCAAAGCGTCGCGAACCGGCGTGCGGCTCGCCTTAAATTCTCTACAGAGTTCCTCTTGGACGAGCACCGAGCCGGCGTGGTATTGCCCACTCGTAATAGCTGTTTTCAGCTCCCGATATACTCGAGCCTCGGCGATTGACGGCGCCCGCCGTTTCCTCTTCGCCATAAACTGTCCAGAATGAATTCGCCGCTCCCAAAATCTCAGCGTCAACGGCTCCGGCTCAGCTTGTATAACAGACTGTATACAGCTGCAAGTGACATCCGGACCCGGTCGAATTGGGGAGACTTGGTTCAAGAAAACTTATTTACGACAATACGAAGCGGTTCTACGCGCTGTAAGCCCAATTGGAGTGATGGAGTGTTGGAATGATGGAATGATGGAGTAATGGCCCCGTCCGCCAACCAATATTCCAGCACTCCAATACTCCAACCAGGCGCGACTTGAACCTCTGGAACGTTTGGAACGATTGGAACGTTTTAGCGTTCCGCTAAAACCGATTTAACAAACCCGCTCTGCTCGAGCTCCCGGACAATTCGGCCATCGGCGAAATCTTCCGGCTTCGCGCCCTTTGCCTTGGGATTTGTCTGTTCCAATCCCCGCAGCAGGCTGGCGATCCCGGGCGGCGATGGATGAGGAGGAATCACAAAGTTGCTTTTGATGATCAAATCGTAACTCTCTTCCAGCAGCTCCCGGTCATCCGTGCGAAAGGTTTTGCCCATCGCCCGCAAGGCGAAATTTTTGTCTCGTTGCCCGCGCGCTGCGCCTTCGATGTACGCCCGCATGAAACGCCTGACCATGTCCTCGTTGGTTTTTAGATAACGCCGGGTCGTCACTACGCCATTGATGTGATATTCGGCGTCGAGCTTGGACATATCGAGCAATTCTTTCAGCTTGACTTTTTTCGCCTGCAGCGTGGCCGGCGGGCTCAGTGCCGCCGCGTGAATTTTCCCGGTCACGATCGCGGTCACCGTCTCCGCCGGTCCGCCGGTCTGGACCATTGTGATGTCGCGCTCCGGATCGATGCCGTAAAAGCGTAGCGCAAAACGCGAGGCGAGATCGGACAGCGTGCCGAATCGCGTCGTGCCAAAAATCTTGCCCTTCAAATCCTCCATGCGGCCAATTTCCGGCCGGCTGTAGATCCAAAACAGGAACTTCTTCACGATGGTAGCAATGATGACCGTGTCTGCGCCGGAAAGATTCGCCTGGATAGACGCCGCGCCGCCGAGCTGGATGATCGGCAACTCTCCGGCCAACATCGCCTGCAACGCCAGCGAACTGCCCGGAATGCTGATGGCTTCCACGCTGAGCCCATGCTTCTCGTAGAAGTTGCCTTCTTTCGCCAGCCACATCGACATCTGCGTGGCCGACGTCGACCCGCCGCCGACGCGGATTTTGTCGAGCTTCTTTTCCTGGCCGGCAACCTTGGCGGCGAAGACGCTTAAACACAAAATGGCGATGCAAAGCAAGGAAAGATTTTTTTTCACGGCGCCGTCTCCTTTCCGCCGATTTCATAAAGCCCCGAGTCCGCCGCTTTACGCCGAACCCGGCGTTCCCACCACTTTCTCCACAGGTTGGGAGCAGAAACGGTAAGACACCACTCTTCCGAGTGCGCTTGGCTTTGCGCTAAAAGCTCCTCATAAATCTTAATGAGATCTTCCGGTGAATGTTCGATAGAACTCGCCACGATCTGGGTTGAATACTTGTTGACAATGACCTGCCGCGGGAATTTCGTTTGCGCTTCGTCTCCCGGACTGGAATCGTCGATAGCGAAAAAGAAAATCCAGCAAAACGGTCGTTCAACCGTGCGATCTTGTTGAATCGAGATACGATGATGTTCTTTCGCCGATCCGAGCCGCACGAGTAACAATTGCTCGGCCTGTTCCTTCGTCAAAACACCGTCCATACTTGCATCTTTGGACAACTTGCTACGGCGATCAACTACCGTTTTTCTTCGCGCGAATACTAAGATGACAACTTCGGAGCGACTGAGACGCGTCTAATCGTCCCCACGCAGAAAGTCGCTGATGAGCACGTTGCAGCGCTCAGCGTGGTCCCAATGCACCCAGTGCGCGGCTTCCTCGAAGATGTGCAGTTCGGCCCGGGGAATTTTTTGGAACATCAGCCACGCCTGCTCCACCGACGTGCCGTGGTCGTTTTTGCCCCAGATGATCAGTGTTTTGCATTTTAGATTGCCGAGTCGGTCTTCCAGCGGCTTCGACTTTGGCGCGTCGTAGCGTTTCAACTGCGCATCGTAGTTTTTTCCCGTGCTCATTTCGTAGCGCTCGCGCACGAGCTCGTCAGTCACCAGCCCTCGATGATAGATGGTACCGAAAGTCATCTTGCGCATGTTTTCCAAGGTCGGCGTGTACTCGCGCAGCTCCTCGGCATGTTTCTTCGACTTCGCTTGCGACTCTGCGGAACCCTTCGGCGCTAAGGTATTACTCGAAATGAGTACCAGCTTTTTAGCCCGCACATCTTCAAGCGCGAGACGCGCCGCGAGATGGGCGCCCATAGAATTGCCCATGATGTAATAGCGCTCGAGCTTCATTGCGTCAATAAAAGCGCGCGCATGCGCGAAGCGAAAATCGAGAGAATAGTCGCTGGGATTTTCCGTAAGCCCGAACCCGGGTTGGTCGAACGCATAAACCGCGAAGCCCGCCTCAGCGAGAGGCTCGATATTCAATTTCCAGTTTACCGACGAACAAGTGCCCGGCGAGCCACCGTGACAAAGCACAATCGGATGGCCTTCGCCGGTTTTGATATAAAAGGTGCGCAGGCCTAAGACTGCCAGGTTATCACGACTTTGAGGGAGCTTCGGCATACCTCAATACCTTCCCGCCCTTCGGCGCGCGCGTCGGTCCGTAGGGCGTGCCCCTCTCGACATAAATACAAGCGCCGGCAGAGTACGTAACGCCGCCAATCTCGATCTCGCCGTCAAGCACATAAAACATCTCGTGGTAAGGATGGCTATGGACTGGGATATTTGTGTCCGGTCCCCAGTGACGAATCATCATCTCCGGACCCGACTCTCCTTTACTTACATGCAGCCATTTTGTATATCCACGTCCGCTCTTCGCCATCTCGACATCTTTTTCATTTACCGCGTGAATCGCCATAAATACTCCCGACTGAAAATCCTTTTTTGCGCCCTTTGCACGACTATCCCTCAGAGTTTTCGCGGCTTGAGCAAATTTTGCGACATACCGATGCTGGATTGGTAATTCGATAAGAACATATCTCACCACGAAGATCACGAAGGCCACGAAGGGTTTGGATATTTATGCTCTTAAACTTCGTGAACTTCGTATTACTATCATCGAAAGTTTTTGCAGCTCGCGCAAAATTTATGACGCTAACATGCCGAATTGAAAATTCTATCTCACCACGAAGATCACGAAGGCCACGAAGGTTTCGGACATTGTTATTTATAAACTTTTTAACTTCGTGCTCTTCGTGACCTTCGTGGTAAAATTTGCTTGTTTTTCTTTGGTTGCGGCTTTGCCGCGCTAGGTTCTTTGCGGTTAATGTCTCTTATCCGACCGCCGCCGTTTTGCCGAGATTTCGTTCACTCTCCGGTACCCATTTTTCATAGGCGGGAATTACGATCGTTTTATTCTTGTCCGGATCTCGAACAACGCACTTCGGATCCTCGCCGCGCTTCACTTTGTCGATCTCACGGAGGTACATCTGACGCAATTTGATGATTCCATCGTCGATCGCCGGACCCAAGTGTTCGTTTTCACGATCGGCGATCGGCGGCATACTGTCGACGACCATACCGTCCTCGATGAAATGCAGCGGCGGAATTTCATAACCTAAAACCGGATTGTCGGAATCCCGGTATTCTTTGTACGGCACGATGAATTCCTGCGGCGGCTTCCAACGCCGGCTGAACGGATCGCCTTCGTATTTACCGGGATTGTTCGATGGCTTGAAACGGACGCGCATCAGCAATGTATGCGTATCATCGATCGGTACGCTCCATCGGGCGGCGGAAACGGGCGTGCCCGCTTGGCCGCCGGTTAAATACCTGCCGCCGCTGCCGCCGCAACTGATGCCCGGCATCAAGAGATGATGCTCGCGATAGTTCAGCATGCCTGGCTCTTTGGTTTTCCGATAGGCTTTGTACACCATGCCCCATTCGGTTTCGTGAAAGCCAAGCTCCGGCTCGGTGCTCATAATATCCGGCCAAGCGCCGCCGTGGGTAAAACTCGGGTGGACCGGATCCATGCCGTTCTCGACACATTGCAACCAATTGCAGTTTTGAAAACCCTGGATCGTGATGTAAACGTCGCCCTCGCCGACGAGAAAATTATAACGCGGCACCAGCGGCACCGGCTGCGGACCAAAGTAAGCGAAGATCAACCCACCTAACTCTTCCACTTGATACGACGGCAGCCGAATGTTTTCTTTTCTGAGTGGGCTGTCGGCCGGCTCGCCGGGGATCTGCACGAGTTTGCCGCTCGTGTCATACAGCCAGCCGTGATAGCGGCAGCGCACGCCGTCGCGCTCGATATCGCCGAGGCACAAGTTGGCGCGCCGGTGCGCGCAGTAAGCGCCGATCACGCCGGGCTTGCCCACCGCATCACGAAAGAGCACGAGATCTTCGCCGAACACACGAATGAATGTCGGCTTCATTTTCAAGTGCGCCGAGATGCCGATCGGCCACCAGTAACGGCGCAAAAACTCGCCCATCGGCGTGCCGCGCCCGGTCCGGGTAAGAATCTCATTTTCTTCTTTAGTAGTCTTGTACATCGAAACTCCTTCGAAAAGAAGATTCTTTTAACCACAAAGATCACAAAGTTCACAGAGAAAACGCTTCGCGTTTCGATAGAATTATCCTGAGCATAGCGGCTCAGGATAATTCTTTGCGGTTAATTGTCTTGGTGCTTTCTACTTTGTGAACTTTGTGTCCTTTGTGGTTAATTGGATTTCTTATTGCGCCAGAACTTTTTTCATGCGCTCGATGACGTCCGGCGGTTGCACGACGACCTTTTTCGCGATCGCTTCCAGCTCTTGTCCGCTCACCGGCTCGACTTCCCAGTTTCTCTTCTGCGCCTCCGCTTTGAACTCCGGATCATTGAGCGCTTTCAGCAAAGCTTCGCGAAGCGTCGCCAGCCGATCAGCTGGCATCCCCGGCGGCGCTATCAACGGTCGACCGATCGAATCAGGAGACATTAACACCACGGCCAACCGGCGCGTAACATCCGAGGCTTTCCGTTTGTCCAAGATTTCATTGACCGTCGGCACGTCAGGCAGTCGCGGGTCTCGCTTGGGACTTCCGTACACCAGCACGCGAGTGAACCCGCCCTTGTACCAACTTCGCGTGGGCTCGCTGCCGAAGTACCCTTCCAAGCTGCCGGCGCGACACTGCACTTCGCCTTTTTGCATGGCCAGGTCGATTTCTGCTGCGCCGGGATAGCCGGTAACGATACTGAATTTGACGCCTGCGACTTCTTCAATCAACCGGGGAAAGTAGTGACCGACCGTACCGAGGGCCGTTGCCCCGCAGCGCGGCGGCTCCGGCGCGTTACGAATATCGTCCAGCGTTTTATAGGGAGTGTCCGCTCGACCATAAATAATCCGCACCGTCCTTTCGGGCGACCCGATCCAACCAAACTTCGCCCAGTCGAACTTCACTTCCTTCATGTCTGTCAGTTGGTTGAAATAAAGACCGGGCGTGACAAAACCGATCGTCAGTCCATCCGGCTTAGCTACGCCGTAGACATAATTCGCCGCCGTCAGCGAACCCGCGCCCGGCATGTTCTGCGAGATAATGTTCGGTTTGCCCGGAATATGCGGGCTCATGGCACGCGCCAGCGCCCGCGCCCAAAGATCGCTAATGCCGCCAGGCGAAAACCCCAGAACTAAGCGGATCGTCTTATCTTCGAAGAACGAAGACTCAGCCGATACTCGCGAGCACAGCGCTATGGAAAAAAGCACCAAGAAGAAAATTGCGCGCTTCACCGAATCCTCCGTAAAACTACCGCACACGCTGAACCGTGGATGAATGGGAAGCAAGCCTCGGGCGTATCATGGAGCGAGTTAGTAAAATCACCTTACTAATCAAGATTGGAGTGAATCCCTTCTTCGCGTAATATGGCGACACACAACGCCACGCACTCTTCACAAATGCTAACCCTTGGTCCCGCAATCAGCTTTTTAACCTCGTTCTCTCGCTTGCCACAAAATGAGCATCGCAGATTTCTCGGAACACTTTTGGATTTCGACCTAACAGAATCATCGATCGCATGAGCGAAAGCCTTCTGAATTAGTTTTCGTCGTTTCTCGTTTTTCGGCATGCAGCAGATTTTAACAGGCACCTACTCTTTCAAATCCATCCGCGGATCCCACGAGCGCAGCATGCCCAATTCGTCGAGCGCTTCTTTAAGATACTTGAAATTGTAATAGTCGCTCACCGGTTTCTTCGGCAGATTCCACTCGCTGGTATAGATGTCGACCTTACGTTGATACGCTTCGAAGTCGAGCACGGGGCCCCACTCTTTATGAACCTCGTCATAAGCGAGATTCGCCAGCTCACGGGTGATGTAATGATTATGCCGCAGGATCGAGTCGAGTGTTTCTTCTTTGCTGGCACGCGCAACCGCCGTGCCGCGAAGAATCGCGCGCACCATGCCTTTGACGACGACTGGTTTTTCCGCGATCACCGCGGGCGATGTCGAAAAGCCCGCTTCCGGAATGGCGAAGAGATCGCGGCACGAAGTGAGCGCATGCCCACCCATCTGCACGGCGATATTCCAATGCGGTGGATCGCAGCACACGGCATCGACTTCGCCTTTATCGAACAGCGCTAAACGGTAGCGTTCCGTGTTGGGCGGCTTACCCCGGCTATCGATCCAGGTGAGGTCCTTTTCGGGATCGAGACCATAATGGCGCAGCACGACTTTCGCGTCCATGCTCGAGCCGCCTTTGAGGTCGCCGGCGATCTTTCTGCCTTTGAGATCGGCAATGTCTTTGACGTAAGGTTGGGCGACAAAGACATGCGCCGTACGATTGGCAATGGATACGACATTGACTTCGCCGTCGATAGGGTCACGGTTTTCGAGAACCGAGCGAAATGGCGGCGACCCCCCGGGCGACTGGAAGATGATCGCGCCCTCCTTACGCCATTGGTGGCGCGGGTGCTGGCTATCCGGAATACCTTGAACAGGCCGCAAATCGACATCCAAGCCTTCCTCTTTGAAGAATCCCTTGTCGTGCGCCACCCACATGGGCGCGAGATTGAGGGGCAGAGCCGGTCCGAACACAACGATTTTTTCGTTGGAAGTCATCCTGTTCTCCTTCAACGGATACAGTAATATGGTCTGGCCAAACGTACTTTTGTTTGCTATATAGCAGCCAATTAAGCCCTGTCAAGGAGATTTTGGCCTGACCAATGATTCAATATGACAGTCTAGTCGACAGAATCGTCACCGCTCTTCGAGAACAAATTGTCCAACATAAATTGAAGCCCGGCGAGCGATTGCCATCGGAGCGGAGCCTCTGCGCCGCCTTTGGGGTCGGCCGAACGACGGTTCGCGAGGCGTTAAAATCACTGGTCGTGCGCGGGCTTGTGACCAGGCAGGGACGCGGCGTCGTGGCTGCCGATCCGGAACTCCTATTGCTTCCGGGTGCCGATCTGGCCGGCCTCGCGGCCCAGACTTCGATCAGACAGCTTTTCGAGGTGCGTAAGCTCATGGAAGTAAGAGTGGCGGGTTGGGCGGCAATGCGCGCGACCGCCGAGGATATCAACGCGGTGCGCCTGGCGATCGAAGCCGAGATTTCTCGTGACACGGCCGCGGGCAATCCCAATCGCAGATTCCATGATGCCTTGGCGAAGTCAGCACACAATCCAGCGCTAATGCAGATCTATGAGTCGGCCAGAACGCTTTTTTTTCGCCTGCCATTTTTCTGGAAACTATTCGACGACGATGCAGTAAAAACCGTCAGGGCTTGGCGCCATGAATTGGCGCGCCGCTGGCATGAACAGATTCTCCAAGCCATCGAACAACACGACACCGCGGAGGCCGAAGGCGCGATGTTTGAGCACCTGGATATTATGGAAAAAGATCTTCTCAACAGATTGCAGCGAGCCAACGGCGATCCCGTCCATCACGACCCGTACTCTCATCCATTATTGGCCGGTTATGACGCGGATAAAGAAATGTCGGAAAGGAAGCGTTTGAAACGGTGACAGTTGCTCGCGTTGCGGTTTTCGTATTGGTTTTTTTCACGTCCGCATCTCACCTCTCGGCTGCCGACTCAAAGTCGCGAGAGCTGCTCAAGCTGCGTCTGGGACTCGGCTCGGCTCCGGCTCCGGCCTTACCCAATTCGGTACTTTGGCTCGCCAAGGACTTGGGCTTTTACCAGCGTGAAGGCCTCGACGTCGAACTGAACGAATTCAAAGGCACGCCGCTTGTGATTGCCGCAATGATCGCCGGTGACATCGACGTCGGCAACGTTTCGACTTCCGATGTGATCAGATTGGTGGCGACCAAAGGACAACCGATGCGCGCCATCCACTCACCGGATGCCCGGCTTTATTTCCTTATTGCGGGCCGGGACGAGATCAAATCCGTTGCCGGCCTTCAGGGAAAAACTTTCGCGGTATCGCGCATTGGCAGTGTCGATCACTCGCTCTCGACGGTCGCGCTAAAATCGTTAGGAATAAACCCGGCCAGTCTCACTTACGTCGCCATGGGAGTACCGACCATTCGCGCCCAAGCGCTCACTGCCGCGCGCGTCGATGCCACGACGGTTTCAATCGCCACCTGGATCACCGTTCAAAAGGAGCCCGGCATCAGGGTTCTTGTGGATCAGAACACGTTTTACGAAAACGCCACCGTAGTTGAAAAAGTCAATGCCGTCACCACCAAGGTGATGGAAGAGAAGCCGGAGCATTTGCGCCGATTTACTGCAGCGATCCTAAAAGCCAGCCGTCACTTCATCGACAACCAGGATGCCTGGCTAGAAGCTCTCGGCAAGCGGCGTCCCGATGTCGACCGCAAGGACTCGGCAAATCTATGGGCCGGCTTTAAAACCGCCTGGGCGGTAAACGGGCTGATGAATCTCGATGCGTACAAAAAAAGCGCCGACTTTTTTTACCAGACCGGCATGTTGGAGAAAGTGCCAAAGATAGATGTCGGCGAATGGGCCGAAACACGTTTCGTCGATGACGTGCTCAAAGAAATCGGCGTCTATGCGAAGTCCGATCCGCTTGGCCGCACGCTACGCTAAGTCGATTAGCGAGGAACCAGAGAAAGAGAAAAGTCGTCAATCAGCGCGCAAGTGTCAGGAACAACCGTAGAAGTGCCGCGCATACGGTAAACACAGTGCTTGGAATTTCATTCTCCACCTTATCCCGGCAGTTTTAATTGCCTTGACAGCAAGTAATTGAAATGAAATCTTAGCCGCAGAGTCAGCGCTGAATGGTCTCGACGCAGAGCGATTATCGCTGTAATCGAACCGACAAATCAGGAGGAAAACTATATGGCGATCGCACTATCCCACGGTGGAACGACAATTTACTCGTCTCCTATGCCATCAAAAGAAGTTTTAGTTGGAACCCGCGAAGGCGTCGTTACGGTCGCGCGTCAGACCTCCGACTCGGAGTGGCGCGTCGCCAACAGAGCCATCACCGACAAACATATCAGCGCGATCATCAAGGAGTCGGAAAGCGGCTTGACGTTCGCCGGCGCGTTTCACGGTTCGGTACACGTGAGCGTTGACGATGGCAAGACGTGGGAGCCGCGCGGGAATGGACTTAGCCAAAGCAATGTCTATTCGCTGGCTGCGCAACGGGTGAACGGTCGCGTGCGTTTATTCGTCGGAACGGAACCGGCGCACCTGTTCGTCAGCGACGATCTCGGTCTTCACTGGACGGAACTGCCGGCTCTTCGGTCCGTGCCGAGCGTGCCGAAGTGGAATTTCCCTGCTCCGCCTCACATCGGGCACGTGAAGCATATCAATTTCGATCCCCAAAACCCGTCGACGATCTACGCGTCGATTGAGGTCGGCGGGCTGCTCCGCAGCACGGACGGCGGAGAACACTGGGAAGAGTTCCCGAGCCTATATGAAGACGTCCACCGGCTGATGATTCATCCTTCCGATCCGAAATTTTTGTACGCCGTCACGGGTCGAGGACTCTATGTCGGTCCTGATGCGGGCACGCGCTGGGATCAATGGACCAGGAGAGAAGATGAAGTCGGCGGATACCCCGACGGATTTGTGTTCCGCCCATCCGACCCGAAAGTGATGTTCATGACCGCCGCGCACGACGCTCCCGGCACCTGGCGCACGACCCACTTCGCCGGCGCGCGCATCTCGCGCAGCACGGACGGCGGTCGCACGTGGCAGATCTTACGCAACGGTTTGCCTGACCGCTTGCAAGCGAGCATCGAAGCCTTTTGCCTCGAGGAGGCGGGAGGTTCATGCTCAATCTTTGCCGCAACCACTTCAGGCGAAGTGTTCTCTAGCGAAGATCTCGGCGAGCACTGGAAGAAAATCATCAGCGGCTTGCCGCCGATCTCCAAGGCCGGCCATTATCGAAATCTCGTCGCGGCGTGATATTCCGCTCTACACAGAGGGAAGAATCGGGGTTGGATACCGAGCGAAAGTTAAACACTTCGCTGGTCTGGTCTCAGTAAGGTTAATGAATAGGTCGCTGTGTCCCTATCGTCATTACCGCGAAAGGGGACTCTGGTAGGGGCAGGTTTGAAACCTGCCCCTACGTCCGCATTCCGCCTTGCTTGATCTCGGCGGCGCTGCGTTTTTGCCGCGCCGACCCCTTCCCCTACTTCGATCCAGTTCACTGGCGGTGGCAAGGTGATTCGCCGCTGTGAATTGAAGGCATAAATATTTAGTGATACACGAAAACCCCATGTCCAAGTACCGCGTCACCGTCGATACCGGAGGAACATTTTCTGATTTTGTCTTTTTCAACGAGGACAGCGGCGAGATCGCGATTACTAAAGTTCCGTCGACGCCGAAGGAACCCTTTCAAGCCGTTTTGAACGGCGTTAAAGAATTGCTCGATCAGGGCGTCGCAGCCGGAGACGTATCGTTTTTTTGTCACGGCACCACGGTCGGCACCAACACGCTCTTGGAAGAAAAAGGCGCCAAGACCGGCCTCCTCGTCACCCAAGGATTCCGCGGTATTTACGAAGTCATGGAACAGACCCGGGGTTATGGTCCGGCCACTTACGATCTGTTTTTCGAGAAGCCAAGACTGCTCGCGCCGCCTTTTTATACTGAAGAGATTCCCGAACGGGTCGACTTTCGCGGCAACGTGTTGAAAGCCATCGACGTGGAAGCGTCACGCGAAGCGGTCAGGCGGCTCAAGAAAAAAGGCGTGCAGTCGGTGGCCGTCTGCTTTCTCTTTTCGTTTTTGAATCCCGATCATGAGCTTAAGATAAAAGAAATCTTCGCGCAGGAATTTCCCGAAGCGCGTCTGTCGCTTTCCTATGAAGTGCTGCCGCAAATCCGTGAGTTCTATCGACTGAGCACCACGGTCATTAATGCCTACATCCAACCGGTGATGGCGAGCTACGTGAGCCGCCTGGAAAGCCGCATGCGCGACATGGGCGTTGCCACGCCGAAGCTTTATATCATGCAATCCAACGGCGGCGTGTCGACCTTTAAAGGTTCGGCGGCGAAACCCGTGGCCACCGTGCTCTCCGGCCCCGCCGGTGGTGTCATTGCTTCGATGGGCACCTGCGAGCGCGTCGGCATCAACAACATCATCACCTTCGATATGGGCGGCACCAGCTGCGATGTCGCGCTCATTCATCAGGGCAATCCAGTCATTACCACCCAGGGCAAGATCAACATGCGCCCCATCAGCCTGCCGATGCTCGATATTCACACCGTCAGCGCCGGCGGCGGCACCATTGCGCGCATCGACGCTGTCGGCGGACTGCAAGTCGGCCCGGACAGCGCCGGCGCCGACCCCGGTCCGGTTAGTTACGACCGCGGCGGAGAAAACATCACGATCACCGACGCTAATATCGTGACCGGTGTTTTGGATCCCGATCATTTTCTCGGCGGCCGGATGAAACTCAACAAGCACAAGGCGGAAAAGCTCCTCGAGGAAAAGATCGCCAAGCCGTTAAGACTCGATTTGCTCGAAGCCGCTGACGGCGTGCTCAAAATCATCGACGTCAAAATGGAAGAAGCGATCAAGGCGGTGTCCTCGGCGCGCGGCTACGACATCCGTGACTTTACGTTAGTTGCTTTCGGCGGCGGCGGCCCGATGCACGCCGGGCGCATGGCGCTCGATTTGGGAATTCCGACCGTGCTCGTGCCGCTGACGCCGGGCGTCCATTCCGCCCTCGGCCTGCTCATGTCGGACGTGAAGCATGACTACGTGCGTTCCAAGCTGGTCGGTCTGGACGATCTCGATCTCGCTGAGATCAATCATCTGTTCAGCCAGTTGATCGAGCAGGCCAAGGCCGATCTCTATGACGAGGGCTTTCACGGCGACGAGATCAAGCTCGAGCCTTATCTCGATCTGCGCTACGCCGGTCAAGGCTACGAGCTCACGGTTCCCTGTTCCACGCCGCCGCTGACGAAGCAGGACTTGATCATCATGCGCGAGCGATTCGACACGTTGCATGAGCAGAACTCCGGTCACAAAGCGGAAACTGAGCCGGTCGAACTGGTAAGCCTGCGACTCATTTCTCTCGGCCTGGTTCAGCAAGCGAAACTATCACCGGGCAAAGTTACGGGACGCAAAGTCGAGCAAGCGAAGAGCGGCGCGCGCAAGGTTTTCTTCGGCAAAGAGCACGGCGTTCTTGCCGCCGAGATTTACCATCGCGACCTGCTCGAACAAGGTCACCGGGTCGCCGGTCCGGCGATCGTCGAGCAATTGGACACCACGACGGTCATTCAGCCCGAGCAAGAAGCAACGATGGACGAGTATCGGAATATCATCATAAGGGAGAAAAAGGCGTAGGGGGGCAGCATGCTGCGCCCCTACCGGCCATCGCCAAACGCCTATGCCCATCGATCCCGTAACCCTGCAAGTGATTCAAGCCCGTCTCGCCGGCATCGTCCAGGAGATGCAGAACTCGCTTTTCCGCACCGGCTATTCGACGATCATCCGCGAGTCCCAGGATGCCAGCTGCGCGATCTTAAATCGCCAGGGGGAAGTCGTCGCCCAGCATGTCGTCTTGCCGCTTCACATGGGCGCGTTCCCGGCTTGCGCTGCCGGCATTCTTAAAAATTATTCCGCCGAGGAAGTGCGTGAAGGCGACGCATTCATTACCAATCACCCATACCTCGGCGGCAGCCCCCATGCGCCGGACATGGCCGTGCTTTCACCGATCTTTTATCAAGACGAGTGGGTCGGCTTCGCTGCCACCCTGGCGCACAAAAGCGACATTGGCGGTCCCGTGCCCGGTAGCTGCTGGAGCCAGGCCCGCGAAATTTATCAGGAAGGTCTGCATGTGCCGCCGATCAAGTACGTGCACGCCTATCAAACCAGCAGAGACATCGAAGCGCTGCTCGGCTGCAACAGCCGCACGCCCGAGCTCGTCGTCGGCGACCTGCGCGGCCAAGTGGGCGCGGCACGCCTGGGCGAAAGACGCTTTCAGGAAATGATGGACCGCTACGGCAAGCAGACGATCCTAAGCTCTTTCGACCAGCTCTTTGCCTTAACCGAAGCCAAGGTGCGCGCCGAAATCGCTTCATGGCCCGACGGCACCGGCGAGGGTGAACGATTTGTTGATAGCGATGGCATCGAGCTCGACAAGCCGGTGCGCCTGCACGTGAAAATCGACAAGAAAGGCGATCACCTCCTCTTCGACTTCACCGGTTCGGCGGATCAGACCAAGGGTCCCGCGAATATTCGCCCGACGATCGTGCGCGCGGCGTGTTGTTATCTGCTCACTTGTCTAGTCGATCCCGCCCTGGCGATCAATTATGGACTGGCCAAGTGCGTCGACATCAAAGTGCGCGAAGGCAGTGTGGTCAATCCGCGCTTTCCGGCCCCCGTCAACACGTACAATCCGACCGTCCACGCGCTGGTGGAATCATTGCTCGAAGCGTCGAGCCAGATCACGCCGCACAAGAAGGTGGGCGACGGCTGCAGCAGCCGCTCGATCATCATCGGCGGGCGCAGCAACAAAACCGGCAAGGGTTACGTGCAATACGAGATCTTCGGCGGCGGCTCGGGCGGGCGAACCGGCAAAGACGGCGTCTCCGGCACCAATGTGAATCAGTCCAATGCCAGGATCGCACCCATCGAAATCATCGAGGCCGAGTTTGCGACCCGGGTCAAACGATTCGAACTAATTCCCGACTCCGGCGGTCCCGGCCAATTCCGCGGTGGACTGGGCTTCGTGCGCGAGTACGAAGTCTTGGACAACGACGCGCGCTTTTCGCTGCGCTCGACCAAACACACGGTCGCGCCCAAAGGCATCGACGGCGGCAGCGATGGCAAAACCGGCCTCTGCACGTTAAACCCCGGCAAGCCCGATGAACGAGTCATCCCGTCACGCTATTCCGATCACGTGCTTCATCCGGGCGACGTCTTTAGTTTGGAAACTCCCGGCGGCGGCGGCTTGGGCAATCCGCTCGAGCGTGACCCGCAGCGAATTCTTCACGACGTGCGCAATGGCTACGTGACACTGAAAAACGCGCGCGACATTTATCGCGTTGCGATCGACACCATGGACGGCGATTTCGTGCTGAATGAGACCGAGACGCGCGCGCTACGGCGCGAGGCCGAAGATAGAGAATAGAAGATCGAGGATCGCCGGTACATCGGGTCTGAGGATCGAAGATTGAGGATGGAGGATGGCGACATTGATCCTTTATGACCGCAGTTGACCCCATAACGTTACAGGTCATCCAAGCCCGTCTCGCCGGTATCGTCCAGGAGATGCAGAATTCTCTCTTCCGTACCGGCTACTCGACCATCATCCGCGAGTCGCAAGACGCCAGTTGCGCTATTTTAAATACCAAGGGCGAGGTCGTCGCGCAGCATGTCGTCTTGCCGCTTCACATGGGCGCCTTCCCAGCTTGCGCCGAGGCGATATTGAGAGCCTTTCCACCGAGTGAGGCGCACGACGGCGACGCCTTCATTATCAACCATCCCTATCTCGGCGGCAGTCCTCATGCGCCGGATATGGGCGTACTCACGCCGATCTTCTACCAGGGAGAATGGGTCGGCTTCGCGGCAAACATGGCGCACAAAAGCGATATCGGCGGCACTGTGCCGGGCAGCGGTTCAGGCAACGCTCGAGAAATCTATCAGGAAGGGCTCCACTTACCTCCGATCAAATTCGTCTCCCGCCTCCAACCGGTCAAAGAGATCGATGCTCTGATCACCGCCAACAGTCGCACCCCGGCGCTAGTGATCGGCGATCTGCGCGGTCAGGTCGGTGCCGCGCGGTTGGGGGAACGCCGAATGGCCGAGCTAATGGACCGCTACGGCAAAGCCACTGTGCTCAAATCCACGGAACTTTTATCCGCCTACACCGAAAACCGAGTGCGCCAGACAATCGCCTCGTGGCCCGACGGCGAATCGGCAGGCGAAAGTTTCGTCGACCACGATGGCATCGACCTCACCCGGCAGATTCGCATTCACGTCAAAGTCAAAAAGCTTGGTGACCAGCTGCACTTCGACTTTACCGCCAGCAGCGATCAAACGCAGGGACCGGCGAATATTCGCCCGCCGCTGGTACGGGCAGCCTGCGCGTACTGTCTCGTTTCGTTGGTCGACCGCTTCTTGCCGATCAATCAAGGATTAGCCCGCGTGATCGAAGCCACTTTTCGCGCGGGCAGCGTGGTCGATCCGCGCTTCCCTGCCGCGGTAAATACTTATATGCCCACGGCGTTGACCGTGGCGGAAGCCGTTTTAAGAGCGCTCGCGCGATTTGTCCCTGGTAAACGCATCGCCGGCGGATCGGGCAGCGCTGCGCTGGTGCTGGGTGGACGCGTTGCCCAAAGCGACCGCGCCTTCGTGCATTACGAAATTTTCAGCGGCGGGACCGGAGCCCGCTCCGGCAAAGACGGAGTTTCAGCGACGGCGTTTCATCTCAGTAATTGTAAAACGGCCCCGATCGAGATCATCGAATCGGAATTTCCCACTCGAGTCGAGCGCTTCGAAATGATCGCCGATTCCGGTGGCGCGGGCGAATGGCGCGGCGGACTAGGTTTTGTCCGCGATTATCGCATCTTGGCCGACGACGTGCGTTTTTCGATGCGCACGGACAAGCATGCCGTCGAGCCCTTCGGCAGCGATCAGGGTTTGCCTGGAGGCAAAGGCGCATGCATCGTCAATCCGGATACCGAGGCCGAGCAGCGACTCCCATCGCGCTTTGGTGACCATCGCTTGCGGACGAACGACGTCGTAACGGTAGAGCGGCCGGGCGGCGGCGGGCTGGGCGACCCGGTGCAGCGGCCGGCGAAAAAGGTTCTAGAAGACGTGCGTCAGGGCTATGTCTCGGTCGTGCGGGCGCGCACCGACTACGGTGTCGCGGTCCGTTGGAACGACGCCGAACCCGAGTTAGACGAGGCGGAAACCCGGATTCTCCGAGGAAAAAACTGAAAAAATCGTTGGCAATGGCTGTGCTCCTCTGCTATACACGTAGCTAAATAATTTTTTACCTTTGAAGGAGGGGAAACATGGCAGTAAAAAAGAAACGCAAACCGAACGCGGCATTTATGAAACCGGTACAGCCGGATGCCGCTCTTAGCGAAGTGGTCGGCACCAAGGCGATACCGCGCACCGAGGTGACCAAGAAACTCTGGGCCTACATAAAAAAGAATGGGCTCCAGGACAAGAAAAAGAGAACCAACATCAACGCCGATGACAAACTCAAAGCGGTGTTCGGCGGCAAGAAAACCGTCACCATGTTCGAGATGACCAAGCTGGTCAGTAGACACGTAAAGTAATCACGGTAATAATCCAAAAATTTGCCAAGGCCAGGAGCATCGCGTAGTCGGCGCTCTTGGCCTTCGTGTTTGAGTTGCGATGCTTCGCTTGGTATTTCACGTTCGCGGGTTTATGCCTGAGAATTCCGTTCCGCGCGGCAGCTCCGAGGGCGGCACGCTCGACGTTTTCTGAATGAGCAGGTCGGCACTTGTTGTTCGGCTGGTTGCTCCTCATCAAAGAACAAATGTCTTTCGGCGACCTTGTCGCTATTCGAAACAAGAGATGACTCGCCGCAAGGATTTGCCCGAGCTAATCGCGATTCCTTCCTCCGTTTTGGCATCGCTCGATATCACATCATGGAAGGGACGATGAAGCGGCGATCAGTAAGCGTCAAGCCGGCTATTTGCTATTCTCTATGGCGGAGACGATTTTACCAACGACTTTCTTCAGCCCTTTATCATTCGCCATTCGGTCCTCCACTCGCGCAACGCTCCGACTAACGCACGTCGGGTCTACACTGAGAGCCTGCGCCAGCGTGCCAACCGAAAGCTCCGTAAAATTGCGCCCGACGTAGCTTATCGCTTCGCGCGCTCGCACTCGTTCCCGCGCCTTGCCAGCGCCGGTCACTTCTTCTCTCTGCTTTCCCAGCACGGAGCATGCGACCTTGAGAAATAGATCCGGCTTGATCTTGACCCGCACATAACCCCGAGTCTTTGCCTTTGTCTTAATGTCCTCAGCAAATTCTCGATCGCCCAGAAACCGGCCGTCTACCACCTCGTAGTACTCTTGTTTGTGCCCCTGGCCGATGGCCTCCAATACGAACCTGCGATAGAGCTTCCTCGCTTGGCCCGGATTTCGACTGAACTCTCTGAGCACGTCGGTGGTGTCTAACCATTTTTGCCGCTCGGTTCCCCGTACATACCCCCGATAGCTGCTCCAAATATAGTCTATGGGGTCTTTGACCGCTTTGATCCTGACCGGATTTAGGTGCAGATATCGACTGAGCTCCAATAGATAACTATCTTTGTCGCACAAAATAGCCTTGTAGCGCCCCTGAAATAGATGGCCCACAAGTCCGTGCCTGCGATTGAAGTACTGGGTGTAGCCGCTGCCCAATCTCTGCATGATCCGGGACAGCGGAACCTGGCCACTTTCCACGAGCAAGTGCACATGGTTGGGCATCAGAACGTAAGCGTGTATGCGAAACGAATGGAGTTCCTTTAGGCGAGAGAGCAACTCCAAGTACTTCGTTCGATCCCGATCATCTTTGAAAATCTTTTGTCGTTGATTCCCTCGGGTGATCGCGTGATACAAAGCCCCTGGATACTCCACTCTCGTTCGGCGTGCCATGGTGACCGAGCATTTAGCATGCGCGGCGCTAAAATAGCAAATATCATGGCTGACCCCAAAGGTTTTTGGCTAGGGCGTGGCTAACGGAGAAAGTCGAGGAGGCTCGGTCGCACGAGCTGCGACGCCGACTGGAGAGCGGCTTGGAACGCGCTTTGCTGTCTGCTACAAACCGGTCAGAGTGATATCTGCACTCATGCGCGAGCAGGTTGACCATATCGCAAGCGGTGACCGCCCGCTTTTGCGCATTCAGGTTGCGGTAAAGTTCCTCCCCACAGTGAGTTCCTCTTCGAAGGCTTGTACAAGTTAATTGAGTTAGATCCTCACGAAACATACCTATTTCTTCGCGAGCAGCCTGATTACCTCGTTGCGCGCGATGCTCTTTGCTACCTCTTTCGAGTCGACTTGGTACTGATCCGCCTTTATCTGTTCTTTGAGCTGTTTTACTTTGTCGGCGCGCAGTTGATCGCCCGTGCGCGCCAACTCAGCGACCCGCTGCAACTTGCGCGCTTCGGGGGAAATATCGACTTTGGCAGACTCGCTGCCCTGGCGAACTTTTGCGTCATACTCATACAGGGACTGCATCGCTTTGTCATTCTGCGCCAACTGGGAGAGCTCGGGGTCCGGCGAGCCTTTTTGGGTAATCGTCATGCCGTCTCCTTTACATAGATGTTATCGGCAATTTGGCGGCACTCTTAAACTCCAAGTTAACCGTTGTTTCTGTCCAATATATACTGTTTTCAAATATATTTTACATACGAGGAAACGGAATTTCGTTCCCTTGCTGAGATCCGCCAATGCATTACCTCTCCCCAGGGGGCAGGTCTCTTTCAGAACTTTCGCGAGCGCCGAGCAGAGCGGGCTTAATTATGCAAGATCGTCCGAGTCGCCGCGCAAAAAATTTTCAGCGTCGCCCTGCCGCCTCGAGCTTGTCTTGGTAACCGCCGCGTTGCGCAACGCCTTTTCCAGCTCATTGACGCGGATCGGCTTGCTCAGATAATCGTCCATGCCGACGCCCAAGTAACGTTCCCGATCTCCTTGAAGAGCGTTCGCGGTAAGCGCGATAATCCAGGGGCGATTGTCGCCCAACTGCTCTCTGATTTTTGTCGTCGCTTCGATGCCGTCCATTTCGGGCATCTGTATGTCCATCAACACGACGTCGTAGGTCTGCCGCAGCATGGCCTGCACGGCTTCATGCCCGTTGGACACAACATCAACCCGGTAGCCCATACAATCGAGAATTTTTTGCGCGACTTTCTGGTTGACGACATTATCCTCCGCGAGCAGGATTTTCAGCGGGCATAGCTTAGCCAAAACTTCTTCCGGACTGACGTCGGCGACGGCGCAGCTGCTCGGCGCGCCGCCGAGAACGTTGGATAATATGTCGAATAGCTGCGCCGCCTTAACCGGTTTGGTGACAAATCCCGCAAAGACTCCGGTGACCTCGCGCCGGCCCATCGAGGTCAGCACGACCAACGGTGTCGACTTATATCTTTCCAACTTGCGGATCTCCGAGGCCGCTTCTACGCCGTTCATTGCCGGCATCCACATGTCTAGCAGCACGACATCGAACTCCTCCGCGCTCTTTAGGCACGCGAGCGCGCCATATCCTGATGCGGCTGCCGTCACCCGCATCCCTTGGGATTCCAATTGGCGCGCCAGCACCATGCGGATCACCGCTTGATCGTCGACGATCAATACCCGCTTGCCCGCCAATGCAGCGCGCGGTTCGATTGCTTCCTGCGCGCGAATCTCCTTACAGACGATGGTGAAACAAAACGTCGAACCTTGACCCACCACGCTTTCGACCCAGATCTTGCCACCCATCAATTCCACCAACTGTTTGCAAATCGCCAAGCCGAGCCCGGTGCCGCCGTAAAGACGCGTGGTCGAACTATCGACCTGGGTGAACGATTTAAACAAACGGTCCATCCCGGCGGCGGGAATTCCGATGCCGGTATCTCGCACCGAAAACTGAACTTCCACTTGGCCGTCGCTCTGTTGCGCGCCCCGTTTGACCTCCACAAGAACGATTCCTTGATCGGTAAATTTCACCGCGTTGGTGAGCAAGTTCACGATCACCTGGCGTACCCGCGCCAGATCGCCGACGACTTGCCCAGTCACGTTCTCATCGATGCAATGAATCAGTTCCAAACCCTTTTCAGCCGCGCGCGGCGCTACTAGGTCGGCGGCTTCCTCGACGCATCGAGTGACATCGAACAGCGCTTGTTCCACGTCCAACCGGCGCGATTCGATCTTGGAAAAGTCCAGAATGTTATTGATCAATCCCAATAGCGCATCGCCGCTCTTGGCGAATCGTCTCGGCATATTCGTGTTGTTCGGGATTGAGCTCCGAGTCGAGCAATAATCCGGTCATGCCGATCACAGAGTTCATCGGTGTGCGGATTTCATGACTCATGTTCGCCAAAAAGTTGCTTTTAGCCTGGGTTGCGGCTTCCGCAATTTCTTTGGCGCACGCCAGCTTCTCGGCTTGTGCCACGATTGCCGCGTAGAGTCGCGCGTTATGGATCGCCAGCGCCGCTTTTTGAATCGCGATACCGATTTGATGGCTGATACCCTCCGCCAGGTTGACTTCCGCCGCGGTGATCTCTTTGTCACCGCGTGTGGCAAGCTGCAAAAGTCCCATGGTTTGATTGCCGGCGCGGATCGGCACAAAGAGCACACATCGAGCGCGTTCATTTTTCAGCGTGCTCAGGCTCGGGTCTTCTTCGATGTTGCGCAGAATGGACGGTCCGCGCAATCGAGCCGTGGCGCCGCCCAGTCCTTTGTCCGGCTCTCCCTTGAGGTCGGCGGCTTCCGAATAACCGAAAGCCGCTGCAACTTCGACGACAGCGCCATTCGGCTCGGTCAAAAGAATCGCTCCAAGATCGAAACCGCAGGCGGGCACGCACAGGCAGAGAACTTGATCGAGCACAGCACGCGGATCGTCGGCCTCCAAAATAACCAGGCCGATCTTTTGCTGCAGCTGCAGCTCATTAAAGCCTTGTTGCAGCATAGCTTCGCCTTGCTTGCGCGCGGTGATATTGCGAATGAAAGCGGTAAACATCAGCCGGCTCGACGTTTCGATCGGTCTGATGGCAATCTCGATGGCAAACTCGCTGCCATCGCGGCGCATCGCGACAAGTTCAATCCTTTAGAGAGGCCCATCGCACCGACACTGGCGCTGCTCGATTTCAGGGTGTGCGCTTCGCGAACAAAGGCTTCACTGTCACCGCCATCAAGGGCTTGGCGCAATCGCATCACGCGGTTGGGCGTATCCTTGAGGTAGACATCAATCAGCTCGATGAGAAAATCTTCGCCGTATTCGTCGACCCACTCTTTCGCCTTAAATTTGATTTGTGCTTCAATGACACTCTCGGCCACGGTGGTCACCTCCTAACCGACGGCTGAAGCCCTCCCCAATCATGATGGAGCTACGTCGCTGCCAAAGGCAAAAAAATCGAAAACATGCTGCCTTCGCCGATGGCGCTCTCAACTTCGACCCGTCCCACGTGCGCCTCAGCGAGTTCTTTAACGATATAAAGTCCCAGACCAAGACCTTCGTGGCGTTCCGAAGTTTCCAAACGCCGAAATTTTTGAAACAAAACCGGAATCATTTCCGGATCGATTCCCCGCCCGGTGTCGCGCACGGTCACCACAGCCTCGTCCAGGCGTCGTTCCGAACTCAACGTGACTTGGCCACCAACGGGAGTGAACTGAAACGCGTTTTGCAATAAGTTTGCGACCGCCCGTTCCAAAGCCAAAGCATCTGCCGCGAGCCCCGGACAATCAGTCGCGGCTAGGACCAAGGCGATGCCACGCCGCTGCGCCTCGAACTCAAAACGCTGGGTGAGTCGCTGGAGCAATTCGACCAGTTGGACGGGTCTTTTAGTGAGCACCAGTTGTCCGGCTTCGATCGTCGAGACGTCCAAATAATTATTGACCAGGGACTGCAATACGCGCGTGTGATCCAAGATTGTCTGATGGAACGTTTTGACCAGGTCAGGGTCCGGCTCGTGGGTATCGTTGAGCAGGAGCGAAATGCACCCGAGGATCAATCCGACGGGGTTTCTGATGTCATGGGCCAGCATGGCAGAGAACTCCGCTCTCTGGCGTTGCAGATTTTTTTCTGCGGTGAGATCACGGTACATCGCCATGATCACCCCAGGCGGACCGTCGCGGCCATGCAGAAACCGGTAATGCGCTTCCACCGGTACCACGCTTCCGTTCAAATGAGCGATTTCGATCTCATGGACCCAAGAGAGGAGTTTTCGCTCGCGCGCCTGGTCTTGCATCGCAGTGGCTTCCCGGTAAGCAGCCGGCGTGAGAAACTGCTGGTATGACGCACCCGCGAGATCGTCTCGCGACCGTCCCGATAGAGCTTCAAATGCGCGGTTGACGCTGATCACCGTGCCGTCCACAGCGTAGATGGCAACCGCGATGCCGGCATGCTCGAAAAGATTGCGGTAGCGCTCCTCGCTCTTGCGAAGTTTTTGCGTGCGCAGCTCCAACAGTTCTTCGACACGCGTGAGCGCTCGCTGGCGCAGAGCTGCTTCACACAAATGCAGCAGGTACTCCGGCACGAAGGGCTTGGGCACGTAATTGTCGGCGCCCTTGCGAATGAGCTCCAACGCGCGAGCCGCGGAGGCATCCGCTGTCATGACCAGGGCCACGGTCGCCGCGGCCGGTTCCTTGATATGCTCGAGCAATCGCTCCGCGCTCATGTCCGGCAGCTCGAATTCAAGAACCACGATTTGCGGATGGCTGCCGCGTAATTGCAACAAGGCACCGTCACCATCGGCTGCGTGGGTGACCGCATAGCCGCTGGCTTTAAAAGTATCGATCAATAGGCCGGCCTCGAACGGATCGGGCTCGACAATGAGAACATGAGTCAAAGTCTTTGGCTTGGTGTTGCCAAGCAGACCGCGGACCAGTTGCCGCAATACCCGCGCTCATAGGGCGACGATAGAAATGCATCGGCGCCGAGCTGAGCCGTGATGGCTTCCGCATCGGCGCCGGAAAAAGTCGCAGACAGGACGAGAATCGGAATCCGGTTAAATTCCCGATAGGCTGATGAACGGAGCATCCGGCACAAGCGCCAGCCATCGATGCGCGGCATATAGAGATCAGTCACGATGACATCGACGGCAACGCCCTCTACAAGCGCGTCGAGCGCCTGTTCGGCGCTCGCGCACGAGATCACCTCGATGCCGTCATGGGAGAGAATCGTCGACGCTATGTGCAACTGTGCGGGATCGTCATTGACGACCAAAGCGACTGGTTGCGGATTCATCGTCACCATTGTCGGATCACATGATTCAATTCCGTGGCAACAGCTCCTTCGGCGATCTCTCTGAGGCTGCGGGGGCCTGCCATCGGCCGAAACCTCACCCTGGATAAATCGGTCCTAGCCGGAAAAACTTGAGCAATTCATACAATTTGGGAACTTGTGGGAGTACGAGCCCTTGAAAGGGTTCAGCAACCGTCGGGAAAAATACGCGGATGCGGTCAAATCGGGCTAGAGCGCGGCAAGCGTGAAGATATGTCGGAATCCTTGGAGAGAAGCGGCGATGGCGGTTTCTTCACCGCATGACCGCGACCCGATCGGTAGGAGTAAATATTGGTTCTACGACGGCGACTCGCTGATCGAATGATACTTTTCCACCAAAGCCTGAACCGTAGCGTACGCCTTCAACAGATCGGTACAGGTCAAAATACCACAGACCCGTCCCTCCGCGTCGATCACCGGAAGGCAGTTGATGCGTTTGGCGAGCATCTCATGCGCGGCGACGGAAATCAGGCAGTCGGGAGTTGTTGTCACCGACTCCTTTGTCATGATCGCGCTGACGCTCTTCTTGTTCCAATTCGGCGTGCGCGACAGGGCGCGCAGAACGTACAACAACCAAGGAAAGGACACCGACCACCAAGCACCCCCCGATGATTTGTAGAAGATTCTCGCCGATCGCAGCGACTAAGATACCGAAAAAAAACACCAGGAAAAGGTCCCACGGACTTTCGCGGTTGAAGACGATAGCCGTGGAAATGAGAATGGTATCGACGATCGCCATGGTTTGGGGAAAGAAGCGGTGCATGAACACGGCTTCCGGAAGGCGCAAGAAAATTAGCATGGAGGTCAGAGGCGCGATTAACATCGAATGACTCACGATATCCTGCGCGAGATGACCATCTTGGATAACGATCAGATAAGCGCACGCGATAACCACGAACCATTGAATCTGAATCAAATCGCGTCTTCGGTCGGTGCCTATTGTGAGGGAGAGATTAGAATCAGGGTATCTCAAATGTCGGCGTGAAAATCGCATGGTCGGATACCAGAGAGTCCAGTTACAAATACTCATTGGTCAACGCCATTGTTGGCTCGAACCTGATCCAATTTCTAAAAAACTGCCGGTCGAGTGACAGGAAAAGTCGGTAGTGGTTCATTTTCAATCCACCATGACTTTTAAAATCGAGAAAGATTCCTCGCTTTGCTCGGAATGACAACTACATAAGCCATGTGTCATCTCGAACAAAGTGAGAGATCTTTCCCAAACTGAACCACTACCGAAAAGTCGGGCGATCCAATTGACCTGGGTCTGCTATAAATCTGCCAATTCACGCTTCCAGCTAAGGTACAGTGGCTTCCTACGATCAAACTCGAACCGGTTTCATCGAGCTCTGCGGTTTGCGCGTGTCCGCCGATCGCTTGGCAGACGTTCCGTCTTTCGGCTTGACGGTGACGCCCAGCGCCACACGCAAACGCCCGACTGCCTGGGCGAAAATTTGACAAATGCGCCCCTCGCTCAGGTCGAGTATCTCGCCGATTTCTCTGAGCGTCAGCTCTTCGTGGTAATACAGCGTCACCACCATCCGCTCGCGCTCCGGTAAGCGGTCGACAGCCCTGGCCAGTTTATCCACCAAATCCTTATTTTCGACGAAGCTCAGCGGATCGAGATAGACGTTTTGACCGAGGTTTTGATGAACTCCCTCCCAGTCAGCTTCCGAAGCGACGGAGAGATCCTCCAAACTGAGCAGAGTGGCGTCATTCACTCTTTGATCGAGGCGGTAATAGGTTTCGAGGGGAATCTCTAACTCTTTCGACATTTCTTCCGCGCTCGGCTCACGGCTAAACCGGCCGGCGAGTTTCGCCCTTGCCGCTTCAATCTTGCGCCCCCAGGCACGAACCGATCGGCTCACCCAATCGAGGGATCTTAAACACTGTATTACTTCTCCTTGGATGCGATAACGCGCGTAGACTTCAAACTCGACACCGCGCTTCGGATCGAAACGCTCGAGCGCCTCCAGCAATCCGACCACGCCTGAATGAATCAGCGATTCCAAATCGACTCCCGGCGGCAAGCGGCGATGAATCTTCTCCGCGACAAATCGTACCAACGGGAGATATTTGTTGACCATCGGCTCTTTTGCCTGGTCCACTCTTTGGCTTGGACTGGCACGCCCTTTTGACGAGCTTTTTCGCGCTGTTTTCATAATTGAGCTTTTCCGCCCTCAACCCATGCGGCCAAGAAAGTTTAGATCTGTCATTTTTTCAACGGATTCTGACCGCCTCCCATCAGCTCTGGCCGATTGGAGCATGCCTTTCTTCCGCAGCCGTTCTACAAAAGTCGTACGATTGAGACTGAGAAGCTCCGCGGCCCTGGTTTTGTTGCCGCCCGCGCGCTGTAATGCTTGCTCGATGAAACCATTTTCAATATTTTCAAGAATGCCGTCGAGATCCACGCCTTCCGTGGGCAGCGCTTCGTTGCTTCTATGGTGCTGCGGAATCGAATTCTTGACGATATAATCGGGCAGACCGCCGCTTCGGATGATGGCGTCATCGTTGAGCACAACCCAACGCTCCACCAGGTTTTCCAGCTCACGAACATTGCCCGGCCAACTATATCTCTCCAAGGCAGTCATCGCAGAAGCCTCGATCTGCAACATCCCCTTGGCTTTACGACGGGTGTGAAGCTGTAAAAAATAATGGGTCAAGAGCGGAATATCTCCGTCGCGCGCCCGCAACGGCGGTAGCTCGAGAGGCAGTATATTTAACCGATAGAATAGATCTTCGCGAAATTTACCCTGTCGAACCGCAGCGCCCAGGTCTTGAATGGCCGCCGCAATCACGCGCACATCGACATGAACGGCATGATCGCTGCCGACCGGCTCAAACTGCCGCTCCTGAAGCACGCGTAACAGTTTCACTTGGAGTTTTACGCTCATTTCGCCGATCTCATCGAGAAATAAGGTGCCACCGTTGGCGATTTGGAAACGGCCCTGGCGCGCGTTCACGGCGCCCGCAAACGCCCCCCGAACGTGACCGAACAATTCACGATCTAACAATTCTTCTGGGACCGCGGCGCAATTCACCGGCACGAAAGCGTGCTCCCGACGTGAGCTCAGCTCGTGAATCGCGCGTGCAGACAGTTGTTTGCCAGTGCCGCTTTCCCCTGTAATGAGAACGGTGGCGGTATCGGCTGCGAACTTAGCGATCAGCGCGCGCACGCTCCGCATGCGCCGGCTCGATCCGATGATGGAACGAGTCAACTCATCGAAACGGTCGGGAACTGTCGAAAGATCTTGCGTGATTTCCAGTTGCCTTTTCTCTGCTTCTCGTTGCGACAAGGCCATTGCATGAGGGGGCAGCAAATGAGATGCCAGTAGCATCTCGATTCCTTCGGCTGCGCCTAAGGCGATGAAATACTGGTAGATTCGTTAGAATATTGACGGTCACGAGAATTCAATTTCGAGCGGCAACTTTTTAACACATCCGCATGGACCGTTAAAAAATTGACGTGAAGATTTTGTCACCGAGAGAATGCGTTCGCGTGGAAATATACCGCGTCTTTCTTCTGAGATGAGGGATGATGTCTTTAGAGCCGCGCGGGCAAGACCTGCAAAATGGTCAGATTTTGACGGTGTTACACGACGCGTGATATTACATCGCTGAAGAAAAGTTGTCAGCGACATCGCCGTGATAGAAACTCGCAAAGGTTCCTTGAACAACGCAGGCTACGTACTTTCTCTGCCAATAATACGTATATTCACCTAGTCTTTTTCGTTTACACCTAGTATAAAACTAGTAAATTACGGTGTGAAAGAGCAATTTTTGAGGTTGTTTAATCTTTTTGTAATGACGGGAAGTTCGCGCGTGATGGCGAGAAGCTTTGCTGAAATAGCGTTTTGGCACCGATGAGAGGGTCTATTTCAGATGCAAAGTCGCGAAACCCAGGCGTTGAGCCGCTCGGCTGCTGCATAATCATTCCTCAACAGGCAACTTCTCTAGGCGCCCGTGCGCTGTTTTCCAACAAATTCCGAGTCTTAACCCAGCCGAAACAAACGTTGGTGACGTCAAGGACGTTCTTCCGCACCCATTCCAGCCCCGGATGCTTCAGGCTCGACGGCCTCGGCAACCGCCGTAGAGTTATGATAGCTCATGGATATGCGACACGGGCCAAGGGCCCGATTGGCTGGAGACATCGATGAAAGCGTTGTTGATTGAAGACCATGAGGGTTTCGCCGTCATCGTGCGGGAAATGCTCCATGCAATGAAAGAGGAACCTATCTCTTTCGAGTGGACCGGTCGCCTCGACAAAGGAATTAAGCGGCTCATTGAATGGATGCCTGACGTGATTCTCCTCGATCTTTCGCTTCCCGATAGCCGCGGTGTCGATACCTTGAGGCAGATCCGGCAGCACGCGGCCGCCGCGCCGATCATCGTGCTCACGGGAAACGACGATGAGAAACTCGCGATCGAAGCGATCAGCCAGGGCGCGCAAGACTATTTGGTGAAGGGAGATATTGATCGGCGAAGTTTCTGGCGAGCCGTTCGGTACGCCATCGAGCGCAAGAAAACCGAGTTGCGGCTCGAATATCACCGGCAAAAACAAGGCGTTCTGCACGAAATCAACGTCGCAATCACTTCGACACTCGATTTCCAGTCGGTCCTGGCCGCGCTTTTCGAAAAGGTCGGCAAACTCTTGCCGAAATTTGCCGTTACTTTCTGGATGCCCGTCAACGACTTGGGCGGCTGGGAAACGGTCGCGTGTTGGAACTTGGACGAGGAAAGTTGGCGCCGATTCTGGAAAGGCTCGCCATCCGGCCTGGTAAAAACAGTCGTGGCGGCGGGAGCGCCCGTGATCATCGAGGATCTTGCCAACGACCCGCGCGTCAGCAATTCCGAAATGATCCGGCACAACAAGCTGGTCTCCTATCTCGGTGTCCCCTTACGGTTTAAAGGCGAGTTGCTCGGAGTCATGGGCTTTTTTTCCAGGGAAGGCGGCCAGTTCAATAATGAAGAAACGGAGTTCTTGAGCACTCTTGCCGGACAGGCGGCGGTGGCTATTTACAATTCACGGATGTACGAGCGCGCCGAAGTCCAAGCGGTTAGTCTTGAATACGCCAACCAGGAGATTAGAGCGACGGGACGCAAATATACGGAACTGATGGAGACCATCAATGCCATCGTCTGGGAAGCGGACCCGGTGACGTGGCAATTCACCTTCGTGAGCAAAGCGGCCGAAGAAATCCTCGGTTATCCGATCGAAACCTGGCTATCCACGCCCGACTTTTGGACCAATCACCTGCTTCATCCCGATGACCGCGAGGCCGCAATCAATCGCTGCTTGAGCGAAATCGCCAAGGGTCACGATCATGAGCTCGAATACCGGGCAGTAGCTGCCGACGGCCGTACAGTTTGGTTGCATGACGCCGTTCGGCTCATAACCGATGACACCGGGAGACCGATTCGCCTGCGCGGTGTGCTGATCGACATCACGAAGTCACGGGAGGCCGAAGAGAAGCTCCAAAAGCATTCTCTGGAGATTCAAAGTCTCCAGGAGGTCAGTCAGAAAGTCCTGAACTCAGGGGACGTTCGCGATGCCATTGAAAAGATTCTCGACATGGCCATGGCCTTGGGCGGTTATGACGTAGGTAGCATCCGTCTGTACGGTCCCGACGAAGGTGGTGATCATGTGATCTTGCGCGGCTACCAACGTCCGGAATCGATGCGCGCGATACTGGACCACCGGGTTGCCCGGGCTCGAGATGAACAATGGCAGAATCATGCCCGAGTGATCGCTACCAGGGAAACGCATGTATATGAGAACATCGAAAACTGCCAGGGGTTTAGCGTCTTCAAGCGCGAAGGCGTTCGCTCCGTAATCCTGGTCCCGATTACGACGACTGATGAAGTCATAGGGGTCTTGCAGATTGCTAATCGCCAAATGAGAAAGTTCCAGCTCGATCAAGTAAAACTGCTGGAAACGCTTGCCAGTCAAATCGGCATCGTGCTGCAAAAGGCCAAGCTCTACGAAGAAATTCGCGCGCATCTGGCGCACATTCAGTCGATGCGTCAAATCGAGCAAGCCATGGTATCGACATTAAGCCTCGACGACGTTTTGACAGTGTTGTTAGACAAGATCGAATCCGTATTTTCTTTTAAGGTCGTCATCGCCGTCCAGCTGCTAAAACCGAACCGTTGGGAATTTGGCACCATTGTCTGTCGGAACATCGATACGGATCTTTGGCGGCGTGAGCACGAGAGACATTTGCCGATAAACCAAAGCGGCCTCGTGCGGGAAGTTTTGAACAGCTCGACTTCCCTGCAGATTCTTCGGCTGGAAGATGATCCTCGGGTGCGCCATCGGGAGTTTAAACGCGCGTACGGACTGGTTTCCTATCTTGGCATTCCGCTGCGAGTCGCGGAACAGCCCGTTGGAGTCCTCGATATCATCACGTCAACCGAGCACGAATTCAGCGAACAGGAAGTAAATTACCTCACTTCCCTTTCATCACACGCCGCCATCGCCATTCAAAACGCTCGGCTTTACACCGAGCTCGGCAAAAAGTCCGAGGAACTTTCCGCCCTGTTCGCCGTGACATCAGCCGCGAGCCAGACTTTGGAGATGGAACGCATCCTCGAAGAAGTTATACGAAAAATTACCGATATCTTCGGATTCGACGCGATGAGGGTTAGCTTGTTTGACGAACAGAAGGAAACGTTGCACGCGCGGGCGGTCTATCAGACCCATCCCGAATTTGCCGCACTCTTCCGCGACTTCGAAAAAGGACGGGGAATAACCGGAACGGTTGGAGTCACCGGCGAAGCCATTATCATCAGCAACGTCGAAACCGACCCGAGATATGAACAGCTGAGTGACACGAAGCTCGCTCTGAAGTTCCGGCACCAGTTTCTTGCAGGCTTTCCGATCAAGTACAACGACGAGACTCTCGGCGTAATCACCTGCGTGGGACGACAAGCTCGCGAGCTGGCAGGCGATGAAATTCAATTGATTACGTCCATGTCCAACCAGATCGCTGTCGCCATCCACAATGCCCGGCTTTACGCCGAAATCGAAAAGAAGACCCTGGAGCTTTCTGCCCTTTTCGCCGTGACCTCCGCCGCGAGCCAATCCTTGGAGACGGGCCAAATCCTGCGTGAAGTTGCGCAAAAGATTACCGAAATCTTTTCTTTCGATGCCACGAGAGTATTCCTGTTGGACGACGCCAAGGAGGAACTCCAGGCCAAAGCGACCCATGAAACCCACCCGGATTTTGCATCCGGAGCGACGCGTCTAAAAATAGGAAAAGGCATCTCTGGTGCCGTGGTCGCGACGGGAGAAGCAATGATCATCAGCGATACCAGCACGGATCCGAGGTATTTGGAGCTCACGACGACGAGGAACGCCCTGAAGACACAGCAAAAATTCCTGGCGAGTTTTCCAATTAAATACAAAGATCAAGTTTTGGGCGCTATCACCTGCGTTGGCCGGCACCCGCGCCAACTCGCCGACCATGAAATTCAGTTGATAAATTCCATGTCGAGCCAGATCGCTGTCGCGCTGGAAAATTCGCGCTACTACGAACAAACCAGGAAACAGGCAACGCAATTGAGGAACTACGCCGTGCGCCAGGAATCGATTCGAGAGCTGGAACGAACCCGTATCTCGCGGGAGATTCACGACGAGCTAGGCCAAGCACTGACGGCGCTGAAACTCGAGGTATCGTTGTTGCGCACAAAGCTCCGCGGCGATTCCGATCTGAAACAGCGAATCGGCGAAATATCGGAGATGCTGGACGGCACCATTCAGACCGTACGAAAAATTGCCACGCAACTGCGACCGGACGTGCTCGACAAACTCGGGCTGATTCCCGCCATAGAATGGCATCTTCAGGAATTCCGTAAGCGCACCGGAATCAAATCTGATTTTGCATCGCGCCCGAGCGAGCTCCACTTGACTGAGCCCCAATCAACCGCGTTCTTTCGTATCCTGCAAGAGGCGCTTACCAACGTGGCGCGTCATGCCCGGGCCAGCCGGGTGCGTATCAGACTCGTTCACAGGGACGGACAAACTTTCCTGCTCGTGGAGGATAACGGCGTTGGCATCGATGCGGAAAAGATCACCGATCCGGACTCGCTAGGACTATTGGGAATGCAAGAAAGAGCGCGTGCCTTGGGCGGCCGCGTCATCGTGCGTCGAAATAGAAGAAACGGCACCATGGTCACGGCATGTATACCCGCCAAGGGCGACAAACATCAAACAGACTTGTCCGCGGGGATCGGAGCCGTATGATTCGTGTCATCATCGCAGACGATCATCCGATCGTGCGTCAGGGCCTTACGCGCATTCTCGCCGAGGAGACGGACATGGCGTTGGCCGCTGAGGCCGCCACGGGCCAGGAGCTTCTCGACAAGCTCGGTAAAACCGAGTGCGACGTGGTCCTCTTGGACATAAGCATGCCCGGCAGAGGCGGGCTGGATATCCTTACGGAACTGCGCCGCCACTATCCCAAAATCCCCGTCCTCGTTCTCAGTGTGTATTCCGAAGATCAATTCGGATTGCGGGTCCTAAAGTCGGGCGCTGCCGGGTACATGAACAAAGAAACGGCGTGCGACCAATTGGTCAACGCCATCCGGAAAGTTTGCAGCGGCGGCAAATATGTCAGTGCTAACCTGGCTGAAAAGATTGCCGCCGATCTGGCAGATGACCGGGAGCTGCCACCGCACGAAACGCTTTCGCATCGTGAATATCAAGTGATGTCGCTAATCGCGTCGGGAAAAACCGTCAGCGAAATTGCTCGAGAGCTTTGTCTAAGCCAAAAAACCATCAGCACGCATCGCGCGCGCATCCTTGAAAAGATGCACATGAAAACCAATGCGCAATTGACCTACTATGCCATTCAAACCAATCTGATCGATCAATATCCGGTCAAAAAACGCGACGACGATTAAAGTATTTGCGTCATTGTAGGACATAAACTGACACGGAAATCAGCCATATACGCCTTTACACCCTACCTATCGCAAAGTATAAAAGAAGGGAAAATCTAGAGTTCGCAAGGGAGAAACTATTCTTTTGCATTCCAGTTGGGTTTCGGATGGAATTGGGCCGCCCTTCTCCTCGAACGGTTCTTCCGGTCTGAGCGCTTCATTACGAGAGACTCCACATTCCGTTTATTTTGTCGGCGATCATATTCTCATACGCCGAATCCAGGCGCTAGTGCAGCGCATTGCGGTTACTGACGCAACCGTCCTGATTACCGGCGAAAGCGGCACGGGAAAGGAAGTGGTTGCCCGCGTGATTCACAATTTGAGCGCGCGCGCGGATCGTCCCTTTGTGCCGATTAATTGCGCCGCCATCCCGCACGATCTGTTGGAGAGCGAGCTGTTCGGTCACGCGCGCGGCGCGTTTACCGGGGCGCATGCGTCGCGCGCGGGTATGTTCCAGCTGGCCGACGGCGGCACGGTATTTCTCGATGAGATCGGCGAGATCCCGCTGGCTCTGCAACCGAAGCTGCTGCGTGTGTTGCAAAACGGCGAAGTCCGACCGGTAGGCGCCGATCGCTCCGCGGCGGTCAATGTCCGGGTCATCGCGGCCACCAATAAAGACTTGGCCCACGAGCTCGAAGCCGGGACGTTTCGCGAGGATCTGTTCTATCGCCTCCAGGTAATCCCCATTCACCTGCCGCCGCTGCGTTCCCGTCGATCTGATATTCCGCTTCTCCTTAACCACTTCCTGGAAAAGTCCAATCGCAAATACAGCATGACAGCGAAAATATCGCCCGAAGCGAGCGTTTATCTCTGGGAATACGATTGGCCGGGAAACGTGCGGGAGCTGGAAAATGTCGTCGAGCGGCTCGTCGTGCTGTGTGAAAACGGTCAAATCGGTTTACCCGATCTGCCGCCGAACGTTTGCAGCTTTGTCTCGGAAAAGAAAATGCCCCAGCCGACACTCATCAATAAGGAGTTGGATTTTCGCTCGGCGCTGCGGCAATTTGAGCAGCGGCTGATCGACGAAGCGCTCCGGCTTGCCGATGGCAACAAAGCGCTGGCGGCGCGCATGTTAAAGCTCAAACGCACAACTTTAGTCGCCAAGCTGCGTAGCTTGGCGGTACGAAAGGATGGCCATGACCAGCGCCGAAGTCCGATCGCCTAAAGCCCCTCTGCCCTTCACGATCTTGCTCGTTGACGACAACCGGGATTTCGTCGAATTCCTCAGGTTCTTGCTGTCACACGATGGCTTCCATGTGCGTTGGGCGTTCAACGGACCTGATGCCCTGCAAAGCATACGCGAACAGCCTGTCGATCTGGTTATTCTCGATGTGATGATGCCGAAAATGGATGGCCTGGCGGTTTGTCGCGAACTCAAAAGAATGCGCTCGTCACTACCGGTCATTCTCCTGACGGCCAAAGACGATATTGCAACCAGGACGACCGCTATGAACCTTGGAGTTAGCGATTTTCTCGCCAAGCCGGTCAATATCGAAGATTTCCTCACTCGAATACGAACCCAATGCCAGATCTCCCAGTGGGACAAGAACCTGGACGACGTGTGCGCGGCAAACCCCCCAGACCTATCCCAACATTGAACATCGGTGTAGCAAATCACAACGCCATTTTCCGCCCTCACCGACCAGTCTAAGACGAGCTAAGTTCCCTTTTCCCGGGACCTTACGCCCCCCGTAGTGGCCGGCTAATTTGATAGCGAATTCTAGTTGCCCCATCCACGCGAGTTTGATAGGTATCGATGCCCGGTTTGCTCGCCGGGGCCGCGGGTTAGACAAGCGCACCCACCGTACTGAGATCGTTCGATAGCGCGTCCCCCGTGAGCATTTTGCTCGGAGTCATCCGTCCTGCGGCAACGTGCGATTTTATGCGGCGTGACAACAAACAAAAGTACGGAAAAATCACTCGCAGTTGAGGTCTGGGCAAAGTGGCGCGCGACATCCACGACCGTAAAAGCGCCGAACCGGCTCTGGAGGAATCCACCCGCCGCCTGCGGACCCTCTCCCGAAGACTGTTAACGCTGCAAGAGGACGAGAAACGCCGGCTGGTTCGGAAACTACACGATGAGTTCAGCCAAACCATTACCGGTCTTAAGCTGACCCTGGCCGCAGTTGCCGGCAAGGCCGATGCGACTCTGAAAGCGCATCTTGGCGCCGCCGTTTCATTGTTGGACGAGCTGGTCGACAAGGCGCGAAGTTTATCTCTGGACCTGCGGCCGCCGATGCTCGATGATTTGGGACTGCTGCCGACACTGCTGTGGTATTTCCCGCACTACCTTGTTAACAACCGGGTGACCGTGGAATTTGTTCACGAAGGGATTGAAGGGCGCCTGCCGCCCGCAGTCGAAACGGCAGTCTATCGTATCGTGCAAGAGGCTCTGCACAACGTCGCCCGTCATGCGGCCGTCAGCGATGTAACCGTATGTGTTTCGGCCAATCAACTCCAGCTTCATCTCGAGGTGAGCGATCAGGGAAAAGGCTTCGAGCCGGAGATGAGCCTGAGTTCGCACGCCGGTTCCGGCTTACTCGAAATGCAAGAACGCGCGGCGCTGCTAAACGGTCATTTGACCATTAACTCGATGCCGGGACGCGGCACTTCCATCATTGCGGCCATACCTTTGACTGCTTCGGCGGCGCCCTCCCACGATTAACATCAGCGCGACGAGAATCGATGGCAAGGCAATCCACCGCCACAACTCACCGGCGATATCGGTCGCAGCCTGATGCCTCTTTGCGGTTACGAGCGGCGCGATGAATTCAAACGGCGTGGCGGTTGGCAAAAAACCGGGGGCTAGAATCACCATCGTGCTCGCCGACGATCACAGCGTGGTTCGCCAGGGACTTCGGGCCCTGCTCGAAAAAGAACCTGATTTTGACATCGTCGGCGAAGCATCCAATGGATTGGAAACGCTTCGGAGCGTCGAAAAATTAAAACCCGCCGTGGCGATCGTCGACCTGGCCATGCCTCACCTCAACGGCTTGGAGGTCACCCGCGAAATCACCCACCAGCGGCTGCCGACTCGGGTTCTCCTGTTGTCGGCGCATTCGAGCGAGCCGTATGTGCTCAACGCGCTGAAGAACGGCGCTTTCGGATATGTCCTAAAAAGCTCTGCCGTCGATGAGCTCGTGCGCGCGATTCGCCAGGTCCATCTAGGGAGGCGCTATCTCCCACCCGCCTATTCAGAGGCTGCTGTCGATGCCTACCTCGCAAAAGCCGGCAAATCGGTCAGCAGCGGATCCGACTTGCTGACGCGCCGCGAGCGGCAAATTTTACAAATGGTCGCCGAGGGTTCCTCGAACGCCGAGATCGGCTCCCGTTTGTTTATCAGCACCCGAACCGTAGAAGTTCATCGGTTTAATCTCATGCGGAAACTTTCCTTACGCAACAGCGCCGACTTGGTACGCTACGCCCTAGAACATTTGCCGCCGGAAGCCGGGTCGACCAGGAAGACGTAAGCCCAATAATTATTTCGCAAAGCGAGCGCGCTTCGGCGGTTTGCCGTCTTTGCCGATCTAAATACGGGACCCGGTTCATCCATTTGGCTGAGTCTGGCGCCGTGTCTCCCTCGTCGCTAAGCTTGTTTCCTAAATTCGAATATCGAAATCCGAAACAATTTCAAAATTCCAAACCTGTCGACTTGAAGTCGATTTTCTCTCCACTCCGTCATTCCCGCATGCTTTTAGCGGGAATCCATCTCTGTCTCATTCATTCCCTCGCACCAACCTGGATGCCCGCCTTCGCGGGCATGACGAACTGACCGGTGCGCGAAGCGCGCCTTACGAATACCTTCGTGTCCTTCGTGCGCTTCGTGGTGAAGGATTGCTCTCTTTTGGTTGCGCGAGCAGCTTTATCGCACGCTTAGGACTATTCTCGCGCCAAGACGCCAAGAAGATTTTTTTTTGTCCTGCGGAAAAAGTGGCGCGCGGGGCCCCTTGCGCCGTCCTTACCGTTAGTCCAGAAGCGTTCCAGTTTGTCTACCGTGATGGTGTTAGGTGCCGTATCAAGGGGAAAGGCGCTAGGCATGATGATTTCAATCGGAAAGCACGTGTTCGAGGAAACGGAAACGTATGTTGCCGATGGCAAAATATTGTTTCTGAAAAATATCTCTCTCACCCCTTGGGTTGAGAAAAATGGGTCGAGACCGATTGGGTTTTCAACCCGATGGTGAATTTAGAGCAGAGGCAGCACAAGCCGACTTATCCCTTTTCGTCTGAGCGTCTACGCGTGCCGTCATTACGGCCGGCTGAGCGAGTTCCCACCGGTTAATCTTTTCGGCGAGGAGTGCAGGAAAGAGGCGTGGAAGAAGTGGCGATGGACGACTGGCTGGAATAGCTGGAGATGGGACTAGCCTAGCATAAGGGGTCGCATCGGTTTTTTTGCACTAACCATTTTAGATGTATTCGACCCCGGAAGAGCTATGATCCCAGGAAGCGGCGATACGAAAATCTCAAAAGGCAATTGAGAGTAAAACCCCTCCACGTATGATTGCACCCTAACGAGGTTATAACCGGAGCTCCAATAACGATTGAGCTATTCGGGAACCATGAAGAGCGGGGGTCTGTCTTGGTGGAAGATGCGACTCCATACTTCTCTCAACAGCTTTAAGGTGGTAAGTTTGAATTTAAATTTGAGGCAGAGATCATCCGCAGTCAATTCGCCGACACATTGTTGTTAAAACGGATTCTCTTTTGATTTATTTTTTCCACCACCAAATTCCTTTAGGAGTTTTTGAATTTTAGCCTCGAACTGACGAAGATTAGCCGGCTTTCTGAGAGTATCGTTAAACACCTTCGGCATGATTTCGTCATCAGCTTCACTAAATGTTTTAGCCGTCAATGCGAGGATTGGAATGTGACGTGTTTTCGCGTCCTTTCGGAGCTCCAAGGCTATTTGCACTCCGTCCATATCTTGGAGCATGACGTCCATAACGACCAAATCGGGGATTTCAGAATTGGCGGTCTCGATGGCTTCAAATCCATTTTGCGCATGTAAAACGCGGTATCCGCGATGCGTTAAATACACCCGCATTATTTCGATCAGATCTACGTTATCTTCTACTAAAAGGATCTTTTCCTTCACGGGAATGCTTAATGCATCAAAAATGCCAACTCCCGGAAGGAAAGATTCCCACGGCCCTCGTCGATAGATCTTTATTTTTTGCTTAGTGGATTACGGATGACTGCTTATCCGTGCCAGCCAATTGCAATCCAATCATATCCTTGCACATTCGGTTTCAGGAATGGCGAACCACTCGCTTTGGGATCTGGAGACACTCTTGGCGTTTGTAAGCTCTGACACATATGTAAGTTCTGACACTACTTGGCAGCTGATATGTCAAAATCCAACTTTTTAACGCTGCCCGTAAGTAGCCCGGAACCGAAAAGGTAGAACCGCTTTTAGCGGTTCAAGTCCTCCGAAGTTAGCTCCGCCTGCAATTCCCAATAGTGGGAACAAAATAATCAAGTCGGTTTTAGGGCTATAGCAGAAGAGGGATGGCTGATAATCAGAGGGGGCAGTGGCGGCAGAGAGGCAGCGATGGTCAGAGTCGAATGGATTGAAAAGGATACGGGATTATTATTTAGCTTCGGTTATCGTGTTGCGATGAAGAAAAAAAACTTAGGTAGGCGTTTCTAATGGTCTGTTTGAGGCTTAACAGAGTTCCTGAATCGCGTTTCTAATGCGCGCTGGTTAAAGGTTTTCTTATCGAGGCCGTGAACCTGCAGTTTCCGGTGAAGAGTCCTCACGTCGACTCCACAACTTTTTGCCGTACGGTCTATTCTCCCTCGGAATCTCTTAAGCTTGTCAATGAGGTAATCTTTTTCTTGTTCTTGAATCCAATGGTATAGAGAGAGCTCGGTTGAGATATTCTTGTTGCTGTCCTCATTGTGTGATGTGGAGTCCACATCCAGATCTCTCGCATTTAGAAATCGCGATTTGGCTAAAATTACCGCTTTCTCAAGAACGTTATGGAGTTCTCGAATATTTCCCGGCCAGTGATATCGCATAAGGCAAGTAAGGCCGCTCGGCAATATTCCGGTTATTTTCTTCTTAAGAGCAACGGGATGATGACGCAGAAAATCCTCGACTAGTATCGGTATGTCGTCCAGCCGCTGGCGTAATGGAAGCAGCTGGATCCGGATGACGTGTATCCGGTAAAAGAAGTCACTTCGCATTTTTCCCTGAGCCAGTAGCTCTTTTAGCGGAACATTGCTTGCCGCTACCACACGCATATCAACCCGAGTCCAACCGCTTGAGCCAAGGCGTTGAACTTTCTGATTATGAAGAACCAGCAATAGCTTTGCTTGCATGGTTAGGGAAATGTTCTCAATTTCGTCCAAGAACAGCGTACCTCGGTGGGCAAGTTCAATTTTGCCTAATCTTGGTTGGTCTGCACCAGTGAAGGCGCCACGTTCATGGCCGAACAATTCGCTTTCAAGAAGCGATTCCGGTAAACCACCGCAGTTGATTGTGACAAACGGACCATCCTTGCGGGCACTCTGGTGGTGAATCGTGCTCGCAACCAACTCTTTTCCGGTTCCCGTTTCCCCTTCGACTACGACAGTAGCGTCCGTGGACGCAACCGTTCGGATGGTTTCGAAGACCTGGTGCATTTCAGAAGATCTACTGTGCATTCTTCCGAAGACATAACTGTCTTTGAGCTCTCTTCGGAGCTTGCGAATTTCCGTGAAAAACCCCGCTTTTTCCAGCACCAGCCGCGTTGATTCTTGAATCGCTGCCACGCTAAAAGGTTTGACGATATAATCACTGGCCCCAAGTTTGAGCACTTCCACTGCATTCTCAATTTCCGCATAGGCGGTCATAACGATAACGGGAACATCACTCCAACGCTCCACAATTCGCTTGGTCAATTCCACGCCATTTAGTCCAGGTAGCCGAATGTCAGTAACCACTAGATCAATATACTCATCCTCGAGCACTTGCAGCGCCTGCTCCGCATGACTAGCGACTGCGACGTTGTAGCCATCAGCCTTAAATGTCCGTTCTAGTTGTTGGCAGATGAGCGGGTCGTCGTCGACGACGAGGATATGCGGTCTGGAGGGCATAGAATTTACCTATGAGTTTTTAGTCAAATCCGTATTAATATTCAAAGATCCCGATTGTTGATTCCGTAGGTTTAAGCGAAATATGCAGCCTTACTTTGACGAGGCTTTAATGAGGATCGTCACTTGACCGCGATGACTACTTTGTTTCCGGAAAGAGACTTGGCCTCGATAGCGACTGAAGATCTCGCGCGCGAGATCGATGCTCAATTTATTCCTGTCACCTTCAATCCCCACATCCGATTGAAAGACTTTCTCCCTACCTGATTTAATAAAAGCCGGAGACCGGGTCGTTAATTTGACTTCCGCATAAACCTGTCCCCCTAACTCTTTCGGTCCAGCTTCGACTTCCAAATTGCCTCCGTCCTTTAACATAGCGCCGCAAAACTCAAATACCCGTTCAAATGCGCTGTGGAGTTCCTCGTTGTCGCCGTGGACCATGGGCAGTCGTCCGCGACGAACCAAATTTAGGTTAACCCGTTGGCGGTTGAGGTCCTTGCGCATCTTACGCACGATGGTATCTAGAATTGCCGACGGATTTTGAGAGGTACGACGCCCCTCCATTCCTACAACTCTGACGAGCTGAGGTCGCAAATCTTCTAGCAAACGGTTCATGGAATCCACTGTGCTAACGAGATTGGTATAGTTAAATTTTCCCTTGAGTCCCAGTCCCGCCAGATCGAGTTCCATCTTGATCTTATGAACGCAATTCTGAAATTCATGAGTCAAGAGCTTGACTGCATCGGCTAGAGGATTTTCTTTGTCCTCTGCCGCCTTCGTGGCTTTGAGGTCGGATATGTCCGTGTAGACACTGAGGATATCCCAAGCAGTTTTATTTTGACCTCGGCAAAGCGCCGATATTTCCCTGATCCATAGGGGTCTGTCTGCATTTTTAGGAAAAAAACGATAATCACAATGCACAGGTGACTTGCCTTTGGCGAGTCGCTCTTGAGACTGGAGAAATTTTTGTTGATCGTCAGGATGAATTCGGTCCGGCCAAAGGGAAGGACGATTCAAAAAATCTGCCTCCGAATAATTGATCAGACGCTTGGCGGACCCGTTTAATAGGCAGTAAGATCGCGCGCCACTCCATAGCGAAATCGCGCAAGGAAGCATCTCCCAAGAAGCCCGCACGTCGTCAAAATGATGACTCGAATCTGATCCAAGTGAAACGGTCCCCTCGTCCGGCAACATCCAAGCCTCTCCTTATTAGTGGATTATGAAAGACAAACAACCTGTCGCGCGCAGCCCCACACTAAAGTCACTTAAAAGATGACCAGAATAAAGTCAAGAAGAAGGGGATTTTTTTATTTAATTTTACACACCGAAGTGTAAGAATTATTTACAAAAAAGTTATTTAGAAAAAAGACTCAACTATCTACAAAAAGACTCAACTATCTACAAAAAGACTCAACGTACCTTCAGAATAATCCGCGAGCAGGCAGAGACGGAATCATCAACGATTTAGAAAATCACTGCGCGGTTCCATTCCGGCAGAAATCACGCAAACCCTGCTTTAACAGAATCGCCGTAACCGTGACTGCAATCGCGTCAAGGACTCGCGGCAGTCGCAGCACAGCCGCCACAACCATTAGAATGACCTGTATGTGCGCAGGGGTAGTTTCGTCCGACAACTGTAGAAGGTCATCATTGTTTAGAGCTTCGCGAAGTTCTTCAGTCGTTTCCGATAGATAGCGTATACCTTCTTGCTTCAACTCTTCACAAATCACGGCCAAGCCGTCGCCCCAATCATGGAGTGGAACCACAGGTAAAGCACTATGGAGTGCCTTCGCGTCCGAAGCAGACCGGACGGCGGCGAGATAACTCACGATGCCAGCAACCTTGCTCGGAGGCGCAGCTCCGAGCAACTGTCCGCCCAACGTTGTATACAGGTCCGCAACGTTCATCCGTAATAACTTGACCGTTTCCTCGGTCAAGACTTGAACGTCGGGTCGATGTGGATTGTTCTTGAACAAGTGAGGTATAGACATTTTCCGCCCAGCTTCGATCTTCCTGTAGAGTGATACGATATGTTTCTTGCCTGAACGTGGTTAGGGCAAACGATTACCGCTGAGCTTACTGACAGTGTGATACCAGGTGAACATCGCCTCACATTAAAGGGATAGGATATTCGACCCCGCGAAATCTCTTAGAGCATTTCGACAATCAAGAACGACCGGACTGTCAGCAGCGATCATTGAATAATCAAAAACAGAATGGTCTGTCAGTATGACAACACAGTCCATGGATTGAAGGAGTTGAGACGTGAGATTAGCCGAAGTTAGAATTGCGCCGCCGATTTCGATTTTGGAGACATAGGGGTCTGAATAGGAAACGTTCGCACCTTCTTCCATGAGTAGTTTCACAACCTCGAGCGCCGACGACTCTCTCGTATCGCTGACATCGCTTTTATAGGCAACACCTACGGCAAGGATATGCGATCCGTTCAAACTCTTCTTGTATTTATTGAGCGCATCTGCGATTCGGCTGACAGTGAACCCCGGCATTTGGCTATTTATGATGGTCGCCATCTCGATCAATCGAGGCTCAAAACCATTCAGTCTGGCCTTCCAAGTGAGATAATAGGGATCGACCGGAATACAATGTCCCCCGAGACCGGGTCCTGGATAGAAGGGCATGAAGCCGAACGGCTTGGTTTTGGCCGCATCGATGACTTCCCAGACGTTGATATGAAACTTTCGGCACATCCTAGCCATTTCGTTAGCCAGCGCGATATTAACATTGCGAAACGTGTTTTCCAGAAGCTTGACCATTTCCGCAGACTCCGGCGATGACACGGGTACCGTGCGCTCAACAAACTGTTGGTACAGGAATGTGGCAATCTCTGTACAGCGGGGAGTTATTCCGCCGATGACCTTTGGAATATTTCTCGTTGTATAGGTCTTATTGCCGGGATCTACTCGCTCAGGCGAGAAAGCAAGGAAGAAGTCTCTGCCGGCTTTAAGACCTGACTTTTCCAATATGGGCAGTACCACCTCTCGAGTGGTTCCGGGATAAGTTGTGCTTTCGAGAACGATCAACTTGCCGGGCGTGAGGTGATTGTGAATGGCTTCTGCAGAAGCAATGATATAGGACAGATCCGGGTCTTTGGTTTTCCTCAAAGGCGTGGGAACACATATGCTGATAGTATCGAGAGATTCCACCGCGGCGAACGACTGTGTGGCTCTAATCGTGCCATTGCGGATTGCCGGACGAAGCGATTCATCCCGCACGTCGAGGACGTACGAGATGCCGGCATTCACCGATTCGACCTTGCTACCGTCAATGTCTATCCCGGTCACGGAAAATCCGTTTTGGGCCATTTCGACCGCCAAAGGAAGGCCCACATACCCCAAACCAAGCACGCCCAATTTTGCCGAGTGATCCCGGATCTTTCGTTCGAGTTCAAAGCTCTGTTCTGACTTTGCTAAAGGGCTCAAGTGCGCGGTCATTTCCATAGGTAGTTCTCCTGGGCGGCGATAGGGTATAAATGCATTTTTTTGCGAAACGTTAGGAAGCATCGTGTTTATAGAGTCTCTTTAGGTATTCTCTTCGCAGCAGCCATTCCATAGCGACCAGATTCGTACTTGATTCTTCTGCTCAGAGGTAACAAAGCGTACGTTATGATGAGTCGAAAGGGTCGCATCATGTAGTAAAGAAAGGACAGCGTTATTGGCAATGCTATGACAGCACGGTCCACAGAGTTGGGCCTGAGCACTATGCTCAACTGATGCAAAAAATATAGGAACCGATCTAGAACGCGTTTTTTCATCCGCATTTCTATAACGATGTCCTGGCAGCGGCGAACCAAAACAGATTGGTCGTATAAAAACCGCTGTGTGACCAGGGCAGTAATGGATTTGAGCTTAGGGTCAGTTTTTATCGCAACAAAGACATGCTCAGGCACGCTGGCGCCGACTAAGTTCCTTGCGAGCAGCAAAGGAACAGTCACGGCCTCAAGGACTCCTAAGTCCCGAGCTTTTTGCATCAGTTGTTGCCAATCCAAAGTTGGAGCTGCCTGGACCAGCTCAGCGACGTCGCAAATCCACTGCAGCCGGGTCCAACCATGCTTCGATCCGTGCACACACAACACGAGCATCAGATCTTCGGTAGAAAGCGTCCGGATCTTTGTGCCAGCAAAAGCCATCCACATGAGGCGTCCGCAGAAGTATTCGAGACCTACGGACAGGTACTGATCCGGTCTTGTCACTGCCCAATGAAGATCCAAGGTATACGTCTGAGACTCCGGCACGAAAACACGTGCGTGGAAAGACTGGAGATGGGCCATTTCTTGTGTCTGAGTCATCTCGGGGTACGGACGGTAGCCCATAGAAACGAGCAGCTTCTTGGCGGCTAAGACGTCGGCTTTGGGAATCAGAATATCCAAATCGCGAAATTGTCGGAGCGAAAGGTTATTGTACGCAGAAAATGCTAGTACCGGGCCTTTCAGTGGAACTACGCTAATCGCAGAGGTGGCGAATAGGTCCAGTATTTTAGCCAATTCACTCGTCAATAAGAGATTCCGTTGAGCGTTTGCGCTATAAAGTTTTCGTAGTCTGTCAAAGGCCGCCTCGGGAACAGAGTCCTGACAAAAGGCGCAAAGGCTTCGATACAGCAACGGCATAACCCCGTGCGCAAGCGCTTTGTCGATAACATAGGTCCAATTGATATTACCGCCAGCCAATTCTTTTACAGTTTCGAATTCTGTAGAGCTTCTATGGATGCGGACGCACTGGAGAAGCAATTTGTCTTCCAGACGTAATTTCAACTGTCTTTCATGACTCACGGGACAGCTCCTTTATCAACATGTTGGCATGCTCGTGCAGTAGTGATAATGCTGCCGGTCGTCTAAACCGATAGAGACACGTATGCCGCACAAGGCGAGCACACTGATTGAAATGGGTTGCGATTTCCTGCCCCTGAAGCAATTTCCTTCCAAATCGTACCACATAAGAATGACGCATCAATTCCACGAAGGATTCCCTTGAATCTAGTCGTTCGATAACTGCCTTTCGTCCTTCCGCAAGGACATAAATGTATTTCAGAGGTAAAGAATTTTGAGCAAATCCCCATCTGATGCGATACGCCCGCTTGTTTATGGCTGAATGAAGTAGCGGCAAGCAGTCCGGCATCTTTCCCAGTGCGCGAACTGAATCCGGCCATAGTTTAAACTGGGGAAAGGCGGGCAGCACCATGGGGCAGGCTGAGTCCATATGAATAGTTGTGACATCATCAGCCAACATTTCGTGCCCGCGGAGATGCAGAGCCGCGGCTATCGTTGACTTACCCCAGCCCTGCCCACCTAGAAATACAACAGCCTTCCCGCCGACGGAGACTGCGCTGGCATGCAGTATCAACTGTCGCCGCTGATGAAGTATCAAGGCCAGTACCGGACCGAGGAGGCAAAGGCGAAGAGCTCGCTCATCGGTGCCTGGGAGCGCATCAACAGTAACTTCTTGCCCCCCACGCGCCAGAAACCTTCCTATACCTGCAAAGCAATAGCGGGCCTCCTCTGAACTCGCCCGAAAGCTGCGCCCGCTGTCAATTATCTCTAGATCCGAGCCGTTCACCTTCCCACGGCGGATAAGTATGTCTGCCTTTTTTTCCTGGGAAACAAGCTCCGGCAAGGGCAGGAAAGAATGAATACCTAGACCGTAGGCGGTGTAGGAAAACACGTCTTCTTACGTCCTATGAATTGTTTATGCTAACTGCGGGTGAGCGACTGCTCCCGCCGAAGGGACACTGGGAAGAGCGGTATCGTCCTGCACTTGGGCAAACCAGGAGCGGGCGTAGAGTTCACCTCGGGCGAGTAACTCATCATGAGTACCCGATTCCACAATCCGGCCCGTATCCATAACATGAATGACATCGGCATGTCTGGCTGTGGTAAACCGGTGGGTAATGATAATCACCGTTCGCCCGCGGACAACGTTACGGAATCGCGCCAGCCACTCAGCTTCTGCCCAGGAATCCATCGAGCTGGTCGGTTCATCGAGAACAACGATCGGCGCTCGCCGGAGAAAAGTTCGCGCCAGGGCAATCCGTTGCCACTCGCCCCCGCTTAGCTCAGTGCCGTTGCAAAACGCTTTCCCGAGCAATGTATTGTAACCCCGAGGCAGGCGGGCAATGACCTCGTGTGCTCCAGCGCCTCGGGCAGCAGACTCAATGTCCGCTAAACTCGATTCTGCCGACAAATCTCCCAGTGATATATTCTCACCCGCTGTCGCGTGGTAGGCAACCGGAGATTGAAATAGTACCGAGATTTTGCGGCGAACTTCTTCCGGTGACAGGTTGCGAATGTCAATTCCATCCACCTCAACAGAGCCCATCCCAGGGTCATAAAAACGGCAAAGGAGCTTTATGAGTGTACTCTTACCCGCACCGTTTGGGCCAACGACCGCGACAATTTGACCAGCGGGGATGGTCAAATTAAAGTTTCGCAAGGCAGCCCTTTCGCTCGCGGGATAGCAAAAAGTAACCTGTCTAAAGCGGATGTCCTGTTTGAGGTTAAATGGGGTTGCGACTGGATTCACCGGAGCGGCAATCTTTGACGCTAGCTCCAAAAACTCAAACAAATTCCGAAGAAAAAGACTATTGCCGTAAATTTGCCCGACGGTGCCCAAAAGGGATCGCATCAAACCTTGCCCCCAATAGAAAGCTTGGAAGAAGAGCGCCAAATCACCTAAACTCACTAGCCCACGCAGAGCTTGCCAGGCCATCCAGCTCATTGCGACCCCCGATGTCATCACGGCTATTATGCTCGCGCGAAGTCGAGCCAGAGTCTGCTCTCTGGCCAAACGCAGGTGCTCAGTCCGGAGCCGCCCCCGCCATGCTTGATAGGCTGATTGAAAATGCGAGCCAAAGCCAAAAAGTCGTAGCTCAGCAGCCACCGTGTTATGGCAAAGCATCGTGTCGTAGTAGTGCACCCAGCGTCTTTCGACTGTGGTCTTCTCCCACCGAGAGTGATGATGCTGATTCAAGCGAAACGATATATAGAAGGCCGGCAACGCGCTTATCACCAAGACAAACGGTAGCCAAAAACCGTAGGAAAGCAGTAAAGTGGCCATGGTCAGGAGCGTTATACCGTTCTGCAAGAGACTGCCGATGTTTTCCAGCAGCGCCAGCGGGCGACTACCGGCATCGCTCTGAACTTGGTGCAAGCGGTCATAATAGTCCGGCGATTCATAGAAAGTTAGATCAACGGTCGTAGACTTTTTGTGAATAAGAGACTTGATGTAGTCTTGAACGAGCTCCGCTTGGATGATGCGCACCCACTCGCTCGCGCTCCGAAGAAACTCCAAGATCAATGTCAGTCCAGCGACTAGGCAGGCTGGCAATAAAAGGGGCTGAATAGAATTCCACGAGCCACCAGCGCCAATGGCTGACGCCAGTCTATCCACCAATAAAGAGGTTAAGTAGACCGTGATTCCCGGGAGAACACCCTGAACAATCAACAGCATGGCCCAGGCCAGCACCCACCCTCCGGCGGCCTCCCATATCAGGGAAACGGTCTTGGACACATAGGTGATTTGAAAAACAAATTCGCGGAGCTTTGCCATCAAAATTCTCAGGTCTCCCCAAAGGCTAGTTTTTGGACCGCTCTCATCTCGTTTCGAACAGACGCGGTACCGACCGCGTGACCCTCACCAAGTGCGGAATAAAAGTTTAATCTAAAGCCGCCTTCATGTAGCTCAGTTTCAATTTCCTTTCTAGTAAAAAAGTGCACACTCATAAAATGAAATAAGTCGTCTCCAACTTCCAAAACTTCCCTCCGAAGAATTCGCCTAAGAATATTGCCAACGGTTGCAATAACCTTGAAACGAGCTTCAGCGCCGGAGCGATGGAAAAAAGAAAGTAGAATCGGACAATCTTCCCGCGTTCGACTTCGTAGTGTCTGAACGAACCGTATTCTCGGTTGTCTTCCTTGAATGTGCATATAAACGCCCCACCCAACGATTACACCGTCATATGTTTTTCTCGCATAATCTGGGCATTGATCTTCGGGGACATATTGAAGATCTGGAACGAAACCTTCCTTTTTGAGCAACGCGTTCGCACACTCCACTAATCCGGGATTACAATCAAAGCCATCAACAGCATAACCGATCCTGCGCAGTGCAAGGACCTCTCTGCCCCCGCCAACTCCGGCAACTAATAAGGATTTGGCTTGCTGAAAATATTTATTGATCACTTTTCTTTCCCAATCCCGGAGACCTCGTTGGTTGTACTCTTCGTCATGCAAACTTTTAGAATTGTCATAGTAGATTTTGTTGACCAAGTAGAGATGTTCCCTTCTCAATAGCCCCAGACAAAAGCCGGCAAGCAGTGCATTGAAAAATGCAAATTGCCGCATCAAAAGACGGTAGGAGAATAAGTAAATTCTTATACCAAGAGGATAAACTTGGCTGTTCATCAAAAAACCCGAGCTAAAATAGTCGAGAACAGAAGCTTAAAAATGCCGCAGGGTTGGGCTTGGAAAGAGCAATTGTTAGTGTTCAGGAAGAGCGTCTGGAATGATCCGATTCATTCGAACATTTAACGAAGAGTTAGATAGGAAACGCCGGTGAAAAACGCCAAACAACGTAAGATGCATCGGAAGGCGAACGCGGAGGCGTGGCAATATTTTGGAGGACCAACTTAACTGGAATTGGGGGATCGGACTAACTCATACTCATCGCCATAAACATGTCCTCGTTACCAGGGACCTTGCCCGGAGGCAACCCCTCCCCCTCGTCACCATAAAACAAATCGGTATAACTAGTTTGTTTTGGACCCACACCATTCGAACGGGTAATTTGCTCCAAATTGCCGTAGAAAGACAATTCCGGTGGCACATAAGCTTTCTTTTTATTATCATTTAACGACATGATTTCCCCTCCATTAGGCGAATGGGAACCATATTGCTGCTAACTAATTAAGTCAAGCTCTTTTTGCTTCAGCCACAATGCCAGGATTATCGCCGGCCAAACGCGATTTGCATCACGGCGATCATATGCGTGACGAAGAGCATTCTTGTCCACATAATTTTCAATGGCCTGGTCGCTGTTATTCAGCAGAACCTCCTCCAAACGCTCACGCTCAAAATCCAGCAGGCTACGAATAAAGTTCGGCCCCAGGTTTGACTTACCGACCCGCCACCGAATTTCATCGGGAAGAATATCTCTCATAGCTTGACGCATGACCCACCGGGGCCAGCCCTGGTGAAGCTTTTGATCGGGCGGCAAAGCTAAGCAAAACTCAACGAGTCGCCTGTCCCAGAAGGGGTGACGCTTCTCAATACCAAATGCCGCTGCAGCCTTGTTGTCTTCCTCCTGAATACACGAAATAATACCAGTGGTTAGACTCAACCAGTGGGCCTCACGGAGCGTGCTAACCGGGTGTGTATAGCGCCTTGATAGAACACGATTACGATCGTTAAAGGCAACCCGCTGTGCAAAAGTAGGTTTGACCAACGAAACATTGTTTACTGGAGTCAACGGTCGGCGATGTAGCGCGCGCCAAGCCGATCTTGCTAGCTCCGGGGCAAGCGGTTTGAGACCTTGTTCCAAGAAAAGCTTCCGGCAGGAGACATCGAAATGTTTAGAGATTCCATGAACACCTCTAACAAACGCGCCCCACCGTCCCGCACGAGCAAGCGCGGTCAAATGTGTAAAGCCATACTTTCTAACCCAATACATGGGCGACGAGGAGTAATTCTTAAAATGTTGGTAGAGTGAATTGGCTTCGCTACAAAACGCCGCCCACTTCTCCGCTCGCGCAAGTTCAATTAGATACCCGTCTCCGTATGAGACGACGGTATCACCATCGTCACCGTCCAGCATGACGCGGACACCCTGTTGCTGGGCGGCACCATAAGTAGTTGTTAAGAGAAACATGTTGCGAATAAACATCGGTTGATCCTGGTGCCATAGCACGCGGCCTATATCAGTTAAGGCGCTCAGGCGATCTGGATGGACAAAGTGGGGCTCGACTCCGCCCCGAGCAAGGACCAGATTTATGAAGGGACGCTCATCGGACTGAGGGACATCATCAAAAACGGCAGAGAACGTATGTAAGGGCGGATGTCCATTTGCTGCGCCAAGCTTCTGAGCAACGCCGACAACGGAAGAAGAGTCAAGGCCGCCACTCAACGCAAATCCCACCGGAAACGCGCTACGCAGACGAGCCTTAACCGCTTCCTGGAATATCTCGAGAAATGCTTCACCGTATTCTTCATTAGAACCGAAACGTACATCCCGCTCTGGATCGAGCGCCCAATACTCAACGAGCTGTAATCCTTTGCGGCTGATCCTCAAGCTATGCGCAGGCGGAAGCCTGAAAACGCCCTCGTAAAAAGTCAGAACTTTATCTTCCGGCAGTGACTCCAAATAGTCGGCGATTCTTACCTCATTCAACTGCCGCGGTACCGCGGGCAGGCAAAAAAGTGCCTTGATTTCCGAAGCAAAACAAAAAAACCGTCCCGGTCGTTCATAGTAATATAGAGGTTTGATGCCGAAAGGGTCTCTGGCGCAAAACAGGACCTGGTTTCTCCGGTCCCATAACACAAAGGCAAAATCGCCGAGTAGTTTTTTGGGACAACTCTCTCCCCATTTTTCGTACGCAGCCAGAATCAGTTGACTATCGGTGATGTTACAGATGCGATGGCCTTGATTTCCCAGCTCTCTAAAAAGTTCCGCTCGGTTATCGATACGAGCATCGGCTGTGAGAGCAATATCCCGACGCTCATTCTCAACCGGCTGCTCTTCAAGAAGAGACTCGGGTGTGGTCCAGAGCATCCGATGGCCGAGACCGATGAACCCTTCGTTCCATATTGCTGCTCCGTCGGGTCCCCGGTGCGCAAGGCTGTCCAGCATTCGATTCACGTCACCGTTTTTAACAGGCCTACCGTCGGTGTTATATAAGCCAACGATAGCACTCACAGGACCCCCCATTGCACGGGCGGCAACGGCGTATAACGGAAAAGGTCTCGCGAATCTCCAATCATTATCCGCCCTCGGCTCTCAACCCAAGCATGGGCTTTCAAATTCCCTGCTTCGTTTTTGATAACTCCAATGCGGAGAACGGCTGGTTCACCGTGCTGAACCAGCAATACCTCTCCAGCAAGCGCCTGTGTCAGGCAAGTCGCGGCGGGGACACAGCGACTCGCGGTTGACACTGCCCAAGCGATCTTGTCCGGGCGCACTGAACTTGTTGGCGTGATCGTACGTGTCGATAGCGCGACTTTCCACAGAAAATGCCGCAATGCCTGGAACGGCAGCAACCATAATCCTAATCTAGACGCCCAGAGTAAAATTATGGATACGAATAATAGATGCCGCTCCAACCGCGGTAGGCGAAGGAATTTACGCAGATTTCTCATCTTCGACGTCAACCAATCCTTGAGTACACATTTCGTCAAGCAGAGACGTAAGATCACGTTCGAGTTGATCAATGGCGACTTCATATTCCAACATGAGAAGCTCAACTAGCTCCCCTAGTGTTCTTGGCTTTTGAATCAGGTTCCAAATCCGCGCTCCCAGCTCGTTTAATCCAAAGTATTCTCCCGATTTGAGGCTAAGGATTACTGCTTCTCCAGCCAAATCGCAGGAGAGCTGCTCTTCGATCGCTTTGATGGTGGTACTTCGCGATAGTTGTGTTGGCATGCTGTTATATCATTTCCCGGAATAAACTTTTCGACGCCGCAGAGCTCCATCAGGCGACCAAGCATTCGGTCAAACGCGGATCATTTGATCAAACCCTACTGCGTGCTGTTCTGAACCAGACGCCACGACCGTTTAAACGCCATAATTTTTGTCCGGACGGCTGCGCGGATGGAGGGTATCAATCCGACGATCCTGTAACACAAAAGGCAAAACAAACTCGAACAACCAAAGTTCTATGTCTTCTTTTGCTGCTCCGTTAAAAGGGTAGCACTCGATCCAACTGCCGTCCGATGCCACAGTAAACTGAATTCGCTTGTAGCCATTGTTGCAATCAAGAAGGAATGCGCCGCCGTTTGTTTGGTAAACAACAATAGTCGGCTGCCGTGCCCCATTTCTAATGATTCCGATGGGATGATTCGTCGGAACATTCGCACGAGGATTAGATAAGTCCATTTTAAATCGGATATCAGCAACTTTCCCGCTTTTTCCGCGGACGGTTGGCAGCGAAAATGGAATCGTGCTGGACAAATAGAGGTTACAAATCCGGTATTGATACAATGAAGAATTTTCCATGTACGTCCCCCCCTAGCGTGTCGAAGCAAATCTGTCCTCCATTGGAGGTGGTAAAATCGGCCGCCTAAGCACAAGCCGCACGAGCGATCGAGTTTGATATCGAGAAAGACTGACCACTTTTAATCTGGGTAACGAGGAAAGCGCTAAAATAAAATAGACTTCAGCGTTTTCTGAATGGGCTATCAGTTTCAACCTGTTTTGTTGTTACTAAGGTTTCAGGCATGAAGTCGATCCGTTTCAATAAAAGATCAAAATAGTTGGACGGTTTCTAAGCCTCATCGGGCATAAGATTGGAGAGGGAGCTTCCGAAAAGCTGAAGACTCAGTTCGTCAAACAGGAAGAACGAGAGACTTTCTGCGCCCAGACTAGGACGCAGAGCGAACCCAAAATACCTCCCATCGTGTTCGATGCGACATCTCTCCAAGAAGGAAACCTTGAAGGTAGGAAAAATTGAAGCACCTCGCAGACGTAGGAAATGGTAAAGCAAATCACCAGAACTAATACGAGTGTTCTGTAAATTTGCAGCCGTCTGGAAAAAAAGTACGCAGTAATTGCGCGACCGAATGGAAGGTAAAGCAGGACATTAGCCAGAATTTCCCATTTCCCCTCTCTTCCCGGTGGAAGAGCCAGTGCATTCCAGCTAAGCACCCTTCCCCTTAGTGTGAAGTTAAAAGGAAAAAGGGTAGTTATGAAAATCAACCCAAAGCTGGCAAGAATAATTATCCTATTGCGGGTCATTACGCCGTCCCTCGTCGGCTAGTTGTTGATTGAAAACCTTTGGCGCAAGTGTTTGTTCTTTCATTAGGGAGCGGTCCATATCCTTCGGCGTGTATGCGTAACGAGTCTATTGCAATTTTTGCCGAAGATTTTTTCTCTAGAGTTAACCCCCAATTTCTGAGCAGGATAGCTATTGAGTTCTTTGGGAAGAGTCGACGTTCAGGTTTTGCTGTAGCCAGGTTTCAAGCAATCTCGTGTTGAAGCGCCACTGGCTCCCAACTTTATAAGCAGGGAGTCTCCGCCGCGCTACGAGACGATAGACAGTGAACTTGTCTATTTTGAGGTAGTCTGCAACCTGTTTTGTTGTGAGTAGGGTTCCCAGCATTTGTATTACCTCATGCCGATGTTAATAGCCTCAGTCCGATTCCGTCAGTCATTTGCAGCCGGCTTCTGCATCGCTTGGATCAGGAGGTCGGCAACTTGCGGGCAAGTGACTTTCTCGACGTATTTGGCACTTTTGTGCATCCGGTGTGAGAGGCTTGTGATAGCCCCGTTGGACGGATTTTCGGTTTGGCTCGATGGGGTTGTCAAATGAGAAGAAAGAGCTGGTGTAGATTTCTCTACTAATTGGAAGTAATCCTGAAGCGGCGTATACGCAAGAATCTCCTCCCGAAGAGCATGGATCGCTTGGGCCGCCGCTTCAGCGCCGGCAATTGTAGTAAAATAAGGAACCTGGGACTCCAGTGCTGTTCTCCTTATGATTCTGGCATCCCCCGGGTACTCCCCCGTGCTTCCCGTGGCGATAACGAGCGCGATCTGCCCTTCTCGAATCGCATCGAGAATATTCGGTGTTCCTTCTTCGAGGGCTTTGGCCAGATCCGCCGCTAGTCCGGCGCGGTCCAGCTGACTAACCATTTTGCTGTTTCCAATCAAATAGAACCCGCTTCCTGCTAAAGTTCTGGCTAAACCGACCACTGCCTCTTGATCTTCATCGCCAACACTGAGAAATGCATTTCCACCAAGAGGAAGAAGCGTGCCCGCAGCAATCTGGGCTTTAGCAAACGCGCCAGCGAAGCTAGTGCCGATCCCCATGACTTCACCGGTGGATTTCATCTCCGGTCCCAGTAAGGTATCGACGCCGATGAACTTAACGAAGGGAAAGACCGACTCCTTCACACTTATATGGGATGGAATCACTTCACAGGTTAGGCCTAGTTCTTTTAGTTTTCTGCCAACCATGACTTTCGCCGCAAGCTTTGCCAACGGGACGCCTGTTGCCTTGCTAACGAAAGGTACCGTTCGGGAGGCACGAGCATTAACTTCAAGAACGTAAACCTTTCCCTCTCGAATGGCGAATTGGACGTTCATGAGTCCGACAACGCCTAACTCTAAGGCCATGGCGATTGTTTGGCGGCGGACTTCATCTTGGAGTGTTTTGTCGAGAGATTGAGGAGGAAGCGAACAGGCGCTGTCTCCGGAATGAATACCGGCCCGCTCAATGTGCTCCATGATACCGCCAATGATTGCGGTTTCTCCATCACTTATAACATCGACATCGATCTCGATGGCGTCGCTAAGAAATTTATCGATGAGAACCGGATGATCGGGCGACGCCGCCAGCGCCTCCTCGATGTAGTGCCTCAAGCTCTCTTCATCATGGACGCGTTCCATTGCGCGCCCGCCGAGCACATAAGAAGGGCGAACCATAATCGGATAGCCGATCCTCCGAGCGACGGCTGTCGCTTGATCCACGCTCCATGCGGTTCCGCTGAGAGGCTGAAGGAGACCCAAGCGCTGCAGAAGACCTCTGAATTGATCCCTGTCTTCAGCGCGGTCGATACTTTCTGGAGAAGTTCCGATGATTCTTACTCCCGCGCGCTGGAGAGGCACGGCCAGTTTCAACGGTGTTTGGCCACCAAATTGGACGATTACTCCATCGGGCTTTTCCCGGTCCACGATGTTCAGGACGCTTTCTAGTGTGACAGGTTCAAAGTAAAGCTTGTCCGATGTGTCGTAATCGGTACTGACAGTCTCCGGATTGCAATTCACCATGATGGTCTCGTAGCCCTCTTCGCGCAGTGCCCAGACCGCGTGAACGCAGCAGTAATCGAATTCTATCCCTTGACCGATACGGTTGGGACCGCTGCCAAGAATCAGGATTTTTTTTCTGTCTGTTCTATTTGACTCATCTTCGGACTCATAGGTCGAATAGAGATAGGGTGTATAAGCTTTAAACTCCGCCGCGCAAGTATCGACAGAGCGGAAAACCGCCCGAACCCCTAAGCGAGTACGCAGGGCCCGTATCTCCTCTTCGTTCCTACGCAGAAGATAGGCAATACGACGGTCCGAGAAGCCCATTTGTTTTGCCCTGCGCCAATCGGCAGCCTTAATCGCATCGAGGTTTGGAGCCCAGAGTCTGATTTCTTCCTCAGCCGCAATGATTTGTCGGATCGGCTCAAGAAACCAACGATCGATTTTCGTAAGCGCATAAACTTCATCCATCGTGAGTCCAAATCGAAATGCCTCGCCGATATACCAGAGCCGTTGAGTACTAGGCACTTGGAGAAACTGTCGGATTATACCCAGACTTTCTGATGGCGTGAAATTTTCAAATTCATGTCTCTCTTCGAAGCCGTACGAATCGAGTTCTAGCGAGCACATCGCCTTTTGCAGAGCTTCCTTGAAAGTGCGACCGATCGCCATTACTTCGCCCACCGATTTCATCTGCGTTGTTAATCGATCTTTCGCTTGGGGAAACTTTTCAAACGTGAATCGGGGTATTTTGACCACGACATAATCGATAGTCGGCTCAAAACAAGCGGGCGTCACACGAGTGATGTCGTTGGAGATTTCATCGAGAGTGTAACCGACCGCAAGTTTCGCTGCAATTTTGGCGATTGGAAAACCGGTGGCCTTGCTCGCCAGGGCGGAGCTCCGCGAAACGCGCGGATTCATCTCGATCGCGACTTGCCGGCCGGTTTCGGGATGTACGGCAAATTGAATATTGGAACCGCCTGTGTCGACGCCAACTTCTCTGATAATACGCACCGCCGCGTCGCGCATGAGCTGGTATTCCTTGTCTGTCAGCGTTTGAGCCGGCGCTACTGTGATCGAATCTCCGGTGTGAATGCCCATGGGATCAAAGTTCTCGATCGAGCAGATGATCACTACGTTATCCTTACGATCACGCATCACCTCCAGCTCGAATTCCTTCCAGCCAGCAATCGACTCCTCAATTAGGATTTCATGGTTGGGCGAGGCGCTGAGACCCCACTCGACAAAGGCGGAGAATTCTTCCAACGTCGTCGCAATATTGCCGCCGAACCCGCCCAGCGTGCGCGAGGGTCGGATCACGACCGGAAGACCTATCGTATCGAGTATACTTTGGGCCTGCTTGCGAGACCTGGCACACGCGCTGCGGGGAAGATCGACACCGATGCGCTCCATGGCTTTCTTGAAGAGGTGGCGGTCTTCCGCTTTTTTGATGGCATGGAGCTTGGCTCCGATGAGCTCCACGTTGTAGCACGATAAGACGCCGGTATCGGCGAGATCCATTGCCAGGTTAAGAGCCGTTTGCCCGCCTAATGTGGGTAAGAGCGCGTCAGGGCGTTCGCGCGCAATGATTTCCTTCAATGCTTCTACGGTGAGAGGTTCGATATAGGTTCTGTCCGCCATGCCTGGGTCGGTCATAATGGTGGCCGGATTCGAGTTAACCAGGACGACACGGTATCCTTCCTCTCGTAGGGCCTTGCACGCCTGCGTTCCCGAGTAATCGAACTCACAGGCTTGTCCGATGATGATCGGGCCGGATCCGATCATTAGGATTGATTGAATATCTGTTCGTCTGGGCATTTCTAGTGCCTCCAGTCACCAATCATCTCCCCGAATCGTTGAAACAGATAGGAAGCGTCGTGCGGTCCCGGAGACGACTCGGGATGGTATTGGACTGAAAACAGGGGAAGTTCTCTGTGGCGAAGTCCCTCCACCGTGCGATCATTGAGGTTGACGTGAGTCACTTCGGCAGTGTCCTTCAATGAATCGGAGTCGACCGCAAAACCATGATTCTGAGCGGTAATCTCAACCTTGCCCGTTGTGAGATCCATCACGGGGTGGTTCGCACCGTGATGTCCGAATTTCAATTTGAATGTTCTTCCGCCAAGCGCGAGTCCCAAAATCTGGTGACCGAGACAGATACCGAAAATGGGAATCTTGCCGATGAGTTTGGAGACGATTTCCTTGGCGTACGGAACTGCATCGGGATCACCCGGACCGTTAGAGAGAAAGACGCCGTCGGGGTTCATTCGCAAAACTTCTTCCGCTGGTGTCCAAGCCGGAACAACCTTGACGCCGAATCCCGACTCGACGAGACTCCGCAAGATATTGAGCTTGATCCCGTAATCGTAAGCGACAACGACGTATTGTGGGCCTAAGTCGTTTCGTTTGTTAAAGCCTGATCCGAGCGTCCATTTCCCCTCATCCCAATCGTACGAATCATGGCAAGTGACCTCTCGAACAAGATCTAGGCCAACAAGGCCGGGCGAGGATCTTGCCTTCTCGATAAGCTTTTCAGAATTACCGGTTATAGTGGATACGATTCCCTCTTGGGCGCCGGTGTTGCGGATGTGGCGAACTAAAGAACGCGTATCGATATCTTGTATCCCAACGATACCGTGTTGCCGCATGTATTCATGGAGGGGAAGTGTGGCGCGCCAGCTGCTAGGGCTTTCACAGTATTCTCTAATAACAAATCCTTTAACAAAGGGTTTTGTCGACTCGGCATCCTCGGGGTTGATTCCCACATTACCGATTTCAGGATAGGTCATGCAGACGATTTGGCCGTGATACGAAGGGTCGGTTAAAATCTCCTGATACCCGGTCATGGAGGTGTTGAACACTACTTCACCACCGGTTTCCCCTTCTGCACCGAAAGATCTACCCTCGAAAAGTGTCCCATCGGAGAGGGCTAGAAATGCTTTGTTTTTCATAGAACAGCTCTCCACAGACATGTCTTGCGATTGCTGAGAAACATGGGAAGCTCGATTCTCTTGGCAGAAACCCCGAATCTACCAAACTTCAGCTAAGGCTGGCGCGACGTATGCACATGAAGATCCCCTTTTCGAGGTTATTTTCTTTCTCAGGTCCCAAAGCAATGGCATCCACCAGGACAGCCAAATTGTGCGTGTTACAACTAACCACTGGCAAAAACCGATCCTGCCCAGGAGTAAAGTGTGGTCAGCGAAAATGGACAATGGAGGTTTACAAATCCGATAGTGGTACATCGACAGGTCTGGAATTTAATTTCTTGCGATTGAAAATCGTGCCGCTTTGCTGTTACCCAAATTCCACCTTCTCGCAACATCGTCGCCTAGACTCACGATTTGGCAGATCAATGTACGGATTTCGTCAACCATTACCGTCCCAGCTAAATTACCGTTGATATCGGACATGGCATTTCCTGGTTTTAGATGATGATATGTCTCTTCTCGGCCGCGATTCACGACTGTAGATCGGCGCTCCTTATTATGATCCAACGAAATGCACTACCCCGCTTTAGACAATGATTCGAGTTGCAAACGTCGATGCGGTGTTCGAGTATCCCTTGCGCAGTGGCCTATCGATCATCGTGAGCGCATGTACATCGAGCGGCGTAACTGGCGCGCGACAGCTCGTGCGCGAATGTATATAGGAAAAAATGTTGTCCCCATCGCGGTGAACAGTCGCTCGCTGCGGAGATAATAGCTGTCAACGCGTTCGATGGCGTAGGGGTCGCTGTTTGCACCAACCAATCCGAGCTTGTCGGAAAACGCACAAATAAAGTGCCGGCTGACAATTTCCCGGCATTGTTTATCGTAGCAACCGAAAGGGTATGCAAAGCTGATGACCTCAGCGCCCAAGGCGTCTTCAATGACGGCTTTTCCGCCTACCACCTCGGCTTCAACCCGCTCGCAGCGCAAACGCGTGAGGTTGGGGTGCGTCAGCGTATGAGCGCCAAAGGCCATACCCCACCGGTGCATTTCCTTTATTTCACCCCAGCTCAGCATGGAGCGGTCACTCATTCCAGATAAGCGCTCCGATTCAACCTTCTTGCTGTTTTGTCCAACCGTGAGGAAAACCGTCGCCGGGAAGCCATAACGTTGCAATACCGGAAAGGCATAGCGATAGACGGAGTGGTATCCGTCGTCGAAGGTGATCGCAAAAGTACGTTGGGGAAATGGGCCGCGCCGACGCAGACAGTCATTCAATTCCGGTAGACTCACAGCCCTATAGCCGGCATCGCATAGATGCGCCATGGCGCGCTGAAAAAGCCGCGGCGGAAACGAAATTACCGAAGGCCGGTTATCGATGGCGTGAAACGTCAGAATGGGAATAGCGTCGACCATATGGATTGCTTTAGTCGAGGAACGCAAAAACATGTTGGACTGTCCGGCGGATTTCGTGGCGATTAAAGACACACGATCTGCCCGCGGGGTTGGTTTTTATTTCGCTTCCTGTTCGATTCCGATATTTCAGTTTAACTCTTCCGCCTGGGTCTGATGGTTGACGTAGTGAAATACCTTGCCGTCCGCGCGGACCTTTTCATTCAGAAACCAGTCGCGGATGAAACATAGGGCCTGGTCCAGATCGACCCTAGGTGAAAACCCGGTGAGGGCTGTCACTTTGGTTAGGTCAGGTACGCGTCGTTCCATGTCTTCAAACCCCTGCTTATAAGCTTTTTCGTAAGGAACATATTTGATGCCAACGTTAGCTCCCGTCACCGCGATAACTTTCTGCGCAAGCTCGTTAATGGAAACCTCTTTTCGATTGCCAAGGTTAAAAACTTCTCCGACGGCTTTCTCATTTGAGGCAAGTAGGAGAATGCCCTCCACGATATCCGACACATAGCTAAAGCACCGAGTCTGACGACCGTTGCCATATACCGTAAGATCCTCGCCAAGCAGTGCCTGGTTCATAAAACGCGGTACGACCATGCCATAGTGGCCGATTTGGCGGGGCCCGATGGTATTGAATAGCCGCACGACGATAGTTGGCACCCGAAACTGCTGCCAGTAGGAAAGCGCAAGAAACTCGTCGATCACTTTGCTGGCCGCGTAGCTCCAGCGAGGCTTGCTGGTCGGACCGAAAACTAGGTCTCCGTCCTCACGAAACGGCAAAGCGCAGCTTTTTCCATATACTTCAGACGTGGAGGCGATGATTACTTTTTTTTTCTTCTTGGCGGCGGCTTTCAACACTGCTTCACAGCCACCTACATTGTTAACTATCGTGAGTGAAGGGGTGTCAATGATATTGAACACGCCGACTGTTGCGGCCAAATGGATCACGACGTCAGCTATATCGACAAGTTCGGTGAGAACATGTTGCGCGGTGAGGCTCTCAGGAACAAATTGCAAATGGGGGTCGGAACGCAAATGTGCAATGTTATTAATACTTCCAGAAGAAAGGTCATCGATAATAACGACTCGCTGATTGAGTTTCAGGAGTGTCTCGGCAACATGAGACCCGATGAAACCGGCACCGCCGGTAATTAAGAAAGTTGACATTTACCCTCCCGGACTAACGGTAGCCTAAACTTTCGGCGTACTTATTGAACCCGCTACTATGAATTGAGATCGTGTGAAGCGATAGCAGAATACACAGCCGTGCTTGGCTCGCCCGTAGCGATTCAGTTATTGCAATTGTGTGGCGAAGAACAGCGAGTTGTTAAAGGGCCATTCTTTGCTCCGTTAGGAGCGGGCGGGCGACGATCTAGACCAAGTAGGGGCTTACATGACCGGAGCGGAAACCTGCTCTCCCTTCTGTCTCTCCCTCTCCCAGGGTACATAACCGAGCTTTCTGATAGCGATTTTTTCCAGCAAGTCGAAATATAGCTCCATATGCGCCTCCTTTGACCACGACTTTATGAAGGCTGCATAGCCGTTCTCGCCAAGTCTAGAACGCAGTGCGGGCGATGCGGCAATCCGTTGTATCGCCGCGAGAAGTTCCTCCTGCGTGCGGTATACGAATCCGCCATTGCTGTCGGCAATCACCTCAGGCAACGCACCGAGATCACGCGCAATGACCGGCGTTTTACGCGCAAAGGATTCAATGTTGACCATTCCGAAGGTTTCATAGGTGATCGATGGCACGATGCAGGCTAAAGCATGAAAGTAAAGAGCGCCGAGATCGCGTTGCGAAATTGCGCCCAGGAATTTGATACGACGGTTAGACCCCGCCTGAGCGCGCAGCGTCCTTTCATAGGTGCCGGTACCGGCAATGAGCAGCTCAAATCGCTCCACTTTTTTCCATAGCTCGATAACGGTTTGGAGCCCTTTGATGGCCTCCAGTCTGCCGACAAAAAGAAAGTAAGGATTCTGTTGTGGCCGAGGGCCGGGGACTTTCCAATCATCATCGACTCTATCGATGAAATAGGGAAGATGCTCCACTGGTTGAGGGAAACCGCGCTCGGCATGCATCTGTGCGGTGAAGCGACTGGGCGAGACAAACTGATCGATATGCTGGCTGGCCCGTGCAAGCATTCCATTGTAACGCCAAATTTGCGGCGGGCGTTTTGCCAGAATCGTGCACCGAAGGCATTCGGGTTTCTCACAAGGACGGCGATTGAACTTCCACAGCACGTGGGTCGGACAAATAAGCCAGTGCTCGTGCGTAGTATACATCTTAACCACACATCCCCGTTCCGGCTGGAGAGTCATGATTTCTGGTCCAAGCAGTGAGATGTTGTGATAATGTACGACGTCGTACTTCTTGCTGTTCAACAACGCACGAATGGCCTTTCGCTTTAAATATGAGCGGCCGGTCTGCTGCGTGAGCAGAGGTGACAGCCAGCCGTACCCGCTACGCAATTCGTGTCTGATGACATGCGGATGGTCGGCAAAACTCATTTGAGGTTCGGCCGGGTGCAAAAGATGATACGCATCGACACAGTGCACAACGTCGACATGATGGCCAGCGTCACCGAGCGCATGCGCTAGGCGATAGATGTACATCGCATCGCCACCAAAGCTGTAAGGTGGATAGAAGGTCGTCAAGTGCAGGAATTTGAGCGGACGGCTCATTGGATTACAACCTTTTCCATAACTTGGATGAGCTGCCGAGCTGCGGCCCCCCAGCTGAGCCGGCGAGCGGCGACGAGCCCGGCTGCCCGCATTTGCCTCCTGAGATCGTCCGATTCCAACACGCGTACGAGCGCCTGCTCAAGATCCTCAGGTCTGTTGGGATTGATGTAAATTGCACCGTTACCCAACACTCTAGGAAGAGCGCTCTCGATTGTCGCGATCACCGGGCAACCGCTGGCAGCGGCTTCTATAGCTGGTAATCCGAATCCCTCCATAAGCGACGGAAGTACTAAAACAGTTGAAAGATTGAGTAGCACGACCAGCTCGTCGTCCGGGAGGTAACCGGTAAAGATGACACGTTCCGCGAGGCCGAACTTTTCGACCTGTTTCTTGATAGTCCCAAAATAGCTATGGAAGATTTCCTTCTCATATTCGCCCACCATCACCAAGCGCAAGTCGTGAAATTCCGATTGCCTGGAAAGCGTTGCGAACACAGCTATCAAGGTTTCCAAATTTTTGTGTGGGCTGAACCCGCCGACGTAGACAATAAAACGCCCACTACGAGCGATCCCCAAGGAGATAAGGCGTGGCGATGGCTTGGGATCGTCAAGCCTACGAAAAATCGGATCACTGGCCTCACCGATCACAAAAACACGTTCGGGAGACAGACGAAAATGTTTTAATATCCGTTCACGCGAGTACTCGGAGACAGTCGCGATCGCATCTGCCTGCCAGCACGCAAGTGACACTTTGGTTTTCCAAAAGAGCCTCGCACGCAGCGTAGGTAATGTCGCATTGGGGTATTTTTCCGCGATGACGTCATGAATCATCACCAACTTCTTAGAGCGGCCGAATACCGGCACATAGCTATACACGGTAGGGAATAGCACGATATCCAAAGCTGGATCCGACATAGCACGACTCATGCGCCACATATCGCCGGTGGAACGATGGCCATTGGCGGACGCGGCCACAACAGTTGGGGTCGTCGAGTAAACCATCCGCACTGCGGCTTCGGCAGGAATGGTTATTTGACTTTGAGTCGAGTCTGTAAAAAAAGTGTACTGGTTTTCGGCATTGAGCCGTACCAGAGCAGTGAGAAGTGCCCGCGCATGACGCCCATAGCCGCGCGTGTTTTGCCAGCAGGCGGCGTCAACTCCAATACGCATATCTACCCTCGACCCACAAGCGGCAGGAACCGGGCCGATGATCTGTTAAGCAAAAGAGCAAAACCGGAATTCGCACAACGCCTGATAAACTAAAATAAGAGCCTGTCCTCGGATGTCATGCATCGGTAGGCGTCCGAACTCTAGGTCAGCGGCGCTGAGAACAACAGAAATTGTTCCACTCGGATATAGCCGATTACGGAAAGATCGAACTGAGGCGCTTCAAGAGCTGATGTGCAAATGGCACCGGGTGCCTGGTTCTCGCCCTGCCGGTGGTAGTCATGCTAGCGACGTACCAGTCATACGCTTCTCTAAGTGCCCGCGCATTACTGCTCTCCGGTCGCCAGCCCAATTCCCGTTCAGCGCGCGAGATGTCAACTACAGAATCCTCGCCGCGTGCGCTCATGTAGTGCCACTCGGATAGCGGCGCCAAGTTGGCGAGTTCCATTGCGCGCAGGCCCACACGCGCAATCCGACCGGGGATAAACTGCAAACGGGCCCCTGTGCGCGCATGGTCAAGAAGTGTCTGCAAGTCTTCGGTAACGGTGCGATATTCGCGAGCCCCGAAAGAGAATACCCCTTCGGCATCAGCGGTCATGAGCAAACAAATGCCCGCTACCATGTCTCGAACGTCGAGTAATTGGTAGCGATTCCGGCCGGTCCCGAGAATCGGCACAGATCGGCCGCGCCATATCCATTCAAAGAGAATAGCGAAAGCGCTGAGGCACCCTGGCCCCACGAATGTCTTCGGCCTCACAATGGCGCTCGACAACCCTCTGCTTCCATATTCAGCCACCAACTTTTCAGCTTCCGCACGAGCTGCGCGGTACAGGTCGAGCCGGGTGAGTGGCGATTTGCGGAAGAGTGGATGCACTCTGCGCGCCTTCGAGACGATTGTAGACGAGATCAGGATAAAGCGGCGTACGCCCGCGCTGACTGCCGCCGCACAGAGGTTCCGCGTCCCTTCCACGTTTACGCGGCGAATCACCTCCGCCGGTTGATGCGGGGAGGCAAACGCCGCATGCACTACCGCATCGACGTCCTTGAGCGCCGCGGTCACCGCCGTCGGATCCCGAATGTCCCCGCGTAAATATTCAAAGCCAGGCCGACATGCCCAGTCAGGACACTCCACGAGATCCAGCAGGCGCACTTGAATTCGGTCCCTTCGAAAGGAATCAGCCAGCTTGGCACCAAGGAACCCAGCGCCTCCTGCAATCAAGATCCGTTGGTGGTGCATTTCTTGCCTCTGTTTTCAACGGGAAACGTGCGGAGCCGGCTGTCCTAGCGAACCTTCGCGAGCGTATTGCCGGGGCCGCGCCAATAACCGACGGCTTCGCCAAACGCCCAGGCGGTAACAAAAAGCACCAGCAACGGAAGCGAACGAATGAGCTCCCGCTTGTGCCTGCGTGCTTTTAAAACCCTCCACACAGTTCGATAAAAAAGGATTGGGGGTAGTGCTAACGTCGACAGGCCGTAGGCGAATTTTTGAATTTGTCCAGCCTTTGCTAGCTTCATTCCGGCGTAAGAGCGGGCATAGAGGTACCGTTGGCATACGTATTCCCGAAGAGTGTAATGCTTTTTGTGCCCGACCCGAATGTCAGGACGACTTTCGAGGGTTACTCCGGCGCGCCTCATTGTGTCGTGAAGGTGGTCTTCCCAGCGTTCTTGGTCGACGGCGTCTCGGAAGCGCTCCAGCAAACTCCGCCGGTAGGTCACGTTATTGCCGCTAAGCCAGTGCGCGGGACCTGCCGGCGGTGCCAAGCAGTGGCTATACTCACAGAGAAACGCAGCCCAATCCACGAGCCGTTCCCGCGCTATGTTATCGACGCCTCCCCCTACGACGAGCGCGCCTTCATGATGCGCGGCAAGCATCCTCTGGGCCCAATCAGGCAAGACAATAACATGGTCTTCGATAACACCGACGATTTCGGCGCGCGCTTCCCTGAACGCTAAGGCACGCAGTGATGGGATGCTCGACTCGGGAGAAGCCGTGAGCAGGCGGACGTGGGGATAATTCTTTCGGAGAGCAGCCCGTACCGTCTCACCTACGCGGTCAGCGACAACCACCTCAATAGTGATCCCACCCGATTGAGCAGCTAAAGCTTGCAAGCAGCCTTTAAGGTCGCTCCACCCGTTGACAGAGGGTACCACGACCGAAAGGTCGGGCTGTGGCACCTTAGGCGCTGTTTGCTCTGATCGCGCAGAACTCCACCCAGTCGTCCGAACAGCACCTGTCCCCGGGTACTCAAGTGAGGTCATTGCTGAGACTTACCTTCGTCGAAAAGGGTCGTCACGCTCCGGCGGCGCCACGGTTCAACCAAATCCACGTACTTCCTTGGATTGGCCCACATCATCCATACCAAAACCTCAGGGGGACGAACATTAAATGGTTACGCCCGGGGCCATTGCTGATTTTTATATACTCGATTTTAACACCGCCTTGACGTTCTCATCAGAGGTCGGCGGTTTCGGCTCCTGCCATACCTTAGCGCCGAGCATTGCCTGCACCAGGGACCTCGGCTGGTAAACGATACTGGGCCACATAAACACCTCGGTCGTGCAATAACAATCTTTGCGAGCGATGGACTCACGCAGCTTCCCGGCTTCTTCCGAATTCCAGATTTGCCAGAAGGACTTCTGGCGCAGGTTGCCCAACGGCTGGTGCAGCTCACAAACAGCCACGTCACCGTTGGCATACACCACAGCGCTAAGCCGACCGGCTCGGCAAGGAATGACTTGCGTCTGCTCGCTGATGGTCCTGAGCTTGGCCCATTGCAGCATGGGCTCGACTATCGAGCCGTAGCGTCCGGTTTCGCGAGGCGCCCATAGAGTGCGGATATACTGATATAGCTCCCGGTACTGCTGCAGGGTAGGTCCTTCCAATGACCCGTTCTTACGGTCACCCCGAATGATCGCCAGGTTATGGTGATCCATCTTTGGGCAGCGATCGAAGAGAAAGGTGCTCAGACACTTGATCTCATCCATGTTAATGCCGGTGGCCGTCGAGATGGCATGGATACGCAGGCGCGAGTCGTGCTCCTGCAGCTCGGCCAGAGCATCATAGGTTTGCATGGCCCTCTCAAACGAGCCAGGGGCGACGCGGAACTTATCATGAAATTCCGACATGCCGTCGAGCGATAGCTCGACAGCGAATAACTCGAGATCCCTTTCCTGGAGTGTCAAGGAGATCTGTTCGACCATCTTCTCGGTGTACCAGCCATTCGTGGGAACGTAGATCTGGCGCACCTTGTTGTGCCGGACGAACTGGCGGCAGATCTCAGCAAACTCTTTCCGCAAGAAAGGCTCACCGCCGGAAAGGTTCAAATTCTCGATGCGACCGAGCGAGCGTGAGAGCCCGAAAAGTTCCTCTTTCGTCAGGTCATCTCTACGGTTCAGATTGCTCCAGTAGAAGCAATGCTCGCACTTCATGTTGCAGATCGAGTTGATGAACAAGATGAGGAACGGCGGGCTGGGGAGAGCTCGATAATTATTCCACGTGATGCGCCCGTGGCGCACGATACGCTCCAGAACGTTCATAACAAATCCTTCTTTTGGTTAAGGTACACCACTGTGGTTGAGATGCGCGATGACATTAGACGGTCTTTACGTGGGTAACCGCACAATTCATCCAGTGTGCTCAGCAGAGCCCTGGCGCGGGGCCACAGCCGCGTATGTTGTCCTAGCCGGTAGCGTCAACTCCCGGGGACAACCGCAAGCTTAGAGCGAAGATTCCCGAGCTGTCAGCCATCCGACAAACTCGCCGGCAGATCGGAATAAAGCGATCGCAACAAAATATGGTAACGATTGAAGAAACCTCGTTCGATAGCGCCCGTCACGGAAGACTTTCCCGGCTGTTCGCCAAATCAGAATCAGGGGAATTGCCGGACTGACAATGATATAAAAGAGCCGGAACACGAACGGAACTTCCTGCGCACGTAGCGAGCCAAACAGCCTTCCCCAGTAAAATCTTTCTATGGCTACCTGTGAAAATAATAGCTTACCACGGTCCTGACGCACGACGATCTGCGGTCTTAGCCACTGAATGACGCCCTTGTTGGCCAATGCGCGGTTGACCGTCACCTCTTTATACCTTTCTGCCCAGAGTCCGTGTACCGACTCGAGGATCTCACGTTTATAAGAGACATTCACATCTGTAAGATTGCTCGATGGTCCCTCGAGCAACGGCAACTGGTACAAGCCGAAGTCGAAGAAATAGACAGCCCAGTTCAAAATGCCTCTCCCTTCATGCTCGACGGCTCCCCCGACGACGCCGTACGCGAGTCCATGGGCTTCGCATACCTGCTTACACCAGTCGGGGTCGGGTGCCCCGTAATCCTGCAAAATAGCCAGCACCTTACCTCGGGCGGCGTTGAGTCCTTTGGCAGTGCGGCAATCATAGATTTCATGTGTGGCCGCCTGCGTACCGGGACGCGCATTAGTTTTGATCACACCCATGTCCAAAAATATGACTTGAGGAAAATCCGTCTTCAGCTGATGAATGCTTTTAGCCGTTGAGTCGTAAGGGACTATGACTTCGATAGGCTTACCTTCGATTTGAGGAGCGAGCCGACGAAGACACCTTTGAAGAAATCCGCGCCCACCCACCACCGTCACAATGATAGAGAGTGCGATCTGTTTTTCGCCTGACACCTGGAGGCACCCAATTCAACAGGCGCTCAGGCCGGTCTGTCGTGAAGCCTACTGTTACCGAACATGACGGCAACTCACATTGGGTCCTGAGAGATACCCGCAGAATTCACCGAGGGCCCAGCCTACCATGGCGAGGACAACGATCGGGAATGAAAGGACGAGCTGGCGTATATGACGTCGCTTCGGAAACAAGGCCCTAATGAATCGAAGACAAAAAAGAACTGGCAGTAGAGGGGAACCCAATACATACATGAAGCGTCGCCATCGAGTGATCTGGGCTCTACGCATTCCGGCGAAGCAGCGGCCGTGATGAAAACGCAGGCGGAGGAAAGGCCAGAAGGAAAACGACCTGCGGTAAAACACGAGCATGGATGGCTCAATATGAAGGGGAAATCCTTTCACTTGCAGGTGCCGACACCAGTACGCCTTCCAAAACTCTCCCTCGACAAATTCCCTTCCTTTCGAAAGGGCCCATCGCTTCAGGGAAATGTTAATACCGGGAACATGACGAACTACTCCGGTGTTAAGAGGAAACATAAATTGCCCATAGTCACAGAAGTATCCTGCCCAGTCGACCAGTGTGCTAAGCCCGTCCGGTTCGACGGCGCCTCCGATGACTGGATACGAAGCTGTATGCGCCTCTAGCGTCGCCGAGATCCAGTGCTCATCGATGGCACACGTGGCATCGGTGATCGCCATAATCTCGCCGTTGGCACGAGCGATAGCCGTCCCGAGTAGCTGCGGGAGCGACGCCCTCGGCAGACGAATAAACGTCACATCGGTATAAGGGGCTGTCGATGCCTCCGAAAGTTCGCGATCAGCGGCGTATGCTAAGATAATCTCGACCGGCTGGGTGGCTCGACATTGCATCAGAGTCTGCACACAGGTGGGGACGTCCTGAAGTGGCGCGGTCGAGGCGACAATGACTGACAGGACAGGAGTGGTGCTGATCATACTATGGGCCCCTTAGATAACCGATCAATTCGCCGACGCTCCAAGCGAGAAGAAACACGACCAAAACGGGGAAGGCTATTAAGAGTTTGCCCTGATGGCGCTGTTTGGTTACGACTTGCCGGGTAATCCGGGCCAGAAACATGAGGGGAATCACGGGAGAAAGAAAAATATACAGCGTCCGCTTCGGTACCGAAAAATGCGCGGCGCGCGTTCTCCCAAACTGACGCCCATGCTGGAACCGCTGCTTGATGAAGCTCCAAACGCCGAAGGATCTCCTGTGGCGTACGATGATCCCTGGTGCAAGCAGTAACTGGAACCCCGCGTTTTTCAACTCGGTGTGGACCGCCGACTCCCAAAATCCGTCGCTCCACGCATGCTGGCAGCGGTTGAGGTACTCACGTTTGTAGGAGGCATTGTCGCCGGCGATCTCCGGCACAAACGCTTTGCGGAAGGGAAGCATATATGGGCTATAGCGACAGAAATAAATCGCCCAGTCGACTATTCGGCCTGACCCGTCATTTTCGATTGCGCCTCCCACAGCGGGCACCAATGCTTCATGCGCTTTCAAGATCTGAGAGAACCAGTCTTTGTCGGGAATGAAATGAGCTGTCGTGATCGCGACGATTTCTCCCCTGCTCTGCCGGATACCTACTCCCCACAGTTCGGGTATCAACGCGGATGGCGGTTCCGCAAGGATTTTAATACTAGGGAAGCGACTCCGGATGAATTCGGTCGTGCCATCGGTCGAGTTGTCTACCACCACGATCTCGAGTTCGTCGCCCGGTCGCTGAGCGACCAAGGCGGACAGGCACTCCTCAACACTCGCCCGCGCGTTGTGGGATGCGATCACTACCGATATCGTTGGCGTGTTCGTTGTCATAGCCTAGGCTTCGCAGCCAAACGGTCTCCCCGGTTTTGGCGGATTCATATCCAGCACAGACGATGCGGATTAGCTCACGGGCGTGGCGGGCTTGATCGGTGGACATGGTCCCCTTTTGGATCGTGTCGATTAGCGCGCGGAGGTTCAGCGCTGTTGCCCTTGCACGACCTTCGCTTCGCTCTGTAGTGATAACGCGCGAGCGACCGGCAGCCTCGATACGCGCCTCACCTCCCTTTACTAGGCTCAGTCGCGTAATCGGACGGCTGAGGACTCCAGACCATTCCACAGTCGCGCGCGCCAAACCTCCGAAGGACACCCGAAGAGAAGCTTTCTCGCAATCGACGCGCATCTCAAGATATCTTTGGCAGGCGTGGCTAACGCGATTGCACAGTAGCGTTGCCAATCGTTCCCCGGGAAACCGAAGCGTTGCCTGGACAACAACGTCAGCTTCTGTGTCTGCACGTGGACAAAGAGTGTGCGCGGTAATCGACAGAGGAAGCGCGCCGAAGAAGAAGCAAATAAGATCAAGGGGGTGGGTTCCGAACTCGTATAACGTGTAGCGGACCAATTGGGCCCGCCAATTCCGCTCAATAGATGGGGGATGAAACATTTGTTGCCAGCACTGAATGAGGAACGGGCTGCCAAACTCACCGCTTACTACTCTCGCTTGAGCGTCGCAATAAATTTTCATGAATCGATATTGATTGTTTACCCATACGGTGCGCTGGTAACGCTCCGCTGCGACTATCACCTCGTCTGCTTCAGCGACACTTCCAACAAAAGGCTTCTCGCAGAGAACATGAGCACCATGGCCTAGTGCAAGCAAACAGAGGTCGCGGTGCAAGTGTGGTGGAGTGCCAATTATCGCGATATCCGGCTTCTCCTTCTCAAGAAGACTTTCTGGATCAGCATAGAGGGTGCGGATCCCGAATCGGCCGCCGACCCCTACCCTTCGTTCAACATCCGGCTCACAGGCTGCGACCACCTCCACCTCAGGCAAGAAGGCACACGCTGGCAAGTGAATACGTTCAGCAACGGTCCCTAGTCCAAAGATCGCTACCCGGAGCATAAGATCATCTCACTGGATAAACCTGGCTGAAAGAGCAGGAAAAGCTTCTCCCTCATCAAAAAACTGAACAAGCTCACTTGCGATATCTAATTTGCTGACTCCATTAAGGACATAAGCGTCTCTGATATCCATTTCCCGGTTTTGTAGAAAAAGAGATTGGCTTAGGTAGGCAACAAACCTTATAGTCCCAATTTGTCCACTAGGTATTTCTCGATCTCATCGGTGACTATGTCGTTCCCTTTGGCATTCAGGTGTAGATAATCTCGAAAGAGTGTAGCGCCTCCGTTTCTATAGATGGACTCTGTCAGGTCAAGCCTGGGAATCGCGTAGTCCTCACAGATCTCGCGAATCTTGCCTTGAGGATAGAGGACGTATGTCTCATCGAGCTTACGATACTGATCATTTACCTGATCTCTGACGGGAAATACCAAAATAGCTAAAGAAATCCCCCTCTCTGCTAACAAAGCTTGCATCGCTCCGATAAGCTCTCGAGCACGGAGCCACCCGTAACTCTTCCACGCCAGATAGAAATCCCCTCGCCGTTCGAATGAGTATGTGGGGCGTCGGAGTATTCTCTTCCAGATCATTTCGCTCCGATCTACAAATTCGTGCGCTAAGTAGCTTCGGGCTAACAGACTCTGGGGAAAAGCATACGGATTAAAACGGTATAGCTGCGTGGTCGGTTCAGGACCTAACAGACTCTGGTTCGTCGGCTTATGGAGATATCTATAATAGAGATCATTAAAAACGAAGCCGAGTATGACCATCTGTGGTTGCATATCAATACCATAGATCTTGAGGAATTCGAGTTCTTGATATGTTGTGTAGCCTGGTATGCCAGCGTTAATAATTTCGAAAGAGTTTGGGCCGTTGGGAGAACGAGAGTTCAATCGGCGCTCGAGAACTGCTGTATAAAGGTCACCTGAACTAGTGTCCCCAGACCAGATCAGCGAATCGCCTAGGAAGAGGATTCGGTAGGTTCCAGTTTTCTCCGGGCCCAATTCCCGATTCCGGAGTCCCAGACTATTTCGTCCGCCTGAGGCAGAAAACCGCCAGCGAAGCGTCGTGTCACGCGTGGTTAAATAATCGGGCACATATACAGGACTCTCGAATGGCCAGGCCTGGAATAGATAGCGAATGCGCAATTCGCCGGCTAGTAGAATGAAGCAGATGGAAGATAGAGCAAGGACGAGTTTTGTCACCATGCCATAAGCTCTATTTCCATATCAGCACTCCCCGAGAGCGTACCAGGGCAGCCGCCCAACACGCCACAGAAAGCTGCATGCCTCCCGAGCCTGACCGGGCCTCGCCCTTCTCTACAGGCAATCTGTGAAACATGATTTCAACGGTTACGTTCGCTGAGTTTACAACGAGTTCTAAATCCTGGCGACGCCAGCCTCCGACAAACCCAGTAACGCGAATCCGATAAGGCCGCCCACGAATGTGTCACCCAATAGCCAATGAAGTAGTGACCCAAAAGGGCTACGTGCGAACCTACGAGATCGCCACCTTTCAGAATGAGCCAATTCGTGGCGATCAAGATCCCGAGTCCAACGGCGACTATGCCCTGGATCATGGCGTGTTAGAAACAACAGATGGGTGAGTACGGTCTCTTCGAGAACCTTTTTCGTCCTCTGACATGGTATCCTGTTTCATCGTCTCTCTCACACTAAAAGGGTGATGGGCGACAACATAAAATGCAGCCAAGGGATAAACGAGGCTGCCACCACGAGATTGAACCTTGCGACACGTGCTGAGAAATTCTTGCCTTATGGCCTCTACCTTCTCCGGAGTTGCGTTAGAAAGGCGCTTGCGACCAATGCTGGAGAAGGTCCGTTGTACATCCCAAAACTCCTCAGGCGTTTTCACAAGCGCTTGATGTCCCTGCCAAAAAGTACGCACGTTGGTGAACCCCGCGCTGCGGACCAGCAGCGGGACGCTGCATGTTCGGTTGTGAGACGCGCGGGCCAAAGCCGTTTCCTCCGGTTCACCGTTCGCAGGAATGTGGTGTTCGACTAAAGAGTTGAGAAAAGCCGGGGCGAATAGCCTCTTGCCCTGAAACTCGAGCAGCAGCTCCGATAGACGTCTGGCGCGATGGGCAAGCCCGCGTAATGAAATCCACGGCGGCCCACTGCCCACAGCGACAACCAGCTTGCCGCCCGGCCGAAGAACTCGAAACATTTCGCGCAAGGCCACCGGCGGATTGGGGAAATGGAGCAGAGCGAACAGGGATAACACTCGATCGAAAGACCTGTCTTCAATCGCCAATGCCTCAGCGTCCATTTGGCGAAACTCTACACGTTCGGCGAAACCCGCCCGCGCCGCTTTTACTCGTGCTGCCGCCAGCATGCCGTCGGACAGGTCAATTCCCAGGATTTTGCCATTGACGCCAATCTTTGCTGCCGTCTGAAGCGCAACAACACCGGTCCCGGTCCCGACATCTAAAACACGCTGTGCCGGCGCCAACTCGGCGAGTGCGAGCATCCGTGCAGCAAGTGGCGTCGAGAGAAGATCGGTGAAACGCTCGAATTCCGCCGTCACCGAATCGTAGCTCGCCGCGTCCCGAGCTTTGAATGTCTCAGAAATCCGCGCCGTCTGAATCATAAGCGTAATGGCCCGCCTTGTAGGGAGTACTAGAATGATCTATTCGTTTTCCCGTATCCTCTTCGATGATCCGCGCAAACATTTCGGCAAACGCTTCCTTGCTAAACGGCCGGAACTGTGGCGAGCGCAGGTATTCTCGGGCGGCCTCTTTGTAGGCCCGAATATCTTTTTGGCCCAGTGATTTGAGAAAACTCCTCAGCTCTTGATAGCCGGAGAACTTTCTCATGTCGATAAAGCACGCGGCTGGTACATACTCCGCGATGTCTGGAGCTCCCCAATAGATGGGAATCGTTCCAGCAAAAAAGCAGTCGAATATTTTCTCTGTGATCCAACCCTTCAGGATCATGTTCTCGAAGCACAGCGCAAAGGTATACTCACCTAAAGTCTCAGACTTTGACATGGCCGGGCCACGGTACGCGCGGCGAATCGACGTCAAAGTGGGATCGGGATGCAACCGGTCCCAATAGCGCAACATCATCCGATGCATTCGAATCAGAGTATAAGGCACCCAGGTCCTGCCTAAGTGCAGCGGAGGACCATCCCAGCCGACGCCGTATAGATCGACTTCCCCGGTGCGGTTGAAAAACTCCAATGCCTTAAGCCGCTCCGTATAGAGTTCACGCCGATATAGCCGCGGCAGCTTATTGGCGTTAATCATGACGAGAAACTTGCGATTTGTCTGGCGCCAGATCGGTTCGTGGACCTGGTCGAAGGACTGCGGCCATCGGAAAGGCTCATACGGTAAAAAGGTGCCGACAAAACTTTCCAGCGAAGGGCTGTCGCTCCACGAGAAGATCCGTTTGAAGTACTGCTTTACTTTTGGAAGAGCCCGATACAAAGAGGGTTCCACGATAGGGCATTCCATGGCAAAAAACGCACTTAGGATTACGTCTGGGCGCCGCGCTAATCTTCGGTAATTCTTCAGACAACCGACTGCGACATAGACATTTTGAGAAGTGCCGGGCTTCTCCGGCAGATAGTCCACCGTGTGAACGGGAATTCCTCTGGAGCTGAGAAAGTTCTGGAGGTAGGCCCACGGCGCCATGAGTCTATCGCCGGTCGGAAGGCCATCGCTTTCGTTAAACATCTGATCACGGAGAAAGATGCTCGACGGAGGATCAATGAATAGTGTCATGTTCGCCGTTCCACCCGTAAGACCGCCCACTCCGGATCTCGTTTTCTTGCTTGCTATCGTTTTCCATCCATTTAGCAAGCCAGTGCTTTAGAAAGACGAGGCTGTGAATCACGGCAGCCTCGCGGCCAAAATGTGTGAGCTTCGTTCGCTCCATTGCAGCCCTATCCAGCAGATCTTCGAGAGGGTCCGCTGAGTGATTTGGCGTAAACAGCGGCCCCAAATCGCCGTTGATCCAGTTCTTCAGAGGCATCGCAAAGCCCTGCTTTTTTCGGTACAAAATCGAATCCGGGAGCCACGGTTGCAGAGCAGCCTTGAGTGCTTTCTTGGTTTCGTTTCTATCGACCAAACAGTTGGCTGGAATTCTCCCTGCCAAAGCAATCATATCCCGGTGCAGGTAAACCGGGCGAACCTCTAACGATACCGCCATGCTTGCCCGATCAATCTTGACGAGGATGTCACCCGCCAGCGTCAGTTTAAGGTCGAGATAGCGCATACAATTGATCAGTCCTACTTCCTGCGGTGGCGCCTTGCGCAGTAAAGGAAGAACTGCGTCCGCAGGCGTATAATGCTTGAGAGCTTCAGCAAGAGGACCACGTGCCGCCGCCTGAAGCGCTGGTAAGGAGACGCCTGTACTAAACATATCGACTAGCAAGTCGGGCGTCTTGAGTCCGTAGTGAGCGAATTTCCTCCGCAGCGGGTTTGTTTCTGCAAGGAGTTGGTTCGCTGTCCTAGCTGTCAATTTAACCAGCGGTGCAGGAACGAATTTGTGTATTCCCTCCCGCATCCCTAAACGCCGGTATTTAAGATAACCAGCAAACAATTCATCCCCACCGTCCCCGGAGAGTGCGACGGTGATGTTCCTGCGAGCCTCGCGGCAGAGGTAAAACGTTGGCAGATAGGAGTAGTCATTAAAGGGCTCGTCATAGTGCCACAAAAGCTTTTGAAAAACCGGCTCCACATCTTCGGCAGTGACGACTTTTTCGGTGTGACTGGTGTGATAGAGCCGCGAGACTTCCTGAGCCCATCCACGTTCGTCATATTCTTCTTCCTGAAATCCGACCGTAAAAGTGTTCACAGCGCAGCCAGCCTTGCTCAAGGCAGCCGTCACTGAGGATGAATCCACGCCGCCGCTCAGAAACGCGCCGACCGGGACATCCGCAAACGCCATCTCCTTACTCGTGGACCGCAAGGCCTCCCGGATCGTCGGACCCCAATCAAGGACCGAATAGTCTGGATCGAACTCCATATCCCAATACGGCACAGGAAAATTTACACGAGGAGGTTTCCCGTCATGCATATCTACGGACATCCAGTGACCGGGAAGTAGTTTGTAACACCCTTCCCATATGCTCTTGGGGTCCGCCACGAACCCGAAAGAGAGATAATCAATGAGCGCAGGATAATGGATGGTCCGTGGAAAGGCAGGCCAACCGGCGAGCGCCTTGACTTCGGAAGCGAACAGGAAACTGCCCTGCACCGTTGTATAGTAGAAGGGCTTTTCTCCGAGACGATCGCGGGCGCAAAACAGTCGCCGCTCCTGAGTATCCCAAATCGCAAAGGCAAACATTCCGGAGAGTCGGGGGAGACACTGATGGTTCCAATAACGGAAGGCTTCCATTAACACTTCGGTGTCCGATCGTGTGCGAAACACGGCTCCCAATTTGAGGAGTTCCTCGCGCAGACTTTGGAAGTTATAGATCTCGCCATTGAATACGATGACAAAGCGGCCGTCGTGTGAAACCAATGGCTGGTTTGCCTCAGGGGTGAGATCCACAATCGCGAGGCGGCGATGTCCAAGGCAAACTCGGGCGTTATCTGCCAGCCACGTACCCGCAGAATCTGGGCCGCGATGCGCTAAGCGGTCGCGCATCTGCTCGATGATTCGAGGCTCAATGGGCGCAGACGAAACCGCCCCGACAATGCCGCACATTAGTACCGACCGAAAGCGCCAACTGACTGAAGACGAGTCCAGGCTTCTCGAGTCAGTTGGAAAAGGTTTGCCCGATCCGCAGAAGTTAAAAACAGCCCGAGGCCTGTGATCAAGATGCCGAACAACGAAACTTTGCCAAGCACAACTTCCAAGGAAAACTCCGAATACAGTGCACCGACGAGGCCTCCCAACCCGAGAGACACGACAATAAACAACGTCAGCAGACTGCTGCGCAGCGGGATTCTTAAACCGTACCGCCATCGGAGAAAGACTGTACTGCCACTGTAAAGAACGAGTTGCCCGCAAATGCCGGCTAATCCAGCTCCAAAGATCCCGTACGGTTCAATCAGCAAAATGGCAATCGTTAGCAATACCCCGTGTGCGAGCAAATTTTGGCTTACGTGAAAGACGAGATGGTCGAAAGCGACCACTAAAGCTTGGTACGTGCCCGCCAATAGAATCAGCACCTCCCCGATGACGAAAAGCGCGATAAATGGTGCAGCCGGCAAAAATTTAGGAGAATAAAGCAGGGCAACCACGATATGAGGAAATAGAAGCAGCGGGAGCACGGTGACAATGCATAGGAAACTGAATGTTTTTTGGAATTCATTGACCCACGCCATGCGCTCTTCCGGGCTACCTCCGCGATTCACATTGGGCGTGAGAAAGAGAGGATGGGCCGAACCGAGGAGGCCACGTACCGCGAGTCCTACGCCCATGGCAGCTTGCATCCAACCCGCTACCTCTATCCCGTACATATCCAGCACATGGTAATGCACGTACAACGCGGCAAAGGGTGTCACAAAAGCGAGGCCCCACAAAGCAAAACTGAATTTCCAAATCCGCCATGGCAGGCTTATCCCCCAAGGTTCGTTCCCCGTTTGCTGCGCCTCATGACCCAGCCTGTGCTCGGCGAATCTTATGGCTAAAATGACCAGTACTGGACCCAAGACGGCATAGAGGCCGTAGTAAGCGCTAAGTCCACCCCACCATACCCCCACAACTCCAGTCAGGGTCAAAATCACGGCATGCCCAAGACTGAACAGCCCGGAAGGGGTATGGGCCAGCCGTCCAGCAATGACGTTCTTCATGAAAGGCACAAATATGACGACAGGGAGACTCACAAAGCCGAAGAAAACCATGGTCCGATAAGGCAACAGCTCTTTCCCCCAAAATTGAGGGAAGAACATAGTAACAACCAGCCCGAACCCCGTTGCGACTAACGCGAGGAAAGCAAGCACATTCCGCATGCGCCGGGAGAGAGCGACGAACTCGTCTTGGCTGCGGCTCCATAGCTCAGGTAGAAACCGTATGGCGGCGAACGGCAACGACAAGGAAATAGTTTGACCAACGGTTGCCAACAATTTGTCTATAATCGCAAGCACTCCGACGCCGTCCGGCCCCAGCCATACCGCAAATATTTTTGTGCGTACCAGGAGGACCAACATAGTCAGCAACTGCAAGCCCCCGATGGTGAGTAGCGCGTTTAGCATGCTGTCAGTGCGGCCAGAAATCCTAACCAGCGGACAGAGTTGAGAGTTGCAAATTGCTTCTTCGAGGTAACTTCTTGATATGCCAGCGTTGACGAAACAGTTTTGCCACAAACGGGATTCTTGGGAGGCAAACTAAAATTTTCAAAAGTAAAAACAAGACCAACAACCGGCCCGATTGGATTTGATCGCTGGCGAAAATTTGTGCAGGTCGGACCTGATCGAGAACTTGTTGCGACTGGGCGAGCTGAGCCATTATGTAATGGTTGACCGAGCGCATCAGCCGGTCTTCGGCCCGATGTCCCTCATACGCGGCGAGTGCTTCAGGCGTCGCGATGGCTCTAGCGCTATTTTCAAGGTACAGATCCATGATCCGAAAGTAACGCTCTGGATCGGTCCGCAGGTGATGATAGCGTTGCGATGAATTGCCGTGGCCATAGCGATACCGCAGCAGATATTCTTCCAGGATGCCTATGGGATACTTCTCGTTGATACGCAACCACATCTCGAGGTCCGAGCTGTTAAGAAATTCCCCGTCACGGTAAGTCCCCACCTCGTGATACACTGACGCACGCACCATGCTGGTAGGGCAGCACAAGAAACGATTTTTATACTTGAGAAGGGCATTGAAAATCACCTCATAGGAGAGGGGGTAGCTGCCCCGAACTTCTGGCGGAATTTCCACTCGGCTGCGCTCTCGCCCAGAAGCATCAATAAAGATTTCTAGGCAGAAAGCAGCACCGGCTTTAGGGTAGCGTAGCAGGAACGCTACCTCTCGTTCGACTATATTCGGGCGATACAGATCGTCCGCGTGATAGACGGCAACATATTCGCCTCGGGCGATCGTAATACCATCATTAGCGTTTCCATAAATCCCTCGATTCTGAGACTGCCGATAGTATTTAACTCGATTAGCGTAAGAGGCAATAATTTCAGGCGTTGTATCTGTCGAGGCATCATCCATAACGAGCACTTCTGTCCTCGGGTAAGTCTGCGCAAGGATCGAATCAAGGCTTTCGCGCAGATACCGTTCGCCGTTGAAGACCGGCACAATGATAGATACCAAAGGCAAACTGTCTAGGCTGCCGGCCATACCCTAAACTCTCGTCACTCGCGCCGAGTGATAAGGCTGTGGAAAATTCCCGTTTCATTCGGTTGATCTAAAGACTTCGAGCCATACCCAACACTATCTAAATACGCCTCTAGTTGAGGTAGAGACGACCTACAATATTGCATTTGCCTGGGATGAATTTCGCACAATACCGAGAGCGATTCGTTTAATAGCAAGTCCTTGGCACCGCGAAGGACCTGCAATTCCGCCCCTTCCACATCGATTTTCATAATAGCCGGTTTGATGTTCCGGCCCTTGCAGAACTCATCCAACGTTACAGAAGGCACATCAATCTTGACGGCCGCATTGGGTTGCTCAGGATTCAATGCCTCTACGTTTTCTTTACCTAAAGACGCCGCCATGCTTACGCCATAAATGTAAAACGGCACGACAGCAGCGACATCAGATACGACTGCCTTTACAACCTCAGCTCGGTCTTGCCATCGATTCAAACAGATGTGCCGCTCGAGAATTTTGGCGGTCTCTGGGGAAGGCTCGAAGGCATAGACTCTCCCGTTCCTTCCGACCCGTTTCGCGGCGCCGAGCGTAAGCAGGCCTATGTGAGCTCCGATATCGAAAACGGTCATGCCCTGTTCGATCTGCTCGACAAAAGCTCTATAAAAGACGGGCTCATACCTGCGGTTATCACTCCGATCGTAGCGAGATCCGAACGCATATTCCAATTTAAAAATGTCTTCGTTGATGCATGTCGAAAAGCCATGGTGACGGGAAAGCCGCACAAATGTTTGCTGCCAGTACGGTTCAACCTTCTCCCATATCCCGAGATCATCCAGGAAACGCGAGTGACGAATTCTTGATGCGACCCTGTGAAATGTTTCCAACATATTCGTTCTTAATCTGACTTTCTGATCCTGATTTCAGAAAATTGCGTCAAGTACATGCTCAGTTTGGGCGAACATTCGACGAGGTCTTAACCCGGGAAATAGCCAGATTGACGCCGACATTTTCAGGACAACAGAAGACAAAACCGCCATAGTATATCCACCACTGGTTTCCAGACCGAAAGACGTTTGTGTTGCTATCTACGCCGTGATCATCCCCTCTTCCGAGGGGACGACTGGGCTTGGTGAGAAGCGGATTGCTGGAGCTCTTCATCCAGTTTTTTCCATCGAGACCCCATGCATAACCAATGGCAAAATTCCATTGAGCATCCCTAGCGCGAAACCACATGTGAAAGATGTTTCCGTCATGAACGACGCCTCCTATTTGCATCGCGCCGTCGTCCCAGGAACCTGGTTTTCCTACGGTGAGAATCGGGTTACCCGAGTACTTGGTCCAATAGGTTCCGTCTGGACTCGTGGCAAGACCGATTCCATGTCTCTCAATGGTTCGCATATAGTACATGTAGAATGTAGAGCCTACCTTGATAACGGTGGGTTCCCCTATACCACCGGAGTCCCAGGTTCCCGGAGACCCGGGTTTCAGGATTGGGTTGCCTGGGTATTTGCTCCACTTGATAGCGTCGGTCGATGTGGCGTAGCCAATTTGCCGCACCTTACTCACGTTGATCGAGTGGTACCACATCTTATAAATGCCGTCCTCTTTCAATACCGTGGCCGGGCTCGTCTCTCCCACAAACCCATTAGGTCCTCCCTCCCACGGTTCAGAGGCAATCATGATGGGATTACCGGGATACTTTATCCAATTTAGACCATCGGAGCTGGTGGCATAGCCCACGCTCGATTTATTGCCAGCGGGCGCACCTTCGTACCACATCTTCCAACCATTCGGCCCCTCTCTCAGAATAGCCCGAGGGCCGATCTTGAGCTGGTCGAACGAACCCTTAGGTCCTCTAGAGAGGAGAGGATTAGCCGGGTATCTGATCAAACGGTCGTCTTGCAGCGTGACTTGAACATTCACAGGGCCAACTTGAGCCAAGATTGGTCCCTGCTTTTGCGCCTGTGCCGCAATATAGAGGACGATTGCTAATAGCGAAACTAAGAAGCCTTGGAATGGTACGCCTTGCAACTTCCACAATCTAATGAGAACACATCTCTCAACCGCTTTACCATTTGCCGCTATACCATTGCTCATGCGAAAGGCTCGGGAGGTTCTAGTTTTCTCATCGCTCTTATCCTGTTACCTTTCCGTCAAGAGCACACTCAGGCGCGATGCCACTTCCGCTACATTTCGTGTGTCGTAGTACCATGGTATAGTTCTTCGGAGACCCTCTTCGAAGCTTGTCTTCGGCTCCCAACCCAATCGCTCGCGCGTCCGCGTGAGGTCCGCTGCTCGGCTGAACACTCCAATCGGCTTAGAAGTTTCGAAAGCAAGGGAGCGGGGCGTGAAGCCGGTTTGCTCGAAAATTATCTGCGCAGCATCAATAATCTTGATATGTTCTGCCGTGCCGATGTTGACTGCCGAAGCATCCTCGATTTTCTCTGCAGCGTGGATCAGACCGTCAACAATGTCCCCGACGTAGGTAAAATTGCGGTCCTGTTGCCCGTTCCCCCAGATCTCATAGGGATCCATTTTGATAAACGCCTTTGCAATCAATGCAATGACAGCGTGGGTTTCATTCTCCCGCTCGCCGTACGCAGTGAATAGGCGACACGAGACAGACTTCATTCCGTATTGTTTCCGATACGCCCGTAAGGTCATTTCTCCCATCAGCTTCGCCCATCCATATTCCCCATCAGCAGCGGCACACCCGTCCTTGAAAGGATCGGCCCACTCTTCCTTAAGATAGATGGTGTTTCCCGCCGCCGGTCTCGCCTGAAGGTGAACCGGGTACACACAAGCGGAGCTCGCAAAACAGACTCGGTCCACCTTAGCGCGCCAGGCTTCGTCGAATACGATACCGTCAAGAACGAGATTGGATGCACAATCGGCCGGATGGCTGTCGATAAATCCTCTTCCACCGTGACAAGCGGCCAGATGAAACACTACGCCTACCCTGTCCATGACTTGTCTGGTAAAACTCCGATCGCACAGATTCCCCTCGTGGAATTCGATGCGGCTTAGACTGTCGTGCAAGTTTTCCAGTTTGCCGCTTGATAGATCGTCCGCCACCCGAACCGCCGCACCCAGGCTGACCAGTTTGTCCACCAAATGACTGCCGATGAACGAAGCTCCACCCGTCACCAGGACCTTTCTACCGTTCCAATATTCCATATTTTGATTCCTCTTGTCGGTGAGGCTTAGCTACGGGTCAAGCGAGGGTAGTTGAGCTTCCGCGTAATCCAGAGCACTTCGACATCGAATGCGAACCCGCCGACTCTCCTGTAGCGAGAAAACCCGTCGAGCAACCTCCCGCGTAAAACACTTGAACCCACACTAAGAGTCCCAGATCCCGGGGAGGAGCAGTTTTTGGGCCAAGAAGTTAAACACCCGCCCCATTGATTGCCGCCACCAGTGTTGCGGCACCTGGACGCCAGACTCGGAGAGTCCTCGGGAAGCTATCGCAACATCGTACCCCTTTTCTAAAAAAGCGATCAACCGCTCGACCTGTTCAATCGGCGCTGATAAGTCTGCATCCGAAAACATCACGAATTGCCCAGTAGCCACCAGCATGCCCATCCGGCCGAGAACCTGCCGCAGTTGACCCCATTGTCGAGGATGCTAACATTGGGATGCTCGCCTAGCACACCACGGACTTCGTCAATGGTCCGATTCTCACTGCCATCAGAGACCACTCTGGTATCTGGGATAGACAATGTACTTACGAGCCCAGACCAGTTGCTGTTCTACTATAACTTTCCATCTGGAATAGAAGCTGTTCGGCTATTATTTCATTTGCCCGGAGATTCCAATGACGGTCATCTTTACCCAAGATCAGATCCTCTTTTTTATAATCATCAAGAACGATGTCTAAGAAACCAATTCCATTCTGCTCGCAAAAATTTCGCAAATCTTTTCTTGTTGTTTGTGGAAGGTCAGTAAGGACTGTCATCCTTTGATTCCTCTCAACCACCGTACTCTGGGCCACGCTTAACATCTTCTTCTCGAAATCACCGAGAAGCTGGGGAGGCTCACTCGTTTTCGTATAGTCCTGCCGGGGTCTAATGTAACTCGATTTGTTCAAAGCCTCTTTAAGCGCGGCGAGCTGGCGTTCAACAAAGTAAGGCAGGTAAAATGAACTCAGGACTTGGTAGAGTAGACTGTTCATGACGCTCTTTCCCGTTGGAATAGAAATCAATCTCAAGCTTCCATCTTGACCTATTTCGAACATAGGCTTGTACTTGTCGTAAATATACCCAGCATAGATCCGTGAAAGTGTAGGTGCCGAAACAAAGAAGATCACATGATCTGCATTCAGCGATTTTCCATCTCGTTTATACGAGAGTATCTCTTGATCCAGACCATAGCCCGGGACAGCAAGATTCCGTATTTCGAGATCCCGCCTTTGGGTTTCTATCAAATTGGAAAAACGTTTCTCTTCCAGAATACCCCATCCAAAAATCTGTGAATCCCCGTAGAGCAGAATCCTATATGTTTTGTCATCTTTCACGATCTTACGAGGCTTATCCCTGAAACCAAACCGATTGGTAACATAGACGACATCAAAGTAGCGCGTATGATGAATGGCTGTTTTCTCTGAACTGAGTTTCCAACCCAGATCCTTGTCTATCCTAAGCAGGCCCCCGGGAACTGCATTGTCTCTCGAGTGAGAGATAAAATAGACGGACAACTCCTTCTGCCAAAAATAGCCCGACACAACACCCAGCTAGAATGAGGCAGAATGTAGCGAGATATCTTCTCGTCCGGTTCAGATGCTCATCCTCTCAACCGTCTTTACAACGCTTGGCTTTTCTGAGCGTTGGAGTCCCAGCAGCATTCAATCTATAGTGTTCCGCTTAGAAAGGTTTTAATGCCTCGGTACGCTAAAGTTCAGAAGGAATAATGACTCGACACATAGCCAAACAGTCGGGAAGCAACGGACTTATGCCCTTCGACAGTGAAATGGTCTTCATCCAAGAAATACTTTCGAATCCTATCTCGATATAGCCCATGTATTTCATCGTTGGAAAATTCGTTTTCTTTCAACAACTTAACTATGCCGCGGTTAAATATCTCTCTTTCAAAAACATCCGTTAAATCGATCACATCAATATTTCTCGCTCTGGCGTGTTCGATCAATATGTGCTGAGGTTCCTTCAACTCATCGTTCATGAGCTGAAAGGTGTGAGGGAATATCAACAAAGCGACTCTGATGTTTTCACTTCGGGTCACGTCGTACATTTTATTCAGATACAACAATACCATCTTCCAATTTTCTGCAAATCTCGGATCGTCAACTCGACTTCGTGCCATTTCCTTAACGCTATAGACCTCCCATTTTTTTGTCAGCTCTTTGGATTTCTTGCGCTCTTGCAGTCGCTGCAGCCATCTTCCGTAACCTGTCTCGTTGGACGTGTAACTGATCAGCATCGATGAAGCTTGAGTGATACCATGATAATCCAACCCGACGCCGCCGAATCTCTCATCCACAACGAATGGCTCCGTCGGATCGTTCATACAAAAGCCGATTGCGATAAAATCCGGCTTGAATACCAGTGATCTCCTGAGAGTGTTGTATTCTTGGAAAGTCGAGTAGCCCTGTACGCCCGCATTGATGATCCGGTAGTTTCTACGACTGCCGACTTTCTCCCTGAGGATGTTTTCCAATTGATTTGAAAACGTTTCTTCATACGTCATCCCATGTCCCATGGTAACTGAGTCGCCAATCATTAGACCCCTGAATTCATTCTTGCCTTTATGAAGGGGAAAGTCTCTGTCGTGATGTCCGTATTGGTTGATTCGTATGAGCTTATCATTAAAAGAGCTACCCCATGACCTGACAGTATTCGGGCGGTGTTTGTAATGATTGTCCAGGTCGGGCATCCAAAGTGGCAGCCCCAACCTCGCCAGCAAAAGTCGATCGGACAATACAATGAGCAGACAAGTTACGACCAGGATCGCAACGTTTTGAATCTTGCCGGAGGTCGTCATGCGGAATATGAGTCCGCTACCGACAACAACTAGACCAATCACTACAGCCCAGACGAAATAAGTCCACATGACGTCCTGGTAATTGATCATATCCACGCGATAAAGTTTACCTGCCCAAGGATTGATGATCACCCCCGACAGCAAGATGATGATGCCCAGTGCAACGCACACGGAAGACATCTTTCGTTGAGTCGATTGCATGGATGGACTTGTTTTCATGCTGGCCGCAGGGAGCGACAGACTGATCTACTTAGTTTAGAGGGTTACCTGGCAAATACAGTCCGGTTAGGACAACGCTTTGGGGTCCCGCCAATCTCAAACTCTGCACGACATCACGATTTAAGCCCATTTGAAACAGAAGCCCAGCGACTACTGCCGTAAAACCATGCGCCAACAAATCAAATCCTTCCAGCAATTGGATAGCGGCAGTGCCATTGTGCATAATGAAATTTATGTCTACCTAATCTGGCAAGCAATGGTCGTCACGCTTTTTGCCGGCACAGACAGCATGAAGCTACTGGTATGGGTGGTTCTAAAAGCAGGGACCGGTTGCCAGTATCCCGCTGCTGTGGATTGTTCCCCGATGAGGTTTCCAGCCATGGTCAAACCTTTTACGTTGACATTTACGTCGTTGTTAGAAGATGCGTTGTTGATGATGACTAACACCAGCCGTCGCTGACCCCCGTGTCGAAAAGCTGACACTTGAAGCAGTGGGTTGCTACTGCTCGCATCAATCCGAATCGCTCCTCTTTTGATCCATCTGGCGTAGTGGCCGATAGCATAGCCCATTCCGGTTATGTGGACGGTCTTGTTGTCGATCAGGACAATGGTACCCTCCTCGGAGAATAAGTTACGATTCCGTCCGCCGAAGTGAAGTTCGTGTGAGATAGCATCCCACATACTATTCATTCCAAAATAGGCCGCTGCGTCCGCATAGACGAGTTCATCGTGGATGTGGATAGCCCGTCCCCTGAGGTCATCGAAAGATCTAGGATCGACTTCGCCATGGGAAACTTCCGTCATCCAGACCGGAATGCCATACTGTTTACCAAGGTCGCGCAGCTTATTGCGAACCGCAATACGGTCGGGGTCAGGCTTACCGACTCCTGAGGTTTCAAGAATCTTAGGGACGTTTGCATACACCGAACCATAGGGATAAGGGTGGTAGCCGATGGCGCCGACGTATGGTCTCGCTTCCGCGTCGGACAGAATAGCCTTCGCGCTCTCCAGAGATTTTTCCTCCGTCTCCTCATTGGGAACTACAAACTTGATGTCCTTAAAGCCGGCGTTGCGAAGTCGCGCACCTACACGTTTCACGATATCGACAACATCCTTGGTCGTTCCATTTAAAAGTTCCCTATTTCCGCTCAGCGGCTCGTTGAACAACATCAGATATCGCGGGATGATACTGAATGTATCGCGCCAATAGAGTTGACCGGCCAAGACTTGCTCAGCCACTTCATCTAAATAGCGATTGTAATCCGAGTTCCGGATGCTATTCAGCCAAGGACTGGCCCAGCGCACATTGATTTTTTGTGCCAGAAAGTAATTGTCGAATCCGAGCGGGCGCGCGAGATCGACAAGCTTTTCCTTGATGGCGCGGGCATTGAACGTCTGAAATCCATCCGCGTCGAATTTGAAAGGGTCGTTGTTGTCATTGGCCCGTTCATTCCAACCGCCGCGGCTTTCAAGCAAAGCACCCTCCAAATTGCCTGTGGAAACAGCAACCTCTTGATAAACCGCAGCGACTGCCCGGGCACGGAGCGGCGGCGTCAATACATCGCCTTTCCCTTCATACACAAGAGAGAGGTGAGTTGCACCGAACCCTTCCATCGTCTGGTGCTCTTTGGTGGCGTCAACGCTTACCACGACAGCATTGTTCGATTCCGTCGACTCCTGGACTTCGGTTTGCGCAGGCTTTCCGACACAGGAGAACAAAAATAGCAATAAAAAGGATATGACGCTCAGCATAACTCCTATTGAGAAAGGCAACGTGACAAGAAACTTACGACCGACTTCTTCGAAGTCACCCCTCGAAGTACTCTTCCACTGTTGTAAGCATCATAGCGAACCGTGAACCATTCACCTTTTCTCTGATAGGCACAATAGCGAGTCTATTGGTCAGTAATATGCTAGACGAACTAACAGTGAACAACAGCTTGGCTGCCGTTTCAGCACACCCCTAATCGACGACACTCATCGAGAATGGCGTTAAAGTCACGCGGGGTATAGCCCAACGCTTTGTGGGCCTTGCTGGAATCATAGAAGTGGCAGCGGCTGGCGCAATAGTGCACTGCGTAAGTAATCTTGGGCCGCCGATTTCGCAAGCGACCCCAAGGTTCCAGGATCCTCATCGCGGCACCAGTCACAATGGGAGTAACCGGAACGAACCACCGGCGAAGACGCATGATTTGCGCGGCTCTTTCCACCAATGAGCGATAGGTCAGGTTTTCGCCTCCCAAGATATATCGGCCACCTGTTGCCCCCCGCGTCAGCGCCGCGATGATTCCTTGGATGACGTCCTGGACGTGCACCGTACAGATTCCACCCGTGAAGTACGGGACGATGCGAGCCCGACGTACCTTCTCTATCATCTCTGCTCCCCGATACAGCGTGCCGTACGGTCCGAAAATCGAAGCTGGGTTGACAATGATGGCGTCCAGGCCTCGGGCAACTTCTTGTAGCACCGCTTCTTCCGCACGTCGCTTCGAGATGTGATAGCTCAATCTCGAATCCTCTAGGTTGAAAGGGAAATCTTCATTGGCAGGATGTTGGGAATCAGTAGGGATGCCGATTGCTGCCACTGAACTGACGTGAACCAAACGTCTCACGCCCGCTAGCCGACAGGATCGGGCGACGTGGCGGGTTCCTTCTGCGTTCACTGTCATCTGCTGGCTATGGTCTCGACTCCAGTAATCGATATTGGCCGCAGCGTGGATCACCCATTCTCGATCTCTGACAGCCAGTTGTACACTCTGCGGGTCTGTGATGTCTCCGATCACCCGCTCGACTGACAATCCAAGTAACGCTGCTGGGTCGGAGGTCCTACGAAATAGGACCCGGACTTCATGGCCGTCTGCAACTAACCGCTGACAGAGGTGGGAGCCCAAAAACCCTGTGGCCCCGGTGATCAACACCTTCATAGGACGTTGCCAAGCCACAGCTGATGTAACTCACGATAAAGGTGTGTAGAGCCGTTGAAAATGGCTTCTGCCGACGGTGAAAATGGTTTTTGCCGACACTTCAGCTATAAAATCAGCCGCGGATCGAGCCACGTGATAGAGCAGCCCCTTGCGTTTATTGTCTTTAAGAATCCCCCCACGGTTGATCAAGTAGCGCTCAAAAAACATCGCGAATCGGTGTAAGGTCTCAATCTGGCGTTTCGTCAGATTTTCATTTCCCACGGTTACCTCATGGCTGCTGACGTAGGCGTATTCGCTTTCGGTCACCAGCCCTTGAGCGACTGCCCAGTCGCGTAGCTTCGTGCCGATAAAAGGCGAGGCCGCCGTAAACTGCACCCAGTTTGCGTGCAACCGAATAGCAAACAGGATCGTCTCAAGGATGGTCTGCACCGTGTCTCCCGGCAGGCCGATGATGAAGAAGCAAAACGTTTTGATCCCGTGTTTTCGGCACAGCGCGGTCATCTCTATGATTTTCTTGCGTGATATGGGCTTCCGTCCGACGTTCGCCTGGATCTCAACTTCCGCGCTTTCAACGCCGAAGTTGATTCCTTCGCAGCCGGCAGCCGCCATGGCCCGTATTGTTTCCTCATTGAGACAATCAGGCCGCGTCTCGCACTTCCACTTGAATACCAGATTCCGCCGCTCGATCTCATTGCAGATCTCAGCCACACGGTTAAGGCGGAGAGAAAACATGGGATCGCGAAACAGGATATAGCGGATTCCGAGATCGTTAATGAGGTGTTCAATTTCATCGACGACGTTGCGCGCTGACCGATAGCGCCAGGGCAGTCCCTGGCCTACCGGATACGGGCAGTAATGACAACCGAAAGGACAGCCCCGCGATGTGAGCATCGGTAAGAATGGGACGGGAGCAGTCGTTGACGACTTCGGAAGAGTATACTGCCGGTACGGCAAGAGTTCCCACTTCGGAAACGGAAGTTGATCCAGTTCCCTCTGGAAAGGTCTGGGTGGCGAACTGATCCATGTCTCTCTACGGCGGTAAGTGGCGCCCAGCACTTCTTCCTCGGGTCGGCCGATCGCGAGTTCGTAGACGATTTCATCCGGCTCCCCCTGAAGGATGTAATCCAGGCAAAGTTGCTGTTTGAGCCGTTTCAGCACGTGCGGGACCACCGGGCCATAAATAGCCAAGGCAATGTTCCGGGCCGCATCCTTCATTGCCGCGCATACCGATAAGTCCCAGTCCAGAGTCGGAGCCGAGGTCCGCACGACAACCAAAAGCGATTCCGCGGGAGCGGCGCAGTCGACAAGCCGTTGCACCACCTGCTCGATGTTCAAGTTGTCTCCCAATGCTTCGATCACC
>DASYUV010000141.1:0-6502 GCA_036000865.1 Binatia bacterium | reverse complement strand
AACGAGCAAATGGGGCATCTTGGCCAGATCGGTCGCGAACGGTGTACCGCCTATGTCTTTGCCGAGAGCAAGTGTGAGCTTCGATTCGGAGTTTCGATACGCTTCGCTTTCAATCACTTCCCTGAGACGAACGGTCTCCCGGCGCGGGTTTGGGATCTCGATGCCGACCACCGATTCGCCGGGAATCGGCGCGAGGATGCGCACGCTCACGGCGCGGAGGGCCATGGCCAGATCGTCGGCCAGTAAGACGATACGGCGGACTTTGACGCCGGCAGCCGGTTTGAATTCATACATGGTAATCACCGGTCCCGGGCGCACCGCCACAACTTCCCCGGCAACGCCAAAATCCTCCAGCTTCTTTTGCAAGATGAGCGAATTGGCGTGCAAGCTATCTTTATCAATTTTAAATTGCTCGCCCTCAGAGGGGTCGAGCAATTCTACCGGCGGAAGCTTATAGCCTTCGGCGACTTCCGGCAGTTTGAACTGTTCCGGGGGCAGCGCGGGCTTCTTCAGTGATTTTTTGACGACTAGGTCGTCTTTCGGTTCGTCCTTCACCACGATCGGCGGCGGGACGTAATCTTTTTTTTCTTTCTTGGTGTTTTCACCTTTGCGCTTATCGTTTCGCTCACGGAATTCCTTTAACCGATTGTTGAACGCGGGAACCAGCGACTTCTTCAGTCCGTCGAAGTTCTTCCGGGTATAGCCGATGATGTCGAGCAGGGAGTTTTGCGTGAGCAGCATGATCGATAAGAGCAATGTAAAAAAAGCGATCAAAGACGTGCTGAAACGTCCGAATAGCGGCACAAGAACGCTTTCCTTCAAAAAGCCGCCGACAATGCCACCCGCGTCGCGCGCGCTTTCAGTATCGATGACGACGCTGAGAATGACTCCGACGCTGATGAGCAAAATCAAATAGCCTGCCGCCCTGCTCAGTGCCATGCCTTTGTAGGTCGTACGAAACATCTGCGCGGCGGCCAGACAAAGGAAGACCGGCAATAGATAGGATGAGAGCCCCAGCCCCTGTAACAGCAAGTCGGCAAGAATTGCGCCGACAAAGCCGCCCCAATTTTGGGTACTTATCGCTCCGGAAGGGGTATTGAAAGAGCGGTCGTTCACGTTGAACGAAATCAGGCTAATGCCGATCAGCAAAGCCGCGAGGCCGATGATCACCCCCCAGATTTCCCGATTGAGCCGACCTTTTTCCACAGCGCCTGACATAGATATTTTAGGTTTCGATGATGTAGGGAAGCACCACGGGATGGCGCTCGAGGGTTTTTCTAAAATAGCGGCGCAGCGCCTTGCGAACTTCTTCTTTGAGTTCTGCTGGATCGGTGCGCGTTTCGCGGTTCATGCCGGCCAAAGTTTCAAGAACTATTCTCTTGGCGTGCTCGAGCACTTCTTCGCTTTCTTCGGTACGGATGAAACCGCGGGAAATCAGATCTGGACCAGCCACCAACTCTCCTGACTGCTGGTGGATCGCCATGACCGCGAGCACCATGCCGTCTTCCGACAAATGGCGGCGGTCGCGGATAACGATGTCGCCGACGTCACCGACGCCCTTGCCGTCGACGAAAACTTTGCCGGCTTGGATCGGTTGGATCTTGCGCGCGCCGTGGGCAGTCAGTTCCAGCACGTCGCCATCTTCGAGGATAAAGCAGTTCTCTTCAGGCACACCGACGTCTTGGGCCAAACGGCGATGGCGCACGAGGTGGCGATACTCGCCGTGAATTGGCACGAAGTAGCGGGGTCGCGTCAGTTGGAGCATGGTTTTCAGCTCCTCTTGGCTGGCATGACCCGAGACATGAATTTCCGAGACCTTTTCGTAGTGAACCTGTGCGCCGCGTCGATAGAGGTGGTTGATCAAATTGGAGATGGTTTTCTCGTTTCCGGGAATGAATTTTGAAGAGAGTATTACCGTATCGCCCGGTTCAACTTTGAGGGTTTTATGATCGTCCAATGCGACCCGATGCAACACGGAGAGCGGTTCGCCTTGGCTGCCGGTGGTAAGAAACGTGAGACGATCAGCCGCCAGATCTTGCCAGCGCTCGTTCTCGGTCATGTAACTGCGAGGCAGGCGCAAATAACCCAGATCCGAAGCGACCTGGCTATTCCGAATCATGCTCCGCCCGCTCAGTACAACCCGCCGGTTGCAGCGCTCCGAAATATCGACGACCTGTTGGATGCGCGGAATGCTCGATGAAAAGGTCGAAACCAGGACTTTGCCGGTGCTCCCCTGAATGATCTGTTCCAGATTGGTTCCGACTTCCCGTTCCGAAGGCGTATAGCCGGCGCGCTCGACATTGGTGGAGTCCGACATGAGCAAGAGGACCCCTTTTTCGCCGTAGGCGGCAAAGCGCTGGAAGTCGAACATTTCGCCTTCCATCGGAGTATTGTCAATTTTGAAATCGCCGGTATGAATCACTGTGCCGATGGGTGTCTCGATAGCCAGCGCCAGGCAATCCATCAGGCTGTGCGTTACGCGCAGTCCTTCGATGCGAAACGGCGCGATGTCCCACGGATCACCGGCGGTAATTTCGTGAATATCCGCGCTATCTTCGAGGTCGTGTTCTCTGAGCTTGTTGGCCAATAGGCCGAGCGTAAGCCGAGTTCCGTATATCGGCACGTCGAGGTGTTTCAGAATAAATGGCAGCGCGCCGACGTGGTCCTCGTGCGCGTGGGTGAGCAGGATGGCTCTTAATCTGTCCTTGTGTTCGAGCAGATAAGTCACGTCGGGAATCACCAGATCGATACCTAGCAAGTTGGCATCGGGAAACATGAGGCCGCAGTCCACCGCGATGGCTGCATCGGCATATTCGATCAGCATCATATTTAAGCCAAACTCGCCGAGACCCCCTAGGGGTATGATTTTTAACGGTTCCATGCTTTAGATGCCTTGTTTCTCCTGCGGTCGTTTGCCAACTGCCAATTGCTCAAATCCCGTGGCACTGTGAAATTGCGAGGCGCCGCTCGGACGCAAATGCTCGGCAATTCTCTCACGAACTTGCTCTGACAGGAAACGCAGGTTTCCCGGCCGAAAGCCCTCGACCTGTAGCGACTCGCCTACGCTGACTTCGATTGTACCTGGCCGTAACCGCCAGGCCCCCGCTGGCAATACCGCGCCGCTGCCGTTTATGGTCACGGGCACGATGGCTGTGCCGGTTTGCACCGCCAATAGGAAGCCGCCTTTCTTGAACCGAAGAAGTTTGCCATCTTGGCTTCTTGTTCCTTCCGGGAAAACCACCACGGAAATCCCGGCGGCAATTCTCTCTTTGGCTCGCTGCAAGCTTTTCGCCGCGTCCAGCGGATCAGACCGATCGACGGTGATATGTTTCGTTGCCCACATGGCCCAGCCGAAAAAGGGCACCCAAAGAAGCTCCTTCTTGGCGATCCAGCGGAGTTGAAACTGGGGCAGGCTCCGGACCAATACTGGAATATCGACATTGCTTTGATGATTTACCATGAAGACATACTTTCGACTGGGATCGATATGCTTCAGGCCCTCGACTTTTAGGGAGATGCCGGCAATGCGCAGAATCAGCCAAGACCACAATTGATTGATGCGATAAACATGCTTGCCATACGGGTCAAGGAAGCCGAAAACGGTCGTTAGTAATGCCAAAGGCACCGTGACCAGCGCGATGACCGTCAGCTTGAATCCGTAAACCATGAAGATGGGTGTTAACTTGAGCTGCAGTATCTATGGGAAAAACTTCCATTCATAATAATTGACGGCTAAGCAAAAATCAACGTGACTTGAGACGCTTTGAAACGCAATTTCGCGGTTGACTCTGTCATATACCGGCGCTAAGTTGGCTGCACCTTTTCCTGTAGGCCGCAACTTTTTCGGGGTGGAGAACGATATGTCCGTCAATAAGGTAATTCTCATCGGCAATCTCGGCAAAGATCCGGAAGTCCGTTTCACCCAGACCGGTAGCGCGGTGGCGAATTTTTCGATCGCCACATCGGAGCAATGGAACGACCGCGATGGCAAGCGGCAAGAAAGAACCGAGTGGCACAACATCGTCGTCTGGGGCAAACAGGGTGAACTGTGCGGTCAGTACCTCGCTAAAGGCAGGCAGGTTTATGTCGAAGGCAGCATCCGAACGCGGAGCTACGATGACAAAACTGGCACCAAACGCTACGTCACCGAGATCGTCGCCCAGCGAATTCGCTTCTTAGGCGGCGGTGGCGGTACACGGGTGGCGCCTGAGACGGATTCCGCCGGATCCGATGATATGGGTGGATCGGGAACGCCGCCGGTAGACGACGACATACCGTTCTGAGTCAATAAACGCTCACGGAAAAGTAAAAAGCCTCAAGCCACTATATTTCTCGGGTTCCCTGCTAGGAAACTGTCAATATTTTCCTTAACTTCTTCGAGCAACCGCTCGCGTGTTTCGCGGGCGCTCCAGGCTGTATGCGGCGTGACAATTAAGTTGTCGAGCTCCTTTGTCGCAAGAATGATTGGGTGATCGGCGGGCGGCGGTTCTTTGGTGATGACGTCCAATGCCGCGCCGGCGATTCGTTTATTGCGCAAAGTGTGAATCAGCGCGGCCTCATCGATCAGCGCGCCGCGGGCTGTGTTGATCAGAAACGCCGTCGATTTCATCAACCCCAAGGTTTGCTCGTCGATCAGATTCCTTGTCTCCGTCGTCAGTGGACAGTGCAAAGAAATAAAGTCGGCTTGGCGAAACAGTTGGTCCAATGCGATTCGATCCTGTGGGAACGATCCGATGGTGCCCGGTCGTGCGGCGACTAATACCTTCATGTCGAAGCCACGCGCCATCTGCGCGACTGTGCGACCAATGTTGCCGTAGCCGATGATGCCTAACTTCTTGCCCCTGAGCTCAACGCTCGGATAGCTGAGAAGAGAGAAGACAGGACTTTTCTGCCACTCGCCCAGCTTCACGGCGTCCGCGTACCCTGTGGCGCGGGTGGCCAATTCCAAAATCAGCGCCATGGTGAATTGTGCCACGGACTGTGTCGCGTAGCCGGGCACGTTGCAGACTTTGACGCCGCGCTTCGCCGCCTCTTCGCGGTCGATGATGTCCGTTCCGGTCGCGGCTACGGCAATCAACTGCAAATCTTTTGCTTCGGCTGAATTCAACGCTACGCGATCGATGACAACTTTGTTGGTTACGGCAACGGTGTGGCCCGCTAAGCGCTGAACCGTTTCGTGTGGGCTTGTGATTTGATGGATCGTGCAGTCCCAATGGTCGGCGAATCGTTGAAGCGAAACATCACCGTACGTTGCGGCGTCTAGAAAGACGATGCGGGCCCGCGAGTTGCTCATGTCGAGATCTTTTCCTGGGATTCGATTTTTTTCGCTTCTTCCCAAAGCCGGTCCATCTCTTCGAGCGACGATTGCTCAAGGCTCTTGTCGGCTTCGCGCAGCCGCGTTTCGATGTGATGGAACCGGCGCGTGAAGCGGTCGATGGTTCCGGCGAGCGCTTCTTCGGCTTCGACATCAAGGAAGCGCGCCAAATTTACGATGGAAAAGAGCAAGTCGCCCAGCTCTTCGCCGGTTCGCGTCTTGTCGCCCGAGGATGCGGCGTTCTTTAGCTCCTTAATCTCTTCCTCGATTTTTTCCCAAACCGGTTCGATCTTGGGCCAATCGAACCCCAAGTGCGATGCTCTTCGCGTAATGCTTTGGGCCCGCGCCAATGCCGGCATCGCCTTCGGCACGTTGCCGAGGGCGGACTTCGATTCGCCGGCTCTTTTCTCGCTCGCTTTGATCTGCAAGCGTTGCTTCAATACCGCCGCGGTGTCTTCGGGTATGGGTTCGCCGGCGAACACGTAGGGATGACGGCGGACGAGCTTGTCGGTGAGACTTGAAATGACGTCGCCGGCGGTAAATCGGCCTTCCTCTGTCGCGATCTGGGAGTGAAACACGACCTGGAGCAAGACGTCGCCAAGCTCTTCGCGCAGTTTTTTCGGGTCGGCCTCGTCGAGGGCGTCGAGCAGTTCATAAGTTTCTTCGAGCAGGCAAGGCTTGAGCGAGACGTGGGTCTGTTCCTTGTCCCATGGGCAGCCGGTTTCGCTGCGCAGTTGAGCCATCACCTTGAGCAATTCGCCGAATTTTTGTTCGATGTCCTTCTGATTCACGATTTATTCTCCATACAAAAAGCGAACTTCCTTCCAAATGGCTACCGTGCTAGATCTTACGTGGCACATCTTTCGATGTCTAGATGACGAGTGGAGGGAAGATCATGCCCAACGCCACGCTCGATGGAATTGACACCTACTACGAAACCCACGGTTCAGGTTCGCCAATTCTAATGTTCGCGCCCGGCGGCTTCGACGCGACGATCGACAAGTGGCGCGTGGCCAGCGCATGGACGGGAATCGATGCGATCAAGGTGTTCGCCGCTGAACATACAATCATCGTCTACGACCGGCGTGAGTGCGGCCGATCCGGTGGCCGCGTCGAGCGATTGAGTTGGGCAAGCTACACTAGGCAGGCCAAAGCGCTACTCGATCATCTGAAGATCGACACGGCGTG
>DASYUV010000140.1:0-37546 GCA_036000865.1 Binatia bacterium | reverse complement strand
GCGATAGCAAGGAATTCAATTGGCTGTTTAATAATCTGCATATCGCGCGATACGGAGAGAGTATTTCTAAGTTAGACCATTATTTGAAATTCGCCGATTATCTCGGCATCGATCGGTCGCCAATCAGGTGGAAATTTGTCTTAACCGCTGAGGAGACAGCTTCCGTTGCTGAGCATTTGGCACAGGTGGGCCGGCGGTTCGCCGTTCTCTTTGTCGGAACTCGTTGGGAAAGTAAGCGGTGGTTCGCTGATCAGATTGCCGCATGCGCGCAATTGCTGCACGCGGAACACCGGCTCGATGTGGTTTTGCTCGGCGGAAGAGAAGATCAGGCGATCGCGCGAGAGGTTATGGCAGGAGCGCACCCGGAGGTAGTCAATTTGGTGGGATGCACGTCGCTTCGCGAGGCCATCGGCGTCATCGGCAGGGCGACCGTCGCGATTGGTCCTGATACAGGATTGATGCATATTGCGGCCGCCGTTGGAACACCGGTCGTATCTCTTTGGGGCGCCACAGATCCACGGCGGACCGGTCCGTACGGATTCACGGAACTCGTTGTTCAGGGACAGGCGGCGTGTGTTCCGTGCCTTCGCAGGCATTGTTCCATCGGCCGAATCTGCATGCGATCGATCACGAAAGAGCAGATTGCCGGAAAGGTTGCACTGGCGCTCCGAAGCGCCCCAGCCGATGAGGCTTCTTATGGCGGGCCTGCTTGACTACCGAAAGATTTCCGCCGGCCGGTGGCGATTGCTGGCGTTGCCCGACCAATGGAGCGGCGACCTACAAGAGCAGGTGCTGGAATTGGTGCGCTCGAGCAATCAAACCCGCCATCCACAGACCGTGGAGGCACGATTACCAGTGGGCGGAGAGACGAGGATTCTTTATCTAAAAATATTCCATCCTGCTCAAGGAATCTTGGCATTGAAAGATTTGCTCCGTCACTCCAAGGCGTTTCGCTTCTGGCGTCAGGGAATCGCGTTAGGTGAAAGCGGATTCAACGTCCCTTTGACCATCGCGGTTGGCGAGCAGAGACGTTACCACTTAGTCCAACGTGGATTTGTGCTGACGGAACGAATTGACGGCCGAACGCTTCCCGATTTTTTGAGCCGACGCGGCGCCTGTTGCGCGGACCGAAAGACGTTGAGGCAAAAATGGCAAGGCATCAGGTCACTTGGAAAACTAGTTCGGCGGTTTCACAGATCGGGGTTTGTTCACGGAGACTTGGTGGCGTCGAATATCCTGGTATCGCAGGCGGCAGGCGAAGACATAGAGTTTTACTTCATGGATAATGACCGGACGCGACGTTTGCCGACCTGGATGCCGCAGGCGCTCTGGAAGCGCAATCTCGTTCAACTGAATCGATTGCCGCTTCCTGGTATCTCGCTTCAGGACCGCATCCGGTTTTTGCAGGCCTATCTGGATGCCGGTAAATTTTCATTCGCCGACCGGAATCTCGCGCAATGGCTTGAATTGAAAACCCGCCAGCGACGAAAGGAATGCGACGGTGTCGACCCGTCGGGGAATTTTAGAAAATTGATGCGTTGGTCCCCAGAGTTGACCGTGACGAAGAATGTGTCCACGAAAACTGGCTAAATATTCTTCTACTGTGTAGGATTTGCCGGTGCGGTGTGCGGCAAGTTAAATCTAATGAAATCGAAAAATTTGTTCGCTCATTGGCGAATCACACCTTTTTTCTAACGCATCACTGTCAGCGGACCAGCGTCATAATTGACGGATCCTATTCCAGGGATATCACTGTGAAAGCCGGAAAGACATCGCCCGATGAAAATCGCTCTTGTCCATAAGCGTCTCGATCTCAAAGGGGGCACTGAAAGGGATTTGTTTCAGACGGCTGAGGGATTACGCGATCTCGGCCACGAAGTCCATCTGTTTTGCAGCGAATATGGCGTTGATCCTCCCCGGGGGATTGTCGTTCATCATGTCTCGGTCATACCGTTGGGACGAACGCTGCGTTTGTGGAGTTTCGCATGGTTCGCCCCTCGGGCCATCGAGAAATCCGCTTGTGAAGTTGTCGTCAGCTTCGGCCGGCTGCTGCGCCAAGACGTTCTGCGCAGCGGCGGCGGCACGCACCTTGGATTTCTCCAACGCTTGGGCCAAGAAGGCGGCGTGCGACGGCGATTTTGGCAGAGGATCAGTATTTACCACCGAAGCTTGCTGGCTCTCGAGCGCCGCCAATATCAAGAATCAGGATCGCAGAAGATCATCGCGGTGTCTGAAGAAGTAAAGCGCGACATCGTCGCTCACTATTCAGTGCCGGCTGAAAAGATCGTCGTCATCTACAACGGCGTTGACCAGAATCGTTTCCATCCGGCAAGACGCGCCGAGGTTCGCCAGTCGGTGAGAGAACGTTGGAAAATTCCGTTGCATTCACCGTTGGTGTTGTTCGTGGGTAGCGGTTTTCGCCGTAAGGGCTTGGATCGCATGATCTCGATATGGAAGTCGCCCAGGCTGCAGCATGTTTTTCTTTTGGTGGTCGGCGATGATGCTCGGATCGGACGCTATCACTCGTGGGCCAACAGGATTGCGCCAGGGCGAATTTTTTTCGCCGGCCGGCGTCATGACGTTGAAAACTATTACGCGGCGGCGGACGTCGTGGTTCTTCCCGCGTTGCAGGAGGCCTTCGGCAACGTGGTCATTGAAGGATTGGCGTCCGGCCTTTCTGTGCTGGTCAGCCGTGATGTCGGCGCAGCGGAGATTCTTCATGGGCGATTGGCGCAAGGAATCGTTAACCAAGTTAACGACCCGAAAGAGTTGGAAGAAAAACTGTTGTTGCTACTAGAGAATTCGCGAGATCCGGTCTGGATCCGGGAAGCCAGGAGAGTCGGAGAAGAGTATTCCTGGGCCAATCATTTTCGAAGATTTGACGCCGTTTTACGCGAAGCTTGTCGAGTGCCGAGCCGTGCTGCTTCCTGACTTCATTGCTCAAAAGCGCGACGGCGCGACCCTATGGGTGCACCGCAAGTTTGCGGATCGCACCTTTGTCGGTTTGCTGACCAATGTCGAGCGGTGGTTCGATGATCCGAAATGCCAGATCATCAAGGATGAGAAAAAAACCAAAGTGGGACGATTGGCGGTTAAGATCGAAGACCAAGTACATCCGTTCTACCTCAAACAATTCAACGCGTTTTCCCTCCGTTATCGGCTTTTTTCACTTTTCGCCTCATCGCGTGCTTTCGGATCGCTTCGGGGGGCGACCATTCTTCGTAGCGCGGGGATTCCGACCGTCACCCCCGTGGCTGCTGTAGAGTATCGGGCTTGCGGTGCGCTCACCAAAAGTTTTTTCATTTCCGAAGAAATCGCCGGGGGAAAGACCACGGATGCGTATTGGACCAGGGAACTACGGCCTTTGCGGGGCCGTGAAGGAGCAGAACATAGGCGCAGATTTTTGCGCGAATTAGCACAACTCTTCCGTTCCCTTCACGCGCAGCATGTCTATCATGACGATCTTAAGGACGCCAATATCTTAGCCGCCAGGGTTGACTCCGCCAGCTCGGTTACTTTTTTTCTCCTCGATTTCGACAGAGTGAGACGTTGCTCGCGGCTGAGCAAAAGGCGTCGGCTTAAGAATCTCGTCCAATTGCATCGAACGTTGGGACGTTACATGCGTCGCCCCGAGAAATTGTATTTTCTCAAGAGCTACTTAGGATCTGCGTTTGGCGATCGCATAATGAGGCGACGGCTGATCTCGAAGGTGCTGCGCCAGACCCGTCGAGTGGAGGTCATCAAGGCCCGCCAAGCGGCCGAAGCGCGCGCGTAGTGAACTGAGTCCTGTCTCCGGTAGCGGTGTCGCGAGAGTTGACGCGCTGACTTTCAGGAGTGCCTTTGCTGGCAAATACGGCCAACCCACGACAAGGCTCAGCGTTACGAAAAGCTTGTCGGCACGCGTTATGATCGGCTACATTAATTAGGGTGCTTCGGGAGCCGATCTATGGGACAAGCCACCGATAAACCGAAAGTCGTCGTTGTGATGCCTGCGTACAACGCCGCGAAGACTCTAAGGATTACGTATGATGCGATTCCTAAGGGTGACGTCGATCGGGTGATTTTAGTCGACGACGACAGCCGCGACGAAACCTTGCAAATCGCCAAGGAGCTAAGGTTGGAAGTCTTTGTGCATGCACGCAATTACGGCTATGGAGGCAATCAAAAAACCTGTTATACGGAAGCTTTAAAGGCAGGGGCCGATATCATCGTCATGCTCCATCCGGACTATCAATACGATCCGACGCTCCTGCCAAATGTCGTAGCGCCAATCAAATCAGGCGCGGCCGACGTTGTCCTAGGATCGCGGTTATTGGCCGGCAACGTGATTCGACAAGGAATGCCCTGGTGGAAATTTCTTGGAAATAGGTTTCTGACGGGTGTTCAAAACCGGGTAATGGGACAAAAGCTTGCGGAATTTCACACAGGTTACCGCGCTTTCAGTCGCCGCGTATTGGAGGAGGTTCCCTTCTTGTTGAACTCGGACAATTTTGTTTTCGATCAAGAGATGCTCGTGCAGGCGATTCACCTGGGATTTCGAATCGCAGAGGTTCCGGTGCCAACGCGATATTTTGCCGAAGCTTCAAGTACGAGTTTTAAAGCCAGCGTGATATACGGATTGAGCATACTCGCCTTGCTGACTCGTTATCTTTTACATCGCCACGCGCTGTTGACTCAGAAACAGTTCGAATGTTTCCCTGCTCGTTACAAGCGAGCTGAGTGACGCAGCTTCTGGCAAACTCGGAGAGGTCAGATCAATTCGTCCAATTGGATTTTGAAATTCGTGGCGATTCATGAAAGCCGTAGGCAATGAGCGATTCCCCTTCGGTATCGATAGTTATTGCGACTTATAATCGGGCGCAATTCTTAGTCGAAACGATCCGCAGTATCTTGAATCAACAACTTCAGAATTTTGAGCTTATTGTCGTTGATGACGGATCGACCGACGACACAGAAAGACTGTTAGCAGGGTACCGCTCCCGACTCCGATATCTTTACCAGGAAAATCGCGGTCCTTCTGCGGCTCGTAATTTAGGAGTGCGCTGTGCAAACGCGGACTGGATTTCGATCCAGGACTCCGATGACCTATGTACGCCAAATCACCTGCATACGCTGTACGGCTACGTCAAAGATCATCCCGAGTGCGCTATGGTCTTCGCCAACGGGGATTATCTCGGGGGCCGGGAACATAATCGGGACACCATTATTCCGCGCACCAAATCTCAGCAACTAACCAAACGAGAGGTGAAACTAGAGGATTTTTTCGAGAAGAGTATTCTGCGCTTGCAGGCCGCGCTGATTTCTAAGAAGGCCTATGATGCGATTGGGGGCCACGATGAATCATTGCGAATCTGCATGGATCTTGACCTGGGGTTTCGTCTATTGATGAATTTTCCGGTCGCTTATCTCGATGGTGTGGTATTTTCTTATCGGAGACACGCGGGTAACATCGGCAGGAACGAAGAATTACGCCTGACGGAAAACATTCGGGTCATTGAAAAATTGTTCCGGGACTATCCGCGCGCGCGCGCCCAGTTAGGGAGTCGCACCGTGTCTCGGAGACTTGCCTACCGCTATTATCGTCTAGCGAAGGGACGATGGAGACGAAACGAGCGGCACCAAGCGCGCGAAGCATTGCAACAGGCGATTGGATTACAACCTTACGTCGTTAAATACCGCCTTTACCAATGGCAGTGGGCATTTGGTGCAGGCGCGAAACAGTGACATGGAGATCAGCATTATCATCGCTACCTACGAGCGCGTTGCCTCCCTTGAGCGATTGCTCTCGAGCATCTCAGAACACTTCGGGCGAAGCCATATCGAGCATGAAATTGTCGTCGCCAACAACTCGCGAAATCACGAGATTGAAAAGCGCATAGACGCGGTTGTCCGCCGTTTTCAGCGGGAATACGGCGAGCATTTTCGCTTGGTCAGAGAGCCCAGCCCCGGAAAGTGCCGAGCTCAGAACGCAGCCATCGGCGTGGCCAAAGGTAAAATTTTGGCTTTTTTCGACGACGATGTTGAAGTTACGCCAAAATGGTTATCGGTTGCGTGGAAGTTCTTTCGGGATAACGCTTTTGATGCCATGCAAGGTCCCATTCTGATTCCGCCCGAGATGGAAAATGATCAGGAGTTCTTGCGCGCACAAGGTAAATTTAGGACGATCAGTTTCATTCGATACAGGCCGAAAATGAAAGAGATCAAAACGCTAACGGGCGGCAATATGGCCATCCGCAGCGAAGTATTTGCAAAGATTGGCCTCTTTAACGAGCAACTTGGTCCAGGCCGGTCGGGCATCTCTGAGGATGTCGAGTTCGCCCACAGGCTGATCAAGAGCGGCGGCCGAATCGGCTATAATCCCGAAGCCGCCGTGTATCACGAAGTAGACTGGTCCCGGCTGACCGAGGAATTTTTTCGCCAACGTCATGAGCAGCAGGGCCGAAGCCGATTGATCTATAAGAACCAATCAATAGCAACCATTCTGCCAAATCTGATGCGCACCGTGTGGTGCTTCGGATGGTATTCATTGATGGGAAACGAACGAAAGAAATACCGCTCCAAGGGGCGGTACTTTCATTATCGAGCGATGTTGGCAGAGAAGACCAAAAGAATCACCGGAAGCCAGCCCTGACGCGTGAATCGACGCAGAAGGTTGCGTCCGACCGGTTTGGAGTGCGGCACGCTACTCTTCCGCGCCGCGATGTAAATTGCCGAAGTGCAAGGGGTCGCGCATTTCCGAATCCGGGCGATAAGAAGCGCCCGCGTGACCTTTCTAACGGCCGTAATGTTGTCGACGATGGCTATTTCCTGAAACCGGCTGGAGCGAAAAACGCTTTGGAGACGACTTAAAGCTCTCGTTGATTTCTGGACCCGCCCCACTTATTTTTGCCGAGCATGGCTGCCGTGAATAATCCGGCGGAAATCCGTCCGACGGTATCCGCCATCGTCGTTTGTTATAACGAAGAGGACCGCATCGAAGACTGTCTTGAGAGCCTGCGATGGTGCGACGAAATCGTTGTAGTGGATGCGTTCAGTACGGACCGAACGCCCGAAATTTGCCGGCGCTACACGACTCACGTCATTCAACGGCGCTGGGCCGGCTATCGGGATCAAAAGGCCTATGCTCACTCCCAGACCACGAAGGATTGGGTTCTGTTGGTCGATTCGGACGAACGCGTTACGCCTCGGCTTCGCGATGAAATTCTGCACGCGCTGACAAGCGACAAGGGACAATTCGCCGGCTATTCGATTCCTCGATTGATGCATTATTTGGAGCGTTGGTGGTGGCGCGGTGGGTGGTATCCCGACTACGATGTTCGGCTCTTTCGGCGCGAAAAAGCGACGTGGGGCGGCAGCGACCCGCACGAGAAGATTCTTGTGGACGGTAAACTGCGGCACTTGCAAAATCCGTTGCATCATTTTTCTTACCGAAATATCGAAGATCACCTCAGCCGCATCAACCGCTTCACATCGGTTTCATCGCATGAGCTTAGAAACACCGGTGTGCGGTGGCGACTGAGCGATGCATTGTTGCGCCCGGTTGGACGATTCATGCGTTCGTATATTTTGAAGCGTGGTTTTATGGAGGGATTCGCCGGGTTCTATGTCGCGATTAGCGCTGCCGTTTATGTTTTTCTCAAGTATGCTAAGCTTTGGGAGTTGGAATTGGAGGAGAAGAAAAAAATTGAGCGGAAGCGGTCATAGCCGCCTCCTAAAGATTCTGCACATCGATCCTGAGAGACATTGGGGTGGTGGGGAAGCGCAAGTGTTCGGGCTTCTAACCTATCTCGCGGCCAAAGGACATCAAAACGATCTTCTAACCCATCCTACGGGACCGCTGTTCGCGCGGTGCCAGCAGCTCCATGTTACGACGCTTCCATTGAAGGTGCGCAACGACCTCGATTTGAGATGTGTTCCGGCGCTACGCCGACTCATTAAGAACGGCAATTACGATATCGTGCACCTTCATACTAAGCGAGCCCATGTGCTGTCATTGTGGCTGCCAGGTTCCGCAAATCGTCCCAAATGGGTCGTCACTCGTAGAATGGATTATCCGGAAGCGAAGAGCTGGTTTACAGGTTACCTCTATAATCGGCGAGTGGATGGAGTCGTAGCGATTTCACGAACCATTAGAGATCTTTTAATAAGCGCCGGCGTGGCGCCACGGCGAATTCGCCTCATTCACAGCGGCATTGATCCTCGACGATATGATCGGCAGCCCGATGAGCCCAAGGGCGCTGCTGACGCTACCGTAGTAGGATGCTTGGCAGGGCTCGAGGAACGAAAAGGCCATCGATTTTTACTCGAGGCGGCCGCTTGTCTTAAAGCACGCGGGCTTAAGTTGAAGTATCAAATCGCCGGCGATGGCCCTTGTCGCGCTCAGCTGGAGCAGTTGACCCGTCAGCTGGGATTGCGAGACGAGGTACGCTTCCTGGGGTTTGTTGCCGACACGGCAGAGTTTCTCACCAAAATCGACCTGTTTGTCATGCCGTCGTTGTTCGAAGGGCTGGGTGTAGCCGCTCTCGAGGCGATGGCCGCCGGCAAACCCGTCATTGCCACGAGCGCCGGAGGTCTGGTGGAGTCTGTGCTAGACGGTATAACCGGCATATTGGTTCCGCCGGGCGAGCCGACGGCGCTTGCCGAGGCGATCGCCAAGTTAGTGCGAGCGCCGTCGCTTGCCGGCGAGATGGGCAGGCGGGGGCGCGAGCGCGTGATGCAGCACTTTACATTGGCGGAGATGGCCCAGCATAACGAATCCTTTTATTACGAGTTACTTGATGCGGTTCGATAATCGCGGCGAGCATTCCGCCTCATGAACAGACTCCCGTCAATTCTCGAAAAATTTCGCGACGTGCATTTGCTCGTGGTCGGTGACCTGATGCTGGACCGGTTCATTTGGGGTGAAGTGGAGCGACTCTCTCCGGAGGCGCCCGTTCCGGTGCTGCGCGTGGTATCCGAGAATGCAAATCTCGGTGGCGCCGCTAACGTGATTCACAACGTGCGCACCCTGGGAGGACGCGTTACGGCTTGCGGCATCGTCGGCAAAGACGATGCGGGCGAACGGATCATGGCGGCACTGCGTAAAGTGGGCGCGTCGACTGCCGGGGTATTTCTCGACGCAAAATTTCAAACGATTCAAAAAAGCCGGATCGTTGCCAGCCCGCACCATCAGCAAATTGTTCGCCTTGACCGCGAGAGCCTGGAACCGATCGGTGAGGCCACGCTGAAGAAATTACGCCAGTTCATCTCCACCTGCGCGGCGCGCTTTCGCGGGATCGTCATTTCCGACTATGGCAAGGGGGTGATCCACCAAGAGCTCCTCACTTCGATTGCACGGCTTGTCGGCAAGCACAAGATCGTCTGTGTGATCGATCCCAAAAAGGAAAACTATGAGCAATACCGCTTTCCGACATTGATTACCCCGAACCAACGCGAAGCCGGCGAGGCTTCAGGGATTTCAATCTCCGATGACCGGTCCCTGCGCGTCGCAGGAACGAAACTGCTGCGCAAGTGGCGCGCCAACGCGGTGCTCATTACTCGTGGTCCGGAGGGCATGAGCCTGTTTCGCCCCCGCCTTCCCGTTCAGCACTTTCCAACTGAGGCGCGGGATGTTTTCGAAGTCACCGGAGCGGGAGATACCGTCGTCGCGGTTTGCGCGTTGGCGCTGGCGAGCGGGGCGCGCTACGAGGAAGCTGCGGTGTTGGCGAATGTCGCCGCCGGGTTCGTCGGCGATGAGGTCGGAACCGTGGCCGTACCGGTCGAAAAATTGCTACGAGTCATCGAGGACAGAACATGAAAAGCATGACAGGATACGGTGAGGCAGCACAAAACGTTCGCGGCGCCAGGGTGACCGTCCAAATACGGAGTCTCAACCACCGCCACTTAGACCTGCAGTTGCGAGTCCCCAGAGAATATCTGTCTTTCGAAGAAGAGATTCGCAAATCTCTCCGGGAAAGGATCTCGCGCGGCAGGGTCGATCTATTTATCAACCGATACGCAGCCAAAGCACAGTCGCGAAAACTGGATGTGGACGAAGCCTTGGTCGGACAATATATCGCCGGCATCATGCAGCTAAAGAAGAAATATCGTTTAGCTGGAGAGATCGGCGTATCGTTGCTTTCCAACATTCCGGATCTGTTTCATGTGCGCGAACTCGAAGTGAATGCTGCCGATGAGCGGAGCGCGGTATTGAAGGCGCTCGGCAGCGCGCTCAAGAACCTGGAGCGATCCCGGGAACGGGAAGGTGGTCATCTCAAAGCCGACATGGAAACTCAGATCGGGCACCTGAAGCGGATCACTGGCGCCCTGGAGGAAGGAGCGCTGGAGATCGCTGTGCGGTTTCAAAAGGGATCGGTGGCGGAAGGGGAGAATGGCTTGCGTGCAGATAGAGAAGTTGACGTGACCAACACGTTACTCAAAGGCGACGTCAATGAGGAAATTGTCCGGCTCAAGACCCACGTGGCGGCGTTAGCTAAAGTCATCCGCGAACGCGAGCCGGTGGGGAAGAAAATCGATTTCATGCTGCAAGAAGTCAACCGCGAACTCAATACGATCAGCTCGAAAGTGCCGCAATTGTCAATCGTGCAGCTCGTGCTCCAAGGAAAAGAGCGCGTCGAAAAGATCCGTGAGCAAACTCAGAATATCGAATGAAGCGGTCCATTGCCCTTGCCAAGCGGCAAGGTATCATCTTTATCCTATCCGCGCCCTCGGGCGCCGGCAAAACGACTCTGTACAACGGGCTGAAGGAAATTTATCCGGAGATCAAGCTATCGGTATCTTGTACCACCCGGGCGCGGCGGTCCGGGGAGTTGAACGGCCGTGACTATCGCTTTCTGACCGAACGCCAGTTCAAGACGCTAAAGTCCCGAGGGCAATTCGCCGAATGGGCCAAGGTGCATGATTATTTTTATGGGACGCCGAAAAAACCGCTGGACCGCAACATCCGGGCGGGACGGGACGTTCTCCTTGATATTGACGTTCAAGGCGCCCGGAAAATAAAAAAAGCCTACCCTCAGGCAGTTTCCATATTTCTTTTGCCCCCGTCCCTTGGCGAACTCCAGAAAAGATTGGCGGCGCGAGGAACCGATGGCAACGATACGATTCGCCGTCGCCTGGCTAATGCCCGGGGTGAAATCGGCGAAATTATGCATTATGATTACTATGTAGTTAATCGTGAGGTGACCGAGGCCGTTCAACTTCTGAGTTCGATCGTCAAAGCTGAAAGGGCGAGAACCTCTCGAGTGAGCCAGTGGCGGCTCGAGCCGCTGCGCCATTGGCGTACTAAACGAAGCCATGACTAAGGACATCAAAGTCACCGATCTGGTTGAGAAAGTTCAGTCCTACTTTCCCGCTGCGGATGGCGCGCTGATCCGCCGAGCGTACGACTTCTCTGCCAGAGTGCACCAAGGCCAAAAACGCCTGAGCGGCGAGCCCTACCTGATCCATCCAATGGCGGTCGCCCGCATTATTGCGGAATTGAAGCTCGATGTGCCCAGCGTCGTCGCCGGGCTTTTACACGATACGGTCGAAGACACGCTGACGTCCTTAGACGAGCTCCGGGATCTCTTTGGCCGTGAGATTGCCGCCTTGGTTGACGGAGTGACCAAGTTGGGGCGGGCCAATTTTAGCAGCCGAGAGGAAAAGCAGGCAGAGAACTTTCGCAAAATGCTACTGGCCATGGGCAAGGACGTGCGCGTCATTCTCATCAAGCTCGCCGACCGCGTTCACAATATGCGCACGCTCGATCATATGCCGATGGAAAAACAGATCCTCACGGCGCAGGAAACTTTGGACATTTATGCGCCGCTGTCGCACCGGCTGGGCATCGCTTGGATCAAGAGCGAGTTGGAAGATTTAGCTCTTAAATACCTCCATCCGGAAATTTACTATCAGCTCAAGCGCAACGTCGCCAAGAAAAGAAGCGATCGAGAAAAGTACATTGAAGAGGTGATCTCAGTCATTACCAAAAAGCTCGAAGCCGAAGGTATCGACGCCGAAGTCAGCGGCAGGCCGAAGCATTTCTATAGCATTTATCAAAAGATGGAGAGCCAAAATCTGCTTTACGATCAGATCTATGATCTGGTAGCGTTTCGCATTTTAGTCGATACCCAGCGCGAGTGTTACGAAGCCCTCGGCGTGGTTCATTCCCAATGGCGCCCGGTTCCGGGACGGTTCAAAGACTACATCGCGATCCCCAAAACCAACATGTATCAATCGCTGCATACCAGCGTGATCGGTCCCTACGGTGAGCGAATCGAAATTCAGATCCGGACTCATGAAATGCACCGAGTGGCCGAAGAAGGGATTGCCGCCCACTGGCGCTACAAGGAAGGGGAAGATTTTCAGGTCAGCGACATTCAGCGATTCTCCTGGCTCCGACAATTGCTCGAATGGCAAGAAAATTTGCAAGATCCCCAGGAGTTCTTGCACAGCTTAAAAGAAGACTTGTTCTCCACTTCGATGTACGTGTTCACGCCGAAGGGAGATCTTTTGAATTTTCCGAAGGGCTCGACGGTTATCGATTTCGCCTATCGCATCCATTCCGAAGTCGGCCATCACTGCTCCGGCGCGCGCGTTAACGGCCAGTTGGTGTCGCTGAAATACATATTGCGCAGCGGCGATACGGTGGAAATCATCACGACGCAGCAACAGACGCCTGCACGCGACTGGCTCAAATGGGTAAAAACACCGAGGGCGAAATCGAAAATTCGCAACTGGCTCAAGACGCAGCAACGGGACCGAAGCGTGGTCCTCGGACGGGAGATTCTTGAAGGTGATCTGCATCGCTATCAGCTGGATCTTGCGACGTTGCGCAACGACGGCAAGATTGCCTGGCTCACCAAAGAGCTCGGCATGAAGGACGAAGAAGCGTTGCTTGCGGCGGTGGGCTACGGCCGCATCACCACCCGGCATGTTCTCAGCAAGCTCGTTCCTGCCGATAAGTTGGATCCCGGCCTGAAAAAAACCGGTGGCTCGCTGGAGTCGCTGTTTCGCTTGGTAGCAAAGCAGAAACGCGGCTTTGGGATTCGCGTCAAAGGCGTCGACGACGTGTTGGTGCGATTTGCCCTTTGTTGCCATCCGCTGCCGGGTGAGCATATCGTGGGATTCATTACTCGTGGCCGAGGCGTGACCGTCCATACCGTCGGCTGTCCTACCGTGCTGGAAAGCGATCCGCATCGCAAGATCGATGTCAGTTGGGAGGAAAACGGTCAGTCGCCGCGACCGGTGAAGATCGAAGTGACCTGCGTTGATCAACCCGGCTTACTGGCGGCGATCAGCTCGGCGATCACCAGTGCCGAGGCGAATATCGCCCGAGCTCAAGTGAGAACTTATTCCAGCCAACGAGCGATCAACACGTTTGAAGTGATGATCAAGAATTCCGAACACCTCAAACAAGTCTTGCAGAATATTTCCAAGGTAAAAGGAGTCTATAAGGCCGTTCGCGCTCGCGGTAGAGCCGGCGGCAAAGTAGAGTTAGACCAAGTGCCGAAAGAGGAGTTGCACTGAGACCGAAGCGCCAAACAACTAGGCGACTTTCTGAACGCGGCCCGAATGAATACAATCCGTACAGACCAAGGCGCGTTTTACTTGTCCGTTGAAGTTGCCCTTGACGCGTTGGAGATTCGGTCGCCAGGAGCGTTTGGTTTTGTTGTTGGCATGACTGACGTTGTAGCCAATGGATCGGCCCTTGCCGCAAATTGAACAAACTCTCGCCATCTTAGTTTCGTATCCTTTCGATAATTTCGGTTGTTGAATATCCTTTCAAGTACGGCACAAGAACCACGCGGCCGCCCTCCCGTTCGACGATGTCCGCGCCTATGACCCCGTCTGCGCCCCAGTCCCCGCCTTTGGCCAAAACGTTGGGCTTTATCGCAGTGATCAACTTGGAAGGATCAGGCTCGTCAAAAAGAATGACGTAATCTACCATCTCCATCGCCGCGATCAACTCCAGTCGGTCCATTTCGGCGGCGACCGGTCGCGTCGGACCCTTAATCGCCTTGACCGATTGGTCACTGTTGATGGCGACGATGAGTATATCGCCGGCGGCTTTCGCTTGCCGCAGGACGTGTACGTGGCCGCGATGGAGAAGGTCAAAACAGCCATTGGTGAAAACAACTGATTTACCGTTCCTGCGCGCTTGAGCAGCGATCTTAATCAGCTCATCCAGAGTTTTGACCTTGCCGGACACAATCTTCGGTTAGCATGATAACTCGTTGTTTTCAATTAATTTTTCAAGTCAACGGTCACTTTCTCCAGCTTGACCTTGCAGATGAATTTCGCTAAGGTTCGGAACTGCAACAATTCCACTTCTCGGGAAATCGTTTCCAAACAAATCGGGAGGCAATAATGGAATATCAGGATCTGCGAGACTGGATCCAAATCGCCGATGAAATGGGCGAACTCAAAACGTTAAAGGGCTGCGATTGGAATCTGGAGATTGGTGCAATCACCGAATTGGTTCATCACAAGGAAGACGGCCCAGCTGTCCTGTTTGAAGACATCAAGGGCTATCCAAAGGGTTACCGAGTTCTGTCCAACTCGTTGTCGTCGCGCAAGCGCCTAGCCCTGACTCTCGGGCTTCCGCCGGGCGATACAAAGATGGATTTCGTAAGAATCTGGAAAGAAAACTACAAAAAGATTAAGCCGGTTCCGGCGAAATTCGTCAAGAAGACACCATTACTGGAAAACGTGTACAAAGATGGCGATATCGACATGTTCAAGTTTCCCACGCCGCTCTGGCACGACAAGGACGGCGGCCGCTACATCGGCACCGGCAGCGTCGATATTACCCGTGATCCCGACGAAGGGTGGGTCAACTACGGTACCTACCGCGTCATGATCCATGACAAGAACAAGTTGGGATTTTATATTTCGCCCGGGAAACACGGCCGTATTCAACGGGAGAAATACGCCGCCAGCGGGCAGCCATTTAAAATTGCCATGTCCTTTGGCCATGATCCTTTAACCTTTCTAGCCGGCAGCATCGAAGTCCCGTATGGCGTGCCGGAATATGAGTTCATTGGCGGTATCCGCGGCGAGCCCTTTGAGATGATCGAAGGCGAATACTCCGGTTTGCCGATTCCTGCCAACGCTGAGATCGTCATTGAAGGCGACGTCCATTTCGATAATCCCAAGGTCGAAGGACCGTTCGGTGAATGGACGGGATATTATGCCAGCGCCGAGCGCGCAGAACCCTGGGTCGAAGTCAAACGGCTCTATCATCGTAGCGATCCGATTATCTTAGGCTCTCCTCCAGGTAGACCCCCCGCAGAATTAGGCTGGTACCGTTCTTATCTTCGCTCTGCGCTGATTTGGGACGAGATGGAAAAAGCTGGCGTGCCGGATGTCAAGGGCGTCTGGCTCACGGTTTCCGGCGGCAGCCGATTGATCATGTGCGTGGCGATTAAACAGCGCTATCCCGGACATGCCAAGCAGGCGGCGGTTGTCGCTTCGCAGTGCCATGCAGGGGCGTACCTCGGCCGCTTCGTCGTCGTCGTCGATGACGACATCGATCCGTCGAACACCGATGACATGATCTGGGCAATGGCCAGTCGCTGCGATCCCGCTGAAGACATCGACATTCTGCGTCGCTGCTGGAGCGGTCCGCTGGATCCGATCATTCATCCGACCAAGAAGGGTTTCAACTCCCGCGCCATCATCGACGCGACCCGGCCCTACGAGTGGATGAAAGACTTCCCGCCGGTCGCCGAATCCAGCAAAGAAGTGTTGGACGCCACGGCGAAGAAGTGGGGCGCCGAGCTTTTCGGGAGCAACGGCAAGAAGTAAAAAAATTCCAAACGGTCTCGTTGGTAACTACGAGGGCAAGTCGATCACGAGCGTGGTCGGCTTGCCCTTTTTTATCACTTCGAGCTTGATTTGACTCGACGATTTCATGCTTTGGATCAACGACTCGAGGTCGGTCGCGGAGCTGATGACCTGCTCATTTGCTTTGGTGATGATATCGCCGCGCTGAAGACCGGCTTTCATTGCCGAGCCGCCGAGCGCCACTTCGGTGACCAGGACGCCCTTCTGCTGCTGGCTCTCTAGAAGATTCGCCAGTTCAGCGGTCAGATCCTGGGCCTGAATGCCCAATCTTTTTTGGGTTTGCTCGCCGCGGGTCGGCTGCGACGGCACGGGCTTCGATTTCGCCAGCACTTGGGTCGAAGCGAAGATTGGAGCTTTCATGCGCAGCGCGACGGCGATGGCATCGCTCGGCCGGCAGTCGATCTGCAGTTCCTGGCCTTTGACCCCTAGAGATAGAATCGCAAAGTAGGTGCTATTGCGCAGGTCGGTGATGGTCGCGCGTTGAAGCGTCGCGCCGAGCCCTTGAAGGATATTGCGAATCAGATCGTGGGTCAGCGGCCGCGGAACTTTGATTTGCTCGATCTCGATCGCGATGGCTCGGGCTTCCGGGACATCGATCCAAATCGGCAGCAGTTTTTTATCGGCAACCGTCTCCAATACGACGACGGGAGATTGGGAACTGGGATCGACCATCAAGGTTTTGACCTTCGTCTCCACGGCAGCCGATCCCTGCGCCGCATGAAGCTCGCTGGCGTAGCCGAGAGTTAAGAACGGCAGAAGCAGCCAGATGTCCAATTTCATAACACCTCCTGAACCCGCTGGATGTACCTCGCAAAAGTCATCTGCAGGTTATCCACCCACTTTAGTTTATGTCAATTACGCGACTTATCTTGACCGGGTGAATTGAGCTACGTTATTGTCGAATCGGGAGCGACACGTCAAGTGAAAATTCAAATCCTGTCCGAAGCAATGGCAAGCCGCATCGCTGCCGGTGAAGTGGTCGAGCGCCCGGCGTCGGTGGTCAAAGAGCTGATCGAGAACTCGCTCGACGCCGGCGCAACGGAGATTTTTATTTGGATCGAAAGAAGCGGCACATCGTTGATTCGCATCGCCGACAACGGCGAAGGAATGGGCGCAGAGGACCTGTATCTTGCAGTTGAGCGTCATGCGACGAGCAAGCTCAAGAACGATGACGATTTGTTTCGCATTGCCACCCTGGGATTTCGCGGCGAGGCGTTGCCGAGCATCGGTTCGGTATCCAAGGTGGAGATTCTGTCTCGTGTAGCGAGCGCGCCAATGGGATATCGCCTGCGGGTCGATGGCGGAAAGAAGGACGAGGTTGCTCCGGCGGCAGTTCCCATCGGCACAACCGTCGAGATCAAAGAGATTTTTTTCAACACGCCGGCACGAAAAAAGTTTCTCAAATCTCCGGCCACCGAGTTGAGCCATATTTGCGACGCCGTCAACCGCATGGCACTGGCGCATCCGAGCACTCATTTCCGCTTGCAGCATGATGGCCGCACGGTTGCCGACTACGTGGCCGTGAGCGACGGTAAGGATCGCTTGCATCAAGTGTTGGGGGGTGAGATTGCCAAGGACTTGGTGCCCTTTCGCTTCGCCGAAGGAGAAGTCACGGTTCACGGCTATTTGAGCTCTGCACCCGCTTCTTTTCCCAACGCGCGCTATCTTTATACTTTTGTCAATCACCGCTACGTGCGCGACAAGGTTTTGACCCATGCGGTGCTGCACGGCTATGAAACCTTGCTGATGAAAGGCCAGTATCCCGCTGTCCTGTTATTTCTCGACGTTCCTTTCGCCGACGTAGACGTCAATGTTCATCCGGCCAAGTATGAAGTGCGCTTTCGCCGTCAATCGGATATTCACCAAGCCGTCTCGCGGGGGATTCGGCAGGCGCTAAGGCAGGAAGCGAAAGAGCCGGTACTGCGAATGAGCCCGATTCCAAATGCGCCGTTCTCCGTCATCCGTGAATCAGTGTTGCCCTATGGCGGTCCCGCCTTCGGCGGATTGGATTCTTCGTGGCTTCGTGAAAAAGCTTTTGTCATGCCGTCGTCGGCGCCATCAACGCAAGCGGGGTTCTTTTCCTCGCTTGACGTTTTGGGACAGATTCTCGGCTGCTACCTAGTTTGTTCTTCGTCCCGAGGATTGGTGCTCATTGACCAACATGCTGCCCATGAGCGGGTCGCTTTCGAGAAATTGCGCCGCCAAATGGAAGACGGGAAGGTGGAAACACAAGGCCTCTTGATACCGCAGACGATTGAGCTCACCGCCGGGGAGGTAATGCTCCTGGAGCAAAAGCTCGAAGTGCTCGAGCGTTTGGGTTTTTTGCTCGAACCCTTCGGACCCAACGCCTACGCGATTACAGCCGTGCCGTCGCTTCTTCCGGAAGGCGACTACAGCCTGGTGGTGCGGCAGATGGTAACTGAACTCGCGGAAGTGGAAACCTCGGCGAAGCTGCGCCAGCATCTCGAAGACCGCCTGGCCACCATCGCCTGTCACAGCGTGATTCGCGCCAATCGCGCGCTCGAGATCGACGAAATGCGCGCCCTGCTCGGAGATTTGGATCGAATCGAATTTGCCACTCAATGCCCGCACGGTCGTCCGGTGCTGATCGCGATCAGCCGGGACGAGCTTGACAGAATGTTCAAGCGGGTCGTGTGAAGCAGCACTCGATTTGCGGGAGTGGCGTCAGTTGCCGTTGCGCTCATGAGACCCAAGATCGTTATTATTCTCGGCGCCACGGCGGTGGGCAAAAGCGAAATCGCTTTGCGTCTAGCCGAGACTGTAAACGGCGAAATCGTCAATGCCGATTCACAGCAAGTTTATCGCCACATGGATATCGGCACGGGCAAGCCGTCAAAAGCCGACCGCGAGCGCGTTCGCCATCATCTAATTGACATCGTCGCCCCGAACGAGGAATTTAACGCTGCCCTGTTTCGCCGCTTGGCAACGGACAGCATCGGGCAGATTCACGCCAGGGAACGAAATGTGATCGTCTGCGGTGGAACGGGGCTTTACCTAAGAGCGTTGACGCACGGGCTATTCGAAGGACCCGGACAGGATGCGGATGTTCGCCATGCGTTGGAACAAGAGATTGCAAGCAGCGGCCTGGCTGTTTTGTATGAACGTTTAGAAAAAATCGATCCGACGGTTGGCGCGACGATTCATCGAAACGATCGCCAACGAATTATTCGTGCCCTAGAGGTCTATCAGCTCACGTGTAGGCCGCTGAGCGAATGGCAGAAGGAACATCGGTTTCAGGAAGAACCATTCGAAATTCTGAAAATAGGTTTGCTGCGGGAACGTGCCGAGCTGTATGACTTGATCAATTTACGGAGCGAGCGGATGATCAAGGATGGTTTTTTGGAAGAGGTGCGCAGCTTGGTCGCGCGCGGATTTGACTTGGCTCTCAAACCGCTCCGCAGCGTCGGTTATCGGCAGATGGGGCAGGTACTTCGAGGCCTGCAAAGCGTGGAAGATGCTCTCGAAGAAATGAAACAGGAGACGCGTCATCTCGCGAAACGGCAGCTGACCTGGTTTCGACGCGACCAGGAAATCCACTGGTATCATCCTGAAAAGCAGCAACGGGAGATCTTGCAATCGGCTGAGAGGTTTCTTTAGCAATATCATCGGAACGGCGAACAACACGGAATAGTGGGGTGAACATGACTAGGGCGAAGCCAAACGCTTATTTCGTGATTCTAATTTTGTTGGTTATCGTGTGTCTCGGCTCATCGAACGGCGGTCATGCTGCGGATTCAACGATTGACTGGAAAGCGCTGGAAGAGGAGGCTGTCGCCCTCCTCAGCCGTTACATACAAATCGATACGACCAACCCGCCCGGCAACGAAATCAGAGCGGCACAGTTTTTAAAGGAAATTTTCGATCGCGAGGGTATCGAAGCTAAAGTCATCGAGTCAGCGCCCGGCAGGGGAAATATTTTCGCGCGGCTTCGCGGTAATGGGACCAAAAAAGGAATCGTTCTGCTAAATCACATGGACGTGGTTCCCGCGGAAGCGAAGCTCTGGAAAGAGCCGCCGTTCAGCGGCGCGATCAAGGACGGCATCATCTGGGGACGTGGTGCGCTGGATATGAAAGGTTCCGCGATTTTGGAATTGATGGCCATCCTGGCGCTCAAGCGACAAAACATTCCGTTGAAAGGCGATGTGATATTTCTCGGCACGGCCGACGAAGAAGCCGGTGGCGCGCTCGGCGCCGGTTACTTGGTGGAAAAACAACCCGAGCTATTCAAGAACGTCGGGTTGGTGCTTAATGAAGGCGGCGGCATTCGCGTCGGCGAGGATGGCCGCGCTCGTGTCTACAACGTCAGCGTGGCGGAGAAAACCCCACTATGGTTGAAACTGACTGCGGCTGGGATTCCCGGACACGGTTCGACGCCCGGGAACAATCTTGCCGTCAACAAGCTGCTTGCCGCGTTGAATCGGATCATGAGCTATCAGAGCCCGATCAAGGTTGTGTCGGAGATCCAGAAATACTACGCCGACACGGCGGCTTCCGAACCCGAGGAGCGGCGATCGCACTACCGGGATTTACGCAAATCGTTGCACGATTCGGCGTTCCTATCTGAATTCCTCAAGGAGCCGCGTAATAGCGCGAGCGTACGCAACACGATTGCGATCACCGGCATCAAGGGCTCCGACAAGGTCAACGTGATCCCTGCGGTCGCGACCGCGGAGCTCGATATCCGGCTACTTCCGGGAGAGGACCCCAAGGCATTCATCGAGGAATTACGTAAGATTATCGCCGACGATTCGATCAAGATTGAAATCCTGCTGTCGTTTCCCGCCGCCACATCGCCGCCTCATCCAGAGGCGATGAAAGTGATCGCTGAATTTGCCAAGGCACATGACCCGGCCGCGCCCGTCGTCGCGCCTTTGGTGCGAGGCTTTACCGATTGTCATTTCTTTCGTGAGAAGAGCATTCCCTGTTTGGGATTCATGCCCCATCGCAGTACACCGAGTAGCGAAGGTTTGGTCCACGGTATCGATGAGCGTGTGTCGGTGGAGAGCTTAAAATTCGGTGTTCGCGCCTTGTATGAGATCGTTAGCAAGCTAGTGGCTGAATAGTCCGCAATTCACGCGATCCGGGTGCTAGAAACGAATTTCGTAAAACACTCATCCCCATAAGCGATAGCAGGATGAGGAAAAGCACAGTGGATTTTCCCCTCACCCGCCGCTGCGCGGCGGCCTCTCCCAGAGGGCGAGGCGAAGATGGGTGCGGATTCGAAACGCGACACTCTAAACCAAAGTCAGCAGCAAGGCAGCGGGTTTTCGATCAAGTTGTAAACATGATCGAAAGTGACTTCATTGATGCGCGCGAGGATTTTGAAAGTGCGCGGCGGCTCGTTCTTGAGAAATACCAGGATCGCCGTTTCCACCGGCGGACAGCCGGCCTTTACGCACGGAACCTCTTTAACGACGATCGGCGCGTCGGGAGGGAAGGTCAAGATCGTCTGAACCCAATAGCGAATTTGATCGAGAGTGAACGAAGACACATCTTGTTTTCGTCCAAACGGATCCACGTCCTCGGACGAAGCGTTGCCGTTCTCCGTGGTGATGCAGTTCAGGAAACCGTCGGTCATTTTCTCCTTGTTCAGATCCCGGCCGATGAACACCAGCCGATTCAACCGTTCTTCCTCGGCCGCCCACGCTCGCCCCGGACGCCCTTCGAACAGAAGATGGACGCCTTGGAAGACGAACTGATCGGGATCTTTGCGCAGGTTGAGAATCCCTTTCATGCGCATGATCTTTTCGCCGGACTCGGCAAGCAACTCACGGAACCACTGACTCAGCTTTAGTCCGTCGAGGTCGCCGGGCGTTGTAATGGCGACCGTATCGATGTCCTCGGTGTGGCTGTGATGATCGTCGTGCTTATCCGCCTTGACTTCGATGTCGAGGCTGCGCAGATCCAACACGGTGCCGATATCCACATCAGAATTCGTCGTTTGGCAGACGCGCGCCGCGCCGTTCAGATTGCGCAGCTTGAATTCCAGGTCGGGCAAATCTTCAGGATTGATCAGATCGATCTTATTGAGCAGCACCATGTCGGCGAAGGCAATCTGTTCTTTCGCCTCGGGAGATTGACCCAACTGTTGATGAATGTGCTTGGCGTCGACGACCGTGACGACACCGTTTAGTTGATATTCGCTCTTGATGCGGTCGTCGATAAAGAAACTCTGCACGACCGGTGCCGGATCGGCAAGGCCGGTGGTTTCGATCATCAGCGTATCGAACTTGTCGCGGTGCTCCAAGAGCTGAAATAAGCTCCGCAACAGATCACCGCGCACCGTGCAGCAGATGCAGCCATTGCTCATTTCAACGACTTCCTGGTCGGAGGAAATCAGCAGATGATGATCGATGCCGACTTCGCCGAATTCGTTAACGATGACGGCGACACGGCGCCCGTGGTCGGCCGTAAGAATTCGATTGAGCAATGTCGTCTTGCCGGCGCCGAGAAAGCCGGTAAGAACGGTCACGGGAATTCTATGGTCGTTGTTCTCTGCCATCGCGTGAACATTTTTCTTTAAGTGGTCTGCAAAAAATAACAGTGGGGTAGAGTTGAGTCAACCGGGAAGCAATTGTATATCTGGTTCAATTGGGGATTCTACCACGAAAGACACGAGGAGCACGAAGTTGATAGAAGTTAATAATAGATTTCCGAAGCCTTCGTGTCCTTCGTGCACTTCCTGGTGAAATAGAATTTCGCAGTAACTGCGACAAGGCCTTTGCGCACGCGCGAAAACTTCCAAGGATGGTCATATGAAACTTAAAGGCAAAGTCGCCTTCATCACGGGATTCGGCTCGGGCCTGGGGCAGGCGATTGCGGTGATGTTTGCGAAAGAGGGCGCCGGAGTGGCGGGCACCTCGACGACGGAATCGAAGGGGCGAGAGACGGTCGCCATGATTGAGAAAATCGGCGGCAGGGCGCTTTTTCGACGAGGCGATGTCGGGAATTCGGCGCAGATGAAAACGCTGATCGACGAAACCGTGAAACAATTCGACGGCCTCGATATCGTCGTCAATAGCGCCGGGGTTCGCACCAACGGCAGCATAACGGAGATCACGGAAGAGGATTGGGATCGGACCTTGGATGCCAATTTGAAGGGCGCATTCGTTGTCTCGCGGTTGGCGATTCCTGAAATGAAAAAGCGCGGCGGCGGTGTCATTCTACATATCGCCGCGCGCTCGGGGATGCTTGGCCAGTCGGGGCGTGCGGCTTATTGCGCCTCGAAAGGCGGCATGGTTCGGCTGACCGAAGCCATGGCGATGGATCATGCGAAGGACAAGATTCGCGTCAATTGCATTTGCCCGGGACCAACGCGGACGCCGATGGTCGATACCTCGACTCCTGAGAAACTCGCGCGTTATACAACCCGGGTACCGCTCGGACGCATCGGCGAGCCGGAAGACGTTGCTTATGCGGCATTGTACTTGGCGTCCGATGAGGCATCGATGGTGACAGCGGCGATATTGCCGGTGGATGGGGGCATGCGCCTCACCGGGCCGTAAACGCAGTGCTCAGTAATCAGTCTCGGTTGACAGTCTTTCGGAAGTTCTAAATCGGAGTTAATTTAGAAGTTAATTTAAGAGCAGGCTGCTGAAAAAACTCCCTCGGAGTCCTTCGACGGCGCTCAGGACGAACGGAGATCTTACTGACGATTTTCCGTTCATGCTGAGGCTCTCGAAGCATTCTGAACCCTTTTCAGTAGCCTGATAGGGGATGCAGACATGCTCGACTTACGACCCATTGGTATCGAAGACTATGCGGAGCGATACAGCAAGCCGCTGTCCGGGCTGCATGACAAACTCTGGGTGGAAACCTATGCGAAAACCCACAGTCCGGCGATGATGGTCGGACCTCTCGAAGGACAGTTCCTGAAGATGCTCGCCACAATGACCGGCGCGAGACGGATTCTCGAGATCGGCATGTTTACCGGCTACAGCACGCTCGCATGGGCAGAAGCATTGCCGAAGGATGGCCGAATCGTCACCTGCGACGTAAATCCGCAAACAACCGAGATCGCCAAACGCTATTTCGCGGAGAGCCCCCATGGGCATAAGATCGAAATCAAGCTCGGCCCGGCGCTTGAGTCGCTCAAACTCATCCCCGGTCCCTTTGACTTGTGTTTCATCGACGCCGACAAAGAAAATTACGGCGGCTACTATGACCGCTGCATGGAGCTCGTTCGACCCAAAGGGCTTATCGTTCTGGACAACATGCTGCGCAGCGGCAGAGTTTTAGATCCTCACGATGAAGCCACCAAAGCCGTCGACGCACTTAATAAGCGCATCCGTGACGACGAGCGGGTGGAGAATGTGCTGCTGCCGGTAAGAGACGGGATCATGTTGGTGAGGAAGTTGTGATTGATTTTTTTACAAGCGAAAGAAATCATTAACCGCGAAGAACGCAAAAAAGGCGTTGTAGGGGCGCAGCATGCTGCGCCCCTGTTCGGACATACGGCAATCCGGGCGCGATGAATCGCGCCCCTACATTGCCTGAAGGCAACCGCGCGCAGAAATCGGTTCGGCAAAAAACCGAAATCAGAAAAATAAGTAGAGTAGGATGCGGTGACTGGAAAGGAACCGCATCATTTCGGTTTGACAACAGCCGTGAAAGATAAGCGATGCGGTTTGGTCAGAGCATCCTACAAATTTTCGGCATAGATGGGCGGCTAGGATTTCTCAGCGGACAATGCGCGCAAAGTCTGGTCCAAGTCTTTCGGCAGCGCCGCTCTCCATTCTCGCTCTTTGCCTGCGTAATTGAGTTTCAATTTTTCCGCATGCAAAAACTGCCGCTTCAACCCGAACTCTTTCCGAAAGCGTTTGTTGAAAGCGAAGTCGCCGTGCTGGTCGTCCATCACTACTGGATATCCTAGCTTTGCGAAGTGTAACCGGATCTGGTGTAGCCTGCCGGTCTCGATCGCCACGCGCACGAGCGTGACTTCTGAGAATCGTTTCAAGACTCGAAAGCGGGTGTACGCGCGGACCGGCTTGTCATCTCGGCCGGGCAGTGGAAAGTCGATCTTGCCTTCGTTCATTTGTAATCGGCCGACGACCAGGCAGAGGTATTCTTTGTCGACGTTGCCGGTTTCAAAGCAGCTTTCCAATTCACTTGCTGTTCGCTGGTTCTTTGCGATGACAAGCAATCCGGATGTATCTTTATCGATGCGGTGGACGAGTTGAGGCTTTATGCCCCTGTCACGATATTGCGTTTCCAAGATACCCAAAACCGAGTGGCGTTTACTGACCGTTCTTCCTTCGTGCACGGCCAGACCGGCGGTTTTATTCATCACCAGCAGCGAATCGTCTTCGAAAACGACCTCGATTTTTGGAAAAGATTTGACCGGCTTTGCTGCGGCGCCAGGCTCGAATGGGATGTAAAATTGGATGCGGTCGCCGGCGCGGATTAGATCATCCGATTTGGCCCGTTGGCCATTGATCCGTACGCCGTTCTTGCGAAAGACTTTTCTAACGTAACCGATGGGAAAATTCTTCGTAAGAAATTTCCCAAGCTTCTTGGGCGTTTCACCGGCGGGCAGAACGATTTCATGCATGTCGCCAATCAGATAATGGCAGAAGTCGGCACGAGTCAAGCTGGGGCGCTATCAATATTTGCTATTCTTCAAGCATTAAGATAGGTTACGTGGATGGCGCAGGCTGCTTGGTTTGCGCCGGGCGAGGTAGTCATTGAGCCGTAATGAGCCGGTCGATGTCCTAAGACAAAAAATCGATCAAATTGATGCAAAAGTCGTTAACCTGCTAAACGATCGCGCTTCTCTGGCACAGAGGATTGGCCGCTCCAAGAGCCAAAGCAACCAAGAAGTCTACGCTCCCCACCGCGAGAAAGAAATTCTCCAGCGGGTCGCCGATCTGAATCGCGGGCCGCTTTCCGGACAAGCCGTTCGGGCCGTTTTTCGCGAGATCATTTCAGGCTGCCGCGCGCTTGAAGGCCCCCTGAATGTGGCATTTTTCGGAGCTGCGGCGACCTATACGCATCTCGCCGCCCGCGAGAAATTCGGTTCTTCGGCGAACCTGCGTCCGACGACGAGCATCACCGAGGTGTTTCAGGAAGTGAGTCAGGGAAGAGCGGAATTCGGCGTGGTGCCGATCGAGAATTCAACGGAAGGCGTGGTGGCGCACACCCTCGACTCGCTGGTCGAGTCCGAGCTGAAGATCTGCGCGGAGATTTTCCTGGACATTCATCATAATCTTCTGTCGCGGTCTGGCAAGGAAAGCGACGTTCAACGCATCGTCTCTCATCCGCAAGCATTGGCACAGTGCCGCGGTTGGTTGGCGCGCCATTTTCCGTCTGTGCCGGTAGAAGAGGTGGCGAGCACGGCGCATGCAGCGATGAAAGCGGCTGGTGATGGCTCGTTGGCCGCGATTTCCAGTGCCATGGCGAAAGAGGTTTACAATCTCCAAGTGGTTGCAGCCAATATTGAAGACCAGAGCACGAACATTACCCGGTTTTTGGTCATCGGCAAGGCGGACGCTCCGGCAACCGGCGATGACAAGACGTCGCTGGTGTTTTCCGTGCAAGACAAAGCGGGGGTGCTGCACCGCGTGCTGCAGCCCTTTGCCCGAAGCCGTATCAACCTGACCAAAATCGAGTCGCGCCCCATCAAGAACAAACCCTGGGAGTATATGTTCTTTCTCGACCTGCGCGGCCATCAGCAGCACGGCTCGATAAGAAATGCCGTGGCCAATTTGCAAAAGAACTGTTTGTTTTTGAAAATTTTGGGCTCCTATCCGAGCGGCAGATGAAAACCGTCGAACAAGTTCCGGAATATATTCGTACGTTGATTCCGTACGAGCCGGGCAAGCCGATCGAGGAAGTGGAGCGCGAGTACGGCATCGCGAACTCGATCAAGCTCGCATCCAACGAGAATCCCTTGGGGCCGTCACCGAAGGCCTTGGCGGCGATCCGCGAGAAATTGGATCAGCTGCACCTCTATCCGGACGGCGACTGTTTTTATCTGAAGCGGGGCATGGCGCAGAAAATTGGCGTAGAAGCGGAAAACCTGATCTTTGGCAACGGCTCCAATGAAATCATCGAACTCGCGGTGAGAACTTTCATGCGCCCAGGGGACGAAGCGGTGATGGCCGAGCAAGCGTTCGTCGTCTATCCGCTCATTGTCCAAGCCGTTGGTGGCAAGAAAAAAGCGGTGCCGCTGCGTAACTTCACCCATGATCTGGCAGCGATTGCCGATGCCATCACGGCGAAGACGCGGGTCGTGTTCTTGGCCAATCCCAACAATCCGACGGGGACCATTTACCAGCGCGACGAATGGGAGCGCCTTCTTGGCAAAATGTCGTCGAACTTGCTGCTGATTGTCGACGAGGCTTACTTCGAATACGTTCAGGACCCGGCCTATCCCGACTCGCTGCGCTACCATGCCGAAGATCGCGCAATTCTGACGCTACGGACGTTCTCTAAATTGTACGGGTTGGCGGGACTACGCATCGGCTACGGTGTCGGTCCAAAAAAACTCATCGACATGATGCAGCGGGTGCGCCAGCCCTTCAACGTTAACGCGGCGGCGCAGTGGGCGGCATTGGCGGCGCTCGAGGATGTCGATCATGTGAGGCGAAGCGTCGAGGTGAATCGCCTGGGCATGGAATACCTGCAAGCCGAGTTCACCAGGTTGGGGCTGGAATTCGTGCCGAGCGATGCCAACTTTATCCTGGTGCGCGTCGGTAAAGGACAGGAAGTATTTAAACAGCTGCTAAGTAAAGGCGTCATTGTCCGGCCGATGGCTGGTTATCAGTTTCCCGAGCATGTGCGCGTCACCATCGGCACGATGGATGAGAATCGAAAATTCATCGACGCGCTGCAGAAGGTGATCAGGGCATTATAGCGACTTTTGGTAAGACCGAAGCGGTGAAATTTCTAATGGCGGTGATGTTTCAAAAAGTCGTGATGGCTGGAGTAGGGTTGATCTGCGGGTCGCTCGCGTTGGACATGCGCCGGCAACGACTGGCAAAGGAAATTGTCGGCTACGGCCGCGGCGAAGCGAATCTCAGGCTGGCGAAGCGAGAGGGCATTGTCGACAGTTACTTCTTGGATGAAGATCAATTTCCCGACGACGTGGATTTTCTCATCATGGGCACTCCGGTGGAAACGATCGTGCCGCTGACCAAGAGATTTCTACCCAAGCTCAAAGCCGGCTGCATTGTCAGCGATGTGGGTAGCGTTAAAGGCGAGATCGTGCGCGGCATGGAGCGCCTTTTGCCGCGAAATATTCATTTCGTTGCCGGCCATCCGATCGCCGGCAGCGAACAATGGGGTGCCCAGGCGGCACGCCGAGATCTGTTCGTCCGGCATCGCTGCATTCTGACCCCGACCAAGCGGACCAATCGGCAGGCGCTCAACAAAACAGCCGATCTGTGGCGTAAAGTCGGCGCTGACGTGGAAATCATGCAACCCGACATTCACGATCGGCTGCTCGGGGTGATTAGTCATTTGCCGCACGTCCTGGTGTATGCGCTGGTGAACGCGCTCGAGCGCACGCCGCTGCCGGGGGTGGATTTAAAAATGTACTGTGCCGGCGGCTTTAAAGATTTCACTCGAATCGCTTCCAGCCGGCCCGAGCTTTGGCGCGACATCTGTCTGATGAATCGTCACGCGTTGGGCCGTTCCTTGGGCGATTACATCAAGTACCTGGAGCGGCTCCATCGCTGGATTCGCGATGGCAAGGGTGCGCTCTTGGAGAAAGAATTTGCCCGCGCCTACGATATTCGTGAGCAGATTCCGTAATGATGCCAAAATGAAACGGATTGAGCCGATCAAAAAACCGCTACGCGGCGCCATCAGTGTGCCCGGCGACAAGTCGATCGCACACCGCGCGGTAATTCTCGGCAGCGTCGCGAACGGGCGTAGCCGGATCCTTAATTTGTCCGGCGGCGACGACAACTCGCGCACCGTCAAGGCGTTTCGCCAAATGGGCGTGGAAATCTATCGCGACGGTGATGCGCTCTGCGTTGACGGCAGCGGCTGGACGGGAATCCATCAGCCGGCCGACGCGATAAATTGCGGCAACTCGGGTACAACCATGCGGCTGATGTCCGGCCTCTTGGCCGGGCGGCCATTTCACAGCGAGCTCGATGGGGATGCATCGCTGCGCCAACGGCCGATGCGGCGGGTCATCGATCCGTTGGCCGTCATGGGTGCCAAGATTCGCAGCAAAAGCGGCGACGGTTTGGCGCCATTGGAGATCGACGGCGGCGACCTGCATGGTATTGAATATCACATGCCAATCGCCAGCGCCCAGGTGAAATCGGCAATCTTGTTGGCGGCGCTGCAGGCGGAGGGAACGACGACTCTGGAAGAGCCGCAAAAATCGCGCGATCACACGGAAGTGATGCTGCGCGGTTTTGGCGCGGCGATCTTACGGGAATGTGCGACCATAACCATAAATGGCGGCCAGTCACTGAGCGCTCAAGAAGTGCGCATCCCGGGTGATATGTCTTCAGCGGCATTCTTCCTGGCAGCGGCCGCGCTGATACCCGGCTCGGATCTTTTCATCCGTAACGTTGGATGTAATCCGACCCGCGACGGCGTGATCGAAGTGCTGCGGCGCATGGGAGCGTCGATCGAGCTGCTAAACGAACGCGCCGAAGCCGGCGAGAGGGTGGCCGATATTCACGTCACCGGCGGCCCGCTAAAGGGCGTCGATATTGGGCCTGAGCTGGTGGCCCGGACCATTGATGAGTATCCGATTCTTTCGGTTGTCGCCGCGATTGCCGAAGGCGTGACGACCTTCTCCGACGTTAAAGAATTACGCTATAAGGAGTCGGATCGCATTGCCTCCATGGCCGAGGGGTTGCGCCAGCTGGGAATCGAAGTCGAAGCGGGCGAAGACCGCATGACTATTCAAGGCGGACAGAGATTCAAGGCGGGCGCAATTAAAAGCTATGCCGATCATCGGGTCGCCATGTCGTTTGCGGTCGCCGGGCTATGCAGTGAGGGTGGTGTAGAAATTGACGACGCAGGCTGTGTCGATATATCGTTCCCGGGGTTTTTTGATTTGTTGGGCAAAATTTGTTTGCATTAGCTTATGAGAGAGGGGATAGTCGGCGCGGTGTTGGGGAGAGCCCGTTGATTATTGCGATTGACGGACCATCGGGGGCCGGCAAAAGCACCTTGGCGAAACGGCTGGCGAGAGAGCTGGGCTTTATCTATTTGGATACCGGAGCGATGTATCGGGCGCTCGCCCTGAAGGCCTTGCGTCAGGGAGTCGATTTGGCGGATGATGCGCGATTGGCTCGGTTGGTCGAATCGACCGAGATTGATCTGCAAGAGGATAACGGCACGCTGGAGGTGCTTCTGGACGGTATCAATGTCGCTGACGAGATTCGCACACCGGAAGTGAGCCAATTGGCGTCGAAGGTCTCCGCATTAAAAATCGTGCGCGCGCGGATGCTCGATTTGCAACGCGGCATGGGCCAACGCGGCAGCGTCGTCGCGGAGGGACGGGATATCGGTACCGTAGTTTTTCCCAACGCCGAGGTAAAGATCTTTCTCGATGCCTCGGCGGAGGAGCGAGCTCGCCGACGTTATGCAGAGCTCAGGGCCGCCGGCCGACCAGCCGATTTGAGTGAGACACTACGAGAGATGAAAGAACGCGACAAGCGGGACAGCGAAAGAGATTTGGCGCCGCTACGGATGGCGGACGACGCCCTCAGGATCGATTCTTCGAACGCCAGCGCTGACAGCGTGGCTGCCAAGGTTTTAGCGAAAATTGGAAACAGAGCGCGAGTAAATTAATTAAATAGATCGGAGTTGGTTTGCATGGCTGAACAGGACGAACAGATTAAAGGCGCGCCCGCAGGGGGCCCTAGCGAGTTTGAAGCAATGTTTGAGGAGAGCCTGCGCACCGTCAAACCCGGCGGCGTGGTCAAAGGCAGGGTGGTTGGCATTACGGCAACCCATGTGCTGATCGACGTCGGCTACAAATCCGAGGGACAGATTCCCATCCAAGAGTTCAGCGATCGGGAAGGCCATGTGCAAGTCAAGGTAGGTGACGATGTTGACGTGTTCTTCGACTCCTCGGAAGGCGAGGGTGGGGGCATTGTACTATCGCGGCAACGGGCGGAAAACCTGAAACTTTGGGAAGAGCTGGAAAAAGCCTTTAACGAAGGGCGCGGCGTCGAGGGGCATATCATCGGTAAGGTCAAAGGCGGTTTCAAAGTCGACGTTGGCGTCCCGGCATTTCTACCGGGCTCTCATGTCGATATTCGCCCGAACCGCAACTTGGACCGTTTTATCGGCACCACCGATCGCTTTGCGATTCTCAAGTTTAACCGGCCGCGGGGTAACGTCGTGGTTTCGCGTCGCGCGCTTTTGGAAAAGGAACGCGACACGCTGAAACAAGAGGTCTTAAAAATTCTCGAGGAGGGCGTGATCCTCGAAGGGACGGTGAAGAACATCACCGGTTATGGCGCTTTCGTCGATCTCGGCGGCATCGACGGCATTCTCCATATCAGCGACATGTCCTGGGGGCGCATCAATCATCCTTCGGAGATCGTTCGAGTCGGCGAAAAAATCAAAGTCGTCGTGCTCAAGTTCGACAGCGAGAAGGAGCGCATTTCCCTGGGCATGAAACAATTGACGCCTGATCCGTGGCACACCGTGGCGGAAAAATATCCCGTAGGTTCACGAGTACAAGGCAAGGTTATCAGCTTGATGGATTACGGCGCTTTCGTCGAATTGGAAAGCGGTATCGAGGGACTGGTCCATATTTCGGAAATGTCTTGGACCCGCAAGGTCGCCCATCCGTCAAAAATCCTCCAGGTTGGCCAGCAGGTCGAGGTCGTCGTGCTCAACGTCGATCCCGGACACCGCAGGATCTCACTCGGGCTCAAGCAAGTGATGGCCAACCCCTGGGAAGCGGCGAAGGAAAAATATCCGATCGGCAGCATCATCAAAGGCCCGGTGCGGAATGTTACGGACTTCGGCATATTTGTCGGCATCGAGGAAGGGATCGACGGCCTCGTGCATATCTCCGATCTGCACTGGACCAAGAAGGTCAAGCATCCATCGGAATTATTTAAAAAAGGAGATATCATCGAAGCCAAGGTGCTCGGGATAAACGTCGAAAACGAGCGTTTCTCTCTCGGCATCAAGCAGCTGGCGCCCGATCCCTGGAAGGTTGTTGCCGATCGTCACCCGGTGGGCTCCAAAATCAAAGGCCAAGTCACCAGCGTGCCGGAGTTTGGCGTATTCGTCCGCATCGACGAGGGCGTCGAAGGGCTTATTCATGTTTCTCAGTTGAGTTCGGAGCGGGTCGACAAACCGTCGAACCTATTCAAGGTCGGTGATGAAGTCGAAGCCGAAGTTCTCAGCATCGATCTGGCCGATCGCAAGATCGGTCTCAGCATCAAAGCCTTGCGTCGCACGGAAGAGCGCCAGGAGATGGAAAATTATCTAAAACGCGAAAAAGAGGGCGGCCGTTTCTCTTTCGAGTCTCTGCTTGGCGATGAGCTTCGCTTGGATAGGGACGAAGATTCACAGGGCGGGCGCAAAGGGCGAGGGTAATCCCGAGCAGATAGACTTCCCGGAATTGATATGGCTAGGACACATTCTATTTTACGCGGCCTCGGCCTGCTGTTTGTATTTATTTTGGTCGTCTTCACTGGAGCGTTTTTCTACGCATACATCACGGGCGGCGATGCCAAGGTTTTGTCGATGTTCGCCGGCGACGGTATCGGCGTCCTGCAGATTGAAGGCACGATCGATGACTCGCGCAACGTGCTGACGGAGCTAAAGCGATTTAAGGAAATGCCCTGGGTGAAAGCGGTCGTCGTGCGCATCGACTCGCCGGGCGGCGCCGTGGCGCCGACTCAGGAGATCTTCGAGGAAATCCAGAAATCTAAAAAGCAAAAACCGTTTATCGCTTCAATGGGCGGCATGGCGACATCCGGGGGCTATTACATCGCCGCCGCCTGCGACAAGATCGTTGCCAACCCTGGGACACTAACCGGATCCATCGGCGTGATCATGCAACTGAGCAACCTCGAAGACTTGATGAAGAAAATTGGCGTCAAGGGGATCAACGTCAAGAGCGGCGCGAACAAAGACATCGGCTCGCCGTTTCAACCGTTATCCCCGGAGGGAAAACAGATTCTTCAGTCTTTGGTCGATAACGTGCATGGCCAATTCGTCGCGGCCGTGGCGAAGGGCAGAAGCATGGACGAAGCGCAAGTCCGGAAGCTCGCCGACGGCCGCGTCTACTCCGGAGCACAAGCCAAGGAATTGGGATTGATCGATCAATTCGGCACTCTGGAAGAAGCGATCGAACTGGCGGCGAGACGCGCGGGCATCGAAACCGAGCCGGCGGTTTATTACTCGCGCCCGGAACAAGAGCGGTGGTGGGAACGAATGTTCATGGGGATTTTCGGTCGCCGGCTGCCGGGAACCGAGCGCGGCTGGCTGCGCTACGAATGGTCGCCGTCGCTGCTCCAGTGACTGGCGGCGGCGAAGCGCGGTAAGCAACAACATTGACAATAACTTCTTGCGTTGTGAGGGAGATGCTATGACAAAAAGGGATTTGATTGATGAGGTGAACAAAAGATTTCCTCATCTATCGCGGCGGGATTCAGAAGTCATTATCAATGCCATTTTCGATTCCATGGTGGATGCTCTGGCCCAGGGAGATCGGATCGAAATTCGCGGCTTTGGCAGTTTTGTTGTGAAACACCGGCGCGCCCGGCAAGGGCGTAATCCCAAGAGCGGTGCTTTAGTGTCGGTAGCCGCTAAACGAGTGCCCTTTTTCAAGGTCGGCAAAGAGCTGCGACTGCGGGTTGACGGCCAACCCTATAACCCCGCCGACGATGAAGGAGAGGACGAGTGAAGCAGCTTTGGGCTCCTTGGCGAATGGCCTATATAGACGAGGGCTCCAAGGAACAGGGCTGTATCTTCTGCAGCAAGTTTCGCAATGGCGATCTGCGAGCCGGACTGGTTTTGGCGCACACCCGTCACACGGTCGTGATGTTGAATAAGTATCCCTACAACAATGGTCATTTGCTATTGGCTCCGAAGCGCCATGAAAATATTCTTGCCAACTTGTCGAGCGAGGAATTTATCGATCTCAACGAAGCGCTGCGTCACGCGATTGACATCGTGCGCCAGGCGGTCAACCCGGCCGGCATCAACCTAGGCATGAACCTCGGCAAATGCGCTGGCGCGGGCATCGAAGATCATCTTCACTGGCATGTCGTGCCGCGCTGGGAGGGTGACACTAATTTCATGCCCGTGGTCGCGGAGACCCGCGTGATGCCGCAGCACTTGCTCGACAGTTACGACCGTCTACAACCCTTTTTTCAGAATCTTTTCGCTTGATGGGTTGGTCGTACACGGTATCTAGTGTAAAATAAAATCAGTGAATCAGCGAAAAACGGACCATAATAGCAATAACTACTCTTCACGGGGGAGGCCTACGGAAGTGACTGAGGCGAAAACATTAGGAGAACTCAAAAAAAGCGGCGTTGCAGTTTTGACGGTGCGCGAGGAAATGCGCAAGAATCTCGTGCGCCATCTCGAGAGTGGCCAACGTATTTTGCCGGGCATCGTCGGCTACGACGAGACCGTCATCCCGGAAATCGAAAACGCCATTCTGTCCGGCCATCACATGGTTTTTCTCGGCGAACGAGGTCAGGGAAAGTCGCGCATCATCCGCAGCCTGATCGGTCTGCTGGACGAAAGAATTCCCATCATTCAAGGGTGTGAGATCAGTGATAATCCGTACCATCCGATCTGTCGGGTCTGTCGCAAAAAGGCCGCGGAACTGGGTGACGCCTTGCCACTTCAATGGATCGATCGCGATTTTCGCTATGGCGAGAAACTAGCGACTCCGGATGTCTCCATCGCCGATCTGGTCGGTGAGATCGATCCGATCAAAGTGGCGGAGGGGCGCTATCTCGCCGACGAAGAAACCATACACTACGGTTTGGTGCCGCGAACCAACCGAGGCATTTTCGCCATCAACGAGCTCCCCGATCTAACGGAAAAAGTTCAAGTCGGTCTGTTCAACCTGATGGAAGAAAAGGACGTCCAAATCAAAGGCTACAAGATCCGCCTGCCGCTCGACGTGGTCATCGTCGCCAGCGCCAATCCGGAGGACTACACCAGCCGCGGACGCATCATCACGCCACTCAAGGACCGCTTCGACGTGCAGATCCGCACGCATTATCCGAAGAAGATCGAGGATGAGCTCAGTATCATGGAGCAGGAAGCCGCGCCGGTGAGCCACCGCAGCCGCAAAGTCGACGTGCCGCGCTTCCTGAAAGAAGTCCTCGGCCATCTGACCTTCGAGGCGCGCAAGTCCAACGAGATCAACCAGTCCTCCGGCGTGAGCGTGCGCGTCACGATCAACAACTACGAAAGCCTGATCAGCAACGCCGAGAAGCGCGCGCTGCGCTGTAAGGAGAACGACATCGTGCCGCGGATCAGCGATTTTCACTCGCTATTGGCCTCGACCAGCGGAAAAATCGAAATGGAATACGTCGGCGAGGACAAGAAAGAAAACGAATTGGTCGAAAAGCTGATCAATCGTTCGATCGTCAAAGTCTTCGATCAATACTTCAGCCTCAACTCGCTGCAGAAAGTCGTCGAGTACTTCAATTCGGGATGGGGCGTCGAAGTATCCGATCAAATGCCATCGCAAGATTATCTAGAAGGCATCAAGGAAATCCCTGGATTAAAAGAAGCGATCAAATCCCTGGGCATTCACGAGTCGCCCACCTTGATGGCTTCGGCGACGGAATTTGTCCTCGAAGGGCTCCATCTGCACCAAAAGCTCAACAAGGAGATAGAGGGTGGCCGGGTGACCTACGGCAAGTAGCCAAGTTCAGCCGCCGCCAGACCAAATCTCTAAGCCAACCCCTTCATGGTACATGTCCGCTATAGCCGCTGGAATGCCGACGGTCGCAATTCCCTCGACTCGGAATCCGTGTTCGATCAGTTGAACGACTACATGAACGAAACCGGCGATCTGCAGCAGGCGATGCGCCGCCTGATGCAGAAGGGCATCAAGCAAGCCGAAAAGCAGACCAAAGGTCTCGAAGATCTGCTCGCGCAGGTGGCGCGCGAGATGCGCAAGCTCTACGACGAGTACCGCTTACAATCGGCGATGGATGAGGTGCAGGACAAGCTCGACTCCGTTGTCGATCAAGAGCGCCAAACTCTTGAAGAATTGGACCAAGCCGGGCAGGACATGCAGGACAAGAAGCAGTTCCTCCACGATCTTCCCGGGAAAACCAGTGAGGCGATCGAGAAACTCACTTCGTACCGTTTCGAAAATTCCGAAGCTGAAAAAGAGTTCCAACAGCTGGTCATGCAGCTCGATCAAATCCGCAAACTGGAAAACTGGCTGCGCCGCGAAGGCAGTCTGTTCCGCGGCCAGACGCCCATGCAATTTCAGCAGTCGCAGGACCTGATGGAGCGCATGGAGGACCTCCGCAAGCTGGAAGGTCAGCTTTCCGGCATGCAGCTCAAAGACGTCGATCAAGAGTTGCTGGAAAAACTTCTCGGCGGTGACCCGAAGCAAGACTTCGAAGGGGTCATGCGCATGCAATCACTGCTCGAAGAGAGCGGCTATGTCCTGGAGCAGGGCGAGCGTTTCGAGCTAACCCCTAAAGGTGTTCGCCGCGTCGGGCAACTGGCGCTGCGGGATATCTACAAACAGCTTCGGCGCGACGGCATGGGCCGCCACACGACCCGCAACCGCGGCAACCAGGAGATGGTCCTCGAAACCAGCCGGCCCTACGTGCAAGGCGACCCACTGCACATCAACATGATTCAAACTCTCAAGAATGCGCTGCTTCACGGCGGCGGTGTGCCGGTGCGCATCGGTCCGGGAGACTTCGCCGTCTACGAGTCAGAATACAATACCCGCGCGGCGACCGTGCTGCTATTGGATATGAGCTGGTCGATGAGCTGGGAGGGACGCTTCGCCGCGGCGAAAAAAGTCGCGCTCGCGATGGAGAGCCTGGTGCGCTCGCTTCACCCGCGCGATTACTTCGGCATCGTCGGTTTTTTCACCCGCGCGGTCGAGCTCAAGGCCAAAGACCTGCCGCAGGCGACCTGGAACATGGGCGACCCGTTCACCAACTTGCAGGATGGTTTACACCTGGCGACGGAAATGCTCGGCAAAAAGCCCAGCGCCAACCAGCAGATGATCGTGATCACCGACGGCCAGCCGACCGCATACTGCCGTCAGGGAAGGCTTTACTGCGAGTGGCCGTTGAGCTTCGGCGGCATCAGCCAGCGCGCGGCGGAGGAAACTTTGAAAGAAGTCGAGCGCATCACGCGTAAAGGTATCACCATCAATACCTTCATGCTCGACGATAGTCCGGTGCTGCGCGGCTTCGTCGATGACCTTACCCGCATCAACAGGGGCCGCGCTTTTTACACCCGTCCCGATCGACTCGGCGAATATTTGCTCGTCGACTATCTCTCGCATCAGCGGAAAAAGGTTTAGCGCGCCGCGCTAAACCGTTCCAATAGTTCCAGCCGTTCCAACGTACCCGTTCAAACGTTTTCGGCACAACTGAACCGATTTTCCAGTCATGTACCTCCGGCAAAGCCGGAGGCTTGAATTGTGAACCGCTCAAAGCGGTCTGGCCAGCTATGCTGGCATTTCCTTAATCAAACATCTTCAGTTGATCGAGCCGTTTATCCTCTTTCTCTTGCTCCCTGATATAAT
>DASYUV010000139.1:0-14905 GCA_036000865.1 Binatia bacterium | reverse complement strand
ACATCCCACAGCACGCGGTAACGGTTGGTGATTAACGTGTCGTAGGTCGGCCCGCCTTCTGCCTTCGGTAAGGTCGGTTCGTAAGCGAACGCCGCGTCGAGCATATCGGCGATGTGGAAAAATTCGTGACGCAAGAAAAGTGTCAGGGCTTTGGCATCGAACAACGACTCGGGGCGGAGTAAAACACGCAGAGTTCGATGTTCCAGGTTGTTCTGATTGGCGTCCTGCGCGACGAAAAGCTCAGCGCCCTCTTCTTTTGACCGGGTGGCGCGGACGATGACGCAGTTTTCGACTTGTTCAATAATGATGGCTTGTTCTTGCAAGGCTTGTTCGATGGTTTTGCCCAAGCCGAGCCGAACGAACCACGATCGGTTCAAGTCATTGAATAGGTTTTCCCGCTCGTCCGCCTCGGCTACTTCGTAAATGCGATTCCTCGCCTCTTCGAGTTCCACTGAGACGTATCTGTCACGCTGAGCATGAAAAACCGTCTCTTCGATGAAGCGCGGATCGTATTGGATGGTTGCCCCCAGGTTCATATCGAGTCGGCTCCCTCCGGCACACAGGCGCCAGGCATGGCGGCGCACTCGGCGCCGCTGCCACACGCCATTGGCACGCGCTCGTCAGTAGCCGGTCGGAGCGGCAGATTTGCCGCCCCGAGACGGATGCCCAACCGGTTAGTTTCTTGCGACACGAAGCGCAGACATAAATCAGCGAGTTTGGCGTAAAACCCCGCCGCGTGTTCGCGGCCGAGCTGCTGCGTGAACGTGGGTAGGAATCTGCCAAGATGATCTCGTAAGAACAATTTCTGCGCGTGCACCGTGTCTTCCAACATGGCCGCGTCGTGATGTTCGAGCGCGTAGGCTTCTTTCATGGCAAGAAAAGCCAGAAATTCACACTCGCAGCTAATGTGATCAGCGCGCTCGTGCCGGTCGAGTCTCACGGCGAGGCCAAAGGCGCGATAGAAGCCCATCAGATCACCCAACTCTTGCGGCTGTTGAAACAGCGCTTCGTTGCCATATTCAGTTTCGTAAGGCGCGACGATGCCGCGCGCGGTATGGCCGAACAATGCGCGATGCGAAGAAGCGAGGGTAGAAACAGCGGCGCGCCCGGCCGCCGCCAAGGCATCGATGGCTCCGGCCAGCTTCAGTTTGCCATCAATGTCGATCAACGCCGCTGCCACGGCCAGCGCCGCGCTGGTTTCCGGTTCGATGATTCGCGCAACCGTTTCGTCCACCGGTGGGCGGAAGGCTAGAGCCAGCGCGCTATAGATCGTGGCGCGGCAATAACACAGATCGACTGCGCCCGTTTTGTCGGCAGTTTCGAAACCGGCAATTTCCATTGGGAGCTCCTATTCGCCTTCTAACTTCGAGGATCGAAGATTGAAGATGGAGGATGGCGATCCGCTATCCTCCATCTTCAGCTCTGCTTTCGATCATATCGAATTCGCATGCTTGTTAGGCCGCACATGCACCGGTTCTTCGACCTGGGTGCGGAAAATCTCTTTACCGTCTTGCCCGTAAGCAATCACGGTGTCGTTATACATCGAGATTTTTCTGCCGCGCAGCGTGGCCTCGTAGATTTTCGGGCCTTCTTTGATCTCGTAGCGAAAGATAATCCGGTTCGAGCGCCGGAAGAGCTGCAAGACCGCCAACAATTCGCGATCCGGGTAAGTGTAGCGCTCGATGGCATCGTCGACGCCGGGGCCGAACATCTGTTTTAGATAATCCCGCGGCACCCAACGCGGCGGAATGTAGTAACCGTTGGGCTCGGTGCCGAACTGCGGATAGAGCGGCAGAGCGACTTTGGCGACGTGGACCATGTAGTAGAGCGGGTTGAACCGATCCTCCGCCCAGGTGCCGTCGTTGTTCATCTTGACCAGCCCCTGCATGCGGATTTGGCCGATGCAGGCGGTCATGCAACGGGTTTCCATCGGCTGGCCGCCGCTTTCGGGATCTTTGCCTTCGATGCGCGGATAGCAAGCGACGCATTTTTCGGAAACGCGGGTATTGCCGCGATACATCGTCTTCTTATACGGGCAAGCTTCGACGCATTTGCGATAGCCGCGGCACTGGCTTTGATCGATCAACACGATGCCGTCTTCCGGGCGCTTGTAGATCGCCTTGCGCGGACAGGCGGCGAGGCAGGCCGGATAGCTGCAATGATTGCAGATGCGCGCGAGATAAAAGAACCAGGTTTTGTGTTCCGGCAGCGCCGTTCCCTCCTTATCGAGCTCATTGCGCACGCCTTTTTTTCCTACGGGATTGTCTTCGAAAATGTTCGGTGAATTCCATTCCTCATCCGTCGGCAAATAGCCGAGCACGCGGGCGCTGTCCGGCGTCAGCAGGTTCTGCGCTTCGAAGATGGTCTTGCCGTCGAACTGGCCGTAAGGTTTTTTCTTATCGCCGGACGGTTTCCCGGACCATTGTTGATTGCCGGGATTGGCTTTCTCCAATAGGTCGAGAATTTTTGCGTCCCAAAACTGTGGATAACCGCCGTAAGGTTTGGTCTCGACGTTAGCCCACCACATATGCTCCTGGCCCTTGCTGAACGTCCAGGTCGACTTGCAGGCCATGGTGCAGCTCTGGCAAGCGATGCAGCGGTTGATGTTGAAGACGAAGGCGAATTGGCGGCGCGGGAACGCTTGCGGGTAGGGATAATTCATCTCCCGGCCGATCTGCCAGTTGTGCACGTTAGCCATAACTACCTCCACCCCTTCGCCATTTTAGATTTTGGATTCCGGACTCGGATCGTTCGGATTTAATTCAGGAGTTTGGTTTTCTCGGTCAATCGAAAATCCAAAATCCAAAATCGAAAATTTAACCTGTCCCCACACGTTCAGACATTCGTCGATGATAGAGAGGGTCTCGTTCTCTCCGAGGGCTCGATACGCGCCGTGGGCGCCGCCGTAGAATGGGTTTTTAAATAGCCAGAGCAATTGCTCTCTGGTGTAGCCCATGCGCGCGAACTCTTCGGCAAATACATAGGCCATCTCGCGCGTTGCTTCAGGATCCGCCGGCAGGATGACGCCGACGAGCATGTTTGGATCGGTCGGGTCGGGGTCTTTAAAAGACATGTCGTTCCTCCATGCGTTTCAATGGTTCAAGTGGTTCCAGTCGTTCCAGCCCCCACCTCTTTCCTCCCCCCGCGTCGCGTCGCGTCGCGGGGGAGAATCGTAGAGGGGGATTGAACCGTTGGAACGATTGGAACTTGTGGAACGGCTTCGTTTCATGTTTTCACCTTCGTCAAATCTCCCGCCAGATAACGCTTCATCAGCTCGCTCTCATTGTCCGGCGAGTAGCCGGTCGTCGCCGGTTTCCAAATGCCTTTGCCGCCCATGCCGCCGTCTTCGGCTTTGGTAATGCGCACGAGCGTTTCTTTCGGCACCGTGTTGACGGCGTGATTGTCGGCCTCGCCGCCGAAGATAAAGCCCATGAAGGCTTTGGTCTTATGGAACAGGGTATCGGTCTGGTGCATCGGCATATGCCAGTTGCGTGTCACCGATTGTTGTGAGCCGTAGCGCAGATTGGCCTGGTACCCGGTGTTTTCCGAGAGCGCCCGGCCGTCGGGCCGGGTTTCGTGTGCCTTGACGCTTTTCTCCGTGGCGATAAAGGGCGCATGTTTCATCATCACGATATTGTATGGATAAGCGCGGTTGTAGGTGACGCGCAGCATGAGGCGCGACACGCGGTAAAAAGGATCGTCCGGCTTGGCGCCGAGGTAAGGCCGATCGGCCGGGTTGGCGTCCACGTAAACGTAGTCGCCGTCATTGATGTTGAGATCGCGCGCCGCCTGCGGGTTCATGTGCATTTGATGCTCGCCGACGCAGGGGGCGCGCTTGTCGAGGCGGTAGGGATCGCCAAAGTTAGAGTCCATCAGCATGTGCCAATCGACGTTCGACCAGCCACTATGCACCCGGTGGCGCGTCTTTGGCGTTAAGCAGTAGAATTGGAAGCCTTTTTCCCAGAGAAAGTTCTTGGTCTGCTTCACCTTGCTCCAGGGCATCTTGATGTTGCGGATGGTGCGTTCATCCCAGTGCTCGGCGTTGGCGGGGATACCATAGTCCTCGGGCCGCACGAGCGGATTGGAGCTGACGATGACGTTGGGCAGATAGGGCGTGGCTTCCGGTCCTTCGCGATGCACGATGAAATTTTCACCGTACTCGATCGCTTCCGGCACGTCCGCGTAAGCATGCATCCGTCCTGTGTCCGTATGGAACGGTTCGCTATCATGGACCTGTTCATAGAAGGGAATGCGCGGATAGGTGCGGAAGTTTAACAAACAGCCGCCCGGAGGGCCGTATTTACCGGCCATGATATCGGTGAGCTTGTAACCGGCGGTCGTCGTGCAGGTATCGAGCAGGCGCTGGATGTAAATGCCCCGTTTGTCGGCGGCGGCAAAGGCAAAGTAATCCCGGAATCGTTTCTCGCCCGTGACGTTGGCGAGCGCGTTGGCGATGCCGGCGATGATGTCGAGATCATCTTTGCTGTCGAAGACCGGTGGAATACCGCCCTTCCAAATTTGCAGGAACGGGTTCGAGCAACTCGCGGTGATTTCCAATCCTTCGAATTCGAGCCACGAGTTGGCGGGCAGCGCGAGGTCCGCGTACTCGATGGAAGCGGTCATCTGAATGTCCATCGAAACGATCATTTCGACATTGGGGTTGACGTTCTTGATCATGCCGTAAGCCCACTTGGCGTTATTGATCAGGTTGACGTTGTTGAAGAGCAGAGCTTTGGTGGGCGTAGGCATGTGGCTTTGGCCGGTAAAGTTTTTGCGGCCAAACTTCGGCGTGTTCACGATCAAAGCGAGGTCGCCGTGGTTCCAATAAGCGGGCTCTTCATCTTTGGTGTAGGCATGAGCATGGATCTCTTTGCCGTGAGCTTTCGGATCAAGGTTGATCTCGAACGGATCCTCCGCCACCCAACCTTTAAAGCCAGGACCGGTCCACGGAGAACCCTGGAAGAGCGCGGCTTTGTAGTTGCCCGCCCAGGTGTGGCAGCCGGCGCCGGGCTGGCCGATATTTCCCGTGAGCATCAATGGCAGATAGGCCGCTCGATTCATCTCGGTGGCGTGGAACCAATGGTTGATGCCTTCTCCCTGATGAATCGCCACAGGTTTCATCGTCGCGATATCTTGAGCGAGCTGCTCGATCATCGCCTTCGGCGCCTGGGTAATTTCGGCGACCGTTTCAAGGTCGTAGTCCTTCAAGTGGTCTTGATAGAGGGTCCAGAGCGTTGCGACTTCGACCTCCTTACGGTCCGCCAATTTAATTTTAAATTTGCCGTCCAGCGCGGGATCCCAGCCTTTTTTTGGTATCGCTTCGCCGACATCATCGCGGGTGATGGCCACCGGACCGTTCTTCTTTGCGTCCCAGGTCACGAAATCGCCGAGTTTGGCGTGTTGCTCGGCGGTCAAGCCTTGGATTTTCATCGACGGCCCGTCGGCGGCAAGCGAGGTTTTATAATTTGGAAAAATCTCCTGGGCGCGCAGCCGTTTTAGATTGTCCACGCGCACCAGCAGTGGAAAATCGGTGAAGCGCTTGATGAAAGTTTCGTCGTACCATTTCTTGTCGATCATCAACTTGGTAATGCCGAGCCAAAGGGCGGCGTCGGTCTGTGGCCGAATCGGAATCCAGTAGTCGGCTTTGGTCGAAGGCGGGCCGTATTCCGGCGCGATCACGACGATCTTTGCGCCGCGCTCCATGCACTCGATAAACCAGTGCGAGTCCGTCAGCTTGTTCTCGACGAGGTTTTTTCCGTCCATGATGATGAGTTTAGAAAAACGCAGATCGTTGAAGTCACATTCCGAAGCCTGCAGGCCGTGCACCCACGGATGGCCCGGCGCCTGATCGCCATGCCAGGTATAGTTCGAGAAATTGCGCCCGGCGCGGGCTTTGTCGGGACCGACGCCGCGAATCTTTGCGTCCAGCAGCGCGAGCGAGTTGTTGAGGCGGTACATGCCATACTTGCCAATGACGCCCAATAGCCCCATGCCGCCGCGCATTTTGATTGTCCGAGTTCCAGCGCCGCCCGTTTCTTCGACCATCTCCGGTTGATAGCCTTGCGCGAGGAGAAGTTTTTTCCCTGTCTCGCCGCTGTAGCGCGTGCTAATGGCGACCAGGGCTTTCGCAATCGATTCGAAGGCGTCCGGCCAGGAAATCTGCACGAACTCGTCCTGACCGCGGGCATCGAACATGTATCTGGTTTTGTTCTCCGGCGTGAGTTCGGGAAAGCCGGCATCGGCCCAGGCCTTCCAACCTTTGCGCACGATCGGATGGCGCAAGCGGTAGGGGCCGTAGATAACACGATGAAAGGTATAGCCCTTGGCGCACTGGCGCGGATTCCAATTGACGGTTGCTTTGTTGCCGTAGAGGTCGGCGTAGTTTTGGTAATCGTAGGTGCTCCCCATGCGCGTCACGATGCCATTGCGCACGTAAGCGCGGACCCGGCACGCATGAGTGTCGTTAGGAGAGCAGACCCAATCGAAGGCGCTGTCGTATTTGTATTGATCGCGGTAAATCTTTTCCCAGTCCCGATTGACCGACCGGGCAAGAGGATTGTCGCCGGCATCTGCCGGTCTAAAATAGTGCAAGGATGCGGCGGTGAGTGCCGCTGCGCCGGTGCCGATGCCCATCCACTTGAGGAAGTCGCGGCGGGTTACCCGCATCATCTCTCTGGCTTCATCATCGTTCATGCTTTCGCTCCCTAAATTTAGTTCAAGGTTCAATGTTCCGAGTTCAATGGTCGACCTTGAACGTTGAACCTTGAACTATTGAACCGTGGTTACTTGGCAATCTTCAAATCCTGCCAAATCGTCACTGATTTTTTTCCGTCACGGTCGCCTGCGCTCCCGTTCCACACGGCGAAAGCAACGGGGACGATCGAGCCTGGTCGCAGTGCGACGGCTCCTTCCCCGGTCGGTGACAGCGTTCGGCGGAACATGACTTCATAGGAACCCTGTCCGTAGACTCCGCGGGCGTCGATTTTTTGTTCGATCCTCGGTCTTGCTCGTAGCGTGCCGAATCCTTGGGCCGCAAGATCTTCGACAGCACTTTTTCGCTGCGGATCGGAGACGATATTGCCAGCGCCCCAGCCGGTGACGAATGTCGGGTCCGATTGCAATGTCAGAGCGTGACGAGACGGTTGTTCGACAGCTGAGCGCATCAAGTTGGGATAGGAATCGATGCCGACATTCGGATAAGCTCTCTCGACGTCCTGATACGCAACATCCAGATCGGCTTGCCGTTCGGATTTCCACATCCAGATATTGACCGGCGCTCCAGTCGCGCCCATGGCAAAAAATGGTGGATTAGCGTCTAATGAAAATTGGATTGCCGCTGCATCGCGGAAGTCCTGTGGACGTAGCGCCGTGTTATCGTTGGTCTCATCATGCCACACCATGAGAATCGCCAATGCTTTGCCGTCATGGAGCGCGCGCACCGTTACTTCTTCCGGGCGGTCACTGCGCCACCACAGGGGCATTAGATGGAGATTGACCGGCGTAGCAGTGCGCCAGATGCCGGATTGCGGATGATCAGGTAGAGTAGTGACGCGTGCTGCCTGAATGGTGAATTTTTTCATCTCGGCACGCGCACGCTGCGTGTCACTGGAAAGAGAACGCACGTAATTGACCAAATGCCATGCGTCGGCGCCGTAAGCCCAATCGCTCATCGGCATGGGACTTCCCGGAATGCCCGCGACGATATGGCGGTAGAGGGCGATCGGATCAGGGCTGCCTTTGAAAATGCCCGCGGTTAGATCACGCGGTCGGGAAGGAAACCCCTCGTCGTCTCTTTGCTCTTGCGCGCCGTCGCCTCTTGCCGTCGCGCCGTGGCACGAGGCGCAGGCATCCTTATATAGCTCCAGGGCGCGAGCTCTTGCCGCCGTATCAAAAGGAGCAGGCTTGGGAACTTCTATAACGCCCTCGCCGCCGCTTCCGTCAGCCGCCGGCATTTTCTGAGCTTTGATCTCGAGCGGTTTTTCGGCGAGGGATTTGATGTAATAAACCAAGGCCCATCGTTGCTCTGTCGCCAAGTGTTCCCAGGACGGCATCGCCGAGCCGGGCATACCGCGCGAAATCGTGTCGAAGAGATCTTGATCTGTCGGCACGCGATCCCAAGTCGAGACCAGTCGATACCTCGCTGCAACGAAATCACGCGGTTTGGGATAAAGCAGATAGGCAGCCTCACCGTCACCGCGACCGCCGATACCATGGCAAGCTACGCATTGTTGGGCATAGATTTGTTTTCCCAACGCAACCAGCTTCGGAGTGGATGGCGGCGACTTAATCTCCGCAGTCTTGCTGACTACGGTAATCAGCAGAGCCACAAACCCCAGAACGGCAGGTAGCAAAAAACGTTTCATCACGCGGCCTCCCGATATCTCAGTGAAGATTCCGTGAGCATTCGAATATTACGCGCGCCCCGACGCGCGTCGATGAGATGATCTGCCCACTTTTGCGAGCCCGATGTCGATCTCGTGTCTTCGCCGGCTCTCGGGCGTAAATGTTTGCTGTTCCTTACGTGAGCAAATAGAAGGCCATGAGACTTCTCTCTGAAAATCGTTAGTCGGATGCAGTATCTTTCCGATTGTTGAGAAGCCGTCGAGCTAGGTTTAGCAATGATGGGAATCCACGCGCCGTCTCTGACGCTGAATAATCTCAAGTTTCGAATTGAAGAGCCGTGGCCGGTTGAGAGACCAAGCACACCGATTCGGGTCAATGGCAAAATTGAGAGTGCGATGGCGCAGCTGGTTGACCGCGTACGTAAACCGCATGTAACAATGCGGAGAAATCATTTTGATGGAGAAAAGAGAAATAGGAGGTGCTATGGCCCGGCTTCCGAAGGCGTATGAGAATTTCAAGAGATCCTATCCAAAGATTTGGCAAGCTTATGATCGACTCGGCGGCGCGGTTCACGGCAGCGGGCCGCTGGATAAGAAAACCCGCGAGTTGCTCAAACTGGCAATGGCGATCGGAGCTCGGCTGGAGGGCGCCGTGCATTCACACACCCGGAGGGCGCTCGAAGCGGGCGCCAGACCTGAAGAAATCTACCATGTGGTTTTGCTTGGCCTAACTACATTGGGTTTTCCGCACACCGTCGCAGCGTTAACATGGGTGGAAGACGATTTGAAAAATGACCGACGGGCCGAGACAAAACGCAAGAATGCCTAAGGTACTTTGAGCATTAATTCAAATCGGCACAGACTCCTTCTGATCGCCTTAGCCGGGATTTCACTTCTGACGGGGCTCTGGGCAGGCATCGCTCGCATGGGCTGGCTCCTGCCGTTACCGAACGAACAATTTGTCATGATACATGGGCCGCTGATGGTGGTGGGGTTTCTCGGCACGTTGATCGGTCTCGAAAGGGCCGTAGCCTTGAAGAGCTGGTGGGCCTACGGCATCCCAGTCTGTGCCGGTGTGAGCGCGATCACGGCGTTGCTTACCTTGCCAATTCAAGTGAGCGCATTACTGGCGGCCGTCGCCAGCATCCTTCTCCTCGCTGTATTCATCACGCTTCATCGCCAATACCCCTCCGAGCATTTCATTATAATGGCGCTAAGCGCGCTGGCATGGCTAGCGGGCAATGCTCTGTGGTTTGCAAACGCGGCGGTATTCTCGATTGTTCCTTGGTGGATAGGATTCTTGGTTTTGATGATTGCCGGCGAAAGGCTGGAGCTGTCACGCCTTAGGCAACCGACGGCGCTGATTCGCCGCGCGTTTCACGGCTGCGTCGCGATCATCCTGATTGGACTTGGATGCTCGTTATTCGACTTCCCTAGAGCCATTCGCATCAGCGGATTGGGATTTCTTGGGCTCGCCGCCTGGCTGCTTCGTTACGATCTGGCATGGCAGAGCACGCAGCAATCCGGCTTACCGCGGTTCATGGCGATTTCTCTGATCGCTGGATATTTATGGCTGGCAGCCGGAGGAATTCTCTGGATGGTCTTCGCGCAATTCTTCAGCGCCGGACCGCGTTATGACGCGATGTTGCATGCAATCTTTTTGGGTTTCGTTTTCTCGATGATCTTTGCCCACGCGCCAATCATACTGCCGACGATAACCGGCCTGGCGCTGCCGTTCCAAAATATTTTTTATCTCCATGCCAGCTTGTTGCATCTCTCGCTTCTATTGCGCGTTGCGGGGGATTTTTCATTAGCGCTTTCACTGCAACGATGGGGCGGTCTGCTCAACGGTCTGGCAGTGTTAGTCTTTCTCGTCAACAATATCCGCGCGGTCAAATTGGGCGCGAGCGCCCTCCGTAACCGGCTTGGTTGACACTATCGAGCTCCATATTTTCCCGGAACTAAGAAACTCAGTTCGTTTCATTCTCATATGCAGCAAAACCGAAAGCGAATTTGCTTGTAAGATTCTGGCTTCGAGACGGCGCTTGCCGTGGAACCTGTGGTGTCTCTAGACATTCATTCGACCGCTGGCACGTCTGAAGAGGTGTGGCATGCATCGTGCTCACCGAAACATCGATGGATTTCAATCTCCGTCCGTTTACCGTCGTTTGGGAGACCACGCGCGCATGCGATCTTGCCTGCGTGCATTGCCGCGCTGAAGCCAATGCCCAGCGAAGTGCGGCAGAGCTTAGCTTCGAAGAGGCGCAAGAATTGGTACACGCCATCAAGGCTTTCGGCAAGCCTTATCCGCTCTTTATTCTAACGGGCGGCGATCCAGCCAAACGCACCGACATTTTCGACATTATCGCCGACGCGCGCGGGGAAGGGCTCCGTGTGGCAATGACACCATCGGCCACGCCGCTTATAACCCGCACTGCGGTGCGGCGCTTTGCCGATGCCGGTCTGGTTCGCTTGGCGCTAAGCTTGGATGGGAAAAATTCGCTGACCCACGATAGTTTCCGCGGTGTCGCGGGCTCATTCAGCCGCACGCTGCAAATCCTCGACTGGTGTCGTGAGTTTGGTCTCGAAACGCAGATTCACACGACCGTTACGCGTCATGTGCTGGATGATTTACCGGCAATCGCGACAATGATCAGGCATCGCGGCATCAAGTTGTGGGCGCTTTTCCTTTTGATTGCGGTGGGTCGGGCGGCGCGACCGGAAATCCGCCGGCTCAATATCAACGCGCGCCAGTTCGAGTTGCTTTTTCATTGGCTCTATGACCTGACGAAGTCGGCGCCGTTCGATGTCACGCCGCGGGAAGGTTATCACTACCGGAGGGTGCTGCTGCAGCGCAGAGCTGCGGAGTTGGGCGTCACCGCCGAAGATTTGCTGGCAAATGCCGAAAAGAAAGAATGGACGCCGGCGGAACTTGCGTCGTCGACACAGGCCACGCGGATCGTTCGCGCTCCGCTCGGCGTGAATGACGGCAAAGGAATTCTATTTGTTTCGCACCAAGGGGATGTTCAGCCGAGCGGTTTTCTAAATCTCATCGGCGGCAATATCCGGTCCGAGCCATTGACATCTACCGAAATTCGCCGCTATTCCTGCGAGTGCGAGACTACTCGCTCATCAAAGGGAAGTGCGGCGTATGCGAATTCAAAAATATCTGTGGCGGCAGCCGGTCGCGGGCGTACGCGATTACCAGCGATGCGATGCAGAGCGATCCTTACTGCATCTATCAACCGGCTGGTTGGCAGGACCAAAGCCGCAACTCGGACCGATAAGGCGGCACGGATATTTGCATTGAGAAAAGCAAAAAGGAGATCATCAGATGGAACAGCCCATTTCGCATGGCTGCGGCTGCGCGCATAAAGCAGAAAAACCGACCGAGATTCTTAGCGATGAACATCGCGTGATAGAGCGAGTGCTCAGTGGCTTGGAGCAGCTGACAAAACTCCCGATCGCCGGCTCGCTAGAGCACTGGCGCAAAGCGCTCGACTTTTTTCGCCACTTCGCCGATCAGTGCCACCATTTTAAAGAAGAGAGGGTCTTATTTCCGGTGCTGGAAGAGCACGGCATCCCGCGCGAGGGCGGCCCTATCGGCATGATGCTTCAGGAACATGAGGAAGCCCGCGCCCATGTAAGATCCATGGCAGCGGCCATCGAACAAATTGCCACGGGAAACGCGGCTTTGGCGGAACCGCTTGTGAGCCATGCCCGTGCCTACCTCATTTTGTTGCGGGAGCATATTCAGAAGGAAGACGACATTCTTTTTCGGATGGCTGACGAAGTCATCCCGCAGGATGAACAAAGGCAGCTCCTCAGGCGCTTCGAAGAGCACGAGGCCGAAGAAATGGGCGCCGGAGCTCATGAAAAATATTTGAAGATCGCGGAGGAGTTGGAAGCAAAAACGACGTAAGATCTGAAGGGAAACAAGCCGGCGATCTTCCGGTGGACAGCCGATTAAGTTCGAGTTTGTCGTCAATCTAAAGGCCGCTAAACAGATCGGGCTCACGATTCCGCAGTCAGTGCTATATCGGGCAATAAGGTGATCAAATAGGGCAAAGTAAAAATGTAAAAGCTCAAAATGATTCGGCGAAGAGAGCTTCAGGCCTGACCGTCGAACGGATAAGTCAACGCCGTCCTGGCGACGTGGTCCTCGGCAGCGTGTACACAGCGAGGAGGTCTTTGATTTCTCCTTCCAGGCAGAGATTCGGAAGATCGGCGCGTTACACTCAGCTACGAGTTAGTGCGCTGGGAGAGACTTCGGTACGCCCCATTCTGTATGAGCCAACGACCCCGTTTGCGCCACGAATCGGCAGCTCTAGCTCGCCACAGTTCCCGCCGCTTCCAGGCCGAACTCTTTCTGAACGGCCCCTGCCAGATCTCCAACCTCGGCACTGAAAGCCGTCAAAAGATCATCCATGGTGATGATTCCGAGAAGGTGTCGATGTTCATCGACTATCGGGAGACGGCGAACGCCCCTGTTGCGCATAAGCCGCACGGCATCTAGCAGGTCGTAATTGACGTTGACCATCGTGGGGTTGGCGGTCATTATCTTCTTTACCGCAGTCTCCACCGGCTTTTCTTCACTGGCAACAACCTTGAGTACGATATCCCTGTCCGTGAGGATTCCTATTGGGCGGGAGTCATCGATTACTACCAGGGAGCCAATGTGCTTCGAATGCATCAGCTTCGCTGCCTCAAGCACGGTGGCATCCGGAGAAATCGTTACTACAGTCTTACTGCATATTCTTTCCAGGCTCATGAGACACCTCCGCAAAAAAAAGGATTTGCAGGAGCAGAGAGGCAAGTTTAATGCCACCTGAGAAATCTCCAAGGTTGCTTGCAAGTTGATTGTTTAACCGAGGGAATCTGAGTGAAGCTGGAGAAAAAGGGCCGAGCCCTGTTTCTATGACTTGGGAAACCATGACGACGTTTTCCTAAACTTACGAAGACGGTCTCCTCGCCAAATGGCTGTGGCGAAATATTTCTCCAGCCAAATTTGGAGCTGCCACAGTCTCTCTTCTGGAGCGATTAGAGTACTGCACAGAGCTCTTTCTTTTCGCCAGGCTTGTTCTTATCAATTCATAAGAAGTACTCGGCACACCGGGAGCATACGAGAAACATAAATAACATCTGGCTCGCGAGGATGCGAATCTGCTTCGCTAAAATAAGAAAAAACACAGAGCTTTTCTGATCTTGAAATAACTTTTCTGCTCACCTCAGTCCCAAAAACCCATGGAACGGGCCGACCAACGACAGAATAAATCGTCAGCTTTTTTTGGAATGAATGTTGCTCTAACAAAAAGCAAGCAAGGCCTCAATTATTGGCCAGAGCGCAAGACTGGGTTGCATCCAGTCACGATTTCGATTGGTTTTATCTTTATCTTAGCCCGGAACTGGATGGCTCCCAGCCGGGCTTTTAAATTTTTTATTATGACCACAGACGGTCCAACACATAGGCGAGATGTCTAAGGAGAATCGTTAGGATGTGGACTGTGTACCGACGCGACGTAATGTCTGAAGCTGAGCGTTTGACGCGCCAGCGCCAGCATCCACCGTCTTGAGCCCGATTACGAACAGGCGCGCTGGGCTGCTGTGTCTATCCAGTCAATAACGAACGCTCTCATAAGAGAGTTTTGACTGAGGATTTTATGAAAAAAATGATAATGAAACTAACGATTCTTTCTGCGACTGTGGTTTTTTTTCTTTCGGCATTGGCACAAGATTCACCGACGGGAATTGAAGATACAAAGCCCCCGCTTGAGGAATCGGTTAAGCAAGTGGTGAAATCTATTTATCCGATTGAAAAAGTTGGAGTTATTGCGCGATCAGTGACTTTTCCCCAGGTTTTAAATCAAGGACAGAGGATCATCGACACCAAGTATTCAAATGCGTCGATTCTCTGTTTGGATGTTGCCAATTATTCGGGATTGGTAACTGGCCTCATCTGGTCGATGGACAGAGAATTGGTTGAAGAGCATTATCTGCAGTATTTAATCGATCGGGCAAGTATGGCGGAGTTTACCTGCCTACGTATGTTTATGCCCTTTGAGCTTTTGAAAAAAATAGTTGAGCAACAAATGGGGCAGGGTTTGCCTGAAGAACATGCCACAACACAAGTCAGTGTTGAAGTTCAGGTTGCTTAACCCTGATGCTGCAATTGCAGCATCACCTGAGATAGAAGAAAAAACCCCCGCCGTGAGCATGGAAGATGCAAAAGAAGCAGTTGTTGCACAAATTGAAAAAATTCAAGAAATACTTAGATTCGCACGAACTGTAAAATCGAAGCAAGACGACGAATAAGCGATCATGAACAGGCTTTAAGGTGCAGAGCGGATAAGTATGAAGAGGGATCGATCATTGTTGGCAGAATCTAAATGCTGGCTTGAAGGGCAGTGAATGTTCTCAGAGCTTTGGCACCCAGCGGTTAGCCAAGTAAATGAGATGACTGGCACAGCCTGAACTACAATCCGAAGCGCCGAACTTAGGAAGAATAATCTCGGCTCGCCGTAACGCGGCGATTCTTCGGTTGCGACGGCATTCCTCATCGGGCG
>DASYUV010000138.1:0-44672 GCA_036000865.1 Binatia bacterium | reverse complement strand
CTCGGTCAGCGATTTACCATTACGAGCTGTCTCGTCAAAAAGTATCCCGTCGGGTCGCCGATGATGGAGACTGTCGACGCGACCCTGGCATTAATTTCCAAGCATCCGATCCAGCCCGAGAATATTGAAAGGGTTGTCATTCGAATTCCAGGGAGTGGCGCGCGCACTGTTAACAACCGGCACATGCCCGATGTGAACGTACAATATATGGTTTCGGCGATCTTGTTCGAAGGCAAACTTAACTTCGAAACGGCGCACGATTATCAGCGGTTTCAGAATCCGCAAATTTTGGCGCTAAAGGGAAAAGTCCAGCTGGTGGGTGACGAAGAAATGGAGCGAACGGGCCCGCGTTTCCAAGGGCTTGTCGAAGTTACGCTGAAGGACGGCAAAACGTTGCGCGAGCACGTGAGCAACTGCCGCGGCCGCCCGGAAAATCCCATGAGCCCGGATGAGGTCGAGAAGAAAGCGGCTTGGCTGATGGAGCCGGTGCTGGGCAAGAGAAACGTCGATCAGATCATAGATTCGGTGCGGCGCGTAGAATTGCTGGCGAGCGCTCGCGAACTTACTAAGCTGATGACTTTGGCGTGATGCTGGCGGCTGTCGTGAAAGTTTCTCTGGCGGGCGTTAAACGAAGGCCCGTAAGTAAGTCGCTTCGAATAAAATTCCTTCCCCGAGAGACTGTTGTAATCATGAAATTACCAGGAATGTCATTCTGAACGTAGTGAAGAATCTCGACCGAACGGCAGGTTGCATAAGGCGAGACCCTTCGGCGCAATTTATCCTGAGCGTAGCCGAAGGGCCTCAGGATGACATTGCGACACAGTCTCCGGCCCGGGAGAAGGTGATGGGGGTGCAGCAGTAAATGAAAATCACCTCTACTTTATTTCCTTTGCTCTGATCAATAGTTACTGCAGTCCCAGAATCCGCCGATGGTGAATAGCGAACTCAAGACACTCATCGATCTCCCCCGTAAGCTCAGGCGAATATTTTCCGTTCATGTTCTTAAGAGCCAATGTCAGCTCGCCAAGTAGCTCCGAGCCGGTTGTCCAGGCGATCTCATGCATCAAGGTGTGCAGCTGTCCTGCCTCTTTGTCGTGGTGCTCCGCGACCAATCTTTCGGTAAGCGCATCGACAACCTCGTAGAACTCTTTCAACGTCTTGAAGCGTGACTTCATCTGCCAGCGTTATGCATAACTGAAAAAAATCGATGCGTATCGCGGAGTCTATCCTGTGCCACGCCGAAGGGCTCAACCGATCCTTTGAGATGGCCAAATTGTAACAGAGCGACGAGACGTGACTACGTACCGCATTGTTCGAGCTTACCGCGCGAAGTAACGCATTAGGGCACCTTTCCGGCCTGCCACATAGCCGTTCTGCCAATCATCGTTTGTCTCCAGAAATCCGGACCAGTCTTTCTGGCCTTTCCGTCTTTGGTCACTCTCGATGGCACGGAATCGATAGTGATCGTAAACGTCGAGGATGTGCACGGCGTATGCGATCGCGAGTTCCTGGTCACTCGTGACGATCACCATGTTTTCGTCGTTCGAATACGACGCCTTGAAGCCCAGATTGTGGCTGCCTAGAACAACCGTGCATTCCGGTAGGCGCGGATCGATGACCAGGATCTTGTCATGTATGATCGCGCCAACGGTGCCGTGAGCGGTCAACTGTTCGACCCCGAGATCGCCTAAAACGCTCTGGTCATCTATGCGCGAAGCGCGGACGATGGAGACTTTTCCCTCATCGAAAGTCGCGGGCGAAGCGCCTTCCTCCTCAACTTCGCCATCCTCATTTTTTTTCTTGGGCACGTAGTTGGGCATCGCTTGGGGACTCGATACGGCGCCCGTTACAAGCAGTGACGGGTCCTTGCGTCCGATATTGATCGCTTCACCAATGATGCAATCAGTGCCGCGCTGACCGGGATAGAACGCGAGAAAAAGGATCGCTTCTTTTGCCATTCGCATGCACCGGTAGACCTCCGCCAGATCCGGCGGAGTCGGTGTGGGCTTTGTTTTGAAAGTCGGCTTGGTGCGTTCGGGCCGGTTGGGGGAAAACCAGAGGCTCACTGTGGCGCCGCTGGCAAGCGTAAAACTCGACACCGTTTCGTTGGACGTGCGGAATGGCTTTCCCTGCTGGGAGTCCTTCATTGCTGCGCTAAAAGGATTAGGTAATTTCAACTTGTCAGATTTGAGGCGATTCCAGTAATCGAAAAACGCGCCCGCAATCGCGTCGTCATCGATTAACAATGCGTTGTTGGTCTGACCTGCCAAGCCAGTCGCGGTCCAATTGGTGCTGCCGGTGAGGACAGAACGCGGACCGCCGCCCGGCGGCACGTGCACGACAAACTTGTTGTGGCCAATATGGATAGTGTTGTTGAACATGCGGTGCTGGATATCGACGCCCGCGTTGACCAAACGCGCACGCGCCGCCTGGTTGCGTGCATCCCACTGACCACGCTCGACGGCGGTGTTGGCCAGAATGACATGGATGCGGGTTGCGTTGGCGACGAGAATATTCTCGAGTTCCTTGTCCTCGAGCTCGTACAGCGCCAGGTGAAACGTGCCCGGCCGGTCGAATAACTGGCGAATCAACGGAATCACGTCACCAGCGAGATACTTGCGGTGCGGATCGTTTGGATTCGAGATCTTCTCCAGGAGTTCGTTCTTTTCGATGACGCCGTCTTCGTTGAGGACGTTGCGCAGCCACTGCGCGGCCAGGATGCCGTTAGTGAACGTCGAGCGGAATGAGCCTCGGCGTGAGGTGACGCGAACATCATTGGTCTTCGTTGCTGGTGCCAGATAGCCCAATGGACGCGGCTTACCTTCGTACGCTTTGACCCGCTCCTTGATCGGTTTCCCATCAGCACCGAGCACAGGCCGGCCGGTGCTGTCGCGCTTGACAACAACCGCGAACTCAAGCCCGTTGGACGGAACAGATTCCAGGCCAGGTCTCAAGTCGCCGACGGGTCGAATTTCATAGCGGACTAAGACCTCGTCCGGGCGCCGAGTCATGCCGTCTCTCTTCTTGCGCAACGTGAGGTCGCGCCAGCTGAGCTTCTGGACCGGCCACACCCCCGTGTCCTGCGGCAGCCAATGCGGATTGCGTTGGCCTTTGAACGCGACCCAGGCGGCGCACTTCACGCGGTCCTCTTTACCGTCCGGTCGGCGCGCGACCGTGCCGTCGGCATCCAGGTACACGCGCGTTACTTCAAAACCCAAACAACCAGTGATCTTGCCATCGATATCCCAGGCGACGTACGCCACTTCGTTGTTCGCATAGGCGTGCGCGGCGGTAATCTGTCCCATCTCTTCTCCTCTCGCGTCGGTTCAACTTGTGGGTGTAGGTGCAGTGAATTAAGACGAGCGCAATTCACGCGATGAAAATTATCATTTTCTATGAAGGGGCTGTCAAATACCTTGAGATCAATGGGTATCGCGGAATTAGTCCTGGACGAGACCGAGAATTTCCCATGCAGCCAATGACACGGTAAAACTACATTGACTGGTAACCCAGACGCGCGCTTACGCGCAATCTTGTTTCGCCGACGCCTTCAGCGCTGCGATCCACGAGCTCTTTATGTTTTGCCGCTTGCGATTTCTTCGGCGATATAAATCTCGGGTTGCTCGGCTACGCCGGCTTGTTGCATGGCGCTACGGAGTTCGGCCGAGGCAATAAAGCGTTCGGCATTCGCCGTGGTATCCCACTCGAAGAACAGGCATAAGTTGTCGGGTTCCCCGACCAGGCGCGCGACCTTATAAGTTTGCTCTCCTCCGGCCCGACGCTTCGCCGCGAAGCCGTCGAACACCTGCTTCCAGACTGTGTAGTCTTTTATTCGGTGCCGCACGAAAACGTTAACCATGATTATTCTTCCTATGGTTAGTGAATTGGGGTAGTGGTTCAGTTTGGAAAAGATCTCTCACTTTGTTCGAGATGACGCATAGCTTATGTAGTTGTCATTCCGAGCAAAGCGAGGAATCTTTCTCGATTTTAGAGTCATGGTGGATTGAAAATGAACCACTACTTGAATTGGACGGTCAGCTGAACAGTTGATTTACTTGCATTCCACAACCTACAGGGTGGGTTAAGGAGCGGAGCGACGAACCCACCGCTTTATCGATTCTCGCCCTGCACGTCTAATCTTCTCACACGGCAAGCCTGCGACCGATGAGGCACGGCGCCGCTGATCGGATCGCTAATGTCGTTGGAAATGATCAGATTGGTATTGGAACCATCCTGCCCAAGCGCATCGTAACCGGGAAGTTCCAGCTCTTTACAGTCTTGCCACCAACCGTACTGGGTGGCAACAACTTTGGGATGGAGGGATGGATTCAACTTGGCCTTGACACGAATACCACCCAGAGGCGTCTCTAGTCTGAGCCATTCGTCAGTTTGAATGTTCAATGCCGCGGCGGTTTCAGGATTGATTTCCAAAAAAGGTTCACGCGCCTGACGACGCAGGCGCGGTATGTTGCGATGTTGTTGATCGCAGAATTGCATCAATCTGAAGGACGTGAGGATCAGCGGGTATTCGTCGGACGATTCCGTCGATTCGATACGACCGTCGCCGATCTCCGGCATGCCTGGCAGTGGCGGGTATCCGGCCTCGGCAAATTCCGTCGAGTAGATTTCAATCTTACTCGTGGGTGTTTGAAATCCTCTCGCTTGTCCTGTCTGCGCATCGATCTCGGCATATTTTCGATATCGTGTTCTCGTCGTGGCGCGCATGCCAATCCGATTGGCGCGCAATTGTTCAACCGTCAGACCGGAAGGCGCGAGGTGATGGTTGTAACCTGAGTCGATGTCGCCGGCAAAAAACTGCTCGTTCAATCCTAACCGTTGGGCGAGATCAAAAATGATTTCCAAATCCGCGCGCGATTCGTGGAGCGGCTCTACCACAGACGGCTTGAGCTGTGCCCATGTCGCGGTTTCCTCGGCGGTAGAGAAAGAAGGCATGAGCCCCTCGCGCTCCCAGCAAGTCGACGCGGGCAGCAATAGATCGGCGAACGCGGCGCTGGGGTTCGCGAAGATGTCGACGTCGACGAAGAAGTCCAATGCTGTGAGCGCTGCTCTACCGCGTTGGCTGTCGCCATTACCAAGTAGTGGATCGGCGCCGAAAGTGATCAGCGCTTTAATCGGATACGGCTCTCCGGTCAGTATGGCGTCATAAACATGCTTGGCTTGAACTCGGCCCGAATGTCCCGGCGATCCCAGCGGAAGCTCGGCATAGCCCAGGCGTCGCGACACCATCTTCTCCGCCAGCAATTCTTGTCCCGTGATCGGTTGGACGGGCGTAGTCGCATACAATAAATTGCCACCGCGCTGATCAAATTGCCCCGTGAGCGCATAAAAAATGCAAATCGCCCGGTTGGTTTGCGTCGCGTCACGATGTTGTTCGAGACCCGCCCAGCTGTAGTAGCAAGACGGCTTTTCGGCAGCGAACATGCGCACCGCGCGGCGGACATCTTGCGCTGCCACCCACGTGTGTTGCTCTGATGCCTCGGGCGCATACTGGGCGGTGAGCTCAGCCAGCTTTTGAAAGGCCGGCCGGCATTCAATGACCCGCCCACTCGCCAATGTAACACGATGTACGCCGAAGAGCGCCGGCACAACTCCGTTTCGCTCGTAGCCACCAGCGGCACGATAGCTCGCCAGTCCGCCGCTTTGAACATCCCAAACGAAGAACGTTTCGTTGTCGGATTGCGACACGTCTTGGGCGGTGAGCAGTTGATTGTTGTCTTCGCGGACTAAAAGAGGACCATTGGTCCAGTCGCGCACGAAGCTTTCGTCATAAAGATTTTCTTCCAAGAGCACATGGATCATGCTCAGCGCCAGCGCGCCGTCGCTGCCGGGGCGCACGCGGAGCCACAGGTCGGCTTTCTCGGCCGCACCGGACTTGCGCGGATCAATCACAATAAGCTTAGCGCCGCGCGCTTTGGCCCGATTGATTCGTGCTGCGGCCGCAGGCCAGGTGGCGTAAGGATTAAAACCCCAGAGGAGAATGCACTGCGCGTTATCGTAGTCCGGCGGTGGCGTCGCCACGCCGTAAGTGTATTGGGCGCCCCACTCTCTGTTCCAATTACAGATGTGCAGAGAAGCGAGGAGGTTGGGGCTGCCGAAAGCGTTGGCCAGGCGTTCGAGCCAGCGCGCACCGTCAGAAATCCCGCCTCCCGACGGCGTGCCGAAGGCAAAGACAACCGCTTCCGCGCCATGTTTGGCTTTGATGTCCGAGAGCGTTGAGGCTGTGAACGATAACGCTTCTTCCCAGGAAATAGGAGTCCAGCCGGGATCTGGATCTCCTTTGGGCCGCGTGCGCTTCATCGGATTGCGCAAACGGTCCGGCGAATAAACAATTTCAGGCGCCGCCGTTCCCTTCACACAAATACAACCATTCGGATGAGCGGGATCGGCATTGACCTTGGTCAGCCGCCCATTCTCAACCGTTGCGATCACGCCGCAGCGCGAGATGCACATGGCGCAATAGGTGTGAACATCGATTCTCAATGTCGAATCCTTTCTTTTTAATCGCTACGGGTTCGGGTTAATTCCCCGCAGCTGCGTAGAATTCATTTCCTTTCCGAAGTCCGTCATTCCCGCATGCTTTTAGCCGTGGTTCGACCCGGGCTCACCACAGGCGAAGATAGGACTGGACCCCCGCTAGAGACATGCGGGGGTGACAATAGGGTACGTGAGTCTCGATTTATTCTGATACTCCATCAGCTGCTGCGGACAATTCATTCACTCGGCCAGCACAGAAAATCCCTGCCGGCCGCAATCGCGAACGCGGTAGAGATGGCCGCTTTCAGTGGTCACGTAGAGTGTCGTTAGATTGCTGTCGCCAAAGGCACATTTGGTCGGGCGGTCCGGCGTCGGATGCGTTTCGATCACGCGGCCCGATGGAGCAAAGATGTAGATCATCGCACCGGGCCCGCTCTTTTCCGCGCCGGCACAGGCGATGATATTCCCTTCGCGGTCAACGCACATGCCGCTGACGCCACGGTGGGGGCCGCGATGGTCCGAACCAAAGGTGTGGAGTAGGGTGTGCGTCGCCAAGTTGCCGTCTTGGTCCATTGTGTAGGCCCTCAATTCTCTTTGATCCTGTCGCAAACCGTTTTCAGATAAGTAGATGATTTTGTCGTCGGGCGATAAAGCGATTGCCATGGGAGAGCTCGTGTCGTAAGTCATGCGCCTTAAATACCAGCTCCGGTCAACCCGCCGGTCGAGCAGCAAGACCGAGGCGTGGTCCAGCGGTCCATGCAGCTGAGGACCCGGGGCTGGGATGGGATCATAGGGATCGGTAAACCAGATGCGGCCCTTTCTATCGACGATCAAGTCGTGCGGATGGTTATGAAAGTGGTCTCCCAATCTGTAGGCAAGCGGCGACGTAGACCCTTCGGGATTGAAGCACACAACCCGACGCGAGCCGCTCTGACAACCATAGAGTAATCCATCCGACGAGAACGCCAGCCCCTTAGTACGGTTTGTGAATCTGCGGAACTCAGAGACGGCGCCACTCAGCGGGTCATAGCTGAGAATGCGATTTTCAAACGCCACCGAGAAGAGAATTTTTTTCCCGTCCCACGCGGGCCCTTCTGTAGCCCCCTTGAAAGGACCGGCAATAAGATCAAATTGCCATTCCGCCATTGTGCTCTTTCTCCACCTACTCACAAAAACCGAAGATCGAAAATGGAGGATAGACGATAGCGATCCTCGGTCTTCAATCACTGCGGGTTTGACTCCACGCAGCTTGCTATTCCCAGACCTCTTAGAGTCCGTCATTCCCGAATGCTTCTATCGGGAATCCAGGCGAGATCGGAACTGGACCCCCGATTAAAACATTCGGGGGTGACGCCTTTGGGATATATGTTCTGATACTCCGTCAGCTTGCTGCAGGGTAGTTCAATCCTTTATCCTCGGCTGTATTCATTCACACCGGCACACCCGGAATTCCCAACCTGACGCGGTGAAGCGAGTTGCGCGTCGTGATAAACAGCGTTTTCCAATCCGATTCGCCCCAGTTAAAGTTAGTCGCGTGCCCTGGGATCTTGAGACGGCCAAGGAGATTTCCCTTGGGATCGATCACGTGAATGCCTGCAGGGCCGGTGCAGTAAATATTGCCTTCGATATCTGCTTTCATGCCGTCGGGATTTCCCGGTTCGTCGCCCTTAGCCTCGTAGAACAGTCGTCCGTTGCTGAGGGAGCCATCGGGTTTCACATCGAACACGCGGATGTGGCGACGGGTAGTGTCGTTGATGTACAGCAAAGATTCGTCTGGTGAGAAGCACAGGCCATTGGGATTTTCAAAGTCGTCGATCACCGGTGTGAGCGTCTTCCCATCGGGCGACAGACGAAAGACGCCGATAAAATCGAGATAACGTTGCAAGTCCTCTCCGGCCATCCCAGGGATGTACATCGCGTTGGGAGGATCGGTCCAGTAGATGGCGCCATCGGATTTGACCACAATGTCATTGGGAGTATTGATTTTCTTGCCCTGGTAGTGAGAAGCGAGGACCACTACGGAGCCGTCGTGCTCCACACGCCACACCGTGCGCGAGGACCAACCCGCCACCACGAGTCTTCCCTGCTTGTCATAAGTCATGCCGTTGGCTTTCCCGGATGGGCGAAGAAAGATTGAGGTCCCTTGGCCTGGAGTCCACTGCCAAATTGTGTCTCCCACGATATCGACCCATCGGAGATAGCCTTGCCGCGCGTTCCAGACCGGCCCCTCGCCGAACTGGAGTTGGCAGGCGATCCTATCCAGGCTTGCATCTTTCGGCACAATCCGGGCGAAGCCCGGCGCTTCCTTATCTGTATCCATCTCGACTTCCTGCTAGTTAATTTCTTTTTTTCCTTGGCGACGTTTACGCCTTCAGTTTAGCGTTCAAATCGTTCAGGCCGTTCAACCGCTCCGCTTCGTTCAAACCCCTCCTTAGTCCTCCCCCGCGTCGCGGGGGATGAAGGAGGGGGGTTGCTAGCTCCATCCGCGCGCCGCCTGCGCGTTGATATCGCTTACGACATCGACCACCGCCGGCTTGTTTGCGGCGAAGGCGCGCTCCAGCGCGCCTTTTAGCTCGCTTGGCCGCTCGACTCGGACACTGAAGCAACCCATCGCTTCTGCAACTTTCGCCAAATTGATATCTTCAAAGACCCACATCTCACGGGATTTGCCTCGTTGCTGCCCGCCGTAAGCGGCATCGAACAACCTGATTTCCTGGTTGAGCGAGCGGTTATCATTGACCACGATGACAGCATTGATGCCGAAGCGGACGGCGGTCTCCAGTTCGGCCAGGTGATAATAGAAGCCGCCGTCGCCGGTGAAGCACAAGACCGGTGTATCGGGAAGAGCGCATTTAACCCCTAGCGATGCCGGAAAAGCCCATCCGAGAGAACCGGCACAACGAATATATCTTTGCCCCGGCTTTTTAAGATCGATCATACTACCCGTCCAGATGCCGGAGTGGCCCGTGTCTGAGACCACAACCGCATTCGCAGGTAGAAACTCGGTGATCTCCTTGCAGAGCCGCTCCGGCCTCATCGGCACGGCGTCGGAATTGCGCAGCGGCGCCGCTTCGTCCCGCCATTCAGCTACCAGCTGCTGCGCCCGCCTTATCCAGCTTGTCCTGGGTTCTATCGGTTTTAGCTGATCGATCAATCGTCGCAAGGTTACTTTAGCGTCTCCCAACAAGCTGACACGGTTCGGATAGTTTCGGCCCAGATCAGCGGGTGAGATATCCAATTGAATAACGGGAGTGCCTGGCCGTGGAATCTTCCAATTGTTCGTCACCTGGCTACCGGTGTGGCTGCCGATGAAAAATACCAGGTCTGCTTCGGCCACGCCCTGGTTGGCGCACCTGCGGGAATAGGTTCCGACGACTCCCAGAGCGAGCGGATGGTCATCGGAGATGGTTCCCTTGCCGTTGAGTGAAGTTGCTACCGGGATCGATAGCTTCTCCGCAAGCTCCACGACCTCCGGCTCTGCTTGTGAAGCGGTCACTCCGCCACCGGCGACGATGACGGGTTTTTGCGCGCTGGTCAGGGCTGTGGCTGTCTCGCGGACGCGCTCCATCTCCGGCTCGGGCCTGAAAGCAGGATACTGTCTGTACTGTGCTTCGACGATCAGTTCGAGGTTCCCTTGCTCTTCAATCACTTGGCCATGACTTCCTCGCATCTCGACGTGCACGGGTCTGGGCGCTCCGGTGGTCGCTTCTCGGAAGGCTTGTCTAAGTAGGTCCGGCAAGCGGCTCAGCTTGTCTATCCGGGCATTGAATTTCGTCACCGGATCGAACATCGAGAAATCTTCGACCTCCTGATAGAGGTAACGATACATTGAATCAGAGTCGGGCCCTCCGGTGATCGCGATTACCGGGGAGCAGGCCATGTAGGCGTCCCTCAATCCTGCAGCGAGATTAGCGCCGCCGATGTTTTGCGCCATACAGATTCCTGGCTTACGCAAGGCGCGCGCGTAGCCGTCGGCCATGTAGGCCGCGGCCTTTTCGCCGTGGGTCACCACGCGCCGGATATTCATATCCTCCATTTCCGCCATAGCCGGCAGCAGCATCGTGGGGACGAAAAAAATATGGGTGACGCCATAGGCCTGCATGGCCTCGGCAAAGTAGCGCGAGCCCGTCATCGTAGGCATGAATATTACCTCCTTTGCGATTTCGCTGTTGCGAGTTTCGTGTTTGTGGTTTCGAGTTAAACCCGAAAACCGAGAAACGAAACTAGAAACTAACCTTGCGCATTTAGGACCTTGCCGCCGACCTCGACCGGCTTGGCGTCGATCAGGACAAAAGCGATTACACAAGGCTGAGTATCACGGTTAATCCAATTGTGGATCGTGCCGCGCTGCACGAGCACATCGCCCGCTTTCAGATGAACGACAGAGTCATCGAGCTCCATGTCGATTTCGCCCGACATGATGACGGCATAATCGATCGAATCCGTCCGGTGGTTCCTCGGCGTCACTCCGGGCTCAAACTCGACGACGCGAAAAACCGTGCCGTTGTTCAATGTCGTGCCGACCTGACGCAGGCTCTCGTCAGCGTCGCCTCTGTTGTTGACCGGAAAAGATTCCGTGGTCCAGACTACACAGGCCGTCGCTCCCGGCCGGCCCGAGACGAGATTTTTGGAAACCTCGTCGATCTTGACGACCGCGCGCCCCTTGTCATCATGTCCAGTGACTACCCGTCGTAATTGAAGTGCCATTGTTTTTCTCCCTTCTTGAACTTGGCTTCCATCAGCTTTGTGGCGACGAGTTGCTAGTGTACTGTCTCAAAAGTTCGCAACATAATTCGATCGTCATTCCGGGCAACCCCGGAACACAGTCCGGGTAGCGCGACCCGGAATCCAGAATTTCAAAGACATCTGGATACCGGCTTCCGCCGGTATGACGGCCAAGAACCAAACGATTTGTTCAAACAAACTTCTGGGGCAACACACTCGATTCCAATGTCATGACGCGCCCGCATGATCGAGTCGGCTAATGTCAGAGTGGCTCGCGTTCGCCAAAGATGATCTCGACTACGCGTTGCGCCTCTTTGAACTCCGACTCGTCCATGGCGAAGGACACCTCCACGTAATTGTTCCTTTTCCGCCCAAGCTCAAACGCAAGGCGAGCTCGACTGAACTCGATCAAACGTAGCCGGAAGTGGCCAATGTAGTTACTGTCGTGCGTCTCAACGTAGCATTGTCCATCATCGGGCATCTCAAAGTCGCGCTGAACGATCACATAAGGGCCGTCTACCTCATGCGGATCGGCTGCCTCCTTCGCGGAATCTTTCGCCTCGAGCCAGATTTGGTAGTAGTCCCCTTCCTCTGACGCGGACACAGTGTTTGCATGAAACCGCATGATACTCGCCTGGCGCTCTAACGCCAGGCTTGACGCGCGCCCGCTTCGCGGGCGTCGCTGTCCACGCCGTGGTTAGAGAGCATCACTTGAGTGAGGCAACAATCACTCCGCGTAAACCGGCCCTCTCGATCGCAGCTTTGACGAGACCCTCGGACTTCGCTTCCTCGATGAACCTACGCGCGTACGCCACCCCAAGGTCCCGTCCCTTTGGCATCGCCATAGCGTGCGGATCAATGCCGGGCCGACCGTCGAGAACCCGAGAACCAGGCAATTGATTCGACATTTCGAACAGGATTGGCTTGAGGCTGCCCATTACGTCTGCTCTCCCGGATTTCAGCGCCTCCAATGCGCCAGGGTTGCTTGATGCTCGGATCATCACAGCATTTTTTAGCGTGCGAGAAAAAAAGATATCCGGGCCGGACTTCTCCTGCACGGCAACTCGAATCCCGGGCCGATCCACATCAGCCATTGTTGAAATGGAAGAACCGCCAGAGACGAGGTAGCCGAATTCGACTTCCAGGTGCAGCGCGCTGAAATCCCACTCCTTTGCCCGCGCAGGACTAAACCCAACAAAGGCGACGTCCCAAGCGCCGGATTTTCCGCTGTCGAGAAGGGCTCCGACTGATGGGTACAGAACCGGCTCAAACGGAACGCCCATGCGCCGGGCCAACTCTTTTCCGAGGTCAAATGCTGCCCCCTTCATCTCACCCGACGCGGAGTCCTGTATTACGTTTAAGGGATTGCCAAGCTGGAGCCCAACACGGAGCTTGCCGGTTGGAGCCAAAGCCTGTCGCCCTTCCGTTGTCGGGGCGGTACTGATGCCCGCACAGCCCGTCAGCAGCAGTCCAAGTATCGCAGTCATCAGCCAATGAGTCGTTCGCATTGCGTCCTCCTTTGAAGTTGCGAAAATGCGCGACAATGGGGTCAGAGAACTTTTTCGGATGCAATTGCCATGGCCTTCTTCGGTCGCCCTCGCGTTTCGCCTATCAAACGCCGCCCTGTCGCCGCTTCCACCTGTTTCCGAAATGTTTCTCGCCCGATCGGGTGACCACGTTGAGTTGCTTCTCGAATTTCCTCCCATTCTCGTTCACCCATCTGTGAGTCGATCCATTGTCGATATGTCTCCTGTCGCTCCTTCTCAGTTGTTCCCAACCCTGTGTACCAAGGATCCTCATCCAACCAACGATCCGACAGGCCCAATGCTCGGCGCTGATAACTACTCCAATAATAATCTTTTGGATGTGCCACTAAGCCGGCTCTCACCGGAATTTAACTCGATATATCGGCTGCATGCTATCAAGTATTCATCTCGACTCACTGCTGCACTCTTAAATCGCCCTTCCCACAATGTACCCGACCGTCCATACGTCTCGTTAACATATCGGACATACCTGCGTCCGACGCTCTGCATGAATCGACCAAGATCCCCTACTTCAGCCGGTTCAACCAAAAGATGAAAATGATTCGTCATCAATACGTATGCGTAAATCCTGCACTGGCATTTGATCTTGGCCTGTCGAAGACATACCAAAGAGAACCTGTAATCATCATCGGCGAAAAACGTCGCCTGGCGATTGTTGCCCCGCTGAATAATGTGATGAGGATAAGCAGGAATTGTGATTCGCGGCGAGCGTGCCATGCGGACATCTCGGTGTGAAGTGGGGGAAGCCTATCGCCGGATCAGCGTATCGTCAAGAAAAAAGGTTCTCTGACCCCATTTTTCCCCATCGTGTTAGGCTATCAAAAGAGGCCGACAAGCTTCAGCCCCGTAAACAATGCGCCTGTGGCAGCTACCCCGAGCGTGAGCCATTTGATCCGAAGTTCCCAGTTGGCTCGGCGCTCGCTGGCCGTACGTACCGTTTCCTCTCGCTCACGCTGAAAGGATGCAAGGTGCCACTTTGCAAGCGCGCTCAGAATTTCTTCTGGAAGCGCTTTAACGCCGATTCGCGCCCCAATTGGCAGCTTGCTTTCAACCCAAGTATGCAAGGTAGCCTCATCGAGTTTGCGGAAAAGCGGCTCCAGCTTCTTAATTGCCTCAGCCTCCCCAGGCGTCTGCGACGCAGCAGCGGCAGCTTCATACACTACTTGGTTGGCGAGGTATCCGCGCCAAAGTGTTTGCTCGAAAAGAGGATCTGTGACGATAGTTAAGCCACGAACTGTTCCTAGCATGTACCCGGACCACGCTGCTTTGAGCGCGTCTTTTTCGTTGATTGATTCCGTAACAGATTCCGCAAATGCACCCATCGTCATGGCGTGCCAGTCTTGTGACTGTTGGTCTTCCTTGAGCCTCTCTATGGCCAGCTTGGCATCGTTTTCTTTATCTAGACTAAGACCGCCAAGACGCTTGCTGTTCTTCAAAAGCGTGTCCGCGTACTCCTTCACTCCTTGCGTGAACGAACCCATCTCGGACGGCTGCTTTGGGTGGTTTCCGACAAAAAGCTGCTTCAGTAAGAAAGAGAGCCCAGGCCGAAACAGCTTTCCTCGTGAAGCAGGATCAAGTGAAATCCGGATAAACCCTGCAGGAATGGTGAACCGCTCACCTTTCTCAATCTGAATGCCTGTTCCATCTGGGGCATGCCGTACGTAGTGAATCGTCTTTCCGCAATCGGTACATTCGCCAGATACGTGCGGGACACTTAGTGGAACGAGGCTACGCCCACACTGAGAACAAAACCGCTCGACGCTCTCTGTAATTTCCATCGGGAAGCCTAAACGCAAAGTTCAGCCGGCACTGATTGGTTTGAAGCGAAGAGTTAGACTTAAAATCATGTTGCTTAGATTTCTAGGCATGCTTTAGTTTTCATCTGCGAGAAAAAATGGTACTTGAACATCCTTCCACTTTTTCGTGTTCGGAACCTCGACGGTGTTTGTACTAAGAGCCTCCAGAGTGGTGCCAAGATACTTTTCTACCAAAATGATCATGCAGCTGCCGATGAAGTCAAGAAACCACTTTATCGCATTAATAGGCTCTCCAAAGAGCGCATCCATTGCCTTTTGGGGATCGGCTCCTTGCACTTTACTCAACATGGCAGATCCGACAAGGACGTCGGCAAAGGAATAGAAGCTGTTTCCATGAGCGTATCCTAAATAAATATAGAGGGTACCAGTGTTCTTGGTACGCTGGAGCTGATTTTGGAGGTCATCAGAAGGGTAGTGAAAAGCGAAGTTGTCGCGAATATCTTTTATTAAGTTGTTTTTACTGAAGTACCGCTTAATTTCACTGAGGCTGTTCTTACCACTTTCATCCAATAAACGATCATATTCCTTAGAAAGCTTAGACCCGAAATAATCCCTCTGAAGCATTTGCCATCCTTCAAACAGTTTTCCGGAACAAAGGCGGACGAGGAGGAGTGCTTGCGAGTTTCGAGCCCGTCTCTCCAGCTCAGTGGTGCCAGTGCTATTTGATAGAAAAAGCAGCAACCTGTTTAGGGTCGAAAGTTCATTAGCAAGATGTCCGATTTGGATGAAGAACAAACGCTCGTCGGCGGCAATCGAGTCAAGTTGCTGCTTCGATATAGGAATCTCATAAACTTTCATTTGGCCACCTCAGAGGTCTAACACCATAGCTCAGCCGTCCTTTTGCGATCGGTCTGAAGCGATGAGTTAGGCCGCCACTTCCACGGTTGCGTAAAAGTCCAGCTGTCGTTGCGTGCGTTTTGGAGTAACCGAACGATGTCGCGGTAATGGTGGTCTCATGCCATCCTCACGCATACCTTGAAGATGAAGTGTGATGGCTTTTTCGATTCGCCGAAGGGTAATATCGATTGTCTTTCCAGTTGCAACGCAGCCGGGCAGGTCGGGTACTGAGGCTCCCCAATCACTATCAGGATCTTTGTTAACTCGAACCAAATATTGTATCTTTTTCATCGCTTCGCTCCTTTGAGCCCCGCTTGTCGCAGTACTGACGCCAATGTGCCCTTCGGCATGTCATCGCCTGGATGACCACTGACCGTTACGCGACCCGGCTTGATGGGATGCTTAAATTGTCGGTGGCTTCCTTCCGTCACCACCAATCGCCATCCGTCCTTTTCAAGCATGCGAATTACCTCGCGTACCTTCAAAAAGTACTATATCAGACGGGCCAAGAAATTTCGAAATTACCAACTCTTCCGACGATTCACTTTGGCGGTCTATTAAGTGAGCCGCCTACGCCAACTTGTCAACATTCTGCTGGCCGCGAAACAATCGGTGGCCCACTGTCGTCATTCCCGCGCACGCGGGAATCTAGGTTTCTTGGATTTCCTGGATTCCGGCTCGCCTCAGCCTTGGGCTGATTCGGCCGGAATGACGGTCGAAATATGGTGCGAACTTCGGAAACACCACGCTAAAGGTTCCTCTCATTCTTGCCGTGGTTCCCGCTGGTAGGCGATCCCGTGAGCTTCGAGAAATTCAATGGCAATCTCTTCTAACGCAGCGTCGCGAAACCGATACCACTCATCGACAACCCCCAGCCTGTGCACGGCGTCTTTGAATCGGCGAAAAGCTCCCCGTCCGTGCAGCGCTGCATCAAGTTCATCACTCACGGCGGCATTTGTGTGTGACTGGGCAAAGCGCTCCATGATGGACCACTCGTGAATCTCGAACTTACTCGGCAAGGGGATATAGTTGTCCGACTCCAGGACCTCTCGCGCCTTGGGCAAGAGGTCTTTCTGCCACTGAGGCGCTGCTTCGACTTCGTCCGGGTCTTCGGCCAGTGCGAGCTCTTCGTGGGTTAAAGTGATGAGCTCGCCGGTCTTCCGGTTGATGTAGGCCGTCGCCTCATCAGTCACCAGATCCATTTCCTCGATGAAATCGCGAAGAGAAACGATCACAGCCATAGTCGGGTATTCTCAGAACACTAGATCATTTTGTCGCAACCTTCTTGAAAAAACCTTCCTCCTCAAGTTTGTTGACAAACCGAAGGTCGATAAAATCCGCCGGATTCTTTGACTTGAGCGTTAGACGCTGCTCAGCGAGGAAGTCGAGTATAAACTTAATTCCTTCTGGCGAAGTCCTGAGGTACTGATCCAACTGCTTGCCGTAGCTCTCGTAGGATTCACGCAGCGATGGATCGTCCTTCGGCACGCGCATGTATTTCGCTACCACGGGCAAAGTCAGTTCCGGCTGGGTCTTATAAAGATAGATGGCCTCGGAAGTGGCGCGTAGTACGTTCAAGATGGTCTCCGGGTTTTCTTGGGCAAACTTGCGTGTGCTTGCGACCGAAATCGTGGGAAACGGCAAGTCGAGGTTCGCGATGTCGTAAATCTGTGGGAATCCCATGCGGGCGGCGATGGTGGTGCTAGCCTAGGAGGCGACATGACTCCGGCCTGAACCTGTCCATGTTGCAGGGCTGATAAGACTTCCGGAGTTCCACCTAGAGCGCGGAAGGTCACATCCTTGTTCGGAACCAAACCAACCCTCGACAAGAATAATTGGCCGGCGAAATAACTGTTTCCACCGACGCTTCCCGCAGCGATGCTTTTCCCCTTGAGATCGCTCACTTCTTTGATTTGCGGCGCGACGTGGACGCCAAATATCAGCCGCTTGAACACCGTGCCCAAGATCACAACCTCGGCGCCTTGAGCGGCGGCAGAGACGACACTCGCACCGCCCGCCTGCGAGAAGTCGATCGATCCGCCGATTAAGGCCTGGATATTACGCGCGCCCGCCACGTAGACCAATTCGACGTCTAATCCATACCTTTCGAATACTTTGAGATCCTTGGCGATCCAGAACGGTGGATTGGCATAGGCAAAGGCGGTGAATGCGGCCCTGGCTTTTTTCAGGGAGGCAGCAGCAAACAGATCGCTGGGAACGAGCAAGGCCGCTGGAAGTAGAAAAGCGATGAACCTCTTCAGCAACTGATTCATGCTTACCTCTCGCTTCAACCTACGCCTGAAGGCTATGTCGGAAGAGTTTCGTGAGTCAACTAGAATTACCGCTTCTGGCCAAGCTGTTAGAGGTTCAAGCCTTTCAACACCAGGAACACGTAAACCCTTTTTTCTGTCATTTCGACCGAAGGGAGAAATCTTTCCGGTAACCGTTCGGGTTCGCTTCAATGGCGAAATTTGGCTTAGAGAAATTGCGTCGTGTAGTTTAACCCACCGTACCATCTAACCAACGAACTTCGTCACCTGCTCACCTCGGCACGAGAGCCACCGCGCGTGTCCATGCCGCGCCACAGCGCTCGAGCTTGATAGGAAACGCCACAACTTTGAATCCATGCGTGCATGTGAGCAAACTCAAATCCATTTTGTGGATAATGCAGAACTCACGTTGTTGGCCGGCGTAATGAATCGGATAAAATTGACCTTTCTTCCCGGCCCGCAAGGCTTCGAGCATGGGAGGAAGAGGGCCGTCTATTGATTCGCTGTCGCAACCGATCACGCGAACTCCTTGATCCAACAACCAGAGGAGAGCATCAAGCTCCAAGCGGATCGACAGATCTGAGAAATTTGGATCGTCGCTAAAGTGCTCGGCAGCGCCCGTGCGAATAAGCACAATGTCTTGGCTTTTGAGGCGACAGCCGATGCGATCCAGCTTTCCTGTGAGATCTGTAAATGAAATCGTTTCTCCCGGGCGCTTTGCTGCGCTGAAATCGAGCAGCACGCCGTCGCTGTAAAACCAGTCCAAGGGAAGCTCATCGACCGTTCGTGCTCTTTGTCCGTTGTTTGTTTGCCCAAAATGATAAGGCGCGTCGACATGGGTGCCGGCATGCGTGTAGGTATCCACGGTGTCCATCGCGCCGAGGTGAACGATCTCAGGCACGGGCATGCGCAGGCGCTTCGCTTTGGCTCTTTGATTTTGATCGTGATCGACCGTGATGATCCGGCTCTCTTCCGGTTCGAAGCTGTGGTTCATGATCGGCAAACTCAGGTCGACAAGCTGAATTGCGCGGTCGAGCCACTCATCTTGTATCGCCACTGCGCGAATCCACGCGCCGGTACCACGCGCGATTTTGACGGGAAAAAACATGACCTTGAAACCCAACGGTCCGGGCAAGATTCCCATGTTGGTCAGCTTCTCCGCGTGCGTCCATTCGGTCAGCCGGCCGGCCCGGTGGATGGGGAAATAGGCCGCCTTGTCTCCTTTCACGAAACGTTCCGTCATCAGCGCTATGGGCATATCGATCGTCGCGGAATCCGTAGACATGACTTTCACGCCGAAGCGAAAAAGATAATTAAGCGCGCCGCCATTCAGTCCCGCGGCGGCCTCGGCGAAGCGCGGATCATCATCGTAGCGGTCTGTTCCACCCGTCCAGAGCATGACAATATCGCCTGGCTTCGGGCGGTAGTTGATTTTTTCCAGCGCTGTACCGACGTCATACTCGGTAATATGCTCGCTGGGTTTCTTATGGCGAAAATCAAGCACGACGCCATCACCCATGCACCAATCCAGGGGCCATTCGTCGATAAACTTCGCTGGGCGGCCTTCGGAAGTCGGATAGAAGTGATAGGGCGCGTCGAGGTGAGTGCCCAGGTGGCTGCGCAGCTCGATCCGTTCGCTGGAAAAAAAAGAGCGATGAGGGAGATCGGAAACCTTCAGCCGGTGGTGCTTGGCAAAAATCCTAGCTGTTTCTTCGTGTGAGATGCGGTTCAGTTCAAGCTCACTGTTCTCCAGATGATCAGGTCTTAGAGTAACGCTGAGATCGTAGATTTTAGCCATGGCTTCCTCCGGTCCCAGGTTAGCAAATCCTTAGAATACCCCGCGACGTAATTCCGGAAAAACCTTCGACACTTTACTCAGCAGATAATCACCATAGGTACCACGAAACTCGTGAACGCTGGCACGATCCCAACGCTCTTCCTTGTTCTCGTTCACTTCTGCGTCAATCTTTATGGGCCTCACTTCCGCGTTGAAGTTTGGATCGAAGAAGAATGGAAATGATAAACGATTATGTCCAGCGCGATTCCGCACGCGATGAGGCGTGGATAAATAGCGTCCTCCCGTCATGCGATCAAGCATATCTCCTATGTTGCAGACAAATGAGTTGGCTATGGGAGGAGCGGCTACCCAGTGAGGCTTTGTCTTTACCTCCAACCCTCCTGACATGTCCTGCTTTAGTATGGTCAGCAGTCCGTAGTCGGTGTGCTCTCCGACTCCCAAGCTTGATTCAGTCTCCTGGTTTAGTGAAGGTGCAGGATAATTGAAGATCCGGAACAGTATCAGAGGATCTGATGTGTAACGGTCAGCAAAGTATGATTCTTCCAAACCGAGGCTGAGGGCAATGGCGGCCATCAGGAAGTGTCCGAGCCGCGTTATGGCCGCCATGTAATCCAAAACTACTTCTCGGAATTGCGGCATGTTGGATGGGAAAAGGTTGGGGCCATGCATCGGTGTGCCGATTTTCACAAGAGGGTGATCATCTTGAAGCTCCGCACCAAAATAGATTCCCTCTTTTAGGTCCGGTTTCCCGGATGTGAGCTCGCCACCGACGGGGAAGTATCCACGCCAAGCTCTACCCCCGCGCGACATGGCTATTTCGAGCTTTGTCTCAAGATCCTGCGCGAAGAACCCTTGGCTGACTTCCTCCATCCGCCGCTGCAATGGTTCGTCCACTCCATGACCGACAATGTAAAAGAAACCGCAGTCGCGGCATGCTTGTCCAATCTTAGCTGCGACTTCGTGACGATCTTCCGTTCCGCAAACGAGCGCGCTGATGTTGATGATGGGAATATGCAAGTGGCTAGCGTGTGCCATCCTGTCCATGCGCGACGACCCGTTACATGCAGCGTTTAACGACGAAGCTGAGCAATCGGCGAGAGACAGGGCAGTGATGCTTCCACCCTTCCGTATGTAGGCGAGACACTAGCGGCAACACAATCATCACGGGCTGCTCGCCGATTGGCTCAACGGTTTAGTTAGAGGGCTTTTTTTCTCTAAGCACCATGTTTAACTGCTTACGGGCAACATCGCTCGGAAAATAAGATGCGAAAACATGCAGTGTGTTCATGTCCGGTTGTCCTTGCCGTGGGTAGGTGTACCGAAAGGCGTACCAAACAATATCGCCCGCGTCATTCTTCCACTGCGCCAGCCATTGATGCACTTTCATGGTCACTTTCCCGGTGTCATCGAGATGCGAGTTCCATCCCGTGACGTGCGAAGACGCTAAACCAGGGTTTAAGTAATCTTCCTCCAGTGCATGCCATCCTTCCCGTTTAAGTTCTGCTCGAACAAATGCGATGACTTCATCCGCAGGGTACTTAACAGACAGGCTGTAACTCAACTGGTGAATTGTTCCTTCAACATGTGTTGAGATGTTCGTCGCACCTCGATAAACCAGCAATGACTTCGGAACGTCTTTCCCTACGTCGGGAGAGCACGCGCAAAGAAACAAACATAAGATTCCAGTCTCAGCCTTTACGAGCATTGGCATCAGTAGCTCTCTAACGTGAAGGAATGAGAAATGGGGACATTCTACTTTTTTACGTGACATTGAGACGAACCCGACGCGCAGGCTATCATCGCGGCTGGCAGCTTCTCCTGCTGGCGCTGTCCGGCGCCAATTCGAGAGTAAGCGGCGGTTCGGTGACGCGATTACATTAGCTTATTAATCACCCATCATGATGGGCCATAATTAGCCCTGTATCATCTAACTTTCGAAGTAGTTCCCGATGCCCTCTCGCTAAAAATTTCAATCTCCGTCGTTTATGGGGTTTGATTCGCCCAACCTCCAACACAATCGCTGCCAGTTCCGCAATTCTTTGATTTTGAGATTTCGCTAACAGTTCAAGCCTCGATAGATTTTTCGCCGAAATATTTGACTGATTCAAATAGCCAAAGATTTCTTGCTCTTGATCTATGATTTCAATCTCTTCTTTTGGTTTTTTTGCGCAGTCTTTGCAGATATGGTTCTTATGGCCCTTTGCGGAGAATTTTTCATTCGCTCTGTTTCGATCACAAATTCTACACCAATGTCCCATCTTTCGATTTCTTTCTTGACAGATTCTTTAACACAGGGAGCGCTGAGCAGGCTCTTACCACTCTTGGTTGGTCATTTCACATACTCCTCAATAAACTGCAAATAGCCCTGCTTTCCCCCTTGTCTATTCCATCTATCCACCGATTTGCGAATCTTCCTTAAGCACGAAACGATCTCTTCCGCCGTTGTGATTTCTCCGCGTGTCCCGTGAATCTCACCGGTTAACTCATTTCGGCCCAGCCTGAATTCGCATATCTCTTGCACACGTTGCGCAACGAGGGACTCGACTTCAGGCAGGTGAACTGCCTTCGCAGTATGCCCGCGAGACTCAGAACGATAAACGTCGATCAACGCATCCAGTGCACGCATCACGTTATAGTCAACGAGATCGTCGTGCTCTCGATAGACACTGACGATGGCGAATTCGATGTTCTGTAATACGTCAAGGTGTGTATCTTCCAGCCCCATCTTTCGGTCCTACCTGAGCGTTATCAGACGTGGGCTCCTCGGCTACGGCGGGAAAGGTCCGGAGGTCACCAGTCTTCTATTATTGCGTGCAAAGAGCGGCGCCACAAAGAGATTGGCGCTCCTGATTGCAGGATTAATTGTCCTTTCGGACTTGTCCTGACGCCCTGGGACAATGATCTCTAACCCAGTTTTTGGACCCGTGGCCGCCGCTCGATACCATACTGGCAACTGCCAACAATGTAGTCAACTATGAAATGGGCCGTTCTGACGATACAATTCTTCGCGGCCGGTCCCAAAATTGTCGCACAATTTATTTGTGAATGAGTAAGACCGGCGCCCAGAAAACGCAGTGGCGTTCGTGGCTCTCAATACCAGTACTCCGTCACGATTCTAAGCCCAGCAGGCGTGCCGCATTGCCGCCGAGGATTTGTTCTTTTTGAGTTTCGGTCAAAGAATCTGGAGCGCGTAATTTTGGCACATCGCGCCAGCTCGACATGTCGCCCGAGTGGTCGGTGCCTAAGAGCCCGCAGCTTGCTGCGTTAAGTAAATTGCCTGTCCGAAGGCCGTCATTCCCGCATGCTTTAAGCGGTGGTTCGACTGGGCTCGCCACAGGCGGGTTCGGAACTGGACCCCCGATAAAAACATTCGGGGGTGACGCTTTTAAGACAAATCTTAACGCCGATTTCTGATACCCACAGCTTGCTGCGGGGTTATTAATTTTTTCTCTTGACCACAGCATCAGTTCCCGGCAAGTCACACTGCGTGCCTTGCTAATAGTTTCAAAGTCGCAATATAAATGCTGTGCGTTCATTACTTCGGTTGGATATCGCACGCAAGAGGAAACTATGGAATCCAAGTATTCGGCGATCATAATTCAGACGCGCGTCAAGGAATGTTTCAATCGGCAAGACGTGATCGATAATTTCGCGCGCGCGTGCCGGGTGACACATACCTCGGTTCGGCATCCCTATTTTGGTCGGAATATCCCGAACAAGTTGGTCGCCTTTGATACCCACGCGCATAACCACGGATACTCGCGCCGGGAGATCATTGAAAAGATCGCCATTGAAATTCCCGGTAAAGAAATGGGCGTAGTCAGCGACCTCGCAAGAAGAGATGGAGTGTTTGTCGTTACATCCGCGTTAGAATTCGACGCGAATTTCAGAGAGACTTTTTTTACCTGCTATTTCATCGTCGATCCCAAGGGCGACGTCATTTACAAGTACCGGAAAATCCATACCCATTTGGGCACGGAAAAAACCTTGAGCCCCTACGACGTCATGGACAAATATTACGAGCTGTATGGCCGCGGTAAATCGATCCTCGAAACATTTTTTCCGATTGCCGAAACTCCGCTTGGAAAAATCGGCACGCTCATCGCCCATGACCGGGTATGTCCCGAGGCGGCCCGAGCGATGGCCCTCAATGGCGCCGAGATCTTGGTTCTCGGGCCTCAACCGGAGCCCTCGGTGGCCAACGGCCGTTGGGAAATCATGAATCGAGCGCGAGCGTTTGAGAACATGTTCTATGTGATGGCGGCTAATTACGGTGAGTTCATTTCCGAAGACAGAGTCGCTCAAAGATGGGCCGGCCATTCGATGATCGTCGACTTCAATGGACAGATCGTTGGGTCTTCGCCTTATCCTGGAGAGGCAGCCTGCGCCGCGGTTATTGATATCGACGCCCTTCGCCAGCGAAGAGCGGACGCCCACGATTCCCCGCTTGCCGAATTGCGGACCGATGTCTATCGTGAGATTTACGCGCAAGATATCTATGAGAAGAATCGCTACGCAAACTCTGTCCCGGAGGACTCGGCCAACGAGCGGTTGAGTTTTTTTCCAGAGGTGTACCAGAAGCTTGTGGACCGACACGCGTACATGAAGCCGAAGGGGTCATGAAAGAGCCCGCACAATGCTGCAAAATTCGCAGAGTTTCGTTACCAGATTATAAGGGTTGATCCGATATGGAGAAGCTAATTATTTTCGCCGCGCTGGGCTATCCAGGTTCGGCTAATCCTTCTCTGCCTGCGATTCCCGCGACATGGGACGAACTAGTGGAGTCCGCAGTGGCGGCGCGTGCGGCCGGCGCAAGCATTGTTCACTTCCATGGGCCGCACGATGAACAAGGAAAGATCATCCCGGACCGTTGGGGACGTCTGGCTGAAGAGATCCGCAAGCGCTGCGATGTGTTGATCGATTTCGGCCAGGCTGGTGCGCCCTGGGCAGAGCGCAAGCCGTTGCTTCAGTTGGGTACCGGGAAACCGGATTTTTTTGCCGTCTCGCTCACGAACCATGATTATCGCCGTCATCATCCCGAACGCGGCGACTATGACGTTTACTATTCTCACTCACGACAGGAACTGGAAGAGTACGCTCGCGGCTGCGAAGATTACAGAGTTAAACCACACTGGGAAATCTGGCACCCAGGCGGACTGTGGAACCTGGAGTACTTGGTGAAGCAACGGCTGGTGACCAAGCCCTATTGGCTGGAGCTGTTGTTTGGTACTTCTGGGGGCACGTGGTCTCCGCCTACGTTGGAAGAAATAAATCACAGGATCAATACTCTTCCTGCCGATTCCGTTTACACAGTGACTGCACGCGGAACTGCCGGGGCCCTCGGACAAACCCATATGCTTACATTTGTCATTATAAAAGGCGGACATGTGCGACTCGGAACTCAAGATATCCCTTACTATACCGATGGCGTGGCCGCGAAGAGCAATGCTCAACTCGTGGAGCGCATCGTCCGTATCGCGACCGAGCTTGGCAGGGAAATCGCCACGCCGGATGACACGCGGAATATGCTTGGGCTACCACAAAGACCCAAGAATTAATGAAGAAAAACTGTGCGTTGAACATTAATCAGGAGAGTAACTTCTGTTCAGGAATAATCGATGTTCACAATGGTAACTGAATTTGCACCTGACCAGGGAGCTTCTCATGAAGAAAGCTAAACAACGCGCGCTCTTTGGCCTCTCGATCGTCGCGTTGTTTTTTCGGCCGTTTCTTTGTTGGGCGCAAGCCGGACCTGATCCAAAAATAATCGAAGGGGCAAAGAAGGAACGGGAAGTCGTTTGGTACACGACAACAAACTTGGAGACGAGCAAAGTTCTTGCCGACGTTTTTCAGAAAAAACACCCTTATATCAATATTAGTTTCTATCGCGCGACGGTCGGGCCGCTGATTAACCGAGTATTGTTGGAGGCGCGCTCGGGAAAGTACGACTGGGACGTCCTATCCGGTGGAGGAGAAATGTTTTCTCCTGTCATGGAAAGAGGGCTGATCGCCCAATACCGTTCGCCCGAGACGCGAATGATCGATGACGACTTGGTCGATAAACAAGGTTACTGGACAGCGTACACGGTCGGGACTTTTGTTTTGGGTTTCAACAAGAAATTGGTAAGAGAGCAAGACGTTCCAAAATCCTATGAGGCCCTCCTCGACGCCAAATGGAAAGGGCAAAAGATTGCCATCGACACCTCCGCAGGAATCCTTCATGCCCTTTTGCCCCTGTGGGGAAAAGAAAAAGCAGTCTCTTACTTCCGCCAGCTCGCTGCTCAGAATCCCGTTGTGAAAGAGAGCACTTCGATCATCGCTCAACTGTTAAACGCCGGGGAAATGCCACTGGCGATCAGCTTGGCGCACCTCTATGAGCTGAACCTCAGAAAAGGAGCGCCCATAGATTGGGTTCCTCTAGAACCCGCGGTCGTAAGGGTAATTCCGATGATGTTGGGCGCAAAGGCTCGCCACCCCAATGCTGCCAAACTGCTTTATGACTTTCTTGTGGGGAAGGAAGGTCAAGAAATCATACGGTCATTCAATCGGCCGTCGGTACGCAAAGATGTTCTTCCCGATCCGCCGAGACTTATCCAAGGATACAAGCGAGTGACAATGTACCCCGAGTTATACAAGAACCTCGCGGAGACACAAAAGATCTACAATGAGCTTTTCAATTTGCGGTGACGGCGCAGATCTATTGGTTATCTATTGAAACAATTTTCGAAACGTCTCGTTGACCTCGACTTCTCTCTGGCCGAGATCGATATCCGTCATGAGCAGTTTGTGTTGCTTGAGAATCTTACCGTACTTCGAATCGACGTCGTCGCGGATGGGCACGCGGCCATATTGATTGATAACTTGCTGGCCTTCCTTCGAGAGCAACCATTCGATGAACAGTTTTGCCGAGTTGGGATTGTTCGGCTGGGAGGGAAGCGAGGCCGCGACGGTGTAGGTGATGACCGGCTCGAGGCCGAGCCAGTCCACCGGCGCACCCGTCGTTTTTAGGTCTTCGATCGAGTATTCGTAAACGCCGGCGGCGACCGGAAATTCTCCCGCGGCCAGCAGTTGCAACACCAGGGTGTTGCCGTCGCGGAGAGTCGGATTCAGCGCCGCGAGTTTTTCCATGAACGGTCGGCCCTTGAGCTTGAGCAGCATGGCAAACCATTCGATCTTGTTGGAATCGATCGCGATCGCATTTTTCCATCGCGGGTTCAAAAGCTCATCGTAATTCTTCGGAACGTCGGCCCGTTTGACTTGGCGACTGTTGTATCCCAATAGCGTTCCGCTGGCGTAGGCGGAAGTCCAGAAGCCTTCGGGATCTTTGTACTGAGGAGGAAACGAAGCGGCTTCCAGTGGGACATATTTGCTCAGCGCGCCGCGCTTTTTCAGAATGTTCGTTTCGATGACGCTGGTATGAATAACGTCCGCGATGCGTTGCTTCGCCTGTTCTTCGAACAAGATTTTGCTGACGAGTTTTTGTTTGCCGGTGCGAAAGAACTCGGTTTTGATGAAAGGATATTTTTTGTTGAACGCTGTCAAGTACATTTGCAATTGCGGCGCGGTTGCGGACGCGTAGACGACCAGCTTGCCTTCTTTCCGAGCGCCGGCGATGAGCTGTTCCTGGGTCTGCGTCGCTGAAGTAGTCACTAAGGCGAGCACGAAAAGAAGGGTGAGGATCGCTGATTTCATGACGTCTCCATTTTTTCGCACGTTATTGGAATCAACGCCATTCTGTCAACGTCGCGCGGCGAGCGCAAAGGATTTCTCGCGGAGTTTACCTGAGCCTCGCCGAGCGGGTTCGAAATGACAGAAAAACGTCGTCGCGACCGGCTGCGTGGAGATTCCGCGTGTCGACAAAATGGAAAAATTCCTTTAGGATTATTTTGAGTGAGGTAAGAGATATGGCAACTCCTGAATTCGTTTATCAAGATCCGCTTCCGCTCGAAAAAGACACCACCAAGTATCGGCTATTGACGAAAGATTACGTGTCGGTGACGAAGTTCGACGGCAAGGAGATCTTGAAGATCGAACCGGAGGCATTGACCTTGCTGGCGAGTGTGGCGATACGCGATGTTTCGTTCCTCTTGCGCACCGCGCATCTGGAAAAAGTCGCGGCTATTCTCAAGGACCCGCAGGCTTCCGATAACGACCGGTATGTAGCGCTCGCGATGCTGCGCAATGCGGATACGTCGTCGAAAGGCATCCTGCCATTTTGCCAAGACACGGGCACAGCGACTATTTTTGCCAAGAAAGGCCAGCAGGTTTGGACCGGCGTGAAAGACGAAGAGTATCTCGCCAAGGGAGCTTACAAAACCTACACGGAAGAAAACCTGCGCTATTCGCAGACGGCGCCGCTCAACATGTACGAAGAAGTCGACACGGGAACCAACTTGCCCGCGCAAATCGATATCATGGCGACGGAAGGCCTGGAGTATCAATTTCTCTTCGTCACCAAGGGAGGAGGATCGGCCAATAAGAGCACGCTCTACCAGGAAACCAAGGCGCTGCTCAATCCGACGAGTCTGGAAAAATTTCTCACTGAGAAAATGAAGACTCTCGGAACGGCTGGCTGTCCGCCTTATCATCTTGTCTTCGTCGTCGGCGGGACTTCAGCCGAAGCATGCATGAAGACGGTGAAGCTCGCGACCACGGGCTACCTGGATCATCTGCCGACGACCGGTAACGCGCATGGGCGCGCCTTCCGCGATGTTGCGTTGGAAAATAGGATGCTGGAGCAGGCCTACAAGTCCGGTTACGGCGCGCAATTCGGCGGCAAGTATTTCGCATTGGACGTTCGTATCATTCGGCTACCGCGTCACGGCGCTTCTTGCCCGGTGGGCATGGGCGTTTCTTGCTCGGCGGATCGCAATGCCAAAGCAAAGATCAACAAAGACGGCGTCTGGCTCGAAGAGCTGGAGCGCGAGCCGGGACGGCTCATTCCTGAAGAGTATCGCGGCAAGGTCGTGAGCAACGTAGTCAAAGTCGATCTGAATCGGCCGATGAACGAGATTCTTGCCCAACTCAGCAAGTATCCTGTCACGACTCAGCTATCACTCACCGGCACGATGGTCGTGGCGCGAGATATTGCCCACGCAAAGCTCAAAGAAAGAGTCGATCGCGGCGAAGGCTTGCCGCAGTATTTAAAAGATCATCCGGTTTATTATGCGGGTCCCGCCAAGACACCGGAAGGCATGCCCTCCGGCTCGTTCGGTCCGACCACGGCGGGACGGATGGATTCCTACGTGGATCTCTTTCAGTCGCTCGGCGGCTCGATGATCACGCTCGCCAAAGGCAATCGGAGCCAGCAGGTCACCGACGCGTGCAAAAAATACGGCGGCTTTTATCTCGGCTCCATCGGCGGACCGGCGGCGATTCTCGCAAAAGAAAATATCAAGAAAGTCGAAGTGCTCGAGTATCCCGAATTAGGTATGGAAGCGATCTGGAAGATCGAGGTGGAAGATTTTCCGGCGTTTATTCTCGTCGACGATAAAGGCAACGACTTTTTCAAGCAGATTCTGCACTAAAGCAGTCTGCTGAAAAAGACTCATAGACTTCGTTCCGCTCGATCGATTTCGCGTCAACGTACAAGAGTACGCCTCCGCTCGTCGATTTTTCGCGCGCCTTGCCTCTGAGCACTTTTTGAGCAGCCTGCAATCCTAGTTTTTGAGAAGCCGGGTGCGGGGGCGAATGCTCCGTCCAGTCCTTATAAAAAATTTTCCAATTCGAATCGATCTGCGTTCACCGAGCGACCTTCGATGCGCACGTAATCGCCGTTGCGCAGACGATTGAACTGGTCGGTAACTGCGCGCGGGGCGTTGAATGCGACAGAGACAACGATCAAGCGATTGCGCGGATCGCGGATTTCGAATGTCCCTCGACGCGAATCGACGTATTCAACGCGTCCTTCTGCGCGGTCCAAGCGCCCGCGGCCGCCGCCGCTGCTGTAGCCGCGATCCTGGACGCTTTCTCTGACTGTAATTGAATCGGTGAAATCGCGGCCATCGCGGTCCCGTTGAACCCGCGCCGCGACGTAGTCGCCTCGTTCCAGGTTGGTGACCGAGTAATTGCGTTGCTGATAGACGACTTGGGTATTATTGTCGTAACGAACGATTGATGTGCGCCCGGAATCCGTGCGTATCTCGATCTCTCGCGCTCGCGTATCGACGTGCTGAACCTCACCGACAACGTCATTGGTGCTGCCGTAGTCTCCTAGTCCGTCCACATGGCCTAATTCATGGCAGCCAGTTAAAGCCAAACTGGCTAGGGATAAAAACCCGAATAGCCGTGATGCTAGGTACATCTCAAGCCTCCTTTTCTATCTCCGTCCACGGGCTAACGAAGGGAATTCAAGGGATTTGCCGCAGCCTCACAAAGTCGTTATATTTTCATTCTCTTTGGACCAGTTGTCGAGGAGTGCTTTAAGCCTAATGGCGCTTTTTACTGATTGTCTAATTTATTTGACGGTTGACGTCGAATAGAGTTACGTTGCGGTCTGTGACAGCGGCAAAAGGAGGGATGAATCATGCCGACCATCGATGCCGACGCCCACGTAATCGAGAGTGAGCGGACATGGGATTACGTTGAAAATCCCAAATACAAACCGCAACTGACCATGCCCAATGGCGGCGGTCCGCAGTACTGGATGATCGACGGCAAGGCATTTCGGCGCGGGGTCAATGTCGACCCAACGCTTTCAGAGGCGGATCGTGAGATGCGCGATATTCCCGCCCGCTTAAGGCACATGGACGAGCTCGAGATCGATATTCAGGTTCTCTATCCGTCGCTTTTTCTTAGGCCCCTGACCGCGAAACCGGAAGTCGAGAAGGCAATCTGCCGGAGCTATAATCAGTGGCTGATCGATATTTGCAACCCATCGCGCGGGCGGCTTCGCTGGATCGCGACGGTGCCAATGCTCGATATGCCCGACGCCGTGGATGAAATCCGGTTTGCGAGGGCCAACGGTGCTTGCGGCATCTTCAGCCGCGGCCTGATCGCCGACAAGCGGCTCAGCCATCCGTTTTTTCATCCGCTCTTTGCCGAGGCCGAGAAAGCCAATCTGCCTTTCTGCGTGCACGCTTCGACGGGTAATTTCGATTGGGTCGATCTGTTCGACGGGGAAAGCGGTTTCAGCCGGTTCAAGATGCCGGTGCTTTCTGCTTTTCATTCCATCGTCCACGACGGCATCCCGCAAAAGTTTCCCGCACTGCGCTTCGGCTTCATCGAAGTTCGCGCGCAATGGGTTCCTTATCTATGCGTCGAGATCGCCCGGCGCTTCGAGCGCGGCGAAGGGCAACGCGAGAAAAACATTATTCGCGATAATCATGTCTACGTGGCCTGCCAGACCGACGACGACCTGCCGTACATTCTTAAATATTCCGGCGAAGACAATATCGTGATCGGTTCCGACTATGGGCATAAGGACACGTCGGCGGAGATCGAGGCGTTGCGCACTTTGAAACGCAAGGGCGACGTCGATCCTAGGGTGATCGATAAAATTCTCTACGACAATGCCAAGGCGTTGTATGGGTTATAAGAGTGTCGGGTGTCGGGTTTCAGGTCCAGAAACGGCTATTGCTCCTTCCCCCATCGTCGATGGGGAAAGGTTAGGATGGGGGTGCGAGAATTGATTCAATGGCAAGTCCAACTTTTTCCATTCCCCGCCGAGGAGAAGGAAGTTGCATTGAGAGTTCACCATCCTATCCGTGTTTACAAGCTATAAAGTCTTGCCGCGTTTTCGCCCATGATTTTCGCCTTTAGGCCGTCGGAGAGATCCTTGCGCTCCATTACTTCCTCCACGGTGTGAGGGAATTTCGAGTCGCTGTGGTTGTAGTCGGTGGCAAAGACCAGCCGGTCGGCGCCGACGAATTCAGCCACGTATGGCAGCATTTTCTCTTCCATCTCAAAGGCGTAAAACATTTGCCCGCTTTTCATATACTCGCTGGGCGGTTTGGTGAGCCACGGAACCGTCGGCTGGAGAAATTCAAAGTGCTCGTCGAGCCGTTCCATCCAGTAGGGCACCCAGCCGCAGCCGGCTTCCATGAAGGCGAACTTCAGGCGCGGAAACCTTTCCAATAACCCGCCGGCGACAACGCACAGCGAAGCAATCATCTGCTCGAACGGGTGCGCCATGGCGTGCGTAAAGAAAGGGTGATCGAAGCGTTCGGTTGCCGCCGGAACGCCATCGCCGGCGCCGACATGAATGCACACCGGCACGTTGAGCCGCTCGGCTTCAGCGAAGAACGGAAACAGATCAGGATCGTCGAGGTTCTTTTTCGACGCCGATATCGGCGGGGCGGCGACTGCGACGCATTTTAGCTCTTCGACCGCGCGTCGAAGTTCCTTTACTGATTCGACAGGGTCTTGAATGGCGACCGCTGCCACGCCTTTGAGCCGGCGCGGGTCCGCCTTGCAGTAATCCGCCAACCAGTTGTTATAAACGCGCGCGATCGCACAGGCCAAATCTTTGTCCTCAACAAAGGGCAGACTCAAAAAAGGCGACGTGCCGAAAAGCACAGCCGCATCGATGCCCTCGAGATCCATGTCTTTTAGTCGCTGTACCGGATCGATCATGCCTGTTGTCGGCTGAGGATGTCGGTTACGCGGAGCGCCCACGAAGCTGCAACCCTTGCCCACCGGCTTTGGCGTCAACCTTCCGTCGATCATCATAAAACTAAATCCGCGATTATCCGTGACGGGCCTCGGCGCGCGCGCCCGGTAAGGTTCTTCAAGCAAATCCGCCCACGGAATATTTTTCTCTAAAACATGTCCATCAGCATCGATAATGCGCATGGTGCTCAAACTCCTCGGTTAACCTCTTTTAATGGCTATCACTACCAGAAAGCCCTGAGCCTTCTCAAGGGATAATGATTTACTTCGACGGGATCAACTTGGAGCCTCTGGATGGGCGCGGAGTTTATGTCGACATGAATGGCAACGGCATGCGCGATAAACGGGAAAGTCTCACCCAAGCGTGGCAAAGGCTGGGACTGCTCAAGCCGGGCCAGCAGATGACTTCCACAGCCTATCAAAGTTGCGTGAAGGAGGCCGCGACGAAGTTAGTCAAACAAGGCCTGCTGCCGGCAAAAGTCGGCGAATACTACGTCGACAAAGCTTCGAGGACGCGCTTGCTGAATTAGCGCATGTGCGTTAGCTGCGGGTTGGCATCTGGTAGGGGCGGGTTTGAAACCCGCCCCTACTGCTTCATCTGTCCCGGGAAAAGCTTCGAAGCATAGTCGCGATTGACCTCGCGAATGAGCGTGTTGTCGTAGAAACGCTTCGGATCGAGGTCGGCGGCTTTCGCCACTGTCGATTGCTCGAGGACGATTCTGATCGCTTCCGGGTCAACGGTCATGTCTTTGTTCCAGACTTTGACCCCTTCCTGATAACTCTCTTCCAAAAGTTTAGTGTCGGTTATTTTGCTGCTCTGGGCGAGTATCTTATGAGCATATGGCGGATCGTCGAGGCAGCGCTTCACGCCGTCGAGATAGCCCATCAGGAAAACCTTTAACGTGTTGGGATTCTTCTGCACGAAAGAGCGCGCCACCCCGGTGCCCGGTCCGATGATCTTGAGTCCCTTTTCGTAGTAATCGATGATCACCGGAAATCCTTTGCTGCGCGCCATTTCGCTCTGGGGCGGCGTGACAATCAAACCATCGGCATTGCCCACCAGGAAAGTGGACAGCGCGTCAGCCGGACCTTTGTGGTAGAGGAGCTTGACGTCCTTGCCGATTTCCATGCCGCGCTCTTTGGCGCTTATGCGCATGGCGATTTCACCGAAGGCCCCGACAGAAGTGGTCGCCACGGACTTGCCGCGCAAGGTGTCGAACGTGGTCAATCCTTTTTGCCCGAACAGAGCCAGCGTGCTGCGGTCCACGCTGGCGGCGATGTAGATGAGATCCGAGCCGGCCACGTTGGCGTGAATGGTCGCGGTGCCGCCCTGGTAAATGTCCACCTGGCCGGAGAGGAGCGCCTGCGCCGAGGCCGTGGCGCTAAGTATACTGGTGTTAACTGTCACGCCCCGCTTATTGAAATAACCCGCTTCGTTCGCCAGGATGATCGGCAAATAGAGCGGACCGGTGGCTGCGATGGCAACTTCGAGGCGAGATTTTTCCGGCTTTAAGTCCGGGCCTTGAGCCGCGCGACTCGAGGACGATGCGAAAAACAACGCTGCGATAGCGACGCAGAGGAATTTGGCCGCTACTCTCCACGCATGGCATTTCATTTTTATTCTCTCCTTCGTAAAAGCTTGGCCTGATTAGATTACTTGGGCGCGAGCATGGCCGCCAGCTTCGATACCATGGGCGGCGGCAGCTTGAAGAGATCGTCAACGATCTTCTTCACTTCTTCACCCGTAAGCGGGTTGATGTCGATGTTGATTTTTTTTGCTTCCGCGACGAACTCGGGGTCGACTAGTGTTTTTGCGAAGGCGCCGCGTAAAATCTCCAGCCTGTCTTTGGGCGTGCGCGGCGCGGTGACGTACACTCGCACGATCGCCGCGGAATCGATGGCGCCGGCTTTTAGGAGCTGGCGCGCCTCGGCAGTTTTCGCAAGATCGAGAGCGAGGGACGCGTTGGGAAGGTCGGGAATTTTTTTCGCTGTCACTTGCAAGACGACGTTGACTTCGCCGGATTGAAATCCTTTGGCCCAGGCCGCTTTCATCGATTCCCAAGCCCAGCAGGCGCCGTGCAACTCGCCACCGTCGGCCGCCAAACGCATTTCCGCCGTGCCTTTGTAGCCTTCGACCAATTGGATCGGCAAATCCAAGGTGGCTTTGATGGCGCGGACCGTGTCGCTGGTGCTGTTTCCCGGACCGAGGCCACCGAGCTTGATCGGCGTCTTGGAAGCGTACCAGTGATCCATGTTGGTGACGCCGCTTTCCTTGCGCAGAGCGCACACCGTGCTGTCCTGAACCGGCACACCGATAAACTCCAGCTCGCGCACGTCGAAGTCGATGCCCTTTAGGCCTAATACGCGACCCAAGATCAATCCGCCGTTGAAGATGCCGAAAGTCAAGCCGTCGGGTTTCGCGCTGCTGTGCAAGTATTTTGCCGCGATCAAAGTGCCGGCGCCGGTCATGTTTTCGACAAATATCGCCGGATTGCCGGGAATATATTTGCCCAAATGCCGCGCCATCACTCGCGAATATGTGTCGAAGCCGCCGCCGGCGCTGCCGCCGACGATGATGCGGACAGTCTTGCCCTTGTAAAAATCCTCCGCGTAGATCAAGCCGGGCCATGAAAGCCACAACGCCAAGGTTGCCAGCGTTAATCTGTTTATCATCGCGCTATCCTCCCGAATCGGCTCCATACAAGTAACCATGGCTGCTTGTCAATGCGCATGACGGCGTTTCCGTCTCTCGGTCATCAATCTGATACGCGCGTTGACGCGGATTATGTTTTTCGCGTAGTGTGCGCCCAATTGGTTTCCCTCTGCCAAAGGAGATTATCGCTATGAAGCGCACACTTCTTTTTGCCTTGCTCTTTTGCGCCGCCGCCACGAATGGTTTCGCGGCGTCAACCAATGGCGATTTCTATCGGGGCAAGGTCATTCGTATTCTCGTCGGTTTCTCCGCCGGTGGTGGTTTTGATACCTATGCCCGGACATTGTCGCGCTACATGGGCAAGTACATTCCCGGCAACCCGTCGATCATCGTGGAAAACATGACGGGGGCCGGCAGCTTGATCTCAGCCAATTACGTTTACCGCGCAGCCAAGCCGGATGGCTTAACGATCGGAGCGTTCAACGGCAACCAGATTCTCGGGCAGCTTGTCGGCGCGCAAGGAATCAATTTTGACGCGCGCAAGATGGAGTGGATGGGCGCGCCCGGTTACAACCACGATCTGTGCGTGCTCAGTCAAAAAATCGGCATCGCCAGCGGCGAACAATGGCTCGCTGCCAAGACACCGCTCAAACTGGGCGGGAGCGCTCCCGGAACACCGACGGACGACGGGCCGAAAATTTTAAAGGAAGCGATCGGCTTGCCCATGCGCCTGATTACCGGGTACAAGGGCACCGCCGATATTCGCGTGGCGGTGGAGTCCGGCGAAGTCGACGGAATATGCGGTTTTTCTTGGGCGTCGGTGCGCAGCACCTGGCGCAAGGCGATCGAGTCGGGTCAGGTGATCGTCGTGCTGCAAAACGCGCCGAAGGCGCACACGGACCTGCCCAAGGTACCGTTGTCGATCAGTTTTGCCAAGACGCCGGAAGCGCGCCAGCTGATCGAAGCGGGCATCCATCAGCCGAGCGCGATTACCTACAGTTATTCGATTCCGCCGAGCACACCGAAGGAACGCGTGCAGCTCTTGCGCAAAGCGTTCTCGCAGGCGGTTAAAGATCCGGACTTTCTGAACGACGCGGGCAAAGCCAATTTGGAAATTGCTCCGGCGTCCGGCGAAGAGATCGAACAGTCGATTCAAAATATGTTCAAGACGCCGCCCGCAGTGGTCGCCAAGCTGAAGGAAGTTTTGAAATAGCCGAACGAGGTCCCGTGAGCGTGTTCGTGACCGTGAACGCTTCGAACACGAGCACGAGCCACGAACACGTTTGTGCGCGGCAGAGCCTCTGAGCGTGGTTAAACAGCGCGCTAGAGAATCGTTTTTACCGACGGCCTTTCTTTCATTCGCCTGAGCCACGCGCCGAGGCGGGGCAGCGACATCGCCGGCAGGGCTCCATAAGTTTCCATACGCAGGAAACGGGGAACGATCGCGATGTCGGTCAGAGTCAAATCACCCAAGAAGTAAGGTTTATCCCCTAGCGCCTCTTCAAGATACTGCAGTAGGTGTTGTAAGCTTCGGCGTTTTTCTTCGACGACCGCCGCATCGCGCTCCGCTTCCGGTTTGAGCATTTCGCCGCGCAATGCCCAATAAGGCTCGTGGACGTAGTTGAGCGCGTAATCGACCAGTACACGGCCGCGCCCGCGCAGATACGGGTCTTTCGGCATTAAGGGTGGGTTGGGATATTTCTCGTCGAGATATTCGTTAATGATGCAAGACTCGAAAAGAACCTTACCGTCCTCGTCTATCACGGGCACTTTGCCGTAGGGATTGAGTTTTAAGAACTCCGGGCGCTTCTGATCCTTTTTCGCGAGATTCAGAGTGACGCGCTCGTAGGGCAATCCCTTTTCGTGGAGTGCGATCTTAACCCGGTCGCTATTCGACGATGGAACGGCGTCGTAAAGTTTAATCGCCATGAAAATTCCCCCCTTGGAGCAAGTGACGTTGTCTTAACAGACAGGCGAGAGCGCGGCAAGGAGACTTCGTTTCCAACCCGAAGTCGTGAGCAGAACGGCAAATAGTCATTATTTGGCTCGCTCAAGAGTTTCGGGAAAGTCCGTTGAAAAGGAGATTTTCCCAGTTATTCTATAAGTATGTGATTGAAGAACGCTTCAGACAGCGTCGCGTCGATATTGATGGGCGTAGCCGACAAACTGCCTTGCGATGAAAGCATCTGAGATTCCTAAATCCTTCGACGATCATGACGGGTCCGAGAGCGCCAACCCGCCGGATATCTCGCAGCTTCCAAACACGATCGCGTCGTTGCAAATTCGCTCGATCGCGTTGACCGGAATTTTTCTTCTGTTAGTGCTTTTCACGTTCAAGCTCGCCGCCACATTTTTTATTCCCGTGGTGCTGGCGCTGCTGCTCAACTTCCTCTTCGCTTCGACCATTAGGACATTACAACGGTTGTGGGTTCCGCCGCCCCTTGGCGCGGTGCTGGTCGTCGGGTTTTTGGTTGCCGCTGTCGGATTGGGCATCTATCGACTTGCGCTTCCAGCCCGAGACTGGATGGGTAAGCTGCCGGAGGCGGCGCGCCAAATCGATGGGAAGCTCAAGGACGTCAAGCAATCGGTCCGAGAGTTCACCAAAGCCGGCCAAGAAGTTGATCGATTAACCAAACTGGATACCGGAGAAAAAACGCAAAAAGTTGAAGTGAGTAAGCCGAGTCTTGGGGAATTGCTGCTGGCGCCGACGCAAGATTTTCTCATCGGCAGCGGCATCGTGTTGGTTCTGCTATTTTTCCTCTTGGCTTCCGGCGACCTATTCCTGCGCAAACTGGTCGCCGTGCTGCCGCGCTTCGAAGACAAAAAGGCGGCGGTGGAGATCTCCCATCAAATCGAGCGCGATATTTCCACTTATTTGTTTGCCATCACCCTCGTCAATGCGGTGTTCGGGTTGGCCATTGCGACGGCCATGTTTTTTCTCGGCATGCCCAATCCAGTTTTGTGGGGGGTGATGGCCGGGTTGCTCCACTTCATCCCGTTCCTAGGAGCCATCATCGGCATCAGCGTGGTGACGTTAGTCGCCGCCGTCACGCTCGACGGGATCGGCGCGATCTTACTCGTGCCCGCTGTCTACCTCTGTTTAAATATCCTGGAGGAGTACATAGTTTTGCCGCTTTTCGTGGGGCGACGCCTGATGCTCAATCCAGTAGTCGTTTTCGTTTGGCTGATCTTTTGGGGTTGGCTGTGGAGCGTGCCCGGCGCATTGATGGCGGTGCCGCTATTGGCCATCGTCAAAATCATTTGCGATCATGTCGAGCCGCTCGCCCCGCTCGCCGAATTTATCGAACAGTAGCGCAGTCACGACCTTATCGTTTAGGCGCGCTGACCAGTACCACCGAGCCGATGATCAGTCCCGCAGCGAACAAAATGCGCGGCGTGATGATTTCTTTGCCGAGAAAATAGCCGAGAAGGATCGCCACGAGCGGATTGACATAGGAGTAGGTGGCCACCAGGGGAATGGGCGCGACCCGCAAGAGCCAGGCGTAGGCGACAAAGGCGGCGGGGCCGATGACGGTCAAATAAGTCCAGGCCAGCGCCGAACGCGACGAGATCGCATCGATGCTGAAGCTCGCGAATTCACCGAAGATGAAAGCGACGGCGATCTGCCCAATCCCGCCGGCGAGCATTTCGACTCCGGTTGTGATGAGCGACGAGGGGGGCAACTCGGCGGCTTTGCCGTAGATCGAACCGACTGCCCAAAAGAACGATGCCAGCAAAACAGCGATTGCCCCGTAGAGGTTCGCCGAAGTAGCGCTATAGGTCGTCCAGCCGATCAATAAAAGGGCGCCGCAGAAACCGATTAGGATGCCACTCAACGCCCTGGAGCTCGGTTTGTCGCCGGCCGGACGAAGAGTATTGATTAGGATCATCCACAGGGGCACCGTTGCGACCAACAGCGCTGACAGGCTCGACGGAATAAATTGCGCGGCCCAAACGACGCCGCCATTGCCGCCGACAAGAAGGAAAATTCCAATCACCGCAGCATTGCGCCATTGGATGAGCGTGGGCGTGGGATCTCCGGCGGCGCGGCGCCACAGGTACAACAAGGCACCCGAGATAATGAAGCGCGCTGCGGCAGATAAAAACGGCGGCGTCGTTTCGACGGTGAAGCGAATCGCCAGATAGGTCGATCCCCAGATCAGGTAGACAACGGATAGCGCGGACCAAATTCCCAACGCGGAAGCGTGATATTGCGGCGACGCGGCGCCTGCGTAGTTCACGAGAGAGCGCCTTCCAGTTGCAGTAGCCAGCGTTTGGCTTTGAGTCCGGACCGACCGCGGTCAGGACCTAACTTACCGCCAACGATCACGCGCAGCATCGGATGACAATAGAAAGAAGGTAGTAGTTCATTTTCGATCCACCATGACTCTCAAAATCGAGAAAGATTCCTCGCTTTGCTCGGAATGACAACTACATGAGCCATGTGTCATCTCGAACAAAGTGGAGATCTTTCCCACACTGAACCACCACCCAATAGAAGGAGACACGCCAGATGCAGTATATCCCTGTCGGTGACAATCGGACTACGAATCGCCCGGTCCCATGCCTTTCTTCTTCAGCTCTTCGATGGCATTGGCGGTCTTTTGCAGCGAGCCAATGCCCATACCTTTAAGAATGTTATCTGCCTTGGTGAACTGAATGTCGTCATAGGGCACGATCTCGATCCGGTTTCCCCAGGGATCCAGAATATTCAGCCGGTCATTGATGCTCTTGACACCAAGCTTATCCAAAGCCCGCTTCACGGCTTCCCGATCGTCGACCACGAAACCGAAATGGCGCTTGGTGTCGGGCACCTGGCTTCTGCCGAGGGTGAGCTGGATAAATTGGTCGCCGAGATCGATAAATGCGTTGTGCGCGCTTTTGCCGCGCAGCTTGAATTCAAAGATCGCGCCGTAAAATTCCAGCGCCTTGTCCAAGTCGTCGACTTCGAGGACGACGTGATTGATGCCCAGCGCGCGGGCTTTCCGGTCAGCTTTGTCATTCATCGATTATCTCCTTTCGTTGCGTCGAGCGCTTTGTGCAGAGTCTCCATTTGGTTTCGCAAGTGGCGCACCACGGTGCTCTCAGCGAGCTCCGGGTTTTTTTTCAAAAAGGCATCCAGGATCTGGTCATGCTCGCGCATCGAGTATTGGAGGCGCTGCGGCAAGCGAAGGGCGAGAATGCGCGTCTTTTGCATTTCCTGGCGCAGTTGATCGACCAGCCGGTAAAGGCGCTCGTTGCAGGCGATCTCAGCGATAAATCGATGGAAGCGGTTATTGGCGTCGAAATAACCAACCAGATCGCGTTTCTGGCAGGCTTCTCTGAGAGACTGGTGCAGCTCCCGCAGGCGCTCGATCTCTTCCGGCCGCGCTCTCTCGACCGCGAGGCGAGCGGCCAGTCCTTCGAGGACGCCGGCGATGGTGTAGTAATCTTCGATCTCTTCGCGGGTGGGCTTAGTCACGACCACGTGGTTGTCGGAACGAAAGGTGACGTAGCCTTCCGCTTCCAGCGCCCGGAGCGCTTCACGCAGCGCGACGGGGCCGACTTTTAATGAAGCTGCCAGCTCGGCTTCGACAAGCTGCACGCCGGGGGCGAGCTGGCCGATGACGATCGCTTCTTTGAGCTTCTCGATAAGCAGTCTGGTAAGCGACTTAAAACGTTTTTCCGCTCGACTCGCGCCGCGTCCGATAATCACTTGTGATCTCCCGTGCGGTTATCCCGCGGCGCCGGCGTCGTTGCCTTGCGCCGAAACAGTCTGGTAAAAGCCTCCTGTACTTTTTGAATTTGACTCTTCACCGTGAAAAGGTAAACCGCATCGATACGCCTAAGATAAACTTCCCGGCCGATTTTAAGCTGTGTTTCGTCTTCTCCCTGGGCCATCAGCAAGACGCCGTTGCGATCGCGGATCAGCGCGAGAGCGAGCGGCGGAAGAAAGCCGTCCGGCGTGACGTAGACGATGGTAAAGGTCTCGATGACGCCTTCGTCGGCGTCACGCGCGGGTGGAGAATTTCGCTTTCGTATATTTGCTGGCGGCGCAGCGACGGGCGCCGACAAATTCTCCACGACGGGCGCATCCGCTCGTTCTAAAATGGTGACAAAATTATTGGTTCCTAATCCGCCGGTGCTCTGGGTCAGGGCCCGTTTGAACTCGCGTTTGGAGTGCGTTTGACCCCTCAGCCTTTTGGTAGCTTCGACGACTTGCGCGAGCCCGCTTGCGCCGACGGGATGGCCGCGCGCCTTCAAACCGCCGGATGGATTGATCGGTAGTGTGCCGTCTAGCGCGGTCTTGCCGTCGAGAACCGCGTCGCCGCCCTTGCCGGGCGGGAAAAATCCCAAATCTTCACTGCTGATGATTTCAAAAGGTGTGAAAGCGTCGTGGACTTCGGCGAAGTCGATACCTTGCGGTGAAGTACCCGCCATTTGATAGGCGCGTGCGGCGGCAATCTTCGTTGCGGGAAAAGACGTAAAGACATCTCTTTCCTGCAGGCTGAGCGGTCCGGTGCCTTGTCCCATGCCCGATAACCGCACGTCGGTTTTTTCGCTGGTGAGAATCACCCCCGCCGCTCCGTCGGTGATCGGTGCGCAGTCGTACAAACGCAGCGGCGTCGCCACGAACTTGCTGGCGAAGTAAACCTCGCGTTTAATTGCCCGTTGAAACTGCGCCAGTGGATTTTGCGAACCGTTCAAATGGTTTTTTAGGGCCACGCTGCAGAGCATGTTTTCCAGGCGCGAGCGGGACAGGCGAAATTTTTGCCGATACTTTTCCGTGACCATCGCCGCCAGCGCGGGTATGGTCGCGCCGCATTGGCGTTCGCGTTTGTCGATGACCTCTGCCAAGATGCGCGTCGTTGCGCTGGTGCTCAGATGCGTCATCTTTTCGCCGCCGAGCACTAAGACTCTGCGGTAGTATCCCGACGCGATCGCTTGGAAACCAGCGAAGAGGGCAGCCGCTCCTGCGGAAGACGCGGTTTCGACACGCGAAGCGGGAACACCGGTAAGGCCCAGCGCGTCGACTATCTGCGACGCGATGTTGCTGTCGCCGGTAAATTCCTCGGGATTCATGACGCCGATATAAAGCGCGTCGACCTCTTGAATTTTGGATTCGGCGAGCGCCTGTTGCGATACCTGGCAAAAGATTTCCGCGAGCGGCCGCGGATCTTTGCCGAACTTTGTCATGCCGACGCCGGCGATGTAGACAGCTTGCATGGACCCTTCAATTTTATCCCTGCAACGGGATCATGCCAAGACGAAGAGCTTTGGCTAAACTTTGGCGCCGCGTTTATCCAGCAAGCCGCCATATCGCCCTTGACCGAAACAATAAAACTACCATATGGGTAAACGAACTCGCTCGATGGCAGAGTTCAGTTTCGTATCACAGGAGACTCGGATGGGACTTCACAGGGTCGGTCGCGTTCTCGCGTTGCTGCTTTTTTTCGCGCTGGCAATCTCGAACGACGCCCAAGGCAAAAGCAATCTATTGGCCTACATTTCCGATTCGGCCAATGCCTCGCCTGCATATTGGGTGGCGAAGGAGCGCGGCATATTTAAAAAACACGGTGTCGATATCGAACTGATCTATATCAGCGGCAGCACCCGCGGCATTCAAAGCCTTATTGCAGGCGACGTGGCCTTCGTTGGCGCGGTCGGTACGTCGGCCATTTACGGAAAATTGGCTGGCGGTGACATCGCCATCGTCAACAGCCTGACGAACACGCTGCCGTACTACATCATCGGCAAGCCGGATATAAAGTCGCCCGAAGATATTAAGGGACGATCGGCCGCCATTCACATTCCCGGGACCGCGGCCGACTTCGCGCTGCGGCTTGCGCTCAGGCAACTGAAGCTCACGTTGAATGACATCAAAGCCGTCACCATCGGTACCGGCACGGCGCGGGTGCTCGCGGTGACCTCCGGGCAATTGGACTTTACCGTCGGCCAGGAAGCGGAAAGAGTGCGCGCAGAGCAGGGCGGACTTAAAGTGATTCTCGACATGGCGAAGATGAAGATTCCGTTTCAATTGACGTGCACTGTGACGTCGCGAAGGATCATTCGGGACAATCCCGATACCGTGCGGAGTCTGGTTCGAGCCATGGCCGAGACTGTCCATTACTACAAACACAACCAAGCGGAGGTTATCAAGGTGTTGCAGAAGTATACTCGAGGCCAGGACGTCGCGGTGTTGAACAAAGCGTACGAGGCGTATCGGGATTTGTTGGTCGATGACACTTACCCGACCATCGAGGGCCTCAAGAGTATCCTGGACATCCAGGCCGATATTGACCCAAAAGCCGCCAAAGCCAAGCCGGAGGACGTGCTCGACTTGCGCTTCGTCGAAGATCTAAAGAAGAGTGGTTTTCTGACGCAACTCGGGACAAAAAGTTAGGCGCAGTCAATCGGCATTCTGGCCTCGCAATTGCCGGTGTGGCCGAATTCTGCGAGCTATCGCCGTTTTTCTCAGACTACAGAGCCGCTGTTTTCGTACTATCGCGATCGTAATCATTGGGAGGTGAGACATGGATTTCGGTGGCAAACTGAGTTTTCCACTAACGTTGTTTGCCGGACTTAGTTCGGTACTGTTCTTCACGCATGCCGCTTTCTGCCAAACGCCCTACTATGGCGGCAAGACGATCACCATCGTGCGCGGGGGCGGGCCCGGTGGCTCGGGTGAGTTTCAGTCGCGCGCTCTGATGCCCTATTTGAAAAAATATATTCCCGGCAATCCCACGATCATGATGGAATTCATCGACGGCGCCTCCGGTCGAAAGGGCGCGAATTACATGTACACGGCCAGGCCCGACGGCCTGAAGATCGGCTCGGCCGGCGCGATGATTCCGGGGCCGATCCTTGGTCTTCCAGGGAGCAACTACGACATCGATAAATTCATTTACATCGGCTCGACGGAAACCGGCAATCCCTATGTGTTTTTCACCCGCAAGGCAGCGGGCCTCGACAGTCTCGACAAAGTCCGGCGCACGCCGGGCATCCGGATCGGCGCTCATTCCGTCGGACATTCGGTCTACGTGACCGCGCGCATGTTCGCTTACATGTTCGAATTCAAGGAGCCCAAATTCGTCGTCGGTTTCAATGACCCCGAAATGGATGTCGCCCTTAACAACGGCGAGCTCGACGGCAGGACGAGCGGCAATATCGACAGCGTTCTAAAAGACTTGGGCGGTCAGGTGCAATTTCACGCAACCATCTCGAACCCCAAAGGCCGTTTCGATGCGCGCCTGCCGGGCCTTCCCGATATCGATACATTCGCGAAGAACGACCGGGAGCGCAAAGTCGTCGATCTCTTGCGCGCCTTCCAGGTGCCGCGCTGGCCGCACCATCTACCGCCGGGCACGCCGCCTGAGCTGGTGAAGATTCTCCGCGAAGCGATGGCGAAGACGTTTAAAGATCCGGGTTTCCAGCAGGAGTTCAAGAAGCTCATGGGCCGGGAACCGACACCACTCACAGGTGAAGAAGTAGAGAAAGCGATAAGAGAGTTGCCGCGCGACCCGGAAGTCATCGCACTTTATAAAAAGCTCGCGGAAGCAGGGCCACTGCCGCCGCGATAAAGACGGCCAGCTAGGGCTAGGCTAGTGTGGTGTCTCAGAAGTTCATTTAAAAACTCCAAACCATGGCACTGGTTGAAGCCGCACTCAAATCCCCCTCTATCCCCCTTTTTTTCAAAGGGGGAAGTTTCGCTCCAGGACTCTAACCCCTCTTTGGAAAAGGGGAAGGGGAGATTTTGGGGCGGAGTGAGGGGGAATTATGTCGCAAACTTCTGGGTCAGGACACTAGCCCGCATTATTCATGGTTTTTGGAAATCGTGTGAAGAACTAGCATCGTTTGGGTAAGCGCTTTCAATCCGATTGTCAAAGTTGAAGTTCGTGCAAGCCGCGACAACAGAGGTTGCGGATTTAGTGATCGAGCGGG